>JBDKHF010000028.1:0-27937 GCA_039797825.1 Pseudomonadota bacterium | reverse complement strand
GAACTTGGCTGCTAGCACCGTGGTGATTGCTGCTGTTAGCGTGGTCTTGCCATGGTCAACGTGCCCAATCGTGCCAACGTTTACGTGCGGCTTCGTACGCGCGAATTTTTCCTTAGCCATTCCAACTCCCCAATAAACAAGTAATCAAATAATCCACAATTGACACCAAGCACGTGGTGCCCATGAGAAGAATCGAACTTCCGACCTCTCCCTTACCAAGGGAGTGCTCTACCACTGAGCTACATGGGCCCATCTTTAAACACTTGACGCACCGCTAGTGGAGCGGGTGAAGGGAATCGAACCCTCGTCTTAAGCTTGGAAGGCTTCAGCTCTACCATTAAGCTACACCCGCTTAACCTTTGACCCGCATCACTAACTGCTACTACTACTTTATTCTGGTGGAGGGGGAAGGATTCGAACCTTCGAAGGCAGAGCCGACAGATTTACAGTCTGTTCCCGTTGACCGCTTGGGTACCCCTCCGGAAGAACGCAAGATTATCCGGGTCAACAAGCATTTTGTCAACAACACTGAATATAAAAAAACCGGCACCCGGCCGGTTTTTTGAAAAACAAATTTAAAATTACTTCTGGGCCAGAACCCAAGCCACCAATTTCTTGGCTTCGTCATCGGTAACATTGTTCGGCGGCATCGGGATTTCGCCCCAGGCGCCCTTGCCACCCGCCTTGACCTTGGCAGCCAGCATGGCCGGTGCTTTTGCATCGCCCTTGTACTTGGCGGCAACTTCTTTGTAAGCCGGGCCAACCAATTTTTTGTCGATGGTGTGGCAAGCCATACAGTTTTTGGCTTTAGCCAGGGCTTCGTCAGCTTGAACTTGACCGGTCATGACGATACCAGCGGCAATCATTGCAACGTAAACAGCTTTCATTATCTCGCTCCGTTTGCGGGTTTATGGGTAATTCAGCGTTGGATGATAAAACCCTTTTTGACCGCTGGCAAACAACTGTGAAAAATCTGCGGGTTTAAAGGCTTTCTTCCTGAGCCTCAGCATATAACGCATGTGCTGAGGCTGCGTTGACACAATGCTGCCGCGCTTATTTGCGGCGAATCTGGGTTACATCACGAACCGCCCCTTTATCTGCCGAGGTCGTCATCAGCGCGTAAGCCTGAAGGGCGGCCGAAACAACGCGCTCACGATCAACCGGTTGCCACGCAGCATCACCGCGAGCGAGCATTGCGGCGCGACGGGCGCCCAGCACTTCATCGCTGACAGCGAGTTGTATCCGGCGCTGGGGAATATCGATTTCAATCGTATCGCCCTCTTCCACCAAACCAATCGCGCCGCCGTCTGCAGCCTCCGGCGAAGCGTGTCCGATTGAAAGACCGGAGGTGCCGCCGGAAAAACGGCCATCGGTGAGCAGCGCGCAGTCTTTGCCCAAACCCATCGACTTGAGATAGGAGGTTGGATAAAGCATTTCCTGCATCCCTGGGCCACCCTTGGGACCTTCGTAGCGAATCACGACCACATCACCGGCCACAATTTTGCCGGCCAAAATGGCGTCGACCGCAGCATCCTGGCTTTCAAAGACGCGGGCGCGACCGGTAAATTTCCAGATCGATTCATCGACACCCGCTGTCTTGACGATACAACCGTTGACCGCGATATTGCCGTAAAGCACCGCCAGGCCACCCTCCTGCGAGTAGGCGTTGGCCCTGTTGCGGATACAGCCATGGGTGCGATCAAGATCAAGTTCGTTGAAGCGGCGATCCTGCGAGAAGGCGACTTGAGTCGGCACGCCGCCCGGCGCTGCCTTGTAAAACTGATGCACCTTGACGTCATGTTCACGCACGACATCCCATTGATCAATCGCCTCCCCAAGGGTTTTGGCATGAACGTTCGGCACATCACGATGAATCAACCCCGCCCGATCCAGCTCACCGAGGATGCCAAAAATGCCGCCTGCGCGATGAACATCTTCGATGTGATATTTATCGGTCATCGGCGCCACCTTGCACAGACAGGGCACGGCACGCGAAATGCGGTCGATGTCAGCCATCGTGAAATCGACACCGGCTTCCTGCGCTGTCGCCAGGATGTGGAGCACGGTATTGGTTGAACCGCCCATCGCGACGTCGAGCGTCATGGCATTTTCAAATGCTTCCTTGGTCGCGATCGAACGCGGCAGGACCGAAGCGTCGTCCTGTTCGTAGTAACGCTTGCACAACTCGACGATCTGGCGCCCGGCGCGCAGGAAGAGTTGCTTGCGGTCGGCGTGGGTGGCAACAACCGTCCCGTTGCCAGGCAAGCTGAGGCCGAAGGCTTCGGTCAGACAATTCATCGAATTGGCGGTAAACATGCCAGAACAGGAACCGCAGGTCGGGCAGGCAGAACGCTCGATTTCGTCTAGATCAGTTTGGGAAACCGATGCATCAGCGGCCTTGACCATCGCATCGACCAGATCGAGATGAACGACCTGACCTTGAATCGTCACCTTGCCGGCTTCCATCGGGCCGCCGGAAACAAAAATTACCGGAATGTTGACGCGCATTGCCGCCATCAACATGCCCGGCGTGATTTTGTCGCAATTCGAGATGCAAACCATCGCATCGGCGCAGTGGGCGTTGACCATGTACTCGACCGAGTCGGCAATCAGGTCGCGGCTGGGCAGCGAATAAAGCATGCCGCTGTGGCCCATGGCGATACCGTCGTCAATGGCGATCGTGTTGAATTCCTTGGCGACGCCGCCGGCGGCCTCAATTTCGCGCGCCACCAGCTGGCCCATGTCCTTGAGATGGACGTGTCCCGGCACGAACTGGGTAAAGGAATTCACCACGGCGATGATCGGCTTGCCGAAGTCGCCATCTTTCATGCCGGTTGCGCGCCACAGGGAACGGGCGCCGGCCATGTTGCGACCGTGGGTGGAGGTGCGTGAGCGGTATTGGGGCATCTAAATCTCCGTCTGAAACTTTGCGCCAACGTCTTGTCACAATCGGCGCGAACTATAATTGTTGAATTCTAGCTGAGTCTCCACGCGCAATGCTTCTTCATCCCCAGTTCGACCCCATCGCTTTTTCACTCGGCCCACTGTCGGTGCGCTGGTACGGTTTGATGTATCTGGTTGCCTTCGTTCAGTTTATTTTGCTCGGCCGCTATCGCATCCGCACCCGGCCATCGCTCCTGACAGTGGAACAACTCGACGACCTGCTGTTCTACGGCATGCTGGGTGTCATTCTCGGCGGTCGCCTGGGACAGGTGATTTTTTATGAACCGGGCTATTACTTTGCTCATCCGCTGGAAATTTTTGCTGTCTGGAAGGGCGGCATGGCGTTTCACGGGGGATTTCTCGGCGTATTAATTGCCCTGGGCTTGTGGGCGCGCAAACAGAATTTCAACTGGCTTGATGTCGTCGACTTTGTCGCGCCCTTGGTGCCGCTGGGTCTGGCCGCTGGACGGATTGGCAACTTCATCAATGGCGAATTGTGGGGCCGCGTCACCGATCCCAGCCTGCCGTGGGCGATGATTTTCCCGCAATCCGGCGACCTGCAGCCGCGTCATCCGTCGCAGCTTTACCATGTCGGGCTGGAAGGTTTGACGCTCTTCATAATTTTGTGGCTTTTTTCGAGTCGACCGCGACAACGCGGCGCCGTCACCGGCATGGCACTCGCCGGCTATGGCCTCTGCCGCTTCATCACTGAATTTTTCCGCGAACCTGACGCCGGCATTTTCGGCCATTCCTATACGATCAGCATGGGACAATGGCTGTCCTTGCCGATGATCGCCGTCGGTTTCGCCTTACTCATTTTCGCTCAACGCAAACAGGAGAAAAAACCATGAGCCAACGTCCATTCAAGGTGCTCGGCATTCAGCAAATCGCTATCGGCGGGCCGTCCAAAGAAAAGCTGCGCACCCTGTGGGTCGATATGTTCGGCCTCGAAGTGACCAGCACGTTTGTTTCCGAGCGCGAGAATGTCGATGAAGATATTTGTGCGATGGGCAGCGGCCCATTCAAGGTTGAGGTTGACCTGATGCAGCCGCTTGATCCGGAGAAAAAGCCTGCCGTGCACACCACGCCATTGAATCACGTTGGTTTGTGGATTGACGATCTGCCGAAGGCGGTTGAATGGCTGTCGGCCAATGGCGTGCGCTTTGCACCGGGCGGCATACGCAAGGGCGCGGCCGGCTTCGACATCACTTTTCTGCACCCGAAGGGTAATGAAGAGTCGCCGATTGGCGGCGAAGGCGTTCTGATCGAACTGGTCCAGGCGCCGCCCGAAGTGGTTAGCGCCTTCGCCAAACTGGCCGGCCAATAAGTTTCACCATGGCTGAACTCCCCGAAGAACCTTTCGAGGAAAGCAGCATGGCCGTGGCTTCTGCACAAGAGGCTACGGCCGCCATCCTGCCCTGGCTGGCGAAACCGCAAAAGCTGCGTTTTCCACCGGCACTTAATGCGCGCTGGATTGCTGCCTGCCAACGCTTGCATTGCGCCTGGGCAGAGCGCCACAGCCTCGGCGAAGATGACATCCGCCCGGCCGTTTTCGCGCTTTACAGCCTGACGCTGGAAAGCGCCGATGTTGATTGCCTGCGCCTCGGTGAAGCATTGGCCAGCGCCATTGACTGTTTGGAAGCAGAGGTCGTACCGCCGCGTATCGTAGCCGCCCTGAGCGCCTGTATCGAATGCCTGAGCGAAAACGGCGGACTTGAACATCCGGCGTTCGCCGAGCGCATCCAGCATTTTGCTGAACGTCTGGAAAAATGTGCGGCGACCGCCAAGGAAACAGGCGACCGCTCAGCCGTCATCGACCGCCTGTTTGTTGCCGAAACCCACGAACGACTGGAACGCATGCAGGATGCGCTGGCAGCTTTACCGCCGGATGGCGAATCATTGCTGATCGAGATTGCTGAACTGATCGAACACGCCGAGCATTTGACGCTTTACGGCATGATCCATGCCGCGCGAAAACTCCAGCAAACCTTGCAGCAGGCGAGCAAGCACAACAGTCTGGAGAGCGAAACCATACGCGCTCACGTTTTAGCTCAACTGGCGGCGCTGGCTCAACTGACTGATACGGTCGACACCTGAATCGGGGCAAAAAGCTCAGCTAGCCGGCCCCGGCGTCGTCTTGAAAATGAATGCAGCCTGTTCAACCTCGGTGATCCAGACCAGACCATCACCAAAATGGCCGGTCTGCGCAACCTGAGTAATGCGGTCAAAAATCTGCTGCGCCACTTCGTCGGGTGCAACAATTTCGATCCGCACCTTGGGCGTGTAGTCGGTCAGTTGCTCCTTGATATTGTGATGCGCAAGGTGCCGGTTGGGCGCGCTGCAGCCTTCGACCTTGCTGACCGTCATACCGGGAAAGCCGGGCAAGAGGACGAGGGCATCGCGCAGCGAAGCCAGCTTGTTGGGGCGAATAATTGCCTTGATCTCTTTCATGCTTCTACTTTCTCTTCATCAAACCAGCGGTAAATGGTGGGCAATACCAGCAGCGTCAGCAAAGTGCAGGTAATCAGGCCGCCGATTACCACAATGGCCAGTGGGCGCTGCACCTCGGAACCTGGCCCATCCGAAAAGAGGAAGGGAATCAGGCCGAGCATGGCTACGGTGGCGGTCATCATCACCGGCCTGAAGCGCAGCGTGGCGCCTTCGATCACGGCTTGCTGCACGCTCCGGCCATCTTCGCGCAAACCGCGAATATAGGACACCAGCACGACCCCGTTAAGCACCGCAATACCCCACAGGGCAATGAATCCGACCGATGCCGGCACTGACAGATATTCACCGGAAACAAAGAGGCCGATGATGCCGCCGATCGAAGCGAAGGGCAGCACGGTAATAATCAGTGTCGCGAAACGCAGCGAATTGAAGAGCAGGAAGAGCAGGAAGAAGATCGCGGCAATGGTGATCGGAATAATCACCATCAAGTGGCCCAGCGCCCGCTCCATGTTCTGGAACTGACCGCCCCACTCCAGGTAATAGCCTTCCGGCATTTTGATCTGCGCTTCTACCTTTTGCTGCAATTCGGCGACAAAGCTACCGAGGTCACGATCCTTGACGTTCACACCAATCACGATGCGGCGCTTGCCCAGTTCGCGCGAAATCTGCGCCGGGCCATCCTGCACGCGAATTTTGGCGACATCGGTCAGGCGTACCTGAGCGCCATTTGGCGAGGTAATCAGCACATTGGAAATCGCTTCAACATTATTGCGGAAGCGCTCCGGCAAGCGCACGACGCCGGGGAAACGCCGTTCGCCTTCAAAGATCTCGGTGACCACCTTGCCGCCGATCGCCGTCTCCAGCACGTCATTGACGTCCGACACATTCAGGCCCAGCCGGGCAATCGCCTGACGGTCAATATCGACCGATAAATACTGTTGACCGCTGACTCGCTCAATGCGCAGATCCTGCGCGCCCTGCAAGGTCTGGGCGACCTTGCCGATCTGGCTGGCCAGTTTTTTCAGTTGGTCGAGATCGTCGCCAAACACCTTGACCGCGATATCCGAGCGCACGCCGGTGACCATTTCATCAACCCGGTCCGAAATCGGCTGCGCCATGACCACCTGCACGCCCGGCAGCACCTTCAGCTTTTCGCGCATGGCATCCTGAATCGTGTCCTGCGTCCAGCCCGCAGGCCATTCACTGCGCGGCTTGAGGCTGACAATCGGCGTTGACTCGTTCGATCCCTGCGGGTCAGCCGGCGACTCGCCACGGCCAACGCCGGAAACCGCCGACTTGACGCCCGGTACCTGCATGACCAGACGCATCGCCTCCATTTCCATCTTGATCGACTCTTCAAGGGAAATATTCGGCACCCGATTGATACCGGGCACTACCGAGCCTTCCTTCATTTCCGGAATAAAGGCCGTGCCGAGGAAGGGCAAGGTCGCCACGGTCAGCACAAAAGCAACGACCGCCGCAATCACCGTCTTTTTCTCGTTAGCCAGCGTCCAGTGCAACATCTTGAGATAGCGCTGTTTCATGATCGCGATCAGCCGCGTGTCGTGGTCGCCATCATGCGCTGGCGGCTTCAACAGATAGGTCGACATCACCGGCGTCAGGGTTAGCGACAAGACCAGTGAAATGGCCAGCGCAATGGCGATGGTGTAGGCGAGCGGCGCAAACATCTTGCCTTCCATGCCTTGCAGGGTCATCAGCGGCAGGAAGACGAGAATGATGATGCCGACGCCGAAAATAACCGGCGTCGCCACCTCAACCACGGCATGCAGGATGATGCGCAACTGACTTTCGCCGGTTTTCGCCTTGCGCCCGAGTTGCAGAAAAGCGTTTTCGACAACGACGACCGAGCCATCGACCATCAAACCAATCGCAATCGCCAAACCGCCGAGCGACATCAGGTTGGCCGAAATACCCAGCTTGTTCATCGCCACAAAAGTCAGCAAGGGCGTCAGCACCAGCGTTGCCACCACAATCAATGAAGAGCGCACATCGCCAAGGAACAGGAAAAGCACGACAACAACCAGCAGCACGCCCTCAAGCAACACCTTGGTGACGGTCCACAGCGCCGCATCGACCAATTCCGAACGATCGTAATAAGCGACGATTTTCAGGCCATCCGGCAACATCCCCTTGGCGTTGATTTCATCAACCCGCGCCTTGATCTTGCCAACCACCGCCTTGGCGTTACCGCCGGACAACATCATCACCACGCCGCCGACGGCTTCCGTCGTGCCGTTCTTGATCACCGCACCCTGGCGCACTTCGTGACCGATCTGCACTTCAGCCACATCCCGCACATAGACCGGCACGCCGTCCTTTTCCTTGAGCACGATGACACGCAGATCGTCGAGATCCTTGACCAGACCGACACCACGAATCAGATATTGCTCAGCGTATTGCGGCAGGACGCCGCCGCCGGCATTGGCGTTGTTGCGCCCCACGGCCTGATAGACATCGGCAATCGTCAAGCCGAAATGGCGCAGCCGATCCGGGTTGACCAGCACCTGATACTGCTTGGCAAAGCCGCCCTGCGAATTGATTTCAGCGACACCGGGAATCGAGCGTAACAGCGGCCTGACCACCCAGTCCTGCGCTGTACGGCGCTGCATCAACTCGTCTTCAGTCAGCGCCCGATCACCATCATCGGCGCGCTCCAGCGTGTATTGATAGACCTCGCCCAAACCGGTCGACACCGGCCCGAGCACCGGCGAGATACCCGGCGGCAGGCGAGTCCCAACTTCAAGCAGGCGTTCCATGACCAACTGACGCGCAAAGTAGAGATCGGTTTTATCGCTGAAAACCAGCGTGATCAGCGACAGCCCCGGCTTGTTCAGCGAGCGCATTTCCTCCAGACCGGGCAAACCGGTCATCGCTACTTCAAGCGGGACCGTGGCAAAACGCTCGACCTCTTCCGGCGAACGCCCTGGCGCTTCGGTGGCGATCTGGACCTGGATATTGGTCACATCCGGGAAGGCATCGACCGACAGCTTGCGCGCCGCATCAAGGCCAAAGAAGAAAAGGACGGCGGCAATGACCGCGACAACCAGGCGCTGTCCAAGCGCGCCACGGACTAGAGATTCAATCACGAGCCCTCCATTTCCTTGCGATTACGTTCATTGTTCAGGTGGAAAGCACCATCGATGACGATATTTTCGCCCCCCTTCAAGCCGGAAATCACTACCCGCTGCCCAGCCTGTTCCGGCCCGAGCTTGACCTTGGTCAGGCGAAAAGCGCCATCGCCCAAGGCAACAAAAATGTGATCCTCATCATTTTCGCGAACCACAGCGCTGGCCGGTACCACCTGCCGCTCAACCGCCCGCGCCTCAATCAGCATCGACGCCAGCATCGCCGGCTTGAGGCGACCATCGCGATTATCCAGTTCAGTGCGGACCAGCACAGTCCGCGTTTCCGGGTTGATCGTCTGGCCGACATAAATCAGCTTGCCGACCAGCTTTTCATTACCCAGCGCCGGCACCTCAATGCTCACCGACTGCCCGACCTTGACCTGATTGACCTGCTGCTCCGGCACCTGCGCCACCGCCCACAAACGCGACAGATCAGCCACCACAAACAGCGCATCCGCCGGCTGCACCACCTGCCCCTGCGCCAGCTTGCGCTCGACGACATGGCCGTTGAGCGTAGAAACCACCGGGGTTAATGAGTTGACCGCACCTTGTTTGCCAAGGCGGTCAATTGACGCTGGCGTCACGCCAAGGAGTTGCAACTGATCGGAAGCGGCACGAGTTTCGGCGACTGAAATCTGAAACTCGCTCTGCCGGCGCTGCAACTCGGCAGCGCCGATCACGTCAGCCTCAAACAAGGACTGGGCACGTTCGGCATTGCGCCGGTTCAGTTCAAGCTGGGCGCGTGCCCGTAAATAAGCCAGTTGCTGGGTGGAAAGCTCACTGCTGTTGAGACGCGCCAGCACCTCGCCTTTTTTGACTTCCTGACCCAGCAAGGCGTCAATCTCCGTGACGCGACCAGTAATCGTCGCCCCGATCCGGGCCAGACGTTGCTCGTCAAAATCGATCCGCCCGGCCACGCGCAAGGTTTCAGCCACCGGCTGCGTGCTGACCGACGCCAGTTTGAGCTGGGCGATCAGTTCCGGTGCAGGGGCAACCAGGGCGGGATCACTCGGCGGCGCGGCAGCGGCGGTTTTGTCGTCCTTGTTGCAGCCGGCAATGAATGTTGCGGTCAACAGCCAAAAGAGTATTTTTTTCATTCCTTGCTCCCTCCGGGCATGGCCCGTAGACGTTCAATTTCAACCCAGGCGGCAGCCAGTTCATAGCGCGCAGCAATCAATTCGGTCCGTGCCGCACGAAACACCCGTTGCGCATCAAGCACCTCAAGAAAACCACGCTCGCCAAAACGGTAAGCTGCTTCAGCCACCTTCAAGGCCGCTTCGGCCTGGCGGACGATGCCGGACTCCAGTGCAACAACCTGCGTCTGGGCAATTTCGTATTGCTGATAGGCCACTTCCAAGCCCTGCCCGAGAGCGAATTGCTGCGCTTCCAGTTCATTGCGCGCCCGTGACAATTGCGCCGCGGCCTCGCCGACCGGCCCGCTGCGCCTGTCCCAGATCGGAATCGAAAGCACCACGCCGATTTTTGTGGCGCGCATGTCCGGGTCTTCATCCATGCTCGCCTTTAAAGCCAGACTGGGCAGACGCTGAGCGCGCTCCAGCGCCAGTTGGCGCTCGGCACGCACCATTTCGGCGCGTCCGCGTGCCAGATCGGGGCTGGATTCAGCCATTTGCTTGCGCACCGTATCCAGTGGGGTCAATGCAGGCACATCGCGCAGGCGGCTGCTCAGCTTGAACTCGGTCGGCAACCCCCCGCCCACCGCCTGACGCAACAAGGAACGCGACTGCTCAAGGCGAAAACCAGCCGCTTGCGCGGTTTTTTGGGCATTCAGCGATTCCGCATCGGCCTTGATCAACTCAAACCGCGGCGCCTCGCCAGTTTCGACACGCAAGGCAATTTTTGAACGAATTTTCTCCATCAGCGCAGCATCTTCGCGGGCATTGCTCAATTCCGCTTCACGGCGCAAGACCTCGTAATAGCGCCCGCGCAGCCGGGCCAGCAAATCCGCTTCAAACATCCGCGCACCGGCGCTGGCCGAATCCAGCCCGGCCTCGGCGGCGCCAATCCGGGCAGTACGCCGCCAGGGCAGATCAAGCGGCTGGGTCAGCGTAAGACTACGCGCATCCCCCAGGTTGCCGCCCGGACTGCGCGCACGGGTGCTGCCGCTCAAATATTCCAGCTCGGGATTGGGGAAGGCCGCTGCGCTATCAACCGCGAAACGCGCTGCCGTCACCTGATCGCGGGCGGCCAAAAGCGAGCGGCTTGAGGTCATGGCCAGCGTTTCGAGACTGGGCAGATCGAACTCGGCTTGAGCCGTCGCCAGGCCGGTGCTCAGGCCCAAAGCGACAACGAAGAATGTTTTTTTAAGGTTCATGGCAAATTCAAGGCAAATACCGTACCCGCCCGCCAAAATCGGGGCAACAGAAGGCAAAAGCAGGGTTTGGGGGTTGCGGGCCAGCAACAGCCGGCCCGCTACTAAAGGTACTTAGCGCACGCTATTCAACGCGGCAATACGCTCTTCGAGCGGCGGGTGGCTGGAGAACAGCGCCATCCAGCTTGAACCACCGGCAATCCCCGAGGCCGCCATGCTCTGCGGCAAAGGCTCGGTATGCAAACTGCCCAAACGGCGCAGCGCATTCTGCATCGGCATCGCGCTACCCATCAATTGGGCTGCGCCGGCATCGGCACGGAACTCACGCTGACGCGAGAAGTAGGCAACGATAACGCTGGCCAGGACACCAAAAATCACTTCGCAGATCATGCTGGTCACCATGTAGCCAATGCCCGGACCGCTGTTTTCCTCCCCTTTACGCAGGAAGGAATCAACCGCGTAACCAATGACCCGCGAGATAAAGACGACGAAGGTATTAACCACACCCTGAATCAACGTCAGCGTCACCATGTCGCCATTGGCGATGTGCGCCACTTCGTGCGCCAGCACGGCTTCGGCTTCTTCCCGCGTCATGCTCTGCAACAAACCCGTCGACACGGCGACCAGCGAACTGTTCTTGCTGGCGCCAGTAGCGAAAGCATTCGGCTCACCGTCGTAGATCGCCACTTCCGGCATTGGCAAACCGGCGCGTTGGGCGAGGCGGCCGACCGTATCGACCAGCCAGACTTCGGTCGAGTTACTCGGCGATTCGATAACGCGAGCCCCCGTGCTCCACTTCGCCATCATTTTCGACATCATCAGCGAAATCAGCGAACCGCCGAAACCGATGACGGCAGCGAAGACGAGCAGCATGCCAAGATTCAAGCCATTGGCCGTGAGGAACTTATTGACGCCAAGCAGGCTGGTGACCAGACTGAGCACCAGCATGACGGCCAGGTTGGTAGCGAGAAATAGAACGACACGTTTCATGATCAACTCCGGTTTAAAAATTACGAACGAATGATACTGCATTGCACAAAACGGTAAACCCGTAGGAAAATTGAACAACTCTTCGTTTTTTTCAGACACTAAACAATGAACAATCTTAATTTCAAGCATCTTTACTACTTCTGGGTGGTCGCCCAGGAAGGCAGTATGACGCGTGCTGCCGAGCGGCTGGATGTCGCCATACAGACCATTAGCGGGCAATTAAGTTTGCTTGAACGGCAACTCGGTAAATCCTTGTTCGTCGCCCAGGGGCGTGGCCTGGCCCTGACCGAGTCGGGGCGACTGGCACTTGGCTACGCCGACCAGATTTTTCAACTGGGTGATGCAATGGTTGAGGCGCTCAAGACCAGCGACAACGAATCGACGCTGCGGCTGCGCGTCGGCATTTCCGACGGCATCCCTAAACTGCTCGCCTTTCGCCTGCTTTCTTCGGTCTACAAAATGCCGGTTGATGTTCGGCTGATCTGCGACGAAGGCGAATTTGAAACCTTGCTCGCCGACCTTGCGCTGCATCGCCTGGATGTGGTCCTGACCGATCGCCCAGCGCCGGTCGGTGGCAATCTCAAGGTTTTCAGCAAACGGCTGGGCGATTTCGCGACGGGTATTTTTGGTGGCATTTCGCTGGTTGACCGTTACAAATCGAATTTCCCGCAATCGCTCGATGGCGCGCCGATGCTGTTGCCAACCCGCCATAACGCGCTGCGCTCACGGATTGATCGCTGGCTGGAAAGCGCCAATGTCCGACCGCGGATTGTTGGCGAATTTGAAGATAGCGCCCTGCTCAACACCTTTGGCCGCGAAGGGCTGGGGCTATTCACCGCGCCGCTGGCACTGGCCGATCAGGTCGCCGAGCAGCTCGGTTCGCAGGTCATTGGTGCGATGAATGGCGTCAGCGAACACATTTACGCAATCTCCAACGAACGCCGGATTCGCCACCCGGCAATCGAAGTCCTTTGTGCGGCATCGCCGCAAGGCGAAGTTTTGACAGAGGTATAATTCACGCCCCCCAATGCAAGACCCAAAAAAAGATAATCATGCAGCTTCGTAAAATATTTTTCATCCTCCTGGCCCTGATTTGCGCCGGCCAGTCACTCGCCCAGCAAGCGCCTGTTCCACCTGAACTGGCCGCCAAATCCTGGCTATTGCTGGAGATGGGTTCGGGTCAGATGCTGACTTCAGAAAAGGCTGACGAACGTCTTGAGCCCGCCTCGCTGACCAAGCTGATGACGGCCTATCTGACCTTCAAGGCCTTGCAGCAGAAAACGATTGCCATCAGCCAGCCGCTCCCCGTTTCCGAAAAAGCCTGGCGTACCGGTGGCTCCAAGATGTTCATCCGGGTCGACACGCAAGTCCCGGTTGATGATCTGATCAAGGGCATGATTGTTCAGTCCGGCAATGATGCCTGTGTCACGCTGGCCGAAGCCATCGCTGGCAGCGAAGAAAGCTTCGCGCAGATGATGAATCGTGAAGCGCAGCGCCTGGGTATGAAGAACAGCAATTTCATGAACTCCACCGGCCTGCCCGACCCGCAGCACTACACCACGGCCCGCGACCTTTCCTTGCTGGCCAGCGCGTTGATTCGCGACTTCCCCGAGGATTACAAAAAGTATTACTCGATGAAGGAATTCCGCTACAACAACATCACCCAGCCCAATCGCAACCGCCTGCTGTTCATCGACCCGACGGTCGACGGCGTCAAGACCGGCCATACCGAAGCGGCTGGTTACTGCCTGATTTCCTCAGCGTTGCGTGAAAATCGCCGCCTGCTGTCGGTGGTTCTCGGCACCAAATCAGATTCCGCCCGGGCCAGTGAATCGCTCAAATTACTCAACTGGGGCTTCCTTTCCTTTGATTCGGTCACGCTATTCACCAAGGACAAGGAAGTGGCTACGTTGCCCGTCTGGAAGGGCGCACAAAATACGGTCAAAGCCGGGTTCAGCAATGATTTCTCGGTGGTTTTGCCCAAGGGTTACACCGACAAGCTGAAGTCCGAGTTCATCCCGGTGGCACGATTGATTGCGCCGATTGCGCTTGGGCAGAATATTGGCCTGTTGAAAGTCAGTCTCGATGGCAAACCTTATGGCGAATACCCGGTACTCGCCCTTGAAGAAGTGACCCTCGGCAATATCTTTGTACGCATCTGGGACACCATTCGCCTTTGGTTCAACTAAACCCATGACCCCCTACGTCGCCGATCCCGTTTATCTCAATGGCCAGTTCCTGGCCCTGGCCGATGCCGGCATTTCGCCGCTGGATCGCGGATTTCTCTACGGCGACGGGGTTTATGAACTAATCCCGGTCTATTCGCGCCGCGCCTTTCGTCTCGACGAGCACCTGACCCGCCTGCAAGCAACCCTGGATGGGATCAAGCTGGCCAACCCGCTTGATCTTGCTGGCTGGCAAGGCGTTATCACACAACTGATTGCCGGCGCACCGTGGGATGATCAGTCTATCTACCTGCAAGTCACGCGGGGCGCAGACAACAAGCGCGACCACGCTTTTCCGCCCGCCTCCGTAACGCCAACTGCTTTCGCGTTTGCGTCACCACTGGTCACCACGCCAGCCGAGGTTCGCGCCAAAGGCGTCGCGGCGATCACGGTGGCCGACCAGCGCTGGGCACGTTGCGACCTCAAGGTGATTTCCCTGCTGGCCAATATTCTTGCCCGCCAACAGGCCGTCGAAGATGGCTGCGCTGAGGCCATCCTGATTCGCGATGGATATATGAAGGAAGGCGCTGCTTCCAATATTTTTGTCGTCAAAAACGGGGTTTTGCTGGCCCCACCGAAAACCGAGCTGATGCTGCCCGGCATTACCTACGACATCGTGATCGAATTGGCCAAGGCTCACGGTCAACCGTTAAAAGTGGCCGAAATTTCAGAAAATGAACTTCGCAGTGCTGACGAGGTCTGGATGACCTCATCGACCAAAGAAGTGCTGGCGATCACAACGCTCGATGGCGAACCGGTTGGCTACGGAGACCAGGCCGGCAAACCCGGCCCGTTCGGTGAGCAAATGTTCCAGTGGTATCAGGATTTTAAAAACACGGTAATGCGTAAAGGCTGACATGGCATCGTACAAGGACACCCTCCTCGAATTCCCCTGCGACTTCCCGATCAAGATCATGGGCAAGGCCGAAGACACGTTCGCAGAAGTGATGCTCAGCATCGTCACCAAACACGCCCCCGATTTTGACGCGACGCGCATGGAATTGCGTGCCAGTTCCGGCGGCAACTACCTGAGCGTCACCTGCACCATCGTCGCCACCTCGAAACCGCAGCTCGACGCCATTTATATGGATTTGACCGCCCACCCGATGGTCAAAGTCGCACTGTGAATTTGCTGGTCAAACAACTTGGCCGGGTCGAGTACGAGCCAACCTGGCAGGCAATGCTCGCTTTCACCACCACGCGAACGGCAGAGACGCCGGACGAAATCTGGATTGTCGAACATCCGCCGGTGTTCACCCTCGGTCAGGCGGGCAAACCGGAACACTTGCTGGTCGATGTCGGGATTCCCGTCGTCAAGATTGATCGGGGCGGCCAGATCACTTATCACGGCCCCGGCCAAGTCGTTTTATATCTGCTGCTCGACTTGCAGCGCCTGAAAATCAAGGTGCGCGAGCTGGTCACCGCCATCGAGCAAGCCGTCATCGACTTTCTCGATGCCTACGGCGTAAAGGCTGACCGCCTGGCCGGTGCGCCCGGCGTTTATGTTGGCGATGCCAAAATCGCCGCGCTCGGTTTGAAGATCAAGAACGGCTGCAGCTACCACGGCCTGTCGCTCAATGTCGATATGGATCTTCACCCATTTACGGCAATCAACCCTTGCGGCTATGCTGGCCTCAAGGTTGTACAAACCAAAGACTTCAACATCCCGCTCACCGCGCAACAGGCCGGCGAGCAACTCACCCAATACCTGCTGCGGCAACTGGATAAACAAAATGGCTGAAAAAGGCGTCAAGCAAAAAGGCGAACTGAAAACTGCGCGCATTCCGATCAAGATCATCCCGGTCGATACCCCGTTACGCAAACCGGACTGGATCCGGGTCAAGGCCGGTAACAGCGCCGGGCGCTTTGGTGAAATCAAGACCATGCTGCGCGAACGCAAGCTGCACACAGTTTGCGAAGAAGCCACCTGCCCCAACATCGGCGAATGCTTCGGCCGTGGCACCGCCACCTTCATGATCCTCGGCGACATCTGCACCCGGCGCTGCCCGTTCTGCGACGTTGGCCACGGCCAGCCGCTGCCGCCCAATGCCGACGAACCGCGCGAACTTGGCGAATCGGTCGCTGCGCTCAAACTCAAATATGTGGTGATTACCAGCGTTGACCGTGACGATCTGCGTGACGGCGGCGCCCAGCACTTTGTGGACGTCATCCGTCACACCCGCGAGCTTTCACCAACCACGACCATCGAAACCCTGGTCCCCGACTTCCGTGGCCGCATGGAAGTCGCGCTCGATGTCCTCGGCGGCGCCCTGCCCGATGTGCTCAACCACAACATGGAAACCATCCCGCGCCTCTACAAGCAGTCACGCCCCGGCGCCGACTACAAGCATTCGCTGGAATTCCTCAAGCAGTTCAAGGCGCGCTACCCTCAAGTCAAAACCAAATCCGGCCTGATGGTCGGCCTTGGTGAAACCGATGAGGAAATCCTTGAGGTGATGCGCGACCTGCGCGCCCATGATGTCGAAATGCTGACCATCGGCCAGTATCTGGCACCCTCCGGCCATCACCTGCCAGTCAGCCGCTACGTGCATCCCGACATTTTCAAAATGTACGAAGAAGAAGCCAAAAAAATGGGCTTCACCGGCGCCGCCTGTGCGCCGATGGTGCGTTCAAGCTACTGGGCCGACCAGCAAGCGCATAGCGCCGGCGTCGCTTAAGACCGCCTGAAACCGCCCGCTATTTCTTGGCGGGTGGTGGTGGCGGTGGGCTACCGGGCGGCGGCGGAGGCGGTGGTCGTGTTGCTCCCGGCGGTGGAGGCGGGGGCGATCCCGGTGGTGGTGGTGGAATGCCGGCATCGCTGGCGCGCACTGGCTTTGAGTAAGCCACATTAGCCGGCACCGGCACGCGATGGCCCTTGGTATACATGCACTGGATATAGGCATTGTCGTATTGCCGCTGGCTGCCATAGCCTGAACTGCGCGCAGCATCCGAGCCGACCGCACCTCCGACCAGCAAGCCAGCGCCAGCCCCCACGGCGGCGCCTTGATTGCCGCCGATCGCCGCACCAGCAACAGCACCGATCGCCGTACCAAGCACGGCGCTACCCACCGCAGCCTGATTCGCCGTTTGCTGGCTGCTTCGCCCACCAATCTGCCCCATAGCAAAGTCACGACAAACATAATCATCGGCACGGAAACGCTCAGTCGACATTCCACTTCCCGGCAGAACCATGACATTGGGGCCGTTCGGCATGATCGTGCACGCTCCCAGGAACAACATCGTGGCAACAAGAGAAAGCTTGAGCGGCATCGCAATTGGCTGTTTCATGATTTATTTGGCCGGCTGCGGCAGCACTTTTTGCCACTCGCCCTTGCATTCCTTGACGTAGGGGTAATAGGTCTTCGATTCACCACAGTAATACCAGTAGTTGGTCGCCACTGGCTCCTGTACCTGTTCCGTAATCACGTTGCTTTGTTCGATATAGACCGGCGGTGGTGCCGGTTGCGTAATGATTATCGGCGCTGGCTGGTAATAAGGGGCTGGGTAAACATAAGGGCCGGGATAATAATTCGGGCGAAAAACCGGTGGCCCCAAAAAGGGGCTAGGGCCAACATAAATGCCGACATTGCCACGCCAATGACCACGATCTGCCCACGCACTACCGGCGGTCGATAGCAATGCGGCGCAGACTAGCCAGATTATTTTGTTCGTTTTCATCAAAGCACCCTCGATGCTGTTTCTTTATTTCAGATTGTCACGATAACGGATGTACGAGCCGATAACTGAAACGAATTGCGACGAGTTGTAAGCGAGCGTAAATGCCCAATAAAAACGGCGGCCCGAAAGCCGCCGTTTTGAATGCAGATCTTTGAATTACAACAGCTTCATCTTCTTGGCCGTTTCACGCAGCTCGGCCCGGAAATTGGGATGGGCAATGCCGATCAGCGCCTCGCAACGCTGCTTGGCTGTCTTGCCACGCAGTTGAGCGACACCAAACTCGGTCACCACGTAATTAATGTCGTTCTTGCTGGTCGACACATGCGTACCCGGCGTCAGCGTCGGCACAATGCGAGAAATGGTGTCGTCCTTGGCGGTTGCCGGCAGCACGATGAATGCCTTGCCGCCGTTCGAGCGATTCGCCGCACGGACGAAATCGGACTGCCCGCCGGTGCCGGAATAAGGCCGCGTACCAAGGCTTTCAGAACCGCATTGACCCATGAAATCGATCTGCATGGTGGCGTTGATCGCATGCAGGTTGTCGTTCTGTCCAGCCAGGAAAGGGTCATTGGTGAAATCGACTGGATGCATTTCGAGCGCCGGGTTGCGGTGCATGAACTGATAAAGCTTTTTGGAACCGAGCGCGAAGGTGGCGAACATTTTGCCCGGGTGGTAATTCTTGCGGCTGTTGTTCACGACGCCCGCTTCAACCAGCGACATGATGCCGTCGCCGATCATTTCGGTGTGAATGCCCAAGTCGCGCTTGTCAGTCAGTTGCATGACCACCGCGTCAGGAATGCCGCCGTAGCCAATTTGCAGCGTGGCACCATCGGGAATCATGTCGGCAACGTATTTGCCGATCGCTTCCTGGACCGGGCCAATTTTGGGCAAGCCAACTTCGAGAATCGGCTCATCACTTTCGACCAGCGCAGCGACTTTTGAAATGTGGATGTGGCAATTGCCATTGGCAAACGGCACATTCGGATTTACTTCAAGCACCACGGCATGGGCCTTTTCAATCGCCGCCATCGTGTAATCCGGGCCGAGCGCGAGTGAGAAATAGCCGTATTCGTCCATTGGCGAGGCCATGCTGAAAACAACATTGGCCGGCATTTGATCACGCTTGATCAGTGCCGGCATTTCCGAGAAATAAGCCGGGATGAAATCAATCCAGCCTTCGGCGCCGCCGGCACGCGTCGCGCCGCTGAAAAAATAGGCGGTGTGACGGACGTTTTCCACGGTTTCCGGGTCGAAATAGTCGTATTTGCGAATCGGCAGAATTTGCGAAATCTGCACCCCGCGAAAATCGCGACGCGCTTCGGAAAGCGCCGTCAACAAAACCGGTGGCTCAGCCACCGCAGTTGGCACCACGATGGTGTCACCATTTTTGACGACGCGAATCGCATCGGCGGCGGACATACGTTTTTGTTGGTACAAAGCCTGCACTGACATGCTGTTTCCCCTCAACTATTTTTATGGATAAAAACCGAATCCTCGCACATCACCCTGAGCAAAAAGCTGATCAAGATCAAACGAGGATGCATATTGCATTGCAACAAAACCTGCTTAGGCCGGTCGATTACTACCCGCCACCATGCGGATCTCGAACAAGCGGCATTCCAGCGGGCCATTGAACAGCGGCGTCTTGCGGCTCGGCTTGAGGCCGATGCCCTTCGGCAAACGCAGATCGGCGGTAAAGAAGAAGCAGTTCCAGCCTGCCCAGTTCTTTTTAAGCGCGGAACCGAGTTGCGGGTAGAAAGTGGCCAGCGCTTCGGTTTCGCCAATCCGTTCACCGTAAGGCGGGTTGGCGACAAGAATGCCGGAATCGGTGAGCGGCTCGGTTTCCAGGATATCGGCGCGGTCGACCATAACAATGCCGCCAAAACCGGCTTCTTCCAGATTCTTGCGGGTGGCGCGCACGGCTTTTTCGTCAATATCGTAACCGCGAATTTCCAGCGGCTCAGGCGTCTTGCAGCGTGCCTCGGCTGCGCGCAGCAAGGCCGACCAGGTTTGCGCCTCAAAACTGTTAAAACGCTCGAAGGCAAAGTCGCGCTCCAGGCCGGGCGCGATATCCAGCGCGATCTGAATCGCCTCAAGCAAAAATGTACCGCTGCCGCACATTGGGTCGACCAGCGCCATGCCCGGTTGCCAGCCAGTCATTTTCAAAATGCCGGCGGCGAGATTTTCCTTGAGCGGCGCGTCGACGCTAGCTTTGCGGAAACCACGCTGCCACAGCGGTTGACCGGAGGTGTCGAGATACAGCGTGCATTCGTTCTCGGTGAGGAAAACGTGCACGCGGACATCCGGATTGCGCGTTTCGATATTTGGCCGTTCGTTGAAACGGGCGCGGAAGCTGTCGCAAACCGCATCCTTAACGCGCAAGGTGACGAAATCGAGCGACTTGAGTGGGCATTTGATCGCCGTCGTCGCTACGCGCATGGTGCGCGTCACGTTGAAATAATCCGGCCAGCTTTGCTTGGCGGCCAGCTTGTAGATGTCGTCCTCGCTGCGATAGCCGCCCTGGGCGATAAACCACAGGATGCGCGTGGCAATCCGCGATTCCAGATTGGCGCGATAGCACAGCGCCCAATCACCGGAAAAATGGACGCCGCCGTGCGTTGACCGCATGTATTGGGCGCCGAGTGCGGTTAATTCCTGGCTCAGGAGTTCTTCAAGCCCACGCGGGCAGATTGCGAAATATTTATTCATTAGAAGGGCTTCAATACGACGAGAAAGACCACGGCAAACATCACCAGGACGGGCATTTCATTATAAAAACGGAACCAGACGTGCGACTTGAGATTCGCCCCCGTCTGAAAGCTTTTGAGCAGGCGACCACAATGCCAATGATAAATGACCAGCAACGTAACCAGCGTCGTTTTGAGATGCAGCCAGCCACCGGAAAATCCGTAGCCGAGCCACAACCACAGGCCAAAGACCACGGCCAGCACGCCGAGCGGGGTCATGAAACGGTAGAGCTTGCCGGCCATCAGTAACAAACGCTCGCGTTCGGCCACGCTATCGGCTGGGACCATGGCCAGATTGACGAAGATACGCGGCAGGTAAAAGAGGCCGGCGAACCAGGCGACGACCAGTGAAATATGGAGGGCTTTGACGACTAGCATACGGTGTTTCCTTTCAAGGCATCAGCAATTCCGTCGGCAACCGTCGGGAAGGCGAGACGCAATTTGAGTTCCTGTTTTATACGCCGATTGCCAATCCGCCGCGATTCGCGCATGAACGACATCTGCATCGGTGAGATGATGCCGCTCGCTTCGGCACGACTCAAGCGTGGCGGATGCGGCAGGGTAAAGGCGTCGGCGACCTGATCGAAATAATCGGCCATTTTCAGATCCGTATCATCAACCACGTTGTAACTGCGATTGGCTTGCCCGTGACGCAGGGCAGCGACACAAGCAGCCGCCAGATCAGCGGCGTGAATGTGATTGGTGAACACATCATCAGCGGCGGCCAGCGCCGGCAGTCCTTTTTCCAGCCGTTCCAGCGGCAGGCGATCCGCCGCATAAATACCTGGAGCGCGCAGGATGCAAACTCGCACACCGTTACGTGTGCCCCAGGCGCGCAAAGTCTGTTCAGCATCGACACGACGCCCAGCACGCGGGCTTTCGGCGTTGAGTCGCCGTGTTTCATCGATAACGGCACCGCCACAATCGCCATAAACCCCGGTGGTGCTAACGTAAATCAGGCAGCGTGGTAGACTTTTGCCCTTGCTGAGAGCTGCGAGCAGGTGCTTTGTGCGTGTATCGCTGTTGCCCTGGTTGGGTGGTGGTGCCAGATGCAGCACCACATCAGCCAAACCGGCGATGCGGCCTAAACTGCTGGCGTCATCGAGATCGGCAAGCAAGGGTTGGGTACCGGCCCGCTTCCAGTCTGCCACCCGCGCTGCATTGCGTAGCAGGGCAAAGACTCGGTAGCGCCCGGTGAGGTGAGGAAGAATGCGGCGGGCAACGTCTCCGCTGCCGACGATAAGTATTTTTTGCACGGCGGCATTGTAGCCGACCAGGGGAAACAGTTAGATGAGCCATCAGATCAGCGTCACACCAAGCGGCCACAATTTTGCTGCCGAAGCCGATGAAACCATTCTTGAAGCCGCCCTGCGCCAAGGTTTGACCATGCCTTACGGCTGCCGTGACGGCGCTTGCGGGGCATGCAAAGGAAAAGTGCTGTCCGGCACGGTTGACCACGGCAAGTCACAAGCGCATGCGCTGAGCGATGCCGAAAAGGCCGACGGCCTGACGCTCTATTGCTGCGCCAAGGCGCAATCAGACCTCAAGATTGAATGCAAACAAGTCAGTCTGGCGACCGATATTCCGGTCAAAACCCTGCCCTCGCGCATTGAGAAAATGGAGCGTCTGGCACCTGATGTGATCGACATGCACCTGCGCCTGCCGGCCAACGAGCGCCTGCAATTTCTCGCCGGCCAATACATCGATATTTTGCTCAAGGATGGCAAGAAACGCAGTTTCTCGCTGGCTAACGCGCCGCACGATGATGCACTGCTGCAACTGCACATTCGCCACGTGCCGGGTGGACTGTTCACCGATCAGGTTTTCTCGACCATGAAAGTGCGCGACATCCTGCGCTTCAATGGCCCGCATGGCAGTTTTTTCCTGCGCGAAGATTCGACCAAACCGATGATTTTCCTCGCCGGCGGCACTGGCTTTGCACCAATCAAGGCGCTGGTCGAGCATGCGATTGCCGAGCAATGTACTCGCCCGATCTCCATTTACTGGGGCGCCAAGGCACGCGTCGATCTCTACATGCCGGAGTTGCCCGAACAGTGGGCCGCCGCGCACAGCAACATCAAATTTGTGCCAGTACTTTCTGAGCCGGCCACCGATGACGCCTGGACCGGCCGTACCGGCTTCGTACATCAGGCGGTTACGGTCGACCACGAAAACCTGTCAGATTTTCAGGTTTATGCCTGCGGTTCGCCGGGGATGATCGATGCCGCCAAACGCGACTTCCTCGCCGCCGGTTTGCCGGAAGAAGAGTTTTTCGCTGACGCCTTCACTTTTTCTACCAACTAAGCTTGATGCGGATTGAGCAACTACGCCAGCGCCTGCAGGCGCTCGGCGCCCTGCCCTGCCACGAACAGCGCGTGCTGCAGTCGTGGGTGCAGATTCGTTCGCTCGATACCCGGCACCGCCGCGCCGAGAATTTCCTGCCGCTGGCCCTGCGTAACGCTTTGCCTGAAATCTTCGATGAACTGGCCGCCCTGGCCAGCATCCGCTCCGAACACCCCGGCGAAGATGGCTCGGCCCGCCTGCTGATCGGGCTGGGCGATGGGCAAACGGTGGAAAGCGTGCTGCTGCCGCGTGACGGCCTGTGCGTCTCAACCCAGGTCGGCTGCGCGGTTGGCTGTGTTTTTTGCATGACTGGCCGCGACGGCCTGTTGCGCCAACTCGGCAGCGCTGAAATCGTCGCCCAGGTGGTTTTGGCGCGCGCCCTGCGCCCGGTCAAAAAAGTGGTTTTCATGGGCATGGGCGAGCCGGCGCACAATCTCGAAAACGTCATCGAAGCCATAGAACTGCTCGGCCTCGAAGGCGGTATCGGCCACAAGAGCCTGGTTTTTTCGACGGTTGGCGACTATCGGGCATTCGAGCAGTTGCCACGCGCCAAAGTCGTCCCCGCGCTTGCTCTGTCGCTGCACACCACGCGTGCTGACTTGCGCGAAAAACTGCTGCCCAACGCGCCGCGCATCACTCCGGAAGAGCTGGTTGAACTCGGCGAACGCTATGCGCGGACCACCGGCTACCCGATTCAGTACCAATGGACCTTGATCGACGGCATCAACGATAGCGAAGAGGAAATGGACGGCATCGTCCGCCTGCTCACCGGCAAGTACGCGATCATGAACCTGATCCCCTACAACACGGTTGATGAGCTTGAGTTCAAGCGCCCGGATGTCGAAAAGGCCCGAGCGATTGCGCGCAGCCTGCATTCACGGCGGATTCTGACCAAACTACGCAATTCGGCTGGTCAGGATATTGATGGCGGTTGTGGCCAGTTGCGGGCGCGCGAAAGCGTCAAGAAAGCCCGCCCCCGCCCGATTGTTTTCAGCGCTGCCAGGCACAACCCTTAAGCACCTGCCCATTGAGGTTGACGGTCGCCGTCCAGCCATAAACGATATCGGCCATCGTGTCGCGGCACTGCTTGTGCTCAAAGCGCACGGCCAGTTTCTGGTTGTCCTTGCTCGCTTCAAACTGGGCGACACCCGCCTCGCTTTTGAAAGCGGCATACGGCACGCTCAGATCCGGTTTGCCCTGGCGCTTGAGCATTACCATCTCGTTCGCTGGGCTAGCCACCAGCGCCCAACCCGGTTCATTGCCCGCCGCCCGCCAGATTTCCTCCTGGCCACCCGGCAACTGACAGCGCCCTTCCGAACGCGCCATATTGATCTCGGAGGCTTTCAACAAACTGTTTTCGAGTATGCCGAGTACTTCGACGTAAAGCTTTTTGCCCTTATCTAAACCAACCAGATTCAAGGCTTTGGTCACTTGCTGGCCGTTGGAGACATCCTCAAACGTTGCATAACTACGATCCCGACACGGCGCAAAAACCAGTTTGTCACCGCTCTTCATCATCTGGCCAAAAGCCAGCTTGGGCGTCGTATCAACCACCGGCGGCGCGTTCTGAGCCAAAACAGGATTGGACGCCAGAACAGCGAGCGCGGCAAAAAATGCAAGACGAGAATTCATGGTGAGCGTGGCCGAATAATTTACAGGCGGTCATTCTCTACTGCATTGCGCGTGAAGAGTTTGATGCAGTTGAAAAAATCAAGGCATCCGCATACGGAGGAGTAATTGGTGGCGTGATTTATTGGCGTAATCGCATATTGCGCGCCATATTATTTGGCGCGAAAATAACGCATCGCGCCACAACGGTTTTAATCATGCCAAAAATAGTCGCCGCCAAGGAACTTGATCAAGCCTATTACCTGATCGCTCGCCACCCGGAAGGCATTGGGATTGAAGGCTTACTGGCCTTAGCAAACGGCGCCGTATCGCGGCGCACTTTACAACGCCGGCTGGCGGCGCTGGTCAATGAGCGACGAATTTTAAGCGTGGGAAACGGGCCGGCAACACGCTATATTTTGCCAAACCAAGAAGGCGCGTTGGGCGTAGCGCAAAATATCGCGCCAAATAACGTGCTACAAAGCCCGGTTGCGTCCTATTCGGTTAACAATCCCGCCATTTTCATTTCTCCGGAAGGGCAGGCGATTCGTGCTCATGTCAGCCAAGCGCGCCAGAAACGCACTCCGGTTGGCTATAACATCGAATTTCTTGAGAGCTATTACCCCAACCACACGGCCTATCTGCCCGAATCGCTGCGTGTCCAACTGCGCAGCATGGGCCGCTCACCCGCCGAGCAAACGCCAGCAGGTACCTTTGCCCGCGACATTCTCAACCGCCTGTTGATTGATCTTTCCTGGGCGTCCTCAAAACTTGAAGGCAACACCTATAGCTGGCTGGATACCGAGCGCCTGATCGCCCACGGCCAGGCCGCTGACGACAAGGATGCGCTGGAAACCCAGATGATCCTCAACCACAAGGCCGCCATCGAATATCTGGTGCACAACAGCGGCCAGATCGGCATCAACCCAGAGACCCTCGTCGCCCTGCACGCCTTGCTGGCCGATGGCCTGATGACCGACCCGCTCACCGTTGGCCGGCTACGCAATTGCCCGGTTGGCATCGGCGGCAGCGTTTACCAACCGCTCGCCGTGCCGCAAGGCATCGCAGAACTATTCGACATCACCCTGCAAATGGCCGCCGAAATCGAAGATCCCTTCGAGCAAAGCTTCTTCCTGATGGTGCACCTGCCCTACCTGCAACCCTTCGAGGACGTGAACAAACGCGTCTCAAGACTGGCTACCAACATCCCGCTGATTCGCCACAATCTCTGCCCGCTGACCTTCCTCGACGTGCCGCAACAGCTTTACGTCGACGCCCTGCTCGGCGTGTACGAACTCAACCGCATCGAACTGCTGCGCGACGTTTACTTCGCCGCTTACCACCGCTCCTGCCAGCAATACGCCGCCACACGCCGCGAAATGGCCCAGCCCGACACCTTCCGCATGCGCTATCGCCAGGCCCTGGCCGAAATCATCCGCCACATCATTCAGGGCAACCTCGCTGCCAATGAACAAAACATCCGCCAAGACCTCCCCGCCAGCATCGTCGAAACCGACCGGCCACGCTTCATGGCGCTGGTCCAGGAAGAATTCAAAACCCTGCACGCCGGCAACGCCATCCGCTTCGGGATACGCCCACTGGAGTTTGAGGGGTGGAAAGAAAAGATGGGGTCATAGCAAGATCACTCACATAGGTCGATTTTTAGCCATATGCCGCAAATTCGATTTGTCATTAGCCGTTACAATCAAATTCGCTTTGCTTATTGCCGATAGTGCCCTCCGCCCCCATGACTGCCAAGCAAAACCCCGAACAAAAAGCCCGTGACCGAATTGATGCCCAGCTAATCGCTGCCGGCTGGACAGTACAAAAGAAAATCGACTTCTCCAGCGGCCAGGGCCAGGCCGTGCGTGAATGGCAAACCGAAGTCGGCCCGGCAGATTATGTGTTGTTTGTCGACCGCAAAGCCGTCGGCGTCATCGAAGCCAAGCGCGAAGAAGAAGGCCAGCACCTCACCGCGCACGAGCCGCAAACGGAAGGCTACGCCGTCGCCAAGCTCAAATGGGTGAACAATAAAGAACCGCTGCCCTTCCTCTACGAAGCGACCGGCGTCATCACTCGTTTCACCGATGCCCGCGACCCCAAGCCGCGTTCGCGGGAAATCTTCAGTTTTCACCGTCCGGAAACCCTGCGTGACTGGCAGGCTGAGGGCAACAGCCTGCGCACCCGCCTCGCCGATTTGCCGCTGCTCAATCCGGAAAAAACACCTGCTGCTGAACTTCGCCTGCGCGATTGTCAGGAAACGGCAATCACCAATCTGGAACAATCCTTCCGCGAAGCCCGCCCGCGCGCCCTCATTCAAATGGCCACCGGCGCCGGCAAAACCTACACCGCCATCACCAGCATCTACCGCCTGCTCAAACACACCAACGCCAAGCGCGTACTTTTCCTAGTCGACACCAAGAACCTCGGCGAACAGGCCGAGCAGGAAATGATGGCCTACGTGCCCATCGACGATAACCGTAAATTCACCGAGCTTTACAGCGTTCAGCGGCTGAAAAACAGCTTCGTCGACAAGGGTGCCGATGTCTGTATTTCCACCATCCAGCGCCTCTATTCCCTGCTGCAGAACAAGGAACTCGACGAAACCGCCGAAGAGATCAACCCGGCTGAACTCACCCAGCCGAAAACCCCCGCCGCCGTCGCCTACAACGAGAAAATCCCGCCCGAATTCTTCGATTTCATCTTCATCGACGAATGCCACCGCAGCATCTACAACCTCTGGCTGCAGGTACTGGATTACTTCGACGCCAACCTGATCGGCCTCACCGCCACGCCCGACAACCGCACCTACGGCTTCTTCAAAAAGAACGTCGTCAGCGATTACAGCCATGAAAAAGCCGTGGCCGATGGTGTCAATGTCGGCAATGAGATTTACCTCATCGACACCCGCATCACCCAGCAAGGCAGCGTCATCGCGGCCCAACAGCAGGTCGAAAAGCGCGAACGCCTGACCCGCCGCAAGCGTTGGGAAGCGCAGGACGAGGACGTTGCCTACAGTGCCACCCAGCTTGACCGCGACATCGTCAATCCGGACCAGATCCGCACCGTCATCCGCGCCTTCCGCGACCAGTTGCCGGCCATTTTCCCCGGTCGCCAGGAGGTGCCGAAGACGCTGATCTTCGCCAAGACGGACAGCCACGCCGACGACATCATCCAGACCATTCGCGAGGAGTTCGGCGAGGGCAACGCCTTCTGCAAGAAAGTCACCTACCGCGCCGCGCAGGATAAAAAATGGCCGGATGGCACGGTCGACCGTGGCGAAGACCCCAAATCCATCCTCGCCCAGTTCCGCAACGAATACCACCCGCGCATCGCCGTCACCGTCGACATGATCGCCACCGGCACGGATGTGAAGCCGCTCGAATGCCTGCTCTTCATGCGCGACGTCAAAAGCCGCAACTACTTCGAGCAGATGAAAGGCCGCGGCACCCGCACGCTGGACATGGACGACCTCAA
>JBDKHF010000027.1:0-6416 GCA_039797825.1 Pseudomonadota bacterium | reverse complement strand
GCCCGGGATCAAGATCGGCTACCTGGAGCAGGAGCCGCGCCTGAACCCGGAGCAGACGGTGCGTGAAGCCGTGGAAGAGGGCATCGGCGGCGTGCTGGCCGCCAAGAAGCGCCTCGACGAGGTCTATGCCGCCTATGCCGACGAGAACGCCGACTTCGACGCCCTGGCCGCCGAGCAGGGTGAACTGGAAGCCATCATCGCCGCCGCCGGTTCGGAGAACACCGACCTGCAGCTCGAACTGGCCGCCGACGCCCTGAACCTGCCGCCCTGGGATGCCGTGATCGGCGTGCTCTCCGGCGGTGAAAAGCGCCGCGTTGCCCTGTGCAAGCTGCTGCTCGCCAAGCCCGACATGCTGCTGCTCGACGAACCGACCAACCACCTCGACGCCGAATCGGTCGAATGGCTGGAACAGTTCCTCGTCCGCTTCCCCGGCACCGTCGTCGCCGTCACCCACGACCGTTACTTCCTCGACAACGCCGCCGAATGGATTCTCGAACTCGACCGTGGCCACGGCATTCCGTACAAGGGCAACTACTCCAGCTGGCTGGAGCAGAAGGAAGCCCGCCTGGAAACCGAAAACAAGCAGATCGACGCCCACATGAAGGCGATGAAGCAGGAACTGGAATGGGTGCGGTCGAATCCGAAGGCGCGGCAAGCCAAGTCGAAATCCCGTATCGCCCGTTTCGAGGAACTGTCGAGCCAGGAATACCAGAAGCGCAACGAAACGCAGGAAATTTTCATTCCGGTCGGCGAGCGTCTCGGTGGCAAGGTTATCGAGTTCACCGGCGTCAGCAAGTCGTTTGGCGACAAGTTGTTGATGGACAACGTCAGCTTCACCATCCCGGCGGGCGCCATCGTCGGCATCATCGGCCCCAACGGTGCCGGTAAATCAACGCTGTTCAAGATGATCACCGGCCAGCAAGTACCGGATTCCGGCACGGTCGACATCGGCCCGACAGTCAAAATTGCCTATGTCGATCAGTCCCGCGATTGCCTCGACGGTTCAAAAACCGTCTTTGAAGAACTGGCTCAAGGCAGCGACATACTGCAAATTGGCAAGTTTGAAATGCCGTCGCGCGCCTACATTGGCCGCTTCAACTTCAAGGGCGCCGATCAGGGCAAACAGGTGGGCAATCTGTCCGGCGGTGAACGTGGCCGTTTGCATCTGGCCAAGACGCTGATGACCGGCGGCAATGTGCTGCTACTCGATGAACCGTCCAACGACCTTGATGTGGAAACCCTGCGCGCACTCGAAGATGCACTGCTCGAATTCCCCGGTTGCGCGATGGTCATCTCGCACGATCGCTGGTTCCTCGACCGGATTTGTACGCACATCCTGGCTGCCGAAGGCGATTCGCAATGGAATTTCTTCTCCGGCAACTATCAGGAATATGAAGAGGACAAGCGTAAGCGTCTGGGTGAAGAAGGCGCCAAGCCGAAGCGGATTCGCTACAAGCCGATTACCCGCTAAGTTTTTGGCTGGTTATCACGGTCGACCGTGATAACCAATGCAAAACGGGCGCCGCTTGGCGCCCGTTCTTCTTTTGCTCCCCGCCAACGCGAGGTGCTAAAAACTTAGTGCTTCAGATTAGCAGAAAAAACTGCCTTGGTATTTTCAGAAAACTGGAAGTCGTTGAAAGCGCGGTCAATCGCCGCTTCGTTACGACCTTCTGTGTGGTCTTCAAAACAGATGCCGATCACCTTGCCGTTGGCAGCCAGGGTCTGGAAAGCGAAACGCCAGCGCTGAGCCTCGGCCAAACGCTCGCGCAGATCAGCTTCGTTGGAAATGGTAATGCCGGCATTTTTCAGGGAATCCAGGAATTGCTCAAAGGATTCGGTACTCAAACTACCCATTTGTCTCTCCGTTATCAGTGCGGTGTTGGATCACCATGTGCCTAATAACGACGCTCTTTCGATTCGGTTGACACAAAAGTAATAGGTTAATGAATGAGATAATGCGCGGCTTATGAAAAAGCAAAATACCCCCGCCGAGATTCCCGAAATTCGCCCCGGGCAATCCATTGAACTGCTCAAGGAACTGCACATCCTGACGCGTGATGGCAAGCTCAATCAGGACACACGGCGCAAGCTCAAGCAGGTTTATCACCTTTACCAGTTCATTGAGCCGCTACTGGCCGATGCGCTAAGCCTGGCTGACCACGGTGCCGGTAAATCCTATTTGGGCTTCATTCTTTACGACCTGTTCTTCAAGGAACGCGAGACGAGCCACATCTACGGTATCGAAACGCGCAAGGAACTGGTCGAAAAATCACGCGAACTGGCCGCCCGGCTTGGCTTTGAACGCATGAGTTTTCTCGACATCACGGTTGAAGAATCGACGCATTCGAGCGCCCTGCCCGATCAAATTGATGTCGTCACCGCCTTGCACGCCTGCAATACGGCCACCGATGACGCGATCCGCTTTGCGCTGACCAAACAGGCCAAGCACATTGTTTTGGTGCCCTGCTGCCAGGCTGAAGTTGCCGCCGTAATGCGCGCCGGCAAAAATGCCGCACTGGCCAAAACTCCGCTTTCCGAACTCTGGCGCCACCCGATTCACACCCGCGAACTCGGCAGCCACCTGAGCAACGTCCTGCGCTGCCTGCTGCTTGAAGCGCATGGCTATCAAGTGACGGTGACTGAACTGGTTGGCTGGGAGCATTCGATGAAAAACGAACTGATCATCGCAACAAAATCAGCCGCAAAATCCGGTCGACCGCAGCAGATTGCCCGCGAACGCGCGACGGCGATCCTGCGTGAATTCAACATCGAAGCACTGGCACCGCGTTTTACCTACTAAAAAATGACTGAACTCGAACTCCTCGCCCCGGCCAAAAACGCCGATTTCGGCATTGAAGCAATCCGCCATGGTGCCGATGCCGTCTATATCGGCGGCCCGGCTTTTGGTGCGCGCTACGGCGCCGGCAATGATGTCGCCGAGATCAAGCGTCTGTGCGACTTTGCCCATCGCTTTCGCGCCAAGGTGTTTGTCGCGCTCAATACCATTCTCCAGGATGACGAGCTGGAAGCCAGCCGCCTGTTGGCTTGGCAACTTTTCGAAGCCGGCGTTGATGCCCTGATCATTCAGGACATGGGCCTGCTCGAAATGGACTTGCCACCGATTCAGTTGCACGCCAGCACGCAAACTGACAACCGCAATGCCGATAAAGTGAAATTTCTTGAGGATGTCGGTTTTTCACAAGTTGTTCTGGCGCGTGAACTGTCACTTGATGAAGTCGCGGCAATTCGCGCAAAAACCGGCGCTACGCTCGAATATTTCGTCCATGGCGCACTGTGCGTCGCCTTCAGCGGCCAGTGTTTCATCAGCCACGCTCACAGCGGACGTAGCGCCAATCGCGGCGAGTGTTCGCAAGCCTGCCGCCTGCCCTACACGCTGACTGACGAAAAGGGCAAAGTCATCACCGAAAACCAGCATCTACTATCGATGAAGGACAACAACCAGACCGAGAATATTTTGGCGCTGGCCCAGGCGGGTGTTGGTTCGTTCAAGATCGAAGGGCGCTTGAAGGATCTCAGTTACGTCAAGAACATCACCGCCCACTATCGCGGCCTGCTCGACGAAGTGATCGCCAACAACCCGGAATTCACCCGCGCCTCCAGCGGTCGCAGCACTTACACTTTCACGCCGCAGCCCGATAAAACCTTCAACCGGGGTTACACCGATTATTTTGCCGGCGGCCGTCAAGATGACATCGGCGCCTTTGATTCACCCGCCTTCGTTGGCGAATTGATCGGTGAAGTAGTAGAAATCGGTGAAAACTCATTCACGGTCAACGCCGAAAAACCCTTCCATAACGGTGATGGCGTTTGTTTCTATGACGCTCACGGTGAAGTTGTCGGCATGCGCATCAACCGCGCTGAAGGCAAAACCCTTTTCCCGGCAGAAATGCCGGAAGAATTGAGCGAAGGTGCCACCCTCTTCCGCAACCGAGATCAGGAATTCGAGCGTTCGCTGGAGAAGGAATCAGCTGATCGCCGAATCTCAGTCAAACCGCTGTTTGCTGAAACCGCCAGCGGCTTCGCATTGAGCTTGAGCGATGAGGATGGCGTAACGGTTACGGTCAACCTTGAAAAAAGCGAAAAAATTGGCAGCGAGATCGCCCAGAATCCGGAAAGCGCCTTAGCCAAACTCAAGGAAAATCTCGGCAAATTCGGCAACACGATGTTTGTTGCCGAGCCGGTTGAACTGAAACTATCGCAAGCCTGGTTCCTGCCGGTCAGCGCGATCAACGCACTGCGCCGCGAAGCAAGCGAAAAACTGGAAACCGCCCGACTTGGCAGTTACCAGCGCCCAGCACGGGCAAAACCGGCCACCAATCCGGTCGCCTACCCGCAGGAAGAACTCACCTACCTCGGCAATGTTTTCAACGCCAAGGCGCGCCAGTTTTACGAAAAACATGGCGTCAAACTGATCGCCGACGCCTACGAAGCGAATCAGGAAAAAGGCATGGTCTCGTTGATGATCACCCGCCATTGCCTGCGTTACAGCTTTAATTTGTGTCCGAAAGAGGTCAAACACCTCAAGCCTGACCCGATGACCTTGATCAACGGCAGTGAAAAACTGATCCTGAAATTCGACTGCAAGGCCTGCGAAATGCACGTGATCGGCAAGATGAAGAAGGGCGTGGTACTAAACCTTGGAACAATCCGGCCAGCTTCTGGCAGCTGAGTTCGACTAGCGCACCTTCCGTAACAAATCCACCCGCTGCGGATTGAGGAAGGTGGCGCCTGCCGGGGTCAGGTAGGACTCGAATTTTTCCTTCACCTGCTGATACAACGCCGGGGCAAGTTGGTGGTTGGAGTGGGTGACCTGAATCATCCGCTGGTCGAATTGATCGAAATTTTCAAAGAAGCTGCGGGTATTGAAAAAATACTGCTTTTCAAGGCGTAGATGACCGCTGGCAACGGCTTTGCAGATCGCAGCAAAGGCCGCTTCGCGCACCACTTTTTCATCATGAAACAGGCGAAAGACTTCGTTCAGGTCTCCGGCGAAGACCGGCTCCGATAGCCACGCCAAGCCACCCGGCTTGAGGACGCGGGCGATTTCGTTCAAGGCCTGATCCATACATTCCATCGGCACATGGTGCAGGGATTTGAACATCAGTACGAGGTCAAAACTGTTGTCAGGTGCCGGAATGGCTTCGGCACCGCCGTGCCGAAAACTCACCTGCGGCAAATCGGCAATTTGCAGGTTGCGCTGGTGCTGGATGTCATCGACTTCAAGCGCAATAATTTCCTTGAGCCGCCCGGTTTCAGCCAGCAAACGTGTTTTTTCAGCCTTGCCACAACCGAGTTCGAGGACGCTGGCGCCATCAAACGGGAGTTCGGCAAGCAGCAGCTTGATTTCATTGACGACTGCATCCTGAGTCGAATCGGCGATTTTCATGGTGCGGTCTCCCGATGATCGCTGTTGCAAATAAAACAGATACCGAATGGGCAAGGCCGGCCCAACTCAGCGACTGCTTGCATTATTCCGGTACGGTTTCGCTGTATGGCAGCCCAAGTATTCCGGCCCAGAAATCGTAATACTCGTAACCCCCGGCAATCAGAGCGCAGTGCTTGGCGACGAGTACGGTTTTCTCATAAAGGATGGGATCTTCGTCAGGAAAGCCCGAAATGAAGTGAATTGCATTCAGCGCACCATAGAGCATGGCCTCCAAATAGGATTCCAAATCTCTAGCCAAAACCCCCAGGAGTTGACTCTCTCCGTGTAGCTCCTGAATAGGATGAGCGTTGTAGGCCTCCACGCGCCCAGATGGAACCAGAATGACATTAGCCTCTGACATATCAGCAAAACCCCACCCCTCCAGAAGCTCTCTCGGCTCTGACCAAAAATTAGTCCAAAGCATATGAACGTTGCCAAGGCTATGTTCTGCGTACAACAGCTGCATCACTTCGGGTGCCGTTTCTATGTTGAGCCGAGAGCTTCTTTTAATTGCTGTTTTGTCCAAAGCTTGGCTGGCAATGGCCTCAGTAATTTCCTGCTCAGTCCAGCCGCCAGACCCATTTTTTGATTTGTAGTAGTAATCAGGCTTTCTTAACCACGGCAGATACTCAAGAAAAAGTCGCACATCCATCATCTATCTCCATCAGCGGTAAGGGTGGAACGAATTGTTCCACTGAATGTGAAGCGGAGCAGGAATCGGCACGGCAATACTTCCTTGCATCCAGTGATGATGAACCAGGCCCGTGCCTTGGTATGCCTGATGTGTTGGATTGTATTTGAGCCACTGAGTGTCAACTTGTGGGGCCTCGCGGTTATTGATGCGTTCAATGTAAGCGGTCAATAAACCGCGTCATCCCATCAGCAGACGAATTGGTGTAACGAACTAATCAGGTAGGGCTCAATCGCCCAAGGGGAGGAGCCAAGGCAAGAGTTGTTCGTAATCGTCCGC
>JBDKHF010000026.1:0-5960 GCA_039797825.1 Pseudomonadota bacterium | reverse complement strand
GGCATCTTCTCGAAAAGAGTGACTGACAATATCTGTAGCAAAGTGTAGAGCGAAGCGTCGAGATTGAGGCGCTTCTTGACGATGGCGACGAGGACATAGACCGATACCGCGATCCAGATTTGCGTCTTGACCGCATTCTCCGACGTACCGTAGAAACGCTTGATCCGAAGATGCTGCTTGATCCACTTGAAGAACAGTTCCACCTGCCAGCGGTTCTTGTAGAGCGCGCAGATGGTAGCGCTTGGCAATGTCATTTGGTTGGTGAGGAAGACGAGCGTCTTGCCGGTTTCGGGGTCTTTGAATCGAACACGGCGCAGATGAACGGGGTAGTCCTGCTTCGTGTAGAAGCCGTCGAGCGCAATGGTCTGATCGCAAATGATGCCGGCTGGCCGATCTGTTTTCGCCGAATAGACGCGATGGAAGTCCATGTTCGACTTGGCCCGCGTGACGAAGAAAGCGCCGGCCAGATGCAAAATGTGAAGGCGAGCGAAATCGACGTAGCCACGATCCATGACGTAGATGGCACCGGGCTCGGGTACCAACAGGTCGAGCGCATGCACATCGTGCAGCTTGCCGTCGGAAACATGAATGAAGCTCGGAATGCTGCCACGCAAGTCGAGCAGCGTATGCATCTTCACTGCGGCCTTGGTCGTGCGGAAGTGTGCCCACGGAAAGACCGACAGGCACAGGTCGATGGTCGTGGAGTCGAGTGCATAAACCGTGTTCGACAAGTCCAGCCCCAAGTCCTCGCCGGCATACAGTGCTCTGGCCTGACCGACCAGACGTTGCGCGAAGTCGGCATAGATGCGCCAGTCGCGCGACTCGTTGGCATCGGCCAGCGTCGAGCGCCGAATCGGCTCGCGAAAGCCCATGTGGTAGAGCTTCGCCTCCTGGGCCGACAAACACACTTCGATGTCGCGCAGGCTCTCGCGGTAAGTCAGTTGGGCGAAGGCCATGACCCGGAACTGCTCCGCACAGGTCAGTGTGCGAACGCCCTTGTCGCCACCGTAGCGCGCGACGTACCGGACGAAGGTCGTCCAGGGCAGGAAATCCATGAGCTGGGCGAACAGCGTCTTGCCGGTGTTCATGGCGGCCTCCAGGCAAATACCCGGAAGACTGCCCGAACTGGCAATCGCCGTTCAAATCGACACCACCATTTATTCCTTGGAAACCCCCGTCAGTCATGGCTTTCAGCGATTCGCCCCTTCATTTAACCGGACAGCAGTGATACTCACATTTTGGTAAAAAATAACAGACGCTACTAATCGTCGCTCAAAAGATAGCCTCAGAAATAATTCTGGACGGAAAAGGGAAAGCACCATGAAAAGATTCGTCGCGATTCTTGTTGCCTTGCTGGTGCTCTCCACACAATCGGCATTTTCCGAGGAGAGAACGCTTAATATCGTATTCATTCCTAAAGCCGGCGACCAGGATTTCTGGAAATTCATGCGCAAAGGAGTTGATCGTGCCGTTGCCGAAAGCGGAAATGTGCGGCTCACATGGCGCGGCCCGGCGTACAACGACGATACAGAATCGCAAATCGCCATTGTCGAGGCTTACACGGCTTCTGATGTTGACGCGATAGTAGTCGCACCGACAGATGGGGTCAGGCTAGTCCCCGCAGTCAAGAAAGCGGCAGAAAAGGGAATTCCGATCATTGTCGTGGATTCAGGAATTTCAGCTCGCATCTACCAAAATTTCATTGCCACGGACAATTATTCCGCCGGGAAACTCGCTGCAAAACATTTATCTGAATTACTGGGCGGTCGCGGCAACGTGGTCCTTTATCGCACGGTGAAGGGTAGCGCGTCGACAGACGAACGCGGCGAAGGATTTTTGGCTTACCTGAAAGAGGAGTCCTCGAAGCTCAAAGTGGTTGCCGACATCTACGGTGGCGGATCACGGGGAAGATCGCTCCGTTCAGCACTCAAACTTTTGAAAGAAACACTACACATTGACGGGATTTTCGCTGTCAATGAGTCATCCAGCGATGGAATGCTCAGGGCACTGCGCGAATCGGGTCTGGCCGGGAAAATTCGGCTGATCGGATTTGATTCGACTGATTATCTTTTGGACGGTCTGCGAAACAAAGCCATCGACGGCTTGATTGTGCAAAATCCCCGGCAAATGGGATACCTCGCCGTGAAAGCAGCCATCGCTGCGGCTCGCAAAGCACCCGTCAAGGATGTAAACATCCACACCGGCACGGAGATGGTAACGCTCGGGAATCTGTCGCGGCCAGAAATTCAGTCTTTGCTGAAGCCATGACATGCCTGCCTTCTTCCGGGCCAGACAGGCGGCGCAGTGTCATGCATGGAGACTGACACATGACGGGTAATCAGACACGCCAGAGTTTTCTGAACCAAAAAATTTCCATCGTCATGCATCTGCACAAACTGATGCGGCGAGAGAACCTGAGAACGGTCATCCTGCTTGCAACCTGTGCCGGCATGCTGCTCCCCGCTCTGGTTGGCGGCCTGATTCTTAACCACGTCGATCAGGGACGTGTCAATCAGGAACTGAACCGGAGCCTTCAGGACAAGATAGTACTTCTGGCCGACAGTCTGAAAAATCCCGTCTGGAACTACGATCTGAATGCCGCACAAGCCATAGTCAATTCGGCAATGCTCGACCCCCAGATCGCCCGGATTGCAATTTCCGTCACCAGCAACATCCAAAGTCGATTTCTAACCGTAGAAGATGCCAGTCGTCAAATCGGCAGGGTGAGAAATGCCCGGCACGACCTTGTGCTTAACAGCGAGAAAATTGGTTTTGTCGAGATTGATCAGTACGATGGTCCCGCCATGTCCAAATTCCGACGTGAGCAATACAACTACGCATTGATTCTCCTGGGTCAATGTGTGCTGTCGTTTTTCCTGATCCTGGCGTCTGTGCACTACTGGATTCTGGCGCCGTTGAAAGTGCTCACGGCATTCTCGGACCAACTCGCTAACGGCAATCTGGAATCATCATTGCAGATGGACCACATGGACGAAATCGGTCAGTTGGCACATCAGATGAACCAGATGCGGATCAACTTGAGTCACTCCTTCATCGAGCAAAGAACAATCCTCAGCAATATTCAGGTTGGGGTCATTTTTGTGTGCGATGACCTAATCCGGTTGGCCAACGCACGCGCCGAACAGATTTTTGGCTATGCGGATGGCGAAATGGTTGGCCTGCCACTTACGTCGCTCTTTTTGTCATCGACCCAGTATCAGGCAACCCGTGACGGACTCGTCGACGCCACACGTTCCAATCGTTCATATGAACAAGAATTACTGCTCAAGCGCCACGACAGTTCTCATTTTTGGGCTGAAATCCGCGGCTGTGTATTGGACCTGGAATGTCGCGCGGGAGGTGGCCTATGGGCAATTGAGGACATATCCAAGCGCAAAACGGCTGAGGAGCAGTTGAACACGCTGGCGTTCTATGATCCGCTCACCAACCTGGCCAACAGGCGCCTGCTCCTTGACAGGTTAAGTCAGGCCTTGAGTTCGGTTCATCGTAGCCAGAGTACCGGCGCCTTGCTATTTATCGACCTCGACAACTTCAAAATGATTAACGACACTTTGGGCCACGATATCGGTGATCAACTTCTGGTTCAAGCAGCCAATCGGCTCAGGAACTGCGTGCGCGAGAATGACACAATCGCCCGCCTGGGTGGCGACGAATTTGTCGTCCTCCTGGACAGCCTCGCACAGGACGGGCACGAAGCCGCCGACCACGCAAGAATTGTCGCCGAGAAAATCATCGGTGTGATCAGTCACCCCTATCGTTGCAGCTCGCACGATTGCCATAGCAGCGCAAGTGTCGGAATCACTCTTTTTGATGCCAATGTCAAGAACGAGGTCAGCGTTGAAGATATCCTCAAGCACGCCGACCTTGCGCTTTACCAGGCCAAGAGTGCCGGGCGGAAAACTTTTCGCTTCTTTGACGGGGAAATGCAGGTGGCCGTAGTGCAACGTGTGGCGCTTGAGAAAGAATTGCGCCAAGCGCTCACCAGAGATGAATTCGTTCTTCATTATCAAATGCAGGTCGATTATCAGGGCCGACTCAGAGGAGCAGAGGCTTTAATCCGCTGGCATCATCCACAAAGAGGGCTTCTCTTCCCGGGTGATTTCATCGCGGTAGCGGAAGATTCCGGCCTCATTGTCGAAATCGGCTATTGGGTTATCGGATCGGCTTGTCGTCAACTTCGTCTTTGGGCAAATCGTCAGCAAACGGCGGCGACGACAATTTCTGTCAATGTCAGCGCCAAGCAATTGCTGGAAAAGAACTTCGTCGAAAAAATACTTGAATACGTAGGAAAAGAAGACATTGATGCCAGTCGTCTCAAACTGGAACTGACCGAAAGTCTTCTCATTGAAGACACGGAAGGCATTATCGCCAAAATGCTCTCTCTACGGGAAAAAGGAATCGGCTTCTCGCTTGACGATTTCGGAACCGGATATTCGTCCTTATCCTATTTGAAACGCCTCCCGTTGTGCGAACTAAAAATAGACAAACTGTTTGTCAAGCAGCTTTTCGATGATGCCGATGATGTCGCGATTGCCAAAATGATCATTGCACTGGGCAGCAGTCTCGGGCTTGCGGTCATCGCAGAAGGCGTTGAGACGGAGGAACACCGCGACTTCCTAGCCAAACTGGGCTGCTATCAGTATCAAGGCTATTACTATGGTCGACCATTGCCTGTTGCAGAATTTGAAAGCACTATCGCGTCATGGAAAGAATTTATCTCCGGGAAGAATCCTGACAACGGCGGCCTGGATTCTGAAATCAGATTGGCATCGCTACGGATTGGAGAACCTTCCATTGACGACGAGCACGAAAGTCTGCTGAACCTTTTGCATAGACTCCAGGTTGCATCTCCTGTTGCTGATAAAAGCGAGGGTTTCAGCACTGTATTGAATGCAATTGGGCAACAGCTCAGTACGCATTTTGAGCATGAAGAAGAATTCTTCAAGAAATTTGGAATGCCCGATGTCGACGTAAGGAATCACATAAGATCACATCGGCAGATCATGAGGAAACACGCCTCCCTGCTCGCTGACTTCATGAAAGACTCCTCCGCCAATCACGAACATGTCTTATCAAAAGTGGAAGATTGGATCCTCGTGCATTGGGTTCAACATGACCTGAAGATGAAAGCATTTATCCTGAAGGACACATAAGGTCGGTCGGACGATCTGAAACAATAATCTGGAGAAGCCTGCTACCCGCTGAAGGCACAGAGAGAAAATCAGCGCAGTGCGGAAAGGCCGGTCAGCAAACGCTGCAAATCTTCGTCCGACTGAACCGAGAGAAGCATCAGTCCCGCGCGCAATAAATCGCGTTTCCTGACCTTGATGCCTCGTTCAGCCAGTTGCCTCTTGATTCTGACCAGTTGCTCGTACTCGCCGGCAGGGAACGTGCAGCGCACGTCGACCGGCGCAGACTTGTTCTTCAGGATCTTGTCGAGCGGACGCGCAAACGCCTTGGCCAGTTTCTTGCGCCTTTTGCCACCCGCCCCTGCCACCAGATGCGTGGATTCAGGCAAGGAAGCCGTCGTCGTCGCGGCTGGCTTCGCCTCCGGCGTGTTGCGGGTCGCCGCGGTTTTTCCGGCACGCCGTGCCGGCGCGGCGACAGCCGGCTGAGCCGGCACAGAAGGTGCACTTGCGGCGGTCTTTCTTACAACCATCGGAGTTTCCAACAAATGATCGGAGGAGGAGCGTAACGCAAAATCATGAAGAAAATGTTACACCCCGAAGACAAAACGAAACATCAGAACTCCCGTTCCAGCAAGGACTCCAGCTGCGGCGCCCCGCGGCGCACCTGCACTTGCAGTATGCCGATGGTCCGTCCGTCGCCGGTGGCGACGGTAAAACCCCATTCCCCCGGTTTTGGATCGGGCCCCCACGAATACCCGCGAAAGCCGCGCGCCCGCCCACCGGGGCTGCGAAAGCGGTCGCGGTAAACCT
>JBDKHF010000025.1:0-67698 GCA_039797825.1 Pseudomonadota bacterium | reverse complement strand
GACCAGTCGCTGCTTCAACTCTGAAATCTGCTCTGTCATAGGTGTCCACCTTGTTTTACGTGGACACATCTTTCACCACTATCGATCAGCCGGAAAGTGCGTGGTTTATTGATCGCTTACGGTCTATTTAGCTATCGAATAGAGGGAAGCAATAAAGATGGCGGTATGCTGATAGTCGAACGCAGAAACATAAACACACCATGGGGCGAGCTAGCCGGAGATTCTGTACGCAAGTCGATCACCGGAAATACGGTTCGCATATTACGTGAGCTTGAACGTGGAGATGACCCCTCTGGATCGACTGGCGTAAGAGCTGGGGATTGGGAAAAGAATCTGCGTGAGCAGTTCTCTGAGCTGAAATCCCTCGGACTGCGCCGATTATGGACAACAAAGCAAAACACCTCTTCTCTTGTCGATGGATTGAGGCGAATCGGTTCTACGGATATCCGCTAAATCTGCCTTACAGAAGCGTCCCAGAGATCGAACTATCACCTTACGCAGCGAGGTTTCACGGCGATTGAATGAAGTGGCTGCTCATTGCCCATTACCTGTGGTCCATTTCGTTGATCGCTGAGTATCTCTTACGGGCACGTTGCCGTCACCCCAAACCCAAACCACATACACCGTTCAAACGTCCACGAAAAACGGCGGGTTTATCCCCGCCGTTTTTATTCAGTCATACGCCTCAGGCCTGATACACGACACGACCACCAACCAGTGTCGTCTTGGCCTTGCCGGTCAGCAAATAACCCAGCCAGGGCGAGTTTTTGCCGCGACTCTTGAGGGCATCCGGCGTCAGTTGCCAAATTTCCTCTGGGTTAAAAATACAAATATCGGCCGTTGCGCCAACTGCCAGTTGACCAGTTTGCAGACCGAGCACTTCAGCCGGTGCAGAGGTGATGCGGGCCAGTGCATCGGATAGCGAAACATTGGCGGCCTCGGCCCATTTCAGGGTTAGCGGCAGCAAGACTTCGAGACCGGTGGCGCCGGGTTTGGCTTCGCCGAAGGGGAGCAGTTTGTCGTCCACCGCAACCGGCGTGTGGTCAGAGCAAATCGCCGCCAAACCCGAGGCGGCGGCATTTGACAGCGCCAGGCGATCATTTTGTGCGCGCAGCGGTGGGCAGAAACGGGCGTGCGGGTTGAAGAAGCCGATATCGTTTTCGGTCAGCAGCAGGTGATGGATGCCGATATCGAAGCTGATCGGTAAACCTTCGGCTTTGGCCTGAGCCAGCAGGGCAACACCAGGTGCAGAGGAAAGCCGGGTCAGGTGCACGCGGCAACCGGTGTCACGCACCAGTTGCACGATGGTGGCGATGGCGATGGTTTCGGCGGCGACCGGGATGCCGGCCAGGCCGAGGCGGCTGGAGACTTCGCCTTCGTGGGCGATGCCGTTGCGCGACAGCCAGTAATCCTGCGGTTGCAGCCAGACGGCGAAGCCGAAGGTGGCGGCGTATTCCATCGCGCGCAACAGGGCTTCGGTATCGACCACCGGCTTGTTGGCTTGCGAGAAGGCGACGCAACCGGCTTTTTTGAGGCCGGCCAGTTCGGCCAGACGTTCGCCGTTGAGGCCCAGCGTCAGCGCACCGAGCGGCAGGACACGCGCCTTGCCGATTTCCTTGCCGCGATGGACCAGCCGGTCGGCCAGTTCCGGCTCGTCGAGCGGCGGATCGACATCGGGCGGCACGACGACGGAGGTCACGCCACCGGCAACCGCTGCGGCGAGTTCGGCTTCGATACTGTTGAGGCGGGCAGCCAGATCAATCAGGCCGGGGCACACCACGCAGTCGGTGGCATCAATGGTTTGCTCGGCAGTGAAGCCGGCGGGCGCTTCGCCCACAGCGGCGATCTTGCCGTCAGCAACAAAAAGCGAAGTGTTGCGGTCGACGCCGTTTTTCGGGTCAATTAGTCGGCCATTTTTGATTTCGATATTCATCTTAATTCCCCGCAACGATGCTCATGACGGCCATGCGCACGGCAATGCCAAAAGTAACCTGGGGCAGGATCACGGCCTGCGGCCCGTCGGCGACTGCCGAGTGGATTTCAACGCCACGATTCATCGGCCCCGGATGCATGACGATAGCGTCCGGTTTGGCCAGCGCCAGCTTTTGCGGCGTCAGGCCGTAATGGCGGAAGTATTCGCCAGCAGAAGGCAGCAGGGCGCCGGTCATCCGCTCGTTTTGCAGGCGCAGCATGATGATCACGTCGCAATCCTTCAAGCCTTCTTCCATGTCGTGGAAGACATGCACGCCGAGTTTGTCGAGATGCTTGGGCAACAAGGTTTCCGGGCCAATGGCGCGGACTTCCGGGACGCCCAAAGTAGTCAGCGCGTGGATGTCGGAACGGGCAACGCGGGAATGCAGGATGTCGCCAACAATCGCCACGCGCAGTTGCGTGAAATCCTTTTTGTAGTGGCGGATGGTGTACATGTCGAGCAAACCCTGCGTCGGGTGGGCGTGGCGCCCGTCGCCAGCATTGACCACGTGAATGTCGTCGCGACCGACTTTGTGCAGGTGTTCGGCAATCAGGTAAGGCGCGCCGCTCGACGCATGGCGCACAACAAACAGGTTGGCGTGCATGGCGCACAGGTTGTCGATGGTATCGAGCAGGGTTTCGCCCTTGCTTGCCGAGGACTTGTTGATGTCGAGATTGATCACGTCAGCGCTCAAGCGCTTGGCGGCAATTTCAAAAGTGGTGCGGGTGCGCGTCGAGTTCTCGAAGAAGAGATTGAAAACGCTCTTGCCGCGCAGTAGCGGGACTTTTTTGACATCACGCGCCGAGACTTCCATAAAGGAAGCGGCGGTATCGAGAATCTGCGTCAGGATGCGTTGCGGCAAGCCCTCAACCGAGAGCAGGTGAGTCAGTTCGCCATCCTTGTTCAACTGCGGGTTATGCATTTTCGAGCCTCCAGGCGAGTTGACCGTGATCATTGCGGGCAAGTACCAGATTTTGGCCGTCGCTCAAATCAACATCCCAAACACAATACGCCGCACCAATCGGCAGCTCACGCCCACCGCGATCAGCCAATACCGCCATGCTGACCGAGGCCGGGCGGCCATAATCGAACAGCTCGTTCAAGGCGGCACGCGTTGTGCGACCGGTGTACAAAACGTCATCAACCAGAATCAGGTGGCGACCTTCGACATCAAAGGGGATCACCGTCGGTTTGACCTGCGGGTGCAAGCCCTTCTCGGCGAAGTCATCGCGGTAGAAAGAAACGTCAATCAAGCCGATATCTTCCGGCAAGCCGAGCAATTCTTTCAGGCGTTCAGCGATCCAGGCGCCGCCGCTGTAAATGCCGATCAGGGCAGGATTGCGATGAAGATGCGGGCGAATCAGGTCGGCCAGTTGGCGACACTGCGCCTCGGCATCGGGCAAAGGATTGTTAGCTAGGGGTGACATGGTGCGGGCTTTCGAACCAGGTTTGAAGGATAAGTTGGGCCGCAACGGCATCGAGCAGCGGCTTGGCGGATTTGCTGTTGCGCCCGGTTTCGCGCAGGCGGGATTCGGCATCGAGCGAAGTCAGGCGTTCGTCGGCAAAGGCGACGGGAAGATTGAAGCGGCGTTTCAGGCGTTCGGCGAATTTGGTGGCCAGACGGGTCATTTCGTGCGGCGTGCCGTCGGCGTGGGTGGGCAAACCAACGACCAGTTGCACCGGCTGCCATTCGGCGATCAGCTTGCCGATGGCGGCAAAACGATCATCGTTTGACTCGGCGCGGATCACGGCGAGAGGGTGAGCGCTGGCTAACAAGGTTTCGCCAGTGGCGATACCGATCCGCTTCTCGCCGAAATCGAAGGCGAGGACCGTGCCCTCAGGCATGCCCGGCAACGTCGGAAAGCTGACTGAAACTGATCCCGAGTTTCTGCATCGCGGCTGGTAGGCGTTCTTCCGGCGGCAGGTCAAAAAGAATGCTGGCCTTGGCGGGTACGGTCAACCAGGAATTTTGCGCTAATTCATTTTCAAGTTGCCCGGCATCCCAGCCGGAGTAACCAAGGGTGACGAGAATTTCAGCGGGCAAACCTTCGCTGCCGACCGAGGCCAGCACATCACGCGAACTGGTCAGGCCGACTTCACTATTCACCGCCAGCGTCGATTGCCACAAGCCAATCGGGCGGTGCAGGACAAAACCACGATCCAGTTGCACCGGGCCGCCAAAGTAAACCGGCAGTTTGGCGAGGTTTTCAGCTTCCAGTTTGATGTCGATCTTGTCGAACAAACCGGCCAGATTCATATCGATGGGCCGATTGACGATAATGCCCAGCGCCCCGTTTTCGTTGTGCTCGCAGATATAGACGAGGGCGTGGGCGAAATACGGGTCTTCCAGCGCCGGCATGGCGATCAGGAAGTTATCGGTCAGATTTACGTTATCCATGCTGGAATTTTAATCGTCGTCAGGGTACAAACCAACCATGAATATTGAAAAAGCCCTTGTCTGGTTCCGCCGCGATTTGCGTGACACCGACCACGCCGCCCTGAGTACGGCCCTTGCCGAAGCAAAACAGGTGTTTTGCGCCTTTGTTTTCGATACAAAAATTCTCGATGCGCTGCCCTCAAAGAGTGACCGGCGGGTGCATTTCATCCACGAGTCACTGCTTGAACTGGATGCGGCCTTGCGCGCCAAAGGCGGCGGGCTGATCGTTCGCCACGGTTGGGCTGAGCTGGAAATCCCCAAGCTGGCGCGTGAGCTGGGCGTCAGTGCCGTGTTCACCAATCGGGATTACGAACCCTCGGCCAAACTGCGTGATCATGCTGTTGCCGAAAGCCTGCGCGCGGCAGATATCGATTTCCAGAGCTTCAAGGACCAAGCCATTTTCGATGGCGATGAAGTTTTAACCCAAGCCGGCAAGCCCTTTTCGGTGTTCACGCCCTATAAAAATGCCTGGTTAAAGCGGTTGACCGTAACTGATTGCGCTACTTACCGCTGTCAGGGCAATTTTGCGGGGGCCGAGTTGGCCGGGGTGCCGGATTTGGCCGAGATTGGCTTCGTGCCGAGTGATTTGCGCGAAGTGGGCATCGCGCCCGGCATGTCCGGCGCGCGCGCGCTGTGGGATGAATTCAGCGACGGACGGATCCAGCGTTACGGCACTCTGCGCGATTTTCCGGCGGTTAAAGGCGTTTCCTACCTCTCCGTCCATCTGCGCTTTGGTACGCTGTCGATCCGCGAACTGGTTCGCTTTGCCTGGCAAAATGAAGCGGCAGTCTGGCTTAGCGAGCTGATCTGGCGCGATTTCTATTTCATGATCCTTGATCGCTTCCCGCAAGTCGGCCTCGGCCAGGCCTTCAAGCCGGACTACGATGCAATTCAATGGGCCAACTGGCCGGAAGGTTTCAGTGCCTGGTGCGAAGGCCGCACCGGCTATCCGCTGGTTGATGCGGCGATGCGCCAACTCAATCATTGCGGCTGGATGCACAACCGCTTGCGCATGGTGGTTGCCTCGTTTTTGACCAAGGATCTCGGTATCGACTGGCGACTCGGTGAGAAATACTTTGCCGAACAACTCAACGACTTTGATCTCTCGGCCAACAACGGCGGCTGGCAATGGGCTTCATCGAGCGGCTGCGATGCGCAACCCTACTTCCGTATCTTCAACCCGATCACGCAATCGGAAAAGTTCGACCCGGAAGGCAAATTTATCCGTCGCTACGTGCCGGAGTTGGCCAAAGTCGCCAATAAATATATCCATGCCCCGTGGCAAATGGGGCGGATCGAACAAGAAGCACTTGGCGTGGTAATCGGGCGTGATTATCCGGGGCCGATGGTTGATCATGCAGAAGCCAGAGAAAGCACCCTGGCACGCTATTCTGTTGTCAAGAAACCGGCCTTGAATCCGTGCTGATTTGCTACTATCGCAGGCATAAAGAGGCTGATGACATACATTCGCCCTACACCCCCAAGGATTCCGCCCGCACCATGCGCTCTGTTTCTCACCTTTTTACCGGTAGCCTGCTGATCGGCAGCATTTTGGGGTTTGCCGGCTGTTCGGTCATTTGGCCGGCATATGAAACCCCGGCCATCGACCTGCCCGCCGTCGCGCTCAAACCAATGAGTATCGACCGACTATGGTGGAAAGCCTTTGCTGACCCGGTGCTTGATCAGTTGGTTGACGAAGCGCTGGTCAATAATCTCGATCTCGCCAAAGCCGTTGCCAATATCGAAGAAGCGCGCGCCAATGCTGGTGCCGCCCGCGCTTTGCTTTCGCCGCGTCTTGATGGCGTCGCCAAACTGGGTGCCACGCAACGGCAACTGACCATCGCCATAACCGATAGCGAAATCAACAAAACTACCGCCACCGGCGCCGTTGGTCTGGGTGTCAGCTGGGAAATCGATCTCTGGGGCCGCATTCGTCAGATGAACGATGCGGCGCTGGCTCGTCTTGCCGCCTCCGAGCACACGCGCAACGCGACGGCACTTTCGATTTCGTCAGCGGTGGTCGACACCTATCTGCAATTACGTACCCTCGACGCCAAACTGGTGATGACGCGTGAGGCATCAGCCAGCCTCAAATATGCCGCCAACCTCGAATACCGGCGCTGGAAAGCCGAGGCCGGTACGCAACTGGCCTACCAGCAAAGCCTCGCCGAATGGTCCGCCACCGAAGCGCGTATTCCCGGCATTCAAACCGCCATTGCCAAGACCGAACTTGCCTTGCAACTGCTGGTTGGTCGCAGCCCACGGTTGATGGCGGAACATCTGCCGCGTGGCGCCCAGCCGCAGCTTCCCGACACCCCGCGTGAATTCGATTCGGCGCTGCTCCTGCGCCGCCCTGATGTTGCCTCCGCCGAGCAAATGCTGGTCGCCGCCCATGCCGATGTTAACGCGACTCAGGCTGAACGCTATCCGCGCCTCAACCTTTCCCTGCTTGCCGGGCTGATTGCCAGTTCCAGCGGGTTGATCAGCGGCTTCCCTTTATTTTGGGATGCCTCTGCCGGGTTGACCGGACCAATCTACGACGCCGGCCTCGTCCAGTCCAAGACCGAGGGTGCTGAAGCGCGCCGTCAAAAAGCCGTCGCTCACTACCGCTACACCGTTGCCGTCGCTTTCCGCGATACCTATGAAGCGATGGTCTTGCGCGATGCCAGCGATAGTCAGGTGCTTTCTTCCGAAGCTGAAGTGGCAACGCGCAAAAAATCGCTGGGCCTGACTCAGAAAAGTTACGACGCCGGGCGCTCCAGCAAATTCGAAGTGCTTTCCGAATCAATCAAGGTGCTGAATGCCCAGCTTGCGCTGGCCGATGCCCGACAAACTCAACTGACCGCACGTAGCCAGTATTACAAGGCACTGGGAGGAGGTTTCTGATGATGTTCCATGTGTATGCCGACCCGAAGCCCGAGGGATATTTCGTCAACGAGCCATTCGGCATCTACCGTGAGGTTCTCGATGCCGACTGGTTGCTCTACATTCTTCTACCGGCCCTGCTGATCGGTGTCGTCGCCTTGCTGATGCTGGCTTGGCGAATTCATGAAATTCCCAGCCACAAGGCCAGTCATAAAAACATGCGGCAAGCTGAACTGGTTACCGCACTCACCCTGCTTGGCCTGTTCATGCATGAGATCTGGGCGATTGCCTTGTTCCTCGCCTACATGGACTGGAATGCGGTTGAGGATTTCATGGTGCGCATCCTGCGCCGCTCGCGCAGCCCGGCTGATGGTTCGCCTGCCGCTTCGCCGGTATTGGGTGGAGAGAACAAGGCATGAAACTTACCCTCGTTCCTTATTTTCTGATCTGCTGGTTGCTGGTCAAGTTCGGTATCGTCAAAAAAACCATCGGCAATTTCGTGGCGATGGGCCTGGGCGCTGTCTTCGTCGTCTTCATGCTGCTCACCGTTACCCGTTTTTACGCGTTCATTGATCTGACCGCAACCACGACGGTCAAAGCGCCACATATCGTGCTCAACAGCCCGGCTGGTGGAGAAATCGACAAACTTTATGTCACCCATAACCAGAAGCTGAAGGCTGGCGACCCGGTGTACAGCTTCAAGACGGATCGCTACGCCATCCAGATGGCTGCCAAAAAGGCTGAAAAGGGTAGGTTGCAGACCCAATTGGGCAAGCTGGAAAATGATCTGAAACGTCTTGGCAAATTGCGCGGCGAAGTCATTCCGCAATCCGAATACGACGCCAAGGTGGCCGAAGTCGCTACCCAGCGCGATCTGGTGACCAAGGCCGATCAGGATATGGCTGATTTGCAGTGGAAGATCGACAAGGCATTGGTTGTTGCGCCGGTTGATGGCCAGGTTGCCGTCCAGTTCTCGTCAGAGGGGCAATACTTTGGCGAGGCTCGTCCGGCAGCGATCCACATGTTTACCAACAAGAAATTCATCGAGTTGCGCATTCCGGATCAGGTCTATCAGTTCATCAAGCCGCATGCCTTTTCGGAGTTTTATGTCGATGCCTATCCGGGGAAAATTTTCCGGGCAAGAGTGCACAGCATTACCGAGTCGACCGGTGAAGCGCAGGGCGCGTTACTCGGTACACCGCAAAGCGTGACCCAGCATGTCGTCAAAAACAGCAACGAAATTGGCCGGACGGTGATTCTCGAATTCGAGGAGCCGGAGGGCGTGCATATCCCGATTGGTGCGACCGGCAAAGCGTGGATTGCCGCCGAAAAACCGATACATCTGCTCGGTTTCCTCGATCTGGTGATTGGCTCACTGCTGCGTTTTGCTGCTGCCGAGTCCTATCTGAAGGCGTTGTAATTCAGACTGAGTAAAAAGGGGCTTGTTGATCAAGCCCCTTTTGCCTAGATATAACTCTCGACCAGACGCAGCAACTCGTCCTCGTCGTAAGGTTTGCCGAGATAGTGATTGGCGCCGATTTCCATCGCGTAATTGCGGTGCTTGTCGGCGGTGCGCGAGGTGATCATGATCACCGGCAATTGCTTCAGGCGCTGGTCGGCGCGGATGTTGCGCAGCAGATCAAAGCCGTCCATGCGCGGCATTTCGACGTCGGAAAGTACGACATCGGGCATCACATCAATCAGTTGTTCCAGCGCATCAACGCCATCCTTGGCCAGTACGACCTGATAGCCTTCACGCGTCAGCAGCCGGCTGGTGATCTTGCGCACGGTCAGCGAATCATCGACCACCATTACGGTTGGCACGGTCGACATCATCATCGGCACCGCCGCTGGAATGGCTGAATGGCCACTGATCGCCTGCACCCTGGCGGCCAAGGCCACCGGGTTGAGAATCAGCACAACCGCGCCATCGCCGAGTACGGTGGCGCCGGCAATGCCGACCACGCGCGACAACTGGGCACCCAGGTTCTTGACGACCACCTCGCGGTTGCCTTTGAGTTCATCGACCTGCAGCGCCACGCGTTGACTGCCTGAACGCAGCAACAGCACCCAGTAACGCCGATGTGCTTCCGGCACCGCATCGGCATCACCCAGCAGGTGGGGCAGGTAATGGAAGGGGTAGTGCTGTCCTTGCCACTCCACTTCGCCCTTGTCGCGCAAGGCGGCCAACGGTTTTTCCTTGAGTTCCATGACTTGCTCAATCATCGTCGAAGGAACTGCAAAGAGTTGCGTGGCGGCACGAATCAGCAAAGTCTGGGTAACGGCCAGCGTTAGCGGCAGGTAGAGGCGGAAAGTCGTACCTTTGCCGGGCACGGAGAGTATTTCAATGCGCCCACCTAGCTGTGCCACTTCGGTTCTGACTACATCCATGCCAACGCCGCGGCCAGCAACCTGAGTCAATTCGGTGGCGGTTGAGAAGCCCGGTTCAAAGATAAAGTCAAAAAGCCGCGCTTCTTCCATGACCGCCCCCGGGGCCAACAAACCGGTCGTTTCGGCACGTGCACGTATCCGTTCCCGATCAAGGCCACAGCCGTCGTCGGCCATCGTCAGAATGATTTCATTGCCTTCCTGGGCCAGCGCAATGGTGATTTCGCCACTCTCGTTCTTGCCGGCAGCAAGCCGCGCCTCCCGGCTTTCAATACCGTGCGTAATCGCATTACGCAGCATGTGTTCAAGCGGCGCCAGCATCTTGTCGAGCACCGAGCGGTCAAGTTCAACCTGGCCACCCTTGATTTCCAGATTGGCCCGCTTGCCGACATCCTTGGTCGTTTGCCGCACGATGCGGTAGAGGCGCTCGGTCTGGCTGGCGAAAGGCAGCATGCGCACGCCCATCAGTTCCTGCTGCAGACTGCGGTTGAGCCGCGCCTGAGCGATCAGCGCCGCATTGGTGTCATCGAGATTCTTGAGCAGCTGTTGTTGGACGGTTGCCACGTCATTGACCGATTCGGCCATGAAGCGGGTCAGTTCCTGGAAGCGGGTAAAGCGGTCAAGCTCAAGTGGGTCGAATTCTGCCTCGCCTTCCGGCGTATGGCTAACCCGTGCCTGAATCTGGCCTTCTGCCTGAATTTCAATTTCGCGTAACTGACGGCGCAAGCGAATGACGTTTTCGGTCAAGTCGAGTAGCGAGGTTTTGAAGCTGCGCATCTCGCCTTCAATCCGGGTGCGCGCAATCGACAATTCTCCGGCTTCATTGACCAGCCGATCAAGCAGATCGGCGCGCACGCGCAGGGTTGCCTGCTGGCCACCTTCTGCTTCCTTGTCGGCGCCCGTATTCGCCGTGACCACCCGCTTTTCAGTAGCCCCTTCAGTTGTCGGCTCGGCGACCGGCTCTGTCAGTTCACCGCTGCGAATACGCCCAACACCCTGTGCCAGGAGGTCGCAGCCGGCTTCAATTTCATCAATGAATTGTGCGGTTGCAGCGCCTGCCCGTAGGGCTTGTTCGACGCGCGTTTCGAGCAAATGTGTCATTTCGCCAAGGTTCATTGCCCCGGCCATCCGGGCATTGCCCTTGAACGTATGCAATAGGCGAGCAATCGCCCGTGGTGCGCCATCCTGATTCAATGAGCTGCGCCAATTGCGCAGTTGGGCGGTCAGTTCGCCGAGTTGCTCATCTGCCTCTTCAAGGAAAATTGGTAGTAATTGCTCATCAAACTCATCCTGAAGCTGCAATATGGCCTGCGGCGCCGCAGCGATGGGCTGATCGACTATTGCATTGCGGGCAGGCAGAGAAATGATTTCGGCAGTTGCCGGTACTTCCAGCGCGGCTGCTGGCGCGATAGTTTCAGGCTCCGGATGAAAAATCTCGCTCAACGCCCCGATTAATTGCGTTTGCTCTTCGGGTGCTTGTTGTTGAGCCAGTGCCGCGAACAGACTTTCCAGGGTGAAAATCGCCTGGCGAACCGTTTCCAGCCCTTCAATACTATCCGGACGACCTGAGTTGTCGCGGCGTAGCAGCGCATGCTCAAGCGTGATCGCCAGATGGTTCAGTGGCATCAGGCCAACGGTTGCCGCAATGCCACCCAGGGTGTGTGCCGCCCGTGTCATCTCAAAAGTGGTCGGTGCGCCGGGATTGGCTTCAAGCTCTGCGTAAGCGTCGAGCAGCGTATGCAGGTGACCGCGCGCTTCCTCGCAGAAAATGTCGTAGAGCGTGGGTGAGGGCGGTGCGACTGGCGGCGGTTCGGAAATTTCAGCAATTTCTGGCGTTGACCGCAATTGTTGATCTTCACCGACCAACAAGTCTTCCAGCGCTGCTGCCGTTGCATGCAGGTGCGCTGCGTCGAGATCAACAAGCTCATCGGCTGCCGCTTCGGCAACAACCGAAACCACGGCTTCCGGCTCAAGCAGATCAAGAACAATCGCGGGCGCTTCGTCATCGACATCCGCAACCGGCAATTCGATCACCTGAACCGGCGATACCTCGGGGGCAAGCGCTGCCTGTTCTTTCACCTCTTCCGCCTCGACCCCGCGCAAGCGATCAGCCAGTGCGACCAGCGCTGACGGATCAGGATCGGCCTTGCCATTTTCAAGGGCATCAACCCAGCGCGTGAACAGTGCGTGACCATCAGCGATCATTTTTTGCAGATCAGGCGTTAGTGCCTTTTCCTGGGTCAGCCACATATTCAGTGTCTGCTCCATTGCCCAGCCGACATCACCCAGATCGGTCAGGCCAACCATGCGCCCACTACCCTTCAGCGTGTGGGTTGCGCGGCGGATCGTCGTCAACGCCTCAAGGTCAGCCGGATTGGCGTTGAGCAAACTGATTTGCTCGCTGATCGTCGCGAGTACTTCGTGCGCTTCCTCAAGGAAGATAGCGAGTAATTCGGCGTCAATTTCTTCATGGCTGGATAGCGCCAGCTCTAGCGTCGCCGCCGAAGGTTGTGGTGCCTCAAGCTGCTGTGGTGCAAGTGTAGAAGCCGCCGCATTGATCGCCGGTGCGAAGGTTTCACCGGTTTCCAGCGCGTTGAGCATGGCCTTGGCCGCTGTGCCCAAGCCCTGATCGGCGACCAGGTCGGCATCCTTCTGCAAACTTTGGAGATTTTGTTTCAATTCGCTGCGCAGACGGCTGTCTTCCGGCGCTTCCTTGAGCGCCTCGAACAGCGCCTGGGTTTCCTGCTTGTGTTGCTCCAGTTGAACTTCGAGCGTTGGCGCGGCAACATCTTCGGCCTCGTCATCCACGCTAGCTGCTGGCTGCCCGTTCAAGCGTTGCAGGAAGGCTTCGTAGTTGGTCTCGCCAGTTTTCAGGGCATCGATAAAGAAGCCGAGTTGCGAAAGATCCTGCGCAACGGTCTCAAAATCTGTTGCTGCGGGCGTATAGCCAGCCTGAGCAAAGCGCTGGATACGCGTGCTACATTCCTTGAGATCGCTTACCGCCGCGAAATGCCCAAGCATGGCCAGCGCCCCGGCGATTTGCTTGAATGGTGTGTCCAGTGCCGCAATATCGTGCGCTTTTTCCGGGTTGCGGAAGAAGTGATCAAGCGCCTGTTCGATCTGCGCCAGATTGTTCTGGATTTCGCGACCCACCTGACCGATCAGCAATTTCTCCTGGGCTTGACGACTCATTTCATCAAGCAGCGGCAAGCCTTCGTCGTTGGATAATGGCCGGCCAGCAATGCAGGCATACAGTCGGGCGACCATGAGGTCGACCTGTTGCGCAAAATCAGTCCCCAGGCGACGGAAATTTTCTTGCGCATTTTGTAGCAACAGAATGGCGGTTGCCACCTCCATTGCGGCACCATCATTGTGCCGCGCTGGATCTTCAGCCAACCAGTTGGCGATTGCACCCAGCCCTTGCCCCAGCCTTTTCAGATCAGTCTGGCCGATTTCTTCAGTCAGCTGGGCGCAGGTTTTTGCATGCTGGGCAAAACCAGCCATTGAGGCCGCGTTGCCGGTACAAACCTTGTTCCACAAATCTTCAGTTGCCGCGAGTGCTTCGCGCAGGCGGCGCAAGGCACTTTCCTGCAGCGGCGATGCCGTTTGATCAGAAGCCGGCGTCGGAATCAGCCCACGCAGTTGAAAAACCAGTTGCGCCTCATCGACCAAGGGGCTGGTGCCAGCCGGGGCTTGGGCAACCGTGTACAGCACATCGCGCATCAGGCGTTCGGCGACATTGCGTGAACCGTCGAGCAAGTGGCGAATTTGTGCCTCGATGCGCGAAAACATTTGGCGCAGGGCGGCTTTGTCACTAGCCGGGAGCGCCGGCAGCGCATCGAGAAAAGCTTGGGCAACCCACCAGAAAGCCCGTGCGGCAGGCATTTCCTGAGTTGCCTCGATATTTGCCAGGGCCAGCCGCATTGGCTGTAGAGCGGTTTCAAGTTGCTCCGGCGTTTTGAGCCAGATTAGCAAGCCCTTTTGGTAGCGTGCCCGTTCAGCCTTGAGCGAGGCTTTCAACTCATCGCTGCTCAGTGCTACAAAAGCTGTCTTGCGCTTGGGGGGGCGGAGTGCCGGGTCCGGATAAAAAAGATCGGTCGGGCTGGGGGCTGGTAAGCCACGGGCGATGGCTAGCGCCGTGTGGGCTGGTAACAAGCGCAAGGGCTGATTGGGTTCGCCGGCAATCAGATCATCAAGATAGGCGTGAATATCGGCTAGAGCCAGTTCGATCGCCCGGCCCGATTTATCACTGGCGTTGCCTTCTTCAATTGCCAGAAGGAGCGCTTCCAGCGACTCGGTAACTTGCGTCACACCATCCAGACCAACGATGGAAAGCGCACCATAAACCTGGTGCACGTGGGTGCGGCAGAATTTCAGGTGGGTTGTGTCGCCACCCGCTTGATACTCGCTCAGCGCCTGCTCGGCACGCCCCAGTGCGAGATCAATTTCTGCCTTGACCCAGGTCAGCGGACCGAGATCGAATTCTGTTGCCGCATTCATCGTTTATTGAAATCCCTATCAAGCCACCTTGAAGCCGGCGACCGAACCCTTGAGTTCGGAAGCCAGTGCGGTCAGTTCATCGACCGCTTCAGCCGTGCGCTGGGTGCCTGTCGTCGTTTGTTCATTGACGCGCAGGATGTCCTGCATCAGGCGAGCAACCTTGGTTGCCGAGTTGGCCTGGCCCTGGGTTGATGTGGAAATATGCTCAATCAGGTCGGAAAGATTGCGCGATACCTGACCAATTTCGGCCAGCGCCTGACCGGCGGCATCCGACAGCTTGGCGCCATCGACCACGCCGCGGGTTGATTGCTCCATCGCGGATACGGCATCCTGCGTATCGGTCTGAATCGTTTTCACAATCGCCGTAATCTGCTTGGTTGCCTCCGCTGAACGTTCCGCCAGTCGCTGCACCTCTTCCGCAACCACCGTAAAGCCGCGCCCCGCGTCGCCGGCTGAAGCTGCCTGAATCGCCGCGTTCAAAGCCAGGACGTTGGTTTGCTCGGTAATGTCGGAAATCAGTTCAACGATTTCGCCAATCTCCTGCGAGCTTTCGCCCAGCCGTTTGATTCGCTTTGAGGTTTCCTGAATCTGGTTACGAATTTCGTTCATACCCTTGATCGAATCTTGTACCGCCGTCGTACCTTTTTCTGCGGCGGCCAGCGATTGACGTGCCACCTGCGCTGATTCATTGGCGTTGCCGGAAACTTCATTCATCGAGCGCGCCATATCGAGCGCCGACTGACCGGCTTCCTGAATTTCGCTGGATTGGCGTTCTGCCGCACCCAGCAACTCCGCCGAATTCAGGCGGGCAATCTCGGAGGCCTGCGTCACCCGGTTTGCTGCGTCGTTGATGCGACCGACCAGCACACGCAGTTCTTCAATCGTGTAATTGATCGAGTCGGCAATCGCGCCGGTGACGCTTTCGCTCACCGTCGCTGTTACCGTCAAATCGCCGTCGGCCAGGTCGCCCAGTTCGTTCATCAGCCGCAAAATAGCGTCCTGATTTTCCCGATTGAGCAATTCGGAGGCGTGGCGCTCTTTCTCAGCTAATTCGGCGCGGCGTTGCGTGTCATCGAGATAAATCTTGGCCAGCAGCGCCAGTACGCCAACGGCCAACAAGCTCATGACGACCAGCAAAATCACATACAGCGCGCGTTCAGCCAATTCGGATTGGTAGGCAGCAGCCAGGTCATCGGTTGCCTTGAGCAGTTCATCACTCTCACGAAAAATGCGCGAACCGGATTGTTTGGAAAGCACCAGTGGTTGCATGTTGGACAGGATGCCCGACGTTGCTTCCTGGTATTCCTTGAAAGCGGCACCCAGGTCGTTTAATTTTTCGCGGGTTTCCGCGTCGTTGTTGGCCTTGCCCAAAGCTTGCAAGATGTCGCGGAAGGCATTGGTATCCTTGCCGAGCAAAAATGCCACTTCCGGGCTGATTTCATCACCGACGAGAAGGGCGGAAGCGTTTTTGGCAATCCGCTGAGTCAGCATCACGAGTTGGTTGGCCGCCACAATATCGCGTGCCGCACTACCGGATTCAAGTTTTAACGCGGCAACTTGCTCGGTCAACACCAATAAAGCCCCGTTTTTATTATCAATCAGCGCGACGCTCTTGCCCAACGCGACCAAGTTTTTTTCCTGCCCGATCACCGCCTGAGCATCCTTGTCTGTCGTCATCCAGCGCTGGGTCAAAGCTTCTATTTGTGGGCGAACGCCGGCAGGCGAAGCGGGTACGCTCATGCCGCCTACCTCGCCACCTGTCGTCAGCCGTTCAAGCAATTGGGCAAAGGTATCGCGTGACTCCTTGAGCTGGGCAAAAGCGCTGGCATTGCCTTGTAATGCCAGCGAAGAAGCCTTGGCCATCCGCTGCGAAAGCATGCGCATGTCACCTGATGCTGAAATATAGGCTGTGCCGTGTGTCGACTCACGATTGTCGTGATAAACCAAAGCAGCAATCAGCAGCAGCAAGACCAGGAAAATAACGCCCAGCGTTTTCATCGACTGGGTTGCCGACTGCTTGGCGAGAAAAGCCGGTAGCTCGAGCTTTTTACCTGCAAGCGATGTGGGTGACGAGGCGACACCCGCATCTTTATTTGCCGAGCCTAACGCCGGAATTTTGAAGCCAAATGCCATTTTTTTCTCCGCTCAGAGGTTTAAAGAATCAAACCCCGATATTCATGAATTCGTGATTGTCCAGCAGGGCGCGAACTGACAGTTTTCGCCAGATACGACCTTGTCCATCTGAAAAACGGGCCGCCTCCCACTGCGCCGCAGCCGGATCTGGCGCCTCTTCGGTAAAATCTTCCGGGTTTTTCAGGCCCAGCATGCGTGATACCAATATTGATGCATTGGCTCCATGCGGCGTTCCTACCAGGAGCAAGCGCGCATTATTGTTGCGTGCCGTGGGCGTGCTGCCGCAAAACATCGAAAAATCAGCGACCGCATATAAATTCCCGCGAATATTAGCGATCCCCGCAAACCAGGGCTGCGTCATCGGTACCTGGGTCAATTTGGGGGCCTGAATAATTTCGCCGCTATCGGCCAGATCAATCAGCCAGTAAGCCTCCCCGGCCTGCAAGCCGAGCCATGAAGAAGATGTGCGGCCCTGTGCCGCACTGGTCAGACGATCTGCCAGGTAGGCCTGAAAATCCCGTAAGCTGGTTTTCTTGGCCATGCGTCAGGGAAGTGCCGCTACTTTCTGCAGCAGCTCTTGGGCATTAAGTGGCTTGACCAAGTAATCAACCGCCCCTTGCCGCAAACCCCAAATTTTGTCAGTTTCTTGCCCCTTGGAGGTGCAGACGATAACCGGAATACCTTTGGTTTCCTCGTCGCGGGTCAGGGTGCGCGTTGCCTGATAGCCATTGAGACCAGGCATCACGACATCCATCAGGATCAAGTCAGGTTTGTTGGCCTTGGCCTTGGCGATGCCCTCTTCCCCGTTTTCGGCTGTCGTTACCTGATAACCCGCTTTAGTCAGTAGATCGACAGTAAAAAACCGTTCAGTCGGCGAATCATCGACAACGAGAATGTTCTTGATCGGCATTTTTGCTCCAGTAAAACTTTAAGGTGTTTCGCCAGCGACGGGCAAGGCGAAAGCGGCAACCGTTTGCAACAAACTGTCTTTGGTGAATGGTTTGGTCAGATACTGGTCAGAACCTACCATGCGCCCACGCGCCCGATCGAACAAACCATCCTTGGAAGAAAGCATTATGACCGGCGTGGCCTTGAAGCGCGGGTTTTTTTTGATCAGTGAGCAGGTCTGGTAGCCGTCAAGACGCGGCATCATGATGTCGCAAAAAATGACTTTTGGCTGGTGATCGGCGATCTTGGCCAGCGCATCGAATCCGTCTTCGGCAAGGACGACCTGACACCCCGCTTGCACGAGAAAAATCTCGGCACTGCGACGGATGGTGTTGCTGTCATCAATGACCATTACTTTGACGTCACGCAGACTGGAAAGGTCAGCCAATTCTTGTCCCCCGGCACCGTCGATTGGTGCGCTTTTCTAACGAAGCATGATACTACGCCGGATTTAAAACGCCACCCTCTCAAAATAATGGGTCAACCCTTGGCGCTCATACAGATCGGGCGTCTCAATCAAGGCGATGGACTCAAGTTTCAGATAAAATTCCGGCCACTTTACTGAATGATCTAGCCATCCGCCAAGCAGGCGGAGTCTGATGACCGCAAACAAACAAATCCCAACACCGCCGCTCGTTCTTGTCTTCGCTGCCAGCGACCCCTCTGCGGGGGCCGGTATTCAGGCCGACATGCTCACTTTGGTCAGCCTCGGCTGCCATCCATTGACCGCCATTACGGCGTTGACCGTACAAGACACGGTCGGCGTTCACAGCGTGCACCCGGTGGGCGCCGAATTGCTCGAACAACAGGCACGCGCGGTCCTCGAAGACATGCCGGTCGCCGCTTTCAAGATCGGCTTGCTGGGGAGCATTGAAAACGTGCTGGCGGTGGCTGAAATCATCGCCGATTACCCGGAAATCCCGGTTATTTTTGATCCGGTTCTTGCCTCCGGGCGCGGCGATGAACTTTCCGGCGAAGATATTATTTCGGCCATGCGCGAAATGCTGCTGCCGCAAACCACGCTGCTTACGCCGAATGCGCCAGAAGCACGTCGCCTGGCCGAGAGTGATGAGGACGCTGGCGAACCTTCGGTTGAAGTCTGCGCCCAGCGCCTGATCGAAATGGGTGCGCAATATGTACTGATTACCGGCACTCACGAAAACACGCCGCAGGTGACCAACATTCTTTTTGGCCCGGAAGGCGAGATTCGCCGCGATACCTGGGAAAGACTGCCCGGCAGTTATCACGGTTCCGGCTGCACGCTGGCCTCGGCGATTACCGGCTGCATTGCCGGTGGCGCCAGCGTCGAAGATGCCGTGCGCGATGCGCAGGACTACACCTGGCAAACGTTGGCCAACGGTTTTCGGGCCGGCATGGGCCAATTCATTCCCGACCGTTTCTTCTGGGCGCGTGGTGACGAGGAAGCAAAAGCAGATGCCGAATAAGCTGCGCGGCCTCTACGCCATTACGCCGGAACGTGCGGACGGCAATCGACTACTGGCCGACATTGAAGCGGCTCTGAGCGGTGGCTGCCGTATTGTTCAATATCGCGACAAACAAAGCCCGATGCCCGAACAAGTGGCGCGGGCTCGTGCGCTACGTCAAATCACTCGCCGCTTTGGCGCGCGTTTGCTGATTAATGACGACATCGCCCTGGCCCACCTGATCGACGCTGATGGCGTGCATTTGGGCAAGGATGACGGCAGTTTGGCGTTTGCACGCGCTATTCTCGGCCCTGACAAAATCCTCGGTGCCTCGTGTTACGCTGATTTTGCGGCGGCCCAAGCAGCAGAGAAAGCTGGTGTTGATTATGTGGCTTTCGGGGCTGTCTATTCGTCACTAACCAAACCTGACGCGGCAAGCGCTACGGTCGACCTGTTTTTTCGCGCAAAAAACGAGTTGACCGTACCAACTTGCGCCATTGGCGGGATCATGCTGGAAAATGCTGCTCCACTGATTACCGCTGGCGCTGACTTGCTGGCCGTGATTACCGATCTCTTCAATGCGCCGGACATTGCTCTGCGCGCTGCCAACTATCAACGTCTTTTCGAGGAATCCAAGCCATGACCTCCCGCAACCAGCAACTCTTTGAACGCGCCCAGCGCCACATTCCCGGCGGCGTCAATTCGCCGGTTCGTGCCTTTCGCTCGGTCGGCGGCACGCCCTGTTTCTTCCAGAAGGGTGTTGGCTCCAAGGTGCAGGATGCGGACGGCAAGTGGTACACCGACTACGTGGGGTCCTGGGGGCCGATGATTCTCGGCCACGCTCACCCGGAGGTGATCGCCGCCGTTCAGGCTGCCGTCGTTGATGGTTTGTCCTTCGGTGCGCCAACCGAGAAGGAAGTCGATATCGCCGACTTGCTCTGCGAATTGGTACCGTCGATGGATATGGTTCGCCTGGTTTCCTCCGGCACTGAAGCAACGATGAGCGCCATTCGCCTGGCGCGCGGCTATACCGGCCGTGATCTGCTAATCAAATTTGAAGGTTGTTATCACGGCCATTCCGACGGCCTGCTGGTCAAGGCCGGCTCCGGCCTGCTGACCTTCGGCAACCCATCTTCGAGCGGCGTGCCGGCAGGTGTTGCCGAGTGCACCATGGTGCTCACCTACAACAATCCGCAGGAACTAGCCGACGCTTTCGCCAAACATGGCGACAAGATCGCTGCAGTTATCGTTGAACCGGTGGTCGGCAACATGAACCTGATCGCCCCGACGCAGGAATTTCTCTACGCGATGCGTGAGCAATGCACGAAGTACGGTGCTGTTTTGATCTTTGATGAAGTGATGACCGGCTTCCGAGTTGGCCTGAAAAGCGCCCAAGGCCTGTTCGGCATCACGCCCGATCTGTCCACCTTTGGCAAAGTCGTCGGCGGCGGCATGCCACTCGGTGCCTTCGGCGGCAAGCGTGAAATCATGGAAAGAATCGCCCCGCTCGGCCCGGTTTATCAGGCCGGTACGCTTTCCGGTAATCCAATTGCCACCGCTGCAGGCTTGGCGACGCTAAAACTGATCCAGGAAAAAGGCTTCTACGAGGCGTTGACCGCAAAGACCAAGGCGCTGTGTGATGGTTTGGTCGCTGCTGCAAAAAAACACGGTATTGCCTTCAGCGCACAAAACGTAGGTGGCATGTTCGGCCTCTATTTTGCCGAGCAATGTCCGGGCACTTACGATGAAGTGCTGGCCTGTGACAAGGAGGCTTTCAACCGTTTCTTCCACGCCATGCTGGCTGCCGGCCATTATTTTGCCCCGTCAGCCTTTGAGGCTGGCTTCGTCTCTGCTGCGCATTCCGATGCCGACATCGCTGCCACCATCGCGGCTGCCGACGCCTATTTCGCTAGCCTGAAATGAGCACTGGACTCGCCTGGCTGGTTCTGTTTTTTGCCGGCCTTTGCGAGGTTGGCTGGGCGGTCGGGCTGAAATATACCGAGGGTTTCAGTCGCTTGTGGCCATCGCTTGCAACCTTGCTGGCAATGGTGGTCAGCGTTGCGCTACTCGGCTGGTCGCTGAAATTTTTGCCGCTTGGCACCGCTTATGCCGTGTGGACGGGGATCGGCGCGGTTGGTACGGCAATCCTCGGGATGTTTCTGTTTGGTGAATCACGCGAAGTGGCGCGGCTGATCAGCATCGGGCTGATTGTCGCTGGTATCGTCGGCCTCAAGCTGCTGACGCCGGATCAGGTTTAACTCAGCCAGCCTTTTTTGCGGAAGAACCAGAACGGCGCGATGACCGAGGCCAGCATCAAGGCCAGTGAGAATGGGTAGCCGTATTCCCATTGCAGTTCCGGCATGAACTGAAAATTCATGCCGTAAACACTGGCGATCAGCGTTGGTGGCAAAAGGCCGACCGACACCACCGAGAACAGTTTGACGATTTTGTTCTGGTTGATGTTGATGAAGCCGACGGTCGCGTCCATCAGGAAGTTGATTTTCCCGAATAGGAACGAGGTGTGGCCATCGAGCGATTCAATGTCGCGCATGATCTGCCGTGCATCTTCCAATTGCCCGGTGGTCAGGAATTTGCCGCGCATCAGGAAGGACAGCGCGCGGCGGGTATCCAGCACGTTGCGCCGGATGCGCCCGTTCAAGTCTTCCTGGCGCGCTATGTCGGCAAGAATATTCCCGGCTTCATCGTCGGTCAGTTGAGTGTTGAGCACCTGTTTGCCAACCGACTCCAGCTCGGCATAAACATCTTCCAGGCGATCAGCGGAGTATTCGGCATCGGCGGCGTAAAGGTCGAGCAAGACATCGGTGCCATCCGTTACATAACCGGGCTGGGTGCGCGCCCGCAAACGTTGCAAACGGAAGACTGGCAGTTCCTCGGTACGCACCGAGAAAAGAATGTCCTTGTGCAGAATGAAGGCCACCGCCACGTTGCGCGACGAATTCTCAAGATCCAGCAGGAAATCTGAATGCAGATGGACTTCGCCGTTATCCTCAATATAGAAGCGAGCACTGGCTTCAAGGTCGGTCAGGTCTTCCGGGTCAGGCAGTTCGAGACCAAAATGCTTGCCCACCCATTCGCGTACGCGCGGCGTCGGTGCGACGAGGTCAACCCAGATTGGCTTGATATTGGCTAACAGAGCGGGTCGATCAACCGTAATTTGGCTGAGGCGGCCATTGTGCAGCTCAAAGGTGTTGACCATCACCTTGTTGCTGGTGTGATGACCATCACCGACAAGATCTTCGCAGATATCCTCGGAGAGCAATTCGAGAATCGAATCAATGCGCTCTTCAGCAATCTCTTTCCACGCGATCAGGCGGTCTTCTTCGGGTAAAGCGCTGAGAATGAGCGCAACCGTGACCGTTGGCAAGCGTGAGAAAAGGTGCCGCAGTTCGGTAATGTGCTGGCGCTGGACGAGACTTTCGACGACACCATGGCGACCAGATTCCTGACGCCGCGACAAATCTTCGACCAGACGGTGTTTGGCCAGCAGATTTTGCACTTCGGCAAGATCGTCTTTGACGATGTCTGCTTCAGTCGTGTTGGTTGGGTCGCTCATAAGGCTTATGGTGCGCTGCGCAATGAAGGAATCATTCTAGCACTGCCCAATCTGGTGCAAGACTGATTCAGGGGATTTCTGCGCCCGGCATCCGCCCGAGAATAATCGCGGTTTTTCTGGCCAGGCCCGGTGCATTGCGTGCCCGGTCATAAAGACGTGGATTCGGAACCATGCCGGCCAGTCGCGCCGATTGCTCCGCGCCAAGTTGGGCGGCGCCGATGTTGTAATAGTGGCGTGCCGCCGCTTCGGCGCCAAACACACCGTTGCCCCATTCGATCACATTCAGGTAAACCTCAAAAATTCGCCGCTTGCTCCACAAATTCTCCAGCATCAAGGTAATGATCGCCTCTTCAGCTTTGCGTAAATAGGATTTGCTGGGTGTCAGAAACAGGTTCTTGGCTAGTTGCTGGCTGATCGTCGAACCGCCGGCGACGAAGCGCCCCTTTTTTTGGTTCTTTTCCATCGCTTTCTGGATGCCTTCCCAGTCGAAGCCTTCATGATCGACGAACTTGGCATCTTCGGAGGCAATGATGGCGCGTTTCAGGTGGGTCGAAATCCGCTCGTAAGGCACCCACTCTTTTTTAAGCTGTGCCTCGGGATTTTTTTCACGCAGTTCACTGAGACGGATTTCCATGAAGCGCGTGGTGCCGGGGTTAACCCAGTTCCATAGCAGCACCCAAGCGAGTAGCCAAATTTGCCAGGCAATAAAAATCCCGACCAACCCCAAGAGCCCCCATTTGAGCCAGCGGCCCACGCTCCTCATGCGGCGAGTTGCGCTCTCAGGCCGGCGAGGACGGGCTGTGTTTCAGGGCGAACCTTGTGCCACAACTCAAAGGCTTCAGCCGCCTGCTCGACCAGCATGCCTAAACCATCAGCGCATTGGGACGCGCCTTGTTCGCGGGCTAGATACAGGAAAGCTGTTTCACCCTTGCCGTACATCATGTCGTAGGCGAGGCTACCCGGTGCAAACATGCCGTCTTGAAGAATTATTTTCTCGCCCGTCAGGCTCGCTGAAGTTGCATTGATCACCACGTCGAATTGCTGCCCTACCGTTTGCGCGATGTTTCCGGTATAAATTTTGGCATCAGAAAAAACCTTGGCTAGTGCTTCCGCCTTTTCAGCCGTGCGATTGGCAATGAACAAACTTGCCGGCTGCCCGGCAAGCAAAGGCAAGATTACGCCCCGCGCCGCGCCGCCGGCACCCAGCAACAAAATTCGTTTGCCGGCCAGGTCGAAACCAAGATTGCTGCTGATGTCGCGGACCAAACCGGCGCCATCGGTGTTGTCGCCAAAAATGTCTGGTCCGTCAAAAACCAGCGTATTCACTGCGCCGGCGCGCTCGGCACGCTGGCTAAGCCGAGTGCAAAGGCGAAACGCTTCTTCCTTGAAGGGTACCGTCACATTCGCCCCGCGTCCGCCTGCGGCAACAAAGTCACGTACCGCGTTCGCAAAGCCATCGAGCGGGGCGAGCAAGGCTTCATAGCTCAAATCCTGGCCCGTGCTCGTCGCAAATTGGGCGTGTATCGCCGGCGATTTTGAATGGGCAATCGGGTTGCCGAAAACGCAGTAGCGGTCAGTCATTTGGCGCTCAGTTGATCGCCCTGGGTGAAGTGCCAGGTGCGGGTGATTTCCAGAATATCGGTATCGCGTCGAATATCCGGCGGAAAAGCGGCATAAGGCGCGGCCATCTGCACAATGCGCCGTGCGGCATCGTCGAGCACCTTGTGCCCGGAGGAACGATTGATGTCGATGCGAGCGACCTGCCCATCAGCGGTGATTGCTACGGTCAACATCAGAGAACCGTACAATTTTCCCCGCGCCGCCGCCGGATAATTCAGCGTGCCGACGCGTTCAATTTTGTTGCGCCAGTCTTCCATATAGCGGGCAAAGCGGTATTCCTCAGTACGTGTGCCGAGGAATTTTTTGCGCGGCAGTTTGTTGTATTCATCGATTGATTTGCTGATTTCCCCTTCCAGCCGCGCCATCGCGCGCGCTGATTCGGCCAGATCGCTACCGCTGATATTCGGCGATGGGGTCGGTTGTTCGTTGGCATTGACGGATGGAGCGACCGACCGCAAGCTTTTGGCCTGAGTCAGCAAATTTTGCTGGCGCGCCTCCTGATCGCGTACGCGGCGCTGTATCTGCTCCAGATCGACCCCTGTGGTTTGCTGCTGGGTCGGTGGCAGCGGGGTTTTGGCACGGCGATCTTCCTCCGTATTGCCACCGCCATCGAGATTGGACTGGGCCAACGCTTGTGGATCACGCGGTTTGTTCGCTGATTTGGCGTTGACCAGAATAATGTCCATCGCCTTTTCGCGGGCGGCGTTGGCGGCATCGGGGAACTTGAAGTTCCGCGTCAGCACGGCCCCATGCAAAAAAACCGACACGCCGATGCCGAGAGCCAGCGGCGAGACGGTTGGCAAGAGAGCAAACAAGCGCTGAGCAACCGGCGCCTTGCTCAAGCTCACTGCGCTTCCCCTTCTGCCGCCCCAGGCGGGGTGACTTCGCCGAGCAGGCTGAGAAAGCGGCAAGTCAGTTCCGGCGCCAACAAGTCGATGTTTTCAATCGTCAAGCGCACGCGCTGCCCCGCAGGCAGATCGGCGGGCAATGAAGGGATGCGCAACATGAGTGGCGAATGATCGATTTTGACCAACTGCTCGCGGCGCACGGTGGCATCAACTTCAGTCAAGCCACGTTGCTGCAACCAGCGCAGGCACCAATAACGCTCCATCTGGCGCTGAAAGTCAGCATAAGCCGCGTAAGTGATCTCAAAATCACGCATTGCGCCAAACAGTTCGGCTGATTTCTGCGCGAAAGCCGGCGTTTCACCCTTCAAACAGGCGATTAACTGCCATTGATTGACCATGTCGCAATAACGGCGCAGCGGCGAAGTCATCCAGGCATATTGCGGCACGCCGAGTCCTTCGTGCGGCAGTGGCGAGGTCGTCATCCGCACTTTGCCCTGCGTCTGGGCGCGGTAAAGGCAGGCAATATTCTTTTCAGCCAGCAAGCCACCCCAGCTTGAATTGGCGACGATCATCAATTCAGCAACCAACTTGTCGAGTGGGCTGCCGCGTTTGCGCTCGCTGATCTCGACCATGCAGGCATCCGGATCGGCCAGATCGCCTTCAATGGCAAAGTTGTAATCGTTATTGCCCTGCATCGCCGAAGGCTTGCCGCGCCGGCCTTCGCAGGCGTTGGCAAAGTGCCAGAGATGGACCAACTCATCCTTGAACGGCTGGTCAGGTAGCGGGCCGTTGATGGTTTCAGCGTTGAACCAGGGTTCAATTTCATGGTGGCGCAGATTGGCGGCGATATGCACCATTTCCAGCCGCGACTCGTGAGAAATCACCTCAAAAACGTCGTTGACCGTGAGATACAAGGAAACCGCCGGACAATCGACGCCACCGGCCAGAGTGTAATTCTGGACCACTGCATCGGGCAGCATGGTGATCTTGTTGCCCGGCATATAAACGGTGGATAAGCGGGCGCGGGCGATGCCATCAAGTGGCGAGCCGTGTTCAATGGCCAGGCCAGGGGCAGCGATGTGAATGCCGATGCGCGAGCCGATCCCGGGTAGTTTGACGACCGATAGCGCATCGTCAATTTCAGTCGTGTTGGCATCGTCAATCGAAAAGGCGCGGACATCGGCACGCGGCAGATCACGCGGTAAACCCGGCGCGTCAAGCACCGGGAAGCCGGTGCCCTTGGGAAACTGTTCGTGCAAAAAGCGGCGGTAATGAAGGAAGTACGCCGATTTGATCGCGCCGCACTTGAACAATAGTTGCGCAGCGCTCAAGCCGGTTTCGGCGCAGGCGGTTTCAAAGGCCTTGGTTTCCGCTTTGTTGCGATCCGGCGCATAAAGCAGCGCATCGGTCAGTGTGCCGATTTCCGGTGGCAGGCGGAATTCCTTTAGTTCGCTAATCCAGCCTTCCATCGCGAGCGCTTGCTGACGCTTTTTTTCAAGACTGGCCAAAGCAGCTGCGAGAATGTCGGCAGGCGCCTTGCGGAAGCGGCCCTTGCCTTTGCGGTGGAAATAGATGGGCGCGGCGTGCAGGGCAAGCAGCACCGCCGTCGCTTCGACCGGGGCTGGCTGGTGTCCGTAGTAATCACGGGCAAAATCAAGAAACGAAAATTCGCCATCGTTCACGCACTCCCACAGGAAATCCGGTTCAATTTCTTCGGCTAATGGTGTCGCTTCATCGAGTAAAAGCGCCGCCGACGGCTTCTCGAAACGCAGCAACACGGTTGCGGCCTTAATCTTGCTGCGCTTGCCGCTCGGCATTTCGACCTGCAACGAACTATCGTTGTCGGCCATAATATTGCCGGCCTTAAAGCCGCCATCTTCTTCAAACAATACATTCATAAATGGATTATAGCCCAGCGAATTCAATGATTTGCGGCACGAAATCGGGAAACTTCGTGAAGCTGTGGTCGCCACCCGGCAAGACGGTTTGCCGGCAGCCTGCGTAAAAATCAAGTGCCTGTCGGTAATCCAGCACCTCGTCAGCGCTTTCCACCATCAGCCAATAACGGGCCAGCGTTGGCGGCCTTACTTGCGCTTTTAATTGAGCGGCATGGGCCGCGCTAAAAAAGAAAGGCTCGCCGCTATGAAAGTTGGCCTGCTCGCCGATAAATTTAGCGACATTTAGCCGGTCGACCGCAGCAGGATTGATCAAAACCGCATTCAGCCCGTACTTTTCCGCCAGATAGTTGGCGTAATGCCCGCCCAAGGAACTGCCCACCAACGTGACCGGCCCGGCGCTGGTTTCGATCAACTGGCCGAGAAATTCCACCGCGGTATTGGGCACAGGAGGAATTTGCGGGCAAATCAACTGCGCCGCCAAACCCCGTTCCGCCATCTGCTCGGCCAGCACGCGTGATTTCCACGAGGCCGGTGACGAGCAAAAACCATGCAGAAAAATAATTAATGGGCGGCCCACTGCACCCAGCCAAAGTGCGCCGTGGAGAGAACCACAATGCCGAAAACGATGCGATACCACGCGAAAGGCGTGAAATCATGGCTTGAAATAAAGCGCAGTAGCCAGCGCACGCACAAAAATGCCGAAATAAACGCCGAAACAAAGCCAACCGCCCACATGCCGATATCGTCGGCATTGAGCAAGGCGCGCTCCTTGTAGAGCTGATAAACGGTCGCTGCGCCAATGGTTGGAATGGCGAGGAAAAATGAAAATTCGGTCGCCGCCTTGCGCGACAAGCCGAACAGCAAGCCGCCAATAATCGTCGCGCCGGAGCGCGAGGTGCCGGGAATCAAGGCAAAAGCCTGTGCAATTCCCATTTTTAGCGAGTCGAGCAGGGTCATTTCCTCAACCGTTTCGACACGGACTTGATGCTCACGTTTTTCAGCCCAGAGAATGACGAAGGCGCCGAGAATAAAAGTCGTCGCGACGGCAAAGGGGTTAAACAAATGCGCCTTGATCGCCTTACCGAAAGCCAGACCGAGAATCGCCAAGGGCAGAAAGGCAACGAACAGGTTAAGGATGAATTTCTGCGCCGCCGCATCGCTAAAAGCGCCGCGCGCGACAACCAGCAAGCGCTCGCGATATTCCCAAACCACGGCCAGAATGGCGCCGAACTGGATGACAATTTCAAACAACTTGCCGCGATCATCGTTAAAACCCAGCAAATCACCGGCCAAAATCAAGTGCCCGGTCGATGAAATCGGCAGAAATTCCGTCAGCCCTTCGACAACGCCGAGGATCAGTGCTTTTAAGAGAAGAATCGGGTCCATGAGACGCTACCTGCGCATTTGCCAAGTTGGGGAGGGCGCATTCTACTATCCCGGTCGTGTAGCCGCTTCCAGATTCGCCAGCCAGATCAGCGCATGGTCGCGCGTTTCGCCGCACATTTCCGGCGACGCTTGCAGGCCGGCGCAGCATTTCGGGCGTTCGGGACTGGTGAAAATCATGCAGCGAAAATCAGCGTCGAGATGGCGACACGGCACGCCCGCCGGCTTGTTTAGCGAGGAAATGGAGGGAGCGATGCAGCAGGCTGCGCAGTTGGGGCGGCACACCCAAAGATTTTGTTCGTTTGCCATCAAAAACCGAGCGCCCGTAGCCGTTGGTCAAAGACGAAGGGCCGTTCAATCTTTAACTCAACTTCTGCAAACCGGGGATGCAAGGGATTCAGGATCAGGTTGCGCGCCTCCGGCACAATCGCGGAAGGAACGATCAAGCCGAGCGCCCGCGCTGAGCGCAAAAAATCCGTTCCGAATTCGATGGAGATGACACCGGGCGGCGTCGCCTCCCAGCCGGCCAGCGTGTCGCAATCGGCTGTCTCAAAAAGTGCAGCATCGTCCGGCATTGTCAGCGAAACCAGCACCAGATCAGCGGGTAGAAAGGTGCCGGTATGCGCCAGTTTTTCCAGCGCACAAATCTCAACGCTTAATCCGGCGTAAATGACCGGCGTCCCCTGCGCGTGCCAACGTCCGCCATCAGCCAAACCACCGGCGCCGCTACGATCAAGGGCGTGCTTGGCCTTGGCAATCCGCCAGGCGCGCATCAAGCGGCGCTACCATAAGCAATCGCATTCAGCACGCGTGAAACTTCACGGCAGCCGATTTCGGTATCGAGCATCGATAATGGCGTTACGTTGCCCAGCCCCAGATTGCTCGCCAGCAACCAAGCGCTCGCCATATCAGCATCGCCGAAAGTATCTTCCGCCAGTTTTTCGATGGCACCAATCCGGTTAAGACGCTCGGTCATCGGCGGGTCCAGTGTTTCATCCTTGGCCAGCTTGCGCTTGGCCGTCGAGGCCGAGAGGCCAATCAGCTGATAAATCTTCTCGCGCGGCACGCGCAGCGCCTCGGCCATGCCGATCAAATTGCTGGCTGCTGCCCCCTTGCGAATCTCGCTAATCTGGGTCTGCGCCGAGCTATTCAGAAAGTGGTTGCGGTAAAGCACCCATGCCCCAGCCGCACCCGGAGCAACCGCCGAAACCGCGTACGCAGCCTGAACCTGCTCGACCCGAGAGTCAGCTATCGATTGCCCGGTTTCGTTATCGTCTGGTGCCTTGTTTTGGTGAGGCTCAAGTATTGCTTTTGCCATGAGAAACTCCTTGATGGCTCATGTGAGCTTTTATTGTAGGTCATTTGATCCAAAAAAGCAGTGAGTTCCGGAGCCTCGCGCCGTCGCACCCAAATGCGGCTTTTTAGCGCAAATGTTCGGAACCAAGCAGGCCCGGTTCGTTCAGCCATTGTTGCTGTCCGCCAAGTGGCTGAAAACAGTGCGCAACAAAAGCAAAACTTGCCAGGGGACAAAAAGCGGCGTAATTTCCGCTTTTGATACCAGATCAACCAAAGGCAAGTCATGACCACCGTACTGCACACCGGCCCCGATACCGATCTTGCCACCCGTTATTTGTCCAGTGCCTTGCACCTGCATACGCAAGCCGAAATTGCCGCTCACCTTGGCGTTACCGCACGTGCCGTGCGCCACTGGGTAGTCAACGAAGAGGTGCCGCAGAAATACATTTTCGGCCTGCAACGCCTGCTACCGCTTGAACTTCCGCTAAACGACAACGCCGCATTCAGTTTTGTCGACCTTTTTGCCGGCATCGGCGGTATTCGTATGGCCTTCGAAGAACTCGGCGGGCAATGCGTATTCACCAGCGAATGGGACAGCTACGCGCAAAAAACTTACGTCGAAAATTTCCCCAAAGGCCACAGCATCACCGGCGACATCAGCAAAATTGACGCTGCCGACATTCCCGATCACGACGTGCTGCTCGGCGGCTTTCCCTGCCAACCCTTCTCGATTGCCGGCGTTTCCAAAAAGAACGCCCTCGGTCGCGCCCACGGCTTTGCCGATGAAACGCAAGGCACGCTGTTCTTCGACGTGTGCCGCATCATTGAGAAAAAACAGCCGCGCGCCTTCCTGCTCGAAAACGTCAAAAACCTGATGTCGCATGACAAGGGCCGCACCTTCGATGTCATCAAGCGCGCTCTCGACGATCTCGGCTACGACATCCACACCCGCGTCATCGACGGCGCTCATTTCGTGCCGCAACACCGCGAACGCATCATGATCGTCGGCTTTCGCAAGGCAGACCGGATTGGCTTCGACTGGAGCGCACTGCCGCTACCCGCGAAAGGCCGGCGAACCATGGCCGAAATCCTGCACAAGACGGATGGCAGCGAACCCAAGCTGGCAAGGGATGGCGACCGATTTTTCCAGCACGCCGAAAACCGGGTTGATCCAAAATACACCCTGAGCGACAAGCTCTGGGCCTACCTGCAAGGCTACGCCGCCAAACACAAAGCCGCCGGCAACGGCTTCGGCTTCGGGCTGGTTTACCCCGACAGCGTCGCCCGCACCCTCTCCGCCCGTTATTACAAGGATGGCTCGGAAATCCTTGTGTATCAGGGTGAGGGCATCAATCCGCGCCGACTGACTCCGCGCGAATGTGCGCGGCTGATGGGTTTTCCGGATACGTTCAGGATTTCGGTTTCTGATAAGCAAGCCTATCGCCTGTTCGCCGATGCCGCCGTCGTACCAATGGTTGCCGCAACGGCTAAACTCATGCTTCCGTTATTAACAACTAGGGAGCCGGCAGCAGCCACTTCGGTTGTGCTGCCTGAAAACATCATGAGTTCTGGCCGCTGGACTAAAGATCAACTCAAACTCGCTTTCCATTTGTACTGCCAATTGCCGTTCGGCAAATTGCACTCTCGTAACCCGGAAATTATTCAACTGGCTGCACTGATTGGCCGAACGCCGTCAGCAGTTGCCATGAAGCTCGTCAATTTCGCCAGCCTCGATCCAGCAATTACCAGCACTGGCCGTAAAGGCCTCGATGGCGCGTCAAATCTTGACCGCGAAATATGGGCCGACTTCCACGCCGACTGGGAAGGCTTGGCACTTGAGTGCGAACAACTGCGCCAGCAATTTGGCTTGGTTTCGACGGTCGACCGTCAGGAAGAGGCAAAAACCGACGACTTCCAGATTCCCGACGACTTCACCGGCGAAACCCGCCGCGTCTTTACCGAGCAACGCATCAAGCAAAACTTTTTCCGCCGTGCCGTTCTGGCCAGCTACCGGGGACGTTGCTGCATGTCAGGCCTCTCCGAACCACGCTTGCTGATCGCCAGCCATATCGTGCCGTGGAGCAAGGACAAGGCGAACCGACTGAATCCTAGCAACGGCCTTTGCCTTTCGGCTATTCATGATCGGGCCTTCGATAAGGGGCTGATTACGCTGACTGATGACTTTAAGATCGTCCTATCAGGAGCAATTCGGAGTCAAACCGATGACTTTACACGCGACGTTTTTCTATCAATCGAAAACAAAATGATCGAAATTCCCGAGCGATTTCTACCTCATGGCGAGTTTGTCGCACAGCACCGTAAAGACGTATTCCAAGGAGCCTAAACATGGAAGTCGATGCTGCCATCGCCCATAACAAGCCGGGGCCAGAACAACTTGCAGACGAATACTTGAAAGCACTACTGAGCTTGGGGGAAGAGTCCGCTGCTCCACTGAAACGGCACATAGCAAATATTATCCAATCAGCACCCCGCATAACCCTTGAGGAATGCGCAGAAAGCTTTTTGCTCATCAAAAGGAATACTCATAATGCAGATCCGACCCTCCCCGGCATTTATCTCAAACTGTTCCACGGTCGCACACCATGCGACTTGGTAATGGAAGACTGGGGTGAGGATGGGCCGTGGATCGGCCCAATCGAGTGGATACATTTCACATACCAAACTTCGTTCCGAATTGGCTTCTTGAATGACAAAGAGTATTGGAGCGGCTCCGCAGATAGCCTCCCTCCCAGTCCTCTTTATTTTTACAAGGACTGCCTTTACCACGATGGAATCCACTACGGAGACTGGGAAATCATGTCCCTTCCGAGAATTTCGGAATAGCTGACGACAGCCTCCATGATTTCAATTTTGGCCATTTTTTCCGGTTGACCGTGTGACCCGTCAAAAAACAAAAAGGCGGCCAATTCAGCCGCCTTTCCCTTGCTGCCAACCGTTTGGCGAGACTCAGAGCTTCCGATAAACCTCAGCCCCGGCCTTCACAAACTCCACTGACTTAACCTCCATCCCCTTGGTCAACGCAGCCTGCTCATCCAAGCCTTGCTGCGCCGCAAATTCCCGAACTTCCTGCGTAATTTTCATCGAGCAGAAGTGCGGGCCGCACATCGAGCAGAAGTGGGCGACCTTGGCTGATTCCTTCGGGAGCGTTTCATCGTGGAATTCGCGTGCCTTGTCCGGGTCGAGGCCGAGGTTGAACTGGTCGTCCCAGCGGAATTCGAAGCGCGCCTTGGACAATGCGTTGTCGCGAATCTGGGCGCCGGGGTGGCCCTTGGCGAGGTCGGCGGCGTGGGCGGCGAGCTTGTAGGTGATGATGCCGACCTTGACGTCGTCCTTGTCGGGCAGGCCGAGGTGTTCCTTCGGCGTGACGTAGCAGAGCATGGCGGTGCCGTACCAGCCGATCATCGCGGCGCCGATGCCGCTGGTGATGTGGTCGTAGCCGGGGGCAATGTCGGTGGTCAAGGGACCCAGGGTGTAGAACGGGGCTTCGCTGCACTGGTCCAGTTGCAGGTCCATGTTCTCCTTGATCATGTGCATCGGCACATGGCCGGGGCCTTCGATCATGACTTGCACGTCGTGTTTCCAGGCGATCTGGGTCAGTTCGCCGAGGGTCTTGAGTTCGCCGAGTTGCGCTTCGTCGTTGGCGTCGTAGATCGAGCCGGGACGCAGGCCATCGCCGAGGCTGAAGGCGACATCGTAGGCCTTCATGATTTCGCAGATTTCCTCGAAGTGCGTATAGAGGAAGCTTTCCTTATGGTGCGCCAAGCACCACTTGGCCATGATCGAGCCGCCACGGGAAACAATGCCGGTCATCCGGTTGGCAGTCATCGGCACGTAGCGGAGCAGCACGCCGGCGTGGATGGTGAAGTAGTCGACGCCCTGTTCGGCCTGTTCGATCAGCGTGTCGCGGAAGATTTCCCAGGTCAGGTCTTCGGCTTTGCCGTTAACCTTTTCCAGCGCCTGATAGATCGGCACGGTGCCGATGGCGACCGGGCTGTTGCGGATGATCCATTCGCGGGTTTCGTGGATGTTCTTGCCGGTAGACAAATCCATCACGGTGTCGCCGCCCCAGCGGATCGACCAGGTCATTTTCTCGACTTCTTCCTGAATGCTGGAGCCGAGCGCCGAATTGCCGATGTTGGCGTTGATCTTGACCAGGAAATTGCGGCCAATAATCATCGGCTCGCTTTCCGGGTGGTTGATGTTGTTGGGGATGATGGCGCGGCCGCGGGCGATTTCGCTGCGGACGAATTCCGGGGTGATTTCTTCCGGGATGCTGGCGCCGAAGTTTTGACCCGGGTGCTGGCGGCAGAGCAGGGCAGCCATTTTTTCGCCCATTTTGCCGGTTGACCGTAACGATTCAATATAAGCGCGGCGATTGTTGTTTTCACGGATGGCGACGTACTCCATCTCCGGCGTGATGATGCCTTGGCGGGCGTAGTGCATCTGGCTGACGTTCTTGCCGGCCTTCGCGCGTAGCGGCTTGCGGTGCAGGCCGGGGAAACGCAGTTCGTCGAGCGCCTTGTCTTCGGCACGCTGGCGGCCAAATTCGGAAGTCAGGCCGGGCAATTCTTCAACGTCGCCGCGCTCGGCAACCCACTTGGCACGCAGCGCCGGCAGGCCATTACGAATATCAATCTTGGCTGCCGGGTCGGAATAGGGGCCGGAGCAGTCATAAACGTAAATCGGCGGATTTTTCTCGCCGCCGAAAGCGGTATCGGTATCTGATTGCGAAATTTCACGCATCGGCACCTGAATATCCGGGCGCGAGCCTGCGATATAGACCTTGCGGGAATTGGGCAGTGGCTGGACTGCGGCCTCGTCGACGTGGGCGTTGGCGGCGAGAAACTGTTCTGTGGCGTTCATTGAGGCTCCGTGCGGTTTTGCAGCAGGTAAGACGGGCTGGGAGCGAACTGGTTCCAACAACAGAATTCGTTTCCCTACGACGGCATGACCCGGTCAGGTTCGAAGGGTTTTTCTCAGTCGACCGCAAGACACAAATACGCAATCGACACCCCTAACGAGAGGCCGCAACTTACTGGAAACACAGGTAAAACGCAAGAAAGGCAATATTGGCTTAAGATTCTGCGAATCTGGCCGAAATACCATTGCCAAGTATAAAAATTTTAACGATAAAGAATTCAAGGGGTTTGAGATGCGCCTACTCGCCATTGCTGCCATTCTGTCCGCGCTGCCCTGGGCTGCCGCTGCGGCGCCGACTTGGCAAACCATTTCATCCGAGCCGGGCAAGCGCATCGAGCTGGATCGCACCAGCCTCAGGCGCGACGATAGCGGCAAGGTGCAAGCGCAAGGAAGGGTCATTCTCGAAAGAGAACTGATTGACCAGAAATCCGGGGCCGGCTATCGCGTCATCGAAGCGATCACCCGCTACGATTGCAATTCACGCAACGCCAATACGATCAAGCGAATTTTCAAGAAAAACGAGATTGAGGTCATTCGCGAAGAGGATATCAAGGGTAACGACCTTCCGGTTCGCTCGGGCACGCTCGACGACAAGGTGCTGCGCGAAGTTTGCCGCCCGCCGAAAGACAGCGTTACCGAGGTGGCTCAAAAAGCCAACGATGCGGCAATTCAGTTGAAACAAGCCAACGACGCGTTGCTCAAAAAAGAACTGGCCAAGCCCGAGAAGCCTGTCATCGTCAAAGCCTCCGATCCCGCCCACGAGGCACCCAAGTCAGCCATTCCTTCAATACGTCCCAATCTGAAGGCCCAGGCGGAAGCCTCGCGCGAGCCAGCACCTCCCGCGCATGCCCCGATGCCCGTCAAGGAAATGCCGCCGCCGGCCAAGCATGTGCCGCCGCCAAAATCATCAACAATTATTGTTCATACCACCAGCAAGCCGATTGCTCATAACAGCAAGCCGGCCAAAGGTGGCTACATGCTGGAATTGGCGCATGGCAGCTCCGCAGAGCAGCATCGCCATATTCATTGGTCTTACGAAGGCGAAGGCGGCCCGGAGAACTGGGCCAAGCTGGACCCGAATAACAAGGCTTGCGCCATTGGTCAGCGTCAATCACCAATCGATATTCGCGAAGGCATCAAGGTTGACCTTGAGCCGGTACAGTTCGACTATCGCCCATCCTCTTTCCGCATTATCGATAATGGGCACACCGTTCAGGTCAATGTCGGCGACAGCACCATTTTGCTGACTGGTAAAACCTATGAGTTGGTTCAATTCCACTTCCATCGCCCGTCGGAAGAAAAGGTGAATGGCCGCAATTTCGACATGGTCGCGCACATGGTGCACAAGGCCGATGACGGCTCCCTGGCGGTGATCGCCGTGCTAATGGAACGCGGCGAGGAAAACCCCTTCATCCAAACGCTGTGGAACAACATGCCGCTGGAGAAAAATGTATCCGTTTCGCCACCTAACCCGACGATCAACCCATCCTCGCTGCTGCCTGCAAGTCGCAACTACTACACTTACATGGGTTCGCTGACGACGCCGCCGTGCACCGAAGGTGTGCTGTGGATTGTGATGAAGCAGCCGGTGCAAGTATCGCCGGATCAGATCTCGATTTTCTCGCGGCTCTATCGCAACAACGCTCGCCCGATCCAGCCAGCCGCCAGCCGTCTGATCAAAGAAGGGCGTTGACCATAAAACGGCGACAATGGTAACTTAATGACTCGTTAGTCATTAAGTTACCAATGAGCCTTGTCACCCCCCCGCGCAAGCGCCGCAAGGAAGCCCGCCCCTCAGAGCTGACCGCCGCCGCACTCGATCTCTTCGTCGAAAAGGGCTTTGCCGCCACGCGGCTGGAAGATGTCGCACAGCGTGCCGGTGTCTCGAAGGGCACGCTTTATCTTTATTTCGACAGCAAGGAAGCGCTGTTCAAAAGCGTCATTCAGGAAGGGGTTGTGCCGGTTTTGGTTGAGGGTGAAGGAATCGCCGCACGCCATGACGGGAGCGCTTTTGAATTGCTGGAAAAATTGCAGGCCAACTGGTGGGCTGGTATCGGTGAAACTAGTTTTGCCGGTATTCCGAAATTGATGACGGCTGAGTCACGCAATTTCCCTGAATTGGCTCAGTTTTATTACGAAAATGTGATTCGTCGCGGTCGTGCGCAAGTTGCTTCAGCGCTGGAGCGTGGCATGGCCAGCGGTGAATTTCGGAAACTGGATATTGAAACAACCATCGACGTGATTATTGCCCCCATTCTCATGCTGGTGATCTGGCGATATTCGATGGCTTGCTGTCAGGGAAATCAGGTTGATCCGCAACAATATATGGCCGTTCACCTGAGCTTGCTACGTGAAGGCCTGAAAGGGACTCAGGTATAATTTTGTTTTGTCGGAAACAATATATTAGCTTGTGCTAATATTTAGCCTGCGGAGAGCAAAATGAATATCGAGCAAGCCCGTTTCAATATGATTGAGCAACAGATTCGCCCCTGGGAGGTGCTGGATCCAACGGTGCTCGACCTGCTGTTTGTTGTCAAACGCGAAGATTTTGTGCCGGCTGCCTATCGCAATCTGGCCTTTGCTGACATGGAACTGCCCATCGGCAGCGGTCAGGTCATGCTGGCGCCGCGTGTTGAAGCCAAATTGCTTCAGGAACTCGGCATCAAAAAAACCGACAAGGTTCTCGAAATTGGTACGGGTAGCGGCTACATGGCCGCTTTGCTGGCCGCTCGCGCTGAGCATGTAGTGACTGTTGAATGCCGCCCCGAATTGGCCGAATTTGCCCGCGAAAATATTCAGCGCGCCGGCATCACCAACATCACGCTTGAAACCGGTTGCGGTGCCAAAGGTTGGTCGTCGCGTGGCCCTTACGACGCTATCGTGGTTTCTGCTGCCGTTCCTGTCGTACCCGAAGCTTTGCTTAAGCAACTGCGTGTTGGTGGCCGTCTGGCGATTGTCGTTGGCGAAGCGCCGGTCATGGAAGCCCAGTTGATCACCTGCACTGCTGACGGTATTTACAACACGATCAACCTGTTCGAGACGGTTATTCCCTGTCTTGACGGACTTAGCCCGAAACCCGGGTTTTCCTTCTGATGCAACAGATTCGCGCACAGGAACTGGCCGCCTGGCTGGCTGATGACAGCCGCCAGAAACCGCTGCTACTTGATGTGCGCGAACCGTGGGAAGTGGAAATGTGCAGCCTGCCCGGCTCACAAGCGCTGCCCATGCATCTGGTCCCTGTGCGCTGCGGCGAGCTGAATGAAAATGACGAAATTGTCGTTATTTGTCATCACGGTGCGCGCAGCATGCAGGTCGCCATGTTTCTCGAACGCAAGGGTTTCGCTGCACTCTACAACCTGACCGGCGGTGTCGATGCCTGGGCCGGGGAAGTCGATCCGAATTTCCGCCGTTACTGAGAGCATGATGAAAAAATTAGCTTGGCTACTGGCCGCTCCGCTCCTTGTCTCGAATGTTTTAGCGACCGACCTGATGCAGGTTTATCGTGATGCCATCGCTAATGATCCGACGTTTTCTGCTGCGCGTTCGACGCTGGATGCCGGTCGCGAGAAAACGCCGCAGGCCCGGGCGGGTCTGTTGCCAAGTTTGATGCTTTCGGGCAATACGACCTATAACCAAAACGAGATTGCCTTTCATGGCGGGGCTACTCTGGCCAAGCCACGTTTCAACAGTAACGGCTATAACCTGTCACTGACTCAGCCTTTGTTTCGCTGGCAAAACTGGCTTGGTTATGATCAGTCAAAACAGCAGGTTGTTCAGGCGGAAGCTAATTTTGTTCAAGCGCGACAGGATTTGATCCTGCGCGTTGCCCAGGCTTATTTTGACGTCATTTACGCCACTGAGAACCTGAAGGCGGTCAACGCCAATAAGCTGGCGATTGTTCAGCAGCTTGAACTGGCCAAGAAAAGTTTTGAAGTGGGCACGGCAACGATTACCGACACGCACGAAGCGCAGGCTCGCTTCGATCTTGCCTCGGCTCAGGAAATTGCCGCGGAAAGTGATCTGGAAGTTCGTCGGGGCATCCTGCAAGCGATTACCGGCAAGGAGCCGACGCCCCTAGCGCCGCCGCGCAAGAGTGCCGAGCTGACGCCGCCGCAACCGAGCGACATGAAGGAGTGGGTCGCCGCCGCCGAGAGGGATGGAATTGCGGTTCAGGTTCAACAAGCGGCGGCCACTATCGCTGCGCGTGAAGTCGATAAGCAGCGCGCCGGCCATTATCCAACTCTCGATCTGGTCGCCAATGTCGGCAGCAACAAATCCTACGGCTCGACTTCTTTCGGCTTGCTTGATTCCGATAGCAAAAACGTTGGTGTTCAACTCAATATTCCAATCTTCCAGGGCGGCGCAGTGAGTTCGCGGACGCGTGAAGCGTCGGCCAATCGGGCTGCGTCAGAATCGGCACTCGAAGCCGCCAAGCGTAATGCCGCGCTGAGCGCACGACAAAATTATCTGGGTGTGGTCAATGGCCTGGCTCAGGTCAAGGCTTTGAAAGCAGCGCTGGTTTCATCGCAATCGGCGCTGGAGTCGAACAAACTGGGCTATGAAGTCGGCGTTCGGATCAATATTGATGTGCTGAATGCCGAAAATCAGGTTTATGTGACGCGCCGCGATTTCGCCAAATCGGTTCTCGATACCCTGATGTCGCAATTCCGCCTCAAGGCTGCGGTGGGTGCGCTGGGTGAGGACGATGTCAGCGCGGTTAACGCGCTGCTTGACCCATCACTCGCGCAATAAGCGCGACGGTTTTGGCGGTGGCGCCGCGATGCGCGGCGGCAAAATCAACGGCTGACTGGCGCATGGTCGCCAGTTGATCAGGATTCGAGAATAATTCCCTGGTTTGCTGACCCAAGGCGTCGGCATCAGGCACGCGGCGTGCTGCTCCAGCCACAATGGCATCCTCGGTTGCTTGCGTGAAATTGAAGGTGTGCGGCCCAACCAGCACCGGGCAGCAACAGGCTGCCGCCTCAATCAGGTTTTGTCCGCCCAGCGGCAACAAGCTGCCGCCAATGAAGGCAAGATCAGCCAGCGCAAAGTAAGCCGCCATTTCACCCATGCTGTCGCCCAACCAGACCTCGGTAGCGTCTTCCGGCAAGCCTGCGCTGCGCTGGATGAAATTGATGCCTTCTACCGTCAGCAACGTCGCCACTTCCTTAAAGCGTTGCGGGTGGCGCGGCACCAGAACCAATAGCGCAGCCGGCAAGGCCAGCGCTCGCCACGCGGCAAGTACAAGTTGTTCCTCGCCCTCGCGGGTGCTGGCTGCCAGCCAGACTGGACGCTTGCCGAGCAAACTGCGCCAGTGCCGGCCCAAGGCCAGCTTTCCCTCGGCGGGGGTCACGTCAAATTTGAGGTTGCCACAGACTTCTGCGCTCAAAACGCCAAGTTCGTGCAGGCGCTGCGCATCCTGTGCTGTTTGTGCGGCAACTGCCTTGAAAGCGGCGAAGGCTGGGCGCACCAGCCCGGCGATACGGCCATAACCGCGCGCCGATCGGGCCGAGAGCCGGGCATTGGCGAGCACCACCGGTACTTTTTGAGCTTGTGCGGCGGCGAGCAAATTGGGCCAGACTTCGGTTTCCATCAAGACGCCAAATACCGGAGAAAAATGGCGGAAAAAGCGGTTGACCGTAACCGGAATGTCGTAGGGCAGGTAGGCTTGAATGACGCTGTCGCCATACACTTCAAGTCCGGCGGCGCGGCCGGTTGGGGTCATGCCGGTTAGTAAAATCCGATGATCCGGCCAGGATTTTTGCAGCGCCTCAATCAGCGGCTGGGCGGCGCGGGTTTCACCTACCGAAACGGCGTGTACCCAGATCAGGGGCTGCGCTGGTTTTTCCCCGTAAAACCCGAAACGCTCGCCGAGATGCTGCAAATACGCCGGTTGCTTGCGTGCTCGCCAAAGCAGGCGCAGCAAGATTAAGGGTGTCGCCAGATAAAAAATCAGGCTGTAGAAAAAGCGCGTCATGCCCCGAGCGCCGGTTGCAAGGCGTCAAGCACTGACTGAACGCTGGGGATTTGCGCCTTGCCGCCCAGATTGCGGTGATAGCCGCTACCGAAAACACCGGTCAGCGCGGGGTCGGTCGCGGTGTAAAGGGCGACCGTTGGCACGTTCAAGGCGACTGCCAGATGGCTCAAACCGGTATCGACGCCAACCACGGCGCTGGCCCGCGCGAGTACGCTGGCCAGCTCTGGCAGACTCAAGGCCGGCGCGGCAATGGCATCTGGTAAAGCGCTCGCCAGCCGTGTCGCACGCTCGCGTTCCGGCTGGCTGCCGCCGGGAAAGACGGCAGTGAGACCTTGCGCCTTGAGTTGCTTGGCCAGTTCCAGCCAATGCGTTTCCGGCCACAATTTGTCATCGCGGCTGGTTGCGGTTAGCAATACGACGTAGCGCGTGGCGGGCAGCCAGTTTGTTACGGTCAACGGCGCTGAGATGCCGAAATTCATCGCGGTATCAGCGGTGTAGCCAAAGGCTGCGGCGGCCAATAGTCGGTTACGGGTCACCGCGTGGGCGGCTTTTGCTACTGAGTAACTGCAGTCGTAAAAGCGCGCAGCAATTGGTTCGCGGGCTGAATTGGCGTCATAACCGCATTTGATGCCACGCGCCTGGCTGGTGATCAAGGCGCTTTTGAGCAAGCCTTGCGTATCGAGGATTAGATCGTAGGTGTTGCGGGCGATATTTTCACGAAAAGCCCAAACTTGTTGCCAGGTTTGACGGCACAACAAATTTTTCTTCCAGCGCCGCAAGGCAACCGTAATCACCGCGTTAACGCCGGGATGCAGGCGCGGAATGGCGGCGAAGCTTTCTTCCACGCACCAGTCGATAATCGCCTCGGGGAAATGCTGATGGATATCGCTGACCACTGGCAAATTGTGGATGACGTCGCCGAGCGAAGAAGTTTTCACGATCAAGATGCGCATCGGCAGATAAAATGGCGTTTTTCAAAGTCGCGATTATAAATGCCAGTCACGCGTCAGCCGCTTTCCGTTGCCATCATTACACTCAATGCCGCCACGCAATTGGAGGCGTGCCTGCAGAGTGTCGAATTTGTCGACGAGATTGTGCTGATCGATTCCGGCAGCACGGATGGCACGCAGGCTTTGGCGACGCGTTATGGCGCTCGCGTCATTCAGCAGGAGTGGTTGGGTTTTGGCCGGCAAAAGCAATTTGCCGTTGATGCCGCCACCCACGACTGGGTGCTTTGCCTTGATGCCGACGAGCGCGTCTCGCCGGAATTGCAGGCATCAATCAAAAATGCACTAAAAAACCCGTCGACCGTAAGCTTTCGTTTCCCGCGCTGTAATCGCTTCCTTGGCCGTTATTTGAAGCATGGCGAAGGTTATCCAGACTGGAGCCTGCGCCTTTTCGACCGGCGGCAGGCGCGCTGGTCCGATGACGCGGTGCACGAAAAGGTCGAAACGCAATCTGCTGTAGGTGAACTGCAGGGCGACTTGCTGCACGACTCCGCCGAATCGCTGGCGAGTTATCTGACTAAGCAGAATCGCTACACCTCGCTCGCCGCCGAGATGGCGCTGGCTGCTGGCAAGCGGGCGACTTTTGGCAGACTGGCGCTGAGCCCGCTGATTCGTTTCATCAAGTTCTATATCGTTCGCCAAGGCTTCCGCGATGGTTTGCCCGGACTGATTCACATCAGCATTGGCTGCTTCAATAGTTTCATCAAATATTCCAAAATGCTGGAACGTCAAACCTCGGGTACTGCGCTGCGCTAAAATCCGCCAACTTCAAATCAGGGTGAATTCGTGAAAATTCTCGTTACCGGCGCTGCCGGCTTTATCGGCATGACCACCACGCTGCGCCTGCTGGCGCGCGGCGATCAAGTTGTTGGTCTCGACAATCTCAACGATTACTACGAAGTTTCGCTCAAGGAAAATCGGCTCAAGCGCCTGACTTCCTTGCCTGGCTTCAGTTTCGTCAAACTCGACGTCGCCGACCGTGCCGGGATGGAAAAGCTGTTCGCCGAAGAGAAATTCGACAAGGTCATCCACCTTGCTGCGCAGGCCGGCGTTCGCTATTCAATCCAGAATCCGCACGCTTACGTCGATAGCAATCTGGTCGGCTTCATCAACATCCTCGAAGGTTGCCGTCATCATCAGGTGCAGCATCTGGTTTACGCCTCCAGTTCCAGCGTTTATGGCGGCAATACCAAGATGCCGTTCTCCGAGCATGACAGCGTCGATCACCCGGTCAGCCTGTATGCCGCGACCAAGAAGGCCAACGAGCTGATGGCGCACACCTACAGCCATCTCTACAAGTTGCCGACCACCGGCCTGCGCTTCTTCACCGTCTATGGCCCGTGGGGCCGCCCGGATATGGCGCTCTTTCTGTTCACCAAGGCGATCCTCGAAGGCCGGCCGATTGATGTTTTCAACCACGGCAACATGCAGCGCGACTTCACCTACGTGGACGACATCGTTGAAGGCGTGATTCGCGTCATGGATCGCAATGCTGCGGTCAACGCGGAATATGACCCGATTTCTGCTGATCCGGCGACCAGCACCGCGCCTTACCGCGTGTTCAATATTGGCAATAACAATCCCGTGCCCTTGCTCGACTTCATCGGCGCCATCGAAAACGCCTTGGGCCAGAAGGCTGAAAAGCGCCTCTTGCCCTTGCAGGATGGCGACGTGCCGGCGACCTACGCCAACACCGATTTGCTCAAGGACTGGGCCGGCTTCGTCCCGGCCACCCCCATCCAGGAAGGCGTTAATCGTTTCATCGCCTGGTATCGCGAGTACTACAGTATTTAGTTGCTAGCCATGAGTCATGAGCAAGCCCTTCCTCTAACCCCTAACTACTAGAAACTAACTACTAATATGTGTGGCATCGTCGCGGCAGCAGCCGGCAAGAACATCGTTCCCGTCCTCGTTGAGGGCCTGAAAAAACTCGAATATCGCGGTTATGACTCGGCCGGCCTGGCCGTCATTGGTCAAAGCGGGATCGAGCGCGTCCGCTCCACCGGTCGCGTCGCTGAACTCGAAACCGCCTCGGCCAGCACCAGTGCCATCACCGGCATTGCCCATACGCGCTGGGCGACGCACGGCGTGCCTTCGGAACGCAATGCCCACCCGCACGTCTCCGGCAGCATCGCCGTCGTCCACAACGGCATCATCGAAAACTACGAAACTTTGCGCCGTGAACTCAGCGAGCAAGGCTATGTTTTTACCTCGGACACCGACACCGAAAGCATCGCCCACTTGGTCAACGCCGCACTCAAGACCGAACCTGACCTATTCAAAGCCGTGCAGATCGCCTGCCGCCGTCTGGTTGGCGCTTACGCCATCGCCGTCATCGACCAGAATCAACCGGGCAAAATCATCGTCTCGCGCGAAGGCTCGCCGCTCCTGCTTGGCGTTTCCGACACCGGCAACTACGCCGCTTCCGACGCTTCCGCCCTGCTGCAAGTCACGCGCAATATGGTCTATCTGGAAAATGGCGACATTGCCGAGTTGACCGCAACAAACGTCAAAATCACCCGCCTCGACGGCACGCCAGTCGAGCGTCCGGTGCATGTTTCCCAGCTTTCAGCCGCCGCCGTCGAACTCGGCAACTACCAGCACTACATGCAGAAGGAAATCTTCGAGCAGCCTGAAGCATTGGCCAATACGCTCGAAATCGTTGGTGGCAGCAAATCCATCCAGCCCGGCATCTTCGGTGCCGAAGCAGTCAACCTGATGGCCGATGTCGACTCCATTCTCATCCTCGCCTGCGGCACCAGTAGCCACTCCGGCTACACCGCTCGCTACTGGCTCGAAGCGATTGCCGGCGTCCCGTGCAATGTCGAAATCGCCAGCGAATACCGCTACCGCACCTCAGTCGCCAACCCGCGCCAGCTGATCGTCGCCATCTCCCAATCCGGCGAAACCGCCGACACGCTGGCCGCACTACGTCACGCCAAGTCACTCGGTCAGCTGAAAACCCTGGCCATCTGCAACGTCCCGGAATCCGCCATCGTCCGCGAATGCGCCCTGCGTTTCATCACCCGCGCCGGCCCGGAAATTGGCGTCGCCTCGACCAAAGCCTTCACCACCCAACTCGCTGCGCTGTTTGTGTTAACGCTGGTTATGGCCAAACTCAAGCAACGCCTGACGTCCGAACAGGAAGCCGCCTATATTGACCAGTTGCGCCACCTGCCGGTCGCGGTCAACAAGGTTTTGAGTCTGGAAAATGAGATCAAGACTTGGGCCCTGCGCTTTGCCGACAAGCATCACGCACTGTTCCTCGGGCGCGGCATGCATTACCCGATTGCCATGGAAGGCGCGCTGAAGCTCAAGGAAATCTCCTACATTCACGCCGAAGCTTATCCCGCCGGTGAATTGAAACACGGCCCACTGGCGCTGGTGGACAGCGACATGCCGGTCATCTCCATCGCCCCCAACGACCAGTTGATCGACAAACTGAAATCCAACCTCAAGGAAGTTCAGGCGCGCGGTGGTGAGTTGTATGTCTTCGCCGACAAGGATTCCGAGTTTGCTGAATCGGAAGGGGTGCACATCCTGCGTTTGCCTGAACATTACGGCGAACTGTCGCCGATTCTGCATGTGATTCCGCTGCAGCTGCTGTCGTATCACGCTGCACTGGTTAAAGGAACGGATGTGGACAAGCCGCGCAATCTGGCTAAAAGCGTGACGGTCGAATAATGGCAACTTACGCAATCGGCGATATTCAGGGTTGTTTCGACGCCCTGCGCCGTTTGCTCGACCTCTGCGCCTTCGACCGCGCCAAAGACAAGCTCTGGTTGGTTGGCGATCTGGTCAATCGCGGGCCGAAATCCTTAAAAACCCTGCGCCTGATCAAATCGCTAGGGCCGGCTGCGCAAACCGTACTCGGCAATCACGATCTCTATTTGCTGATGGTCGCCGAAGGCGGTGCCAAATATCGCGGCAAGGACGATACGATACAAGGCATTCTCGATGCCAAGGACAGGGAAGAGCTGCTCGACTGGCTCAGGCACCAGCCGCTCTGCCACACCGAGGGCAAATACTGCATGGTGCATGCCGGCCTCCTGCCGCAATGGACGGCCAGCCGTGCCCGTGAGCTATCGCGTGAGGTTGAGGTGGCCCTGCAAGGGCCGGATTATCACGAATTCATTTTGAATCTCTGGGGCAGCGAGCCAGCGGGCTGGTCTGATGAACTGAGCGGCTGGCAGCGTCTGCGCGTGATCGTCAATGCGATGACCCGCATGCGTTTTTGCACGCCGGATGGAGTCATGGAATTCAAGACCAAGGGCGAATTGGTTAATGCACCAAGCGGTCATCTACCGTGGTTTGAGGCACCCAGGCGGCAAAGTGCTGACAGCGTGCTGGTGACCGGTCACTGGTCGGCACTCGGCCTGCAAATTACGCCAAATCGGCTGGCGCTGGATTCGGGCTGTTTGTGGGGGGGCCATCTGACGGCTCTGCGCCTGGAAGATCGTCGTGTCTATCAGGTGGATTGCTTGCCAGGGGAAGCCCTGCCGCTAAAGAAATAGCGGCGCGGGCTTCGGCTGCCACCTGTTTACGGTTTTCGCCATGCAAGCCGAGCAATGGGGTTGTCTTTAGTCGGGCAATCAGGCGTTTGCGCCCAAGAATGGCGCGCGTGCATTGGCCCAGTGAAATATCCCCATCGTAACGCGGCGCCAGGCTGCGCTGGCCATCCACTTCCCAATAGGAAATCGCCACCGGCAATATCGGTTTCCCCGCAACCAGTGCGGGTTGCAGCAGCGCCGCGTGGAAATGCAGCAGCGAGCGCCCATCGGTGGTCGTTCCTTCAGGAAAGACCGCCACATGCAGGCCTTTGTCGAGATATTCAGCAACTTCCTGATTGATGATGCGCGCGTGCCCACGACTCCCCCGGCGCAAAAAAATGGTTTCGTTGCGCCCTGCCAACCAGCCCAGCACCGGCCAGTGGCGAACCTCTTCCTTGGAGACAAATGCCGCCGGCAAGGCGGCGTTGATCACGTAGATATCGATCCACGATATATGGTTGGCAACCAGCAAGGAACCGGGAACGGCGTAAGTCAAATCCGCTTCAAGCTCGACTCCCATTGCGTCGAGCAAGGCCAGCGCCCAGCTCGACTTCAAACGTGCACGCGCCGCAGCGCTGCACAGCGGGAATAGCGACAGGGTGAGCAGTAATGCGCTGAACAGCAGTAACGTAATGCGAAATATTCGATAACTGCGAATCAGAAAATTGGTTTCGGACAGTGTGTTACCCCAAATAGTGCTTTGCGTAGCGATTGGATATTTTCGCCATCGGCATCAAAATCGGCAAATCAGCGGTATTGAAATCAGGATCCCATGCCGGTTCACCGCAAATCCAGGCCCCAGCTCTGAGATAGCCCTTGATCAATGGCGGCGTTTCCGCCGGTCGGTCATTCTGCAGCGCAGCCAACGGTAACGGACAACGCGGGAAAACACGGTATTCCTGTGGCCCCATGTGATCTGCCAAGCGATTATACAGACTGGCCGCGGCATGCCCGCCGTCAGCCATGCTGACTGATGCGCAGCCCATCAGATAGTCGTAGCTGTGCTTGAGCATGTATTCCGCCAGGCCCGACCATAGCAAACTGATCGTTGCGCCGCTGCGGTAGTCTGGATGTACGCAGGAGCGGCCAATTTCAACCAGACGCGGGCGCAAGTGCTGCAAACGAGTCAGATCAAATTCGTTTTCGGAATAGTAGCCAATCTGGCGCGCCTTTTCCGGCGACAAAATTCGGTAAGTACCAACCACTTCGCCGCTCTCGGTGTCGCGAACTACCAAGTGTTCGCAATAAGGATCGTAGATGTCACGATCAACCCCCGGTGTGCGAGTTGGCAAATTGGCACCCATTTCACCGGCAAAAATTCGGTAGCGCAGGCGTTGTGCATCGAGAATTTCGCTTTGCCCGTGGGCGAATCCGACCGCCAAACTAGGCCTTTTTTTACGCTGCAGCTCGCCAGTTTTTTGTGTATTTTCCATTTTGCTCTCCATCGGTTTGATGGAGAGCAAGTCTGAAAGACCGACGTTACACCGCTATTGCAGGACTTTTACGCAAGCGTTTCAGCGCGTAATGCGTGATTCACCATAGCTGGAAACAATGCGAACGCGATCACCAGGCCGAAACTCACGTGGGTCGCCTTCCTGAACAATGGCGATCATATGTCCATTGTCTTGCCTGACCGTGATTTCCAGTGCCATCTTGCGGGTCGTCCCTTCTTCTACTGCTGCACCAGCCAGTCCGCCGGCCACCGCGCCAATCACGGCGGCCACCGCCGCCCCCTTGCCGCCACCGAAGGTGCTGCCGGCAATGCCACCCACTGCGGCACCGGCAACTGTCCCAACCCCCGATTTGGTGCCTTCCATAAGTACTTCACGGACTGATTCGACGGTTGCCATCCGGACGGTTTGCTCACGGCGTGCCTGATCACGGGAATAAACCTCACCCGATTTGCTGCTGGCGCAGCCACCAAGCAGGACGACTGAAAGGAGAACCAAGGGCAGGGCAGATTTTTTCATCGGTTTTACCAAGGGAGTGTGCCGAAGGCACGTTGATAGCGTGCGCCGATTTCTTCCCGGCTCGGTTGATGGCTCTGGCCGCCACGATGAGCAATCTTGATCGCGCCCATTACCGCTGCCAGACGACCCGTTGTCGTCCAGTCAAAGCCGTTCGCAATGCCATAGAGCAGGCCGGAGCGATAGGCATCGCCACAACCCGTTGGGTCGATCACGTTATCCGCTTCAACACAGGGAATGTCGTAACGTTGGCCATCAGCATGAATTTCCGAGCCGGCTCCGCCGCGGGTCACGATCAGCGCTTTGACTTCAGTGGCCAGTTGTTCAATGCTGCGGCCGGTGCGATCACTCAGTAATTTGGCTTCGTAGTCGTTAAAACAGGCGTAATCGGCAAGTGCCATGAACTGCAGCAATTCGTCACCGTTAAACATCGGCAGGCCTTGGCCCGGATCGAAAACGAAGGGAACGCCGGCCGCTGCAAAATCGCGTGCGTGTTGCATCATGCCTTCGCGGCCATCGGGTGCGACGATGCCCAACTCAACATCTTTGGCCTGTTCAACCTTGTTGAGATGGGAGAAAGTCATTGCGCCGGGGTGAAAGGCGGTGATCTGGTTATCGTCCAAATCCGTCGTAATAAATGCCTGGGCGGTAAATGTGCCGGGCACGAGACGGACGTGATCACGTGGTAGACCGAGGCGATCAAGTCGCTCAAAGTAAGCCGGTGCATCATCCCCAACGGAGGCCATGATCAGCGGATTGCCGCCGAGCAGCATCAGGTTATAGGCAATATTGCCCGCACAACCGCCAAATTCACGACGCATCTCCGGGACAAGGAACGCGACATTCAGAATATGAATTTGCTCCGGCAGGATGTGGTTTTTGAAGCGGTCAGGGAAGACCATGATGTTGTCAAAGGCGAGCGAGCCGCAGATCAGTGTATTCATTGGGATCTCAAGGGTAGAAAACATAAAGACGATAACCTGCCGCACCCAGTTCTTTGGCTTCGATCCAAAGACGGATGGGAGATTCGGCATTGGCAGAAAAAGCGGGCGGTTTTGAGCCAGGCGAAAGGTAGTCATCGACGGACAATACGCGACGCGAAAGAACGGCGTCCTGGGTATCAGTGAGGGTCAGCTCAAGCGCCGGCCAGGCCTGATCGTATTGCGCACGATTGTGCAAGCTTGCCTGCAAGACCAGCAGGCCACGCGCGTTATCTGATTGCAGATCAGAGCTTTCAATCGTCACCAGTTCATAATTTCGCGGCAATGGCACGTCGACCGCAACCGATTCAAATGCGCCCCTCAAGTTTGGGTAGCGCTGCACAAGTTCACTCTTGAAGTGCAGCATCAATTGCGCGATCAAGGCCCCGGAGAGCAGCAGGGCAACGAGGACGTAAGGCCATGCCGCAGAACGATCCGGCTCGTTGAACGTGCCCAGCGAGTTGCTGGCTAAGGTGCCATCGGCCCAACGGTTATAGGCTGGCGTATCGGATAGCTCACGAGCGGCGACCAAGCCTGCTTGACGCGCTGCTTGAGTCGATTCATCAACACGCTCGATTGGCTCGTGGGGTGAAATTGGCTCTGGCTCTGGCTCTGGCTCTGGAGCAGGAGCAGGAGCAGGAGCAGGAGCAGGAGCAGGAGCAGGAGCAGGAGCAGGAGCAGGAGCAGGAGCAAAACTATCCTCAACCGCTATATTCGCCAGCTCAGGCGATTGGTCAGGCCGATGTGTCTCAAGGGGTGTGTCGGCATCTTCTGTGATCAGGACATCAAATGCATTGAAAACAAGCTGACATTGACCGCAGCGTACCTTGCCCTGCTTGACTCTCAACTGCTCGGGGGTGACACGGAAAACCGTGTTGCAGCCCGGGCAGCGGGTTCGCATCAGGGTTTTGTGCCGCTCAGACATACCCAGTCCTCGCGCGTGTCGGCTACCGTCAAGGGCAACCAGGCCGCATAAATGCCAATAATTTCTTCAGCCTGCTCACGCAGAATGCCTGACAACGCGAGTTGCCCACCGCTGCGAACATGAGCGCAAATCGCCGGGGCGAGGACGCGCAGCGGGTTGGATAGAATATTGGCGACAACCAAGTCATACTCGCCGGCAACCGGTTGCGCCGAATCGGCAAACAAGGCACTGAGGACCCCATTGCGCTCAGCATTGGCATAAGCTGCTTCGACGGCTTGCGGGTCGATATCAACCCCGGCAACTCGCCCAGCGCCGAGACGTGCTGCAGCGATGGCCAAAATTCCCGAGCCACAGCCGTAATCAAGTAGCGAACATTCAGCACTCACCTTACGCTCCAGCCATTCGAGGCAAAGTCGGGTGGTCGGATGCGAACCCGTTCCGAAAGCCATGCCGGGGTCAAGAATCAGATTGACCGCCGCCGGATCTGGAATTGCATGCCAGGAAGGCACGATCCACAGGCGTTCGGAAACGCGAATCGGGTCGAATTGTGACTGAGTCAATTGCACCCAGTTTTGTTCTTCAATGATCTCTATCGAAAAAGCCGGCGCTTGGCCTAAACCAACTTCAAGAGCGGCGGCGGCGAGCATCGCTGCTACATCGGCATCCGGCTCAAACAAGGCCAGCACTTTGGAGTGCGTCCAGCCCGGCGAATTGACCGAACCCGGCTCACCAAATTGCGCTTGCTCGTCGGGCGTTCCCGCATCCGCATCTTCAATGCAGGCGGATAACGCACCGGCTTCCAGAAGTGCGTCGCACAACGGCTCGGCGTGCGACGCGTCGGTCAGGAAACTGACATTTTGCCAGCCCATCGCCTACTTCTTCACTTCGCCTTTGTCGGCAAGCTTTTGTTCCAGATAGTGAATACTGGTACCGCCTTCGACAAAACGTGCATCCTGCATCAGTTCCTGGTGCAGGGGGATATTGGTTTTAATGCCTTCAATGCTCATTTCCGACAGCGCAATCCGCATCCGGCGAATCGCCTGCTCACGGGTATCACCATAAGCAATCACCTTGGCGACCATCGAGTCGTAATGCGACGGTACGGTATAGCCTTGGTAAATGTGCGAATCAACCCGGATGCCGGGGCCACCTGGTGGGTGATAAAAGCTGATTTTGCCGGGACATGGTACGAACGTGAAGGGATCTTCGGCGTTAATGCGACATTCAATGGCATGACCACGGAAGGCAATATCCTTCTGGCGATAGCGTAGTTTTTCGCCCGCTGCGACGCGAATCTGTTCCTGAACAATATCGACGCCGGTGATCATTTCAGTCACCGGGTGCTCTACCTGAACCCGAGTATTCATTTCAATGAAGTAAAACTCATTGTTTTCGTAGAGAAATTCAAAGGTGCCTGCACCACGATAGCCAATCTTGCGGCAGGCTTCAGCGCAACGTTCACCGATCCTGCTGATCAGACGTGCCGGAATGTGCGGTGCCGGTGCTTCTTCGATAACCTTTTGATGGCGACGCTGCATCGAGCAATCACGTTCACCCAGGTAAATGGCGTTTTTGTACTCGTCAGCCATGACCTGAATTTCCACATGGCGTGGATTTTCCAGGTACTTTTCCATGTAGACCGCAGGATTGTTAAAGAAACTGCCGGCTTCCTGGCGCGTCATCTGTACCGCATTGAGCAGTGCTGCTTCGGTATGCACAACACGCATGCCGCGCCCGCCGCCGCCGCCCGCTGCCTTGATGATTACCGGATAACCGACGGAGCGACCGATGCGAATAATTTCCTTGGGATCTTCCGGCAATTCGCCTTCCGAGCCTGGCACGCAAGGCACGCCGGTGGCCTTCATGGCGGCTTTGGCAGAAACCTTGTCGCCCATCAGGCGGATGGTTTCGGCGCGTGGGCCGATAAAGACGAAACCGGAGGTCTCAACCCGCTCGGCGAAATCGGCATTCTCGGAAAGAAAGCCATAGCCAGGGTGAATCGCCTCGGCGTCAGTCACTTCCGCCGCTGAAATGATCGCCGGAACGTTAAGGTAACTATCTTTGGAGGCAGCAGGGCCGATACACACCGACTCATCCGCCAATTTGACGTATTTGGCGTCACGATCTGCTTCCGAGTGGACAACGACAGTCTTGATGCCGAGTTCACGGCAAGCGCGTTGAATGCGCAGGGCGATTTCCCCACGATTCGCGATCAGGATTTTCCCGAACATGGCGCGCTCAACCAATAATGAAGAGAGGTTCGCCGAATTCGACCGGTTCGCCGTTATCCAGCAAAATCGCTTTGATGACACCAGAAGCATCGGACTCAATTTCGTTGAGTAGCTTCATGGCTTCGATAATGCACAACGTTTCGCCTTCCTTGACCACTTGGCCGACCTGCACAAAGGCATCGGCGCCCGGCGATGGTGAGCGGTAGAAGGTGCCGACCATGGGCGACTTGACGGCATGGCCTTCCGGCAAATCATCGTCAAGATCAACTGTGCTAGCTACCGGCGCGCTGCCCATTGGTTGCATCGCCGGCGCGTATTGCTGCATTGGCATCTGACCAACCTGGCCGTAATTCTTGGCGATCCGAACTTTTTCCTCGCCTTCGGTGACTTCCAGTTCGGTAATGCCTGATTCCTGAACCAGATCGATGAGTTTTTTAAGTTTGCGTAGATCCATGTCGATTCCCCTATTGAAGGCGCGGTGGCAGCAAGGCCGCCAAAGCGCTATTCGACGTTAAGTTTATTAAGCAGGTATTCGAGAGCCAATGAATAGCCCTCATGACCAAGACCACTGATAACACCAATAGCCAAGTCAGAAAAATAGGAGTGATGCCGGAATGATTCACGGGCATGCACATTGGAGAGATGCACTTCGACGAAGGGAATGCTTACCGCCGCCAATGCATCGCGCAGGCCGACGCTGGTGTGCGTGTAGGCTGCGGGATTGATGATGATCGCCCGGACGCCTTGTTCGCGCGCCGCATGAATGCGCTCAATCAGCGCTCCTTCATGGTTGCTCTGGAAGCTTTCGAGTTCAACTCCGGCACTTTCGGCCATACGAGTCAGAGCCAGATTAATATCTGACAGCGTTACTCGACCGTAATGTTCGGGCTCGCGGGTACCAAGCAGGTTGAGATTCGGCCCATGCATCACCAGGATAATGGGCTTTTCCACCGCTTTTGAAGTGGTTTTTTGCTTCTTCATAGCTGCAAGTTTGCCGCAAATCGCCGCAACTTGTCCAGTCTACTCGGTAAGCATGGTACGCAGGGCGTCGGCCCGTACCCTTTCACGGGCTCGCCCATCGCGATGCTTCAAGCTGACTCGTTCAAGACGTGGCGGGTAAATCACCAGATTGGCATCTGCGGTATCCGTCTCCAGAACAAGAACGGCTTCGGCCTTGTCATTTCGTGGCTCGGCGTGTTCGAAGATCATGCCGCGATTCAACAAGAATATTTCGACTTCCTTGGCGCTATCGGCGAAAAGCTGGATGTCGATATTCGAATGCTCACCTGCAGTCCCATCAAGCACCGAGCCAGTCAGGTAGGGGCGAAAATCAGTCAGCAAATCGAGCAGCTCGAGTGCTGTTTGGCGCATGGCCAGGAGCATCTCAAGGTGGTCTTCATCCTGGTAAATGCTACGGTAGACCCGTAATTCGGCCTCAACTTCGGCGTTGTCCGGGTAACTGGCGTGCTCATCGGAAATGCCCAATTGACGAGCTGCCTTGCGTTTGGCCTGGTGATAATCAGTAATGCCATCTTCGGCCATCAAACGGGCGGCAGCGCTGGCGATGCTGGCCCGGACGCCCGATGTTTGGCGCATTTTTTCGTGACGGGGCATGTCGGCTCGATCAGGGTAAAATCGGCCCCATTCTAACGGGTCTATGTGACATGCACATTCATATTCTGGGTATCTGCGGCACTTTCATGGGTGGCGTCGCTCAACTGGCGGTTGCTTCCGGGCACAAGGTTACAGGCTGTGACGCCAACGTTTATCCGCCAATGAGTGATCAGTTGCGTGGCGCTGGCGTTGATTTGATTGAAGGGTTTGAACTTGCGCAATTGGCACTCAAACCTGATGTTTTCGTGGTCGGCAACGCTATTTCACGCGGCAATCCGTTGCTGGAGGCGATTCTTGATCAGGGTTTGAGCTATGTTTCCGGCCCGCAATGGCTGGCGGAAAATGTCTTGCAGGGGCGCTGGGTACTCGGCGTTGCAGGTACTCATGGCAAGACAACGACCAGTTCAATGCTGGCCTGGATTCTTGAGGATGCCAATATGGCGCCCGGCTTCCTGATTGGTGGCGTCCCGCTCAATTTTGGTGTTTCTGCCCGGCTTGGCGAGACGCCTTTCTTCGTTATCGAGGCGGACGAATACGACACCGCCTTCTGTGACAAACGATCCAAATTTGTTCATTACCGGCCACGCACTGCCGTGCTGAATAACCTGGAGTTCGACCATGCTGATATTTTCGCCGATCTGGCTGCTATCGAGACGCAATTTCACCACCTCGTGCGTACTTTGCCGGCGACTGGCTTGATCGTCAGCAACGCCAGCGAGTCTAGCCTTGAGCGGGTATTGCAACGCGGTTGCTGGACGCCGGTCGAGCGCTTCAATGGCCCGACAGGCTACCGGGTGAGTGGCGACGATGCGAGTGGTGAGCTGATTTTGAGCGGGCCGGCTGGTGAAATTGGCCGCAGCAACTGGCAGCTTTCCGGTGAGCATAATCGGGCCAATGCCTGCGCTGCACTATTGGCGGCACGCCATGTTGGCGTTCCTTTTGATAAGGGGCTGGAAGCGCTTTCGCGCTTCGTCAATGTCAAACGGCGTATGGAAATTCGGGGTGAGGTGCGTGGCATTACGGTCTATGACGATTTTGCCCATCACCCGACGGCGATTGCCACCACGGTTGCCGGTTTGCGCCGCAAGGTAGGTGCTGCGCGCATTCTCGCTGTGCTGGAGCCGCGCTCAAACACCATGAAGCTGGGCACGATGAAGAGCCAGTTACCGACCAGTCTGAGCGAAACGGATGCTGCCTTCTGTTATGCCGGCAATCTGGGCTGGGATGCCCGTGAAGCCTTGGCGCCGATGGGCGAGCGTGCGGTGATTGAAGATCAACTCGACGAATTGACGCGGAAAATTGTCGCCGTCGCACGCCCCGGCGACCATATTCTGGTCATGAGTAATGGCGGATTTGGCGGGATTCACGGCAAGTTGCTGGAAGCCCTCGCCAAGTAATTGTTACAGCCCAAACGGGGCTGGTGCGGTCAACCGTAAAAATGGTCGAAAAAATAGCGGAAAGGTTTCCCTTTCCGCTATTTCATTAACACGGTATGAGCTTAACGCTCCATCGCCTCAACAACTGCCAGTGCCGTCATATTGACCAAGCGGCGAACTGTTGCCGTCGAGGTCAGGACATGAACCGGACGGGCTGCGCCGAGCAGGATGGGGCCTATCGTTACGCCTTCACCTGCGGTCATTTTCAGCAGGTTGTAGCAGATGTTGGCGGCATCGATATTTGGCATGATCAGCAGATTGGCTTCGCCCTTGAGTGGCGACTCAGGGTTGGCTGCAAGACGAACTTCTTCAGAAAGTGCTGAATCTCCGTGCATCTCACCGTCAATTTCCAGATCACCGTTAGTCATTGCCGAGACGAGTGCGGCAGCGCGACTCATTTTTCGTGACGACTCGGAGTTGCCTGAGCCGAAATTGGAATGCGATAGCAACGCGACTTTTGGGTGAATACCGAAATGTTTGACCTGCTCGGCGGCCATCAAAGTCATTTCGGCAATTTCTTCAGCGCTCGGCGTCTCATTGATATGCGTGTCACAGATGAATAGCGAACGGCCCGGCAACATCAGGTAATTCATCGCGGCCAGCGTATTAACGCCCTGACGTTTGCCGATGACTTCCTTGATCACGCCCATGTGGTGGCTGTACTGGCCGGTCATGCCACAGATCAGACCATCCGCATAGCCGAGTTTGAGCAGCATCGAGCCGATCAGTGTCGGCTTGCGGCGCATTGCCTCTTTGGCGATGGCTGGCGTAACTCCACGCCGTGACATCAGTTTGTGATAGGCCGTCCAGCATTCGCGATAGCGCTCGTCCGATTCCGGATTGACGATATCGAAATCAAGACCGGACTTGATCCGCAGATTGGCTTTTTCTAGGCGGTGCTCGATGACTTCCGGGCGACCAATCAGGATTGGACGGGCGAATTTTTCTTCGATCACGACTTGAACGGCACGTAAAACGCGCTCATCTTCACCTTCGGCAAAGATAATCCGCTTGCCCTGAGCCTGGCGTGCGGCCTGGAAGATGGCGCGCATGCCAACGCCGGTGTGATAAACAAATTCCGAAAGCTTGGCGCGGTATGCTGCCCAATCTGTAATCGGACGCGTCGCGACGCCGGAATCCATTGCTGCCTGAGCAACTGCGGGGGCGATTTTGACGATAAGGCGCGGATCAAATGGCTTGGGAATCAGATATTCCGGGCCGAATGACAGGGTGTGCCCGGGGTAGGCCATTGCCACTTCATCGGTGACTTCCGCTTCAGCCAGTTCGGCGATAGCGCGCACCGAGGCCATTTTCATCTCTTCGGTTATCCGTGTTGCGCCGACATCAAGTGCACCACGGAAGATGAACGGGAAGCAGAGAACGTTATTGACCTGATTGACATAGTCCGAGCGGCCCGTCGCGATAATCACGTCGGGGCGTGCCGCTTTGGCCAGTTCCGGCATGATTTCGGGGGTTGGGTTGGCGAGGGCGAAAACCATTGGTTTTTCACCCATGCTGGCGACCATTTCTGGTTTCAGGACGCCCGCGGCGGAAAGCCCGAGGAAAATGTCGGCGCCGACCATTGCGTCGCCCAGGGTGCGATTGGTGGTTTCCCGTGCATAACGTGCCTTGGTCGCCTCCATTTTGGCCTCGCGACCAACGTAGATGACACCTTTGGAGTCACAAACGGTAATGTTTTCGCGCTTGACGCCGAGATCGCACCACAAATTAAGGCAGGAGATCGCGGCAGCGCCGGCGCCGGAGCAGACCACCTTGATTTCATCAATTTTCTTGCTGACGACCTTCAGGCCGTTGAGCATGGCGGCAGCGGAAATAATTGCGGTGCCGTGTTGATCGTCATGGAAAACGGGGATATTCATCCGTTCCTTGAGCTTTTCTTCAATATAAAAGCACTCGGGCGCCTTGATGTCTTCAAGGTTGATGCCGCCGAGGGTCGGCTCCATCGCGGCGATCATGTCGATCAGCTTGTCCGGGTCGTTCTCTGCCAGTTCGATGTCGAAGACGTCAATTCCGGCGAATTTCTTGAACAAACAGCCTTTGCCTTCCATCACTGGCTTGGCCGCCAACGGGCCGATATTGCCCAGCCCCAGTACGGCGGTGCCGTTGGTAATGACGCCGACCAGATTGGCACGCGAGGTGTACCAGGCGGCGGTTGCCGGATCTTCGACGATGGCATCGCAAGCTGCGGCAACACCCGGCGAGTAAGCAAGCGCGAGATCGCGCTGATTGGTCAGGCCCTTGGTTGGGCGAACAGAAATCTTGCCTGGCGTCGGCCAGCGATGGTATTCAAGTGCGGCTTCGCGCAAGTCCTTTTCCACAGGGTCTCCTTGGAATTCGTCGGTAAAGGGAAACCCCGTAGGGTACTCCAAAGGTACCGGGGCGGCAAACCATAATTATGAATTACGGCCTGATTTTTGGCGGTGAATGGCGTCTGCCAAGCCGCTTCAAAGCATCGCTGGCCGGCGTGTCAGTCGGATTGCGACGAGGAAGCTGAAAGCAATGATCGCCACCAGGATAAATCCGAAAACCAGCTCCTTGCCCTCGCTCCAGGCATCAATTGCGGGTGACCAAAGTTTGGCCGCCCCAAAAGCGGCAACCAGCAGGCTGATTCCCGAAACGACCAGCCCCATGACGCGCGAAGCAACTAGAGCTACTTGGTCGGCCCGCGCGATCAGGCGCGCAATCCACAAGCCGTTGATGCCATCGGTGAGCAACATGCCGAGCGTAAACAGCAGCGCCAGAATTAATGCATGTTGCCAGCCACCATATTGCGTGGCGGTCAGTGCAAAAAAGGCAGCTTGCGAAAGTGTGTCGAAGGACAACGCGAAAAGTGCCCCGACCAGGGCGATCAACGCGGGATGCGACACTCGGCCCAGGTTGCCAAGCAAGCGTGCCTTGAGGCCGACCGGCTGGACCAGTTGGTCCGGTTCGGCGCGCATCACGGCGGCCAGATTGAGGCTGCCGAGCGCCACCAAAAAGGCAATTGAAATCAGCGCGCCGAGGGTGCCAAACCAGGCCGGCACCTCCCACTGTCCGGCAATGGCCGAGACACCCAGCGCAATCACCAAGACAACCGCACCGTGACCCAGTGAAAAAAGGCTGCCGCAATAACGTGCAAGATGGGGTTTGGTCCGCATGTTATAGCGCGTCAGGCCATCGATAGTGGCCAAGTGGTCGGCATCAAAGCCGTGCTTCATGCCGAGCACGAAGGTCAGGATTAGTAGGGAAAGCCAATCAGGGGGCAGAGATTCCATGGCGCCAATTTCAAAATTTAGGCAATCTTTAACTTGATTGAGCGTTGGTGCAATAAGTCATTGTTCCTATTGCCCTCCCTAAAAACGGTAATCAAAGCACGCCACATTCAATTCGGAAAAACCTCGACCAAGGGAAAATCGGGAACGGTCAGCAACACCGGTGTAACCGGCGTTTGCAAACCTTCCGTCAGGTCACTCACGCGATCTGAGACATAGGCATCAAGTTGCTTGTAACTTATCCGACCGCGTTTCATAAAATCTGCCCGGCCTTGCATTCCTTCCAGCAAGGCTTTGGTGAACGCGCCATTGCCCCAGTCATCTTGCTCGATTGCGGCTTGGTCGCCTGATGATGAGGCGAAGACGATAATGTTGTTTTCCGGACTCGCCAGTTCGTTGATCGCCGAACTGTTGTTCACGGATAAACCTGACGCAGCACTGCCAATCACATTGCCGGCATGGCACGTGTCAACAAACAGCAGATTGCGGCCAGGAAGTTCTGCCAGCGTTCGCCGAATATCGCGAAACGATACGCCGGTATCGTTGAGGCGCTTGACATCAGCCTCCTTGGGCATGAAAAAGTAACCCTGCTTGCGGTCATTGATGCCATGCCCGGCCAAAAAAACAAAGGTTGTATCTTCCCCGCGCACCTGCTTTTTGAGATTGGCAAAGGCACGTTCAATGGCTGGTTTTTCGGCTGTTTTGTCGGTGAGCAGGGTCAACTCGACTTTTTCGTAAAGTTTTCCGCGTTGTCGAGAAAGCAGGCTGCCAAAATCGTTGGCGTCCTTTGCTGCAAGATAAAGGCGATAACTCGGGTTGTCATAATCGGAAACGCCGATCGCCAGAATCCGCAAAGTCCTTTGTTTGATTGCCGGCGCCGTGCTCGGGCCGGCATAGCGCACCCGGATGATTTTTGGAATTGAACTTCCCCAGCGGTTTTCAGCCACCAGATGGACTTCAACGTCCTCTGGCGGCAATTTGAGATTGATGGTTTGTTCTGATGTTGCAAGGCCCGGATGTAGTCCACGCGTCATTTGCCCCGCCGAGAGCACGCGCGTGAACACGCCCTTCAATGGCGCATCTTTCGGGGTAAGTACGCGGATATTGATCGCAAGATTGCTGCCGTTCAGTGTTGTTTCAAATCCTGGGCTGATGATTTCAATTGACGGTGGGATCTGATCAATTTTCGGCGATTCGATTTCGACCAACTCCGCTTGCGGCGTGGCGCTTGGCGGAACAATCGATGGGAATTGCCGGGCGACCTTTTCTACCACCGCTGCTGATTCCGTTGCAGGTTGCCATTCGGCCAGGGCGCGAATGATTCCCTGGCTGGCGTCATTACTGGCCAGAATGTGCTTGGTCATGCCGGGCAACAGAAACTGTTCACGAAACCGCGACAAAGGGAAAAACTCGGCGGTTTGTTGTGCATCCTGACGAACTGCCCAGCCGCCCAGATTATCCCCACCGACGCTGGCCTCATAGTGACCGGTATCGGCAATACTCAGCCATTTTCGTTCGCCTGGCTGAATGTAGTAAGTCAGAATCACCGCACCATCACGCATGCGAACCAGTCGCAACATGCCGTCAGCGGACGCGACAACAATCAAATCCTTGTCTTCAATCAAGTTCAGGGCGACGACATCGGAACCCAGAAGACGAACCCACATAATCAAACTTTGGCTACTGGTATAGCGCCAGTTGCGGACAAAGCTGGGAATTGCCTTATAAAGCCGGCCAGCGTCAGTGCCGTAGAAAAAACTTTGATCGCTGGAATGCACTGTTGCCGTCAAGGAGCGCTCGCCATCCTTGCGAAATGGAAAATACGTGCCGTTGGCGGTGCCAACACTGGTTCCTTGCCAGGCGTGCAAACTCAAACCGCCTCGACTCGCCAGGGGGGCGCGCCAATCCTTGATGCTGGCTAGCGGAGCAAAGCGGCCTGTTTCGAGATGAAAAGCAATTTCCTGAAAGCCTTCCGCCGTTTGATAGCGCAGTCCAACCCATTGGCCATCCTGCGAGACCCGCAGGCGTTCCGATTTTTCCTGGAAACTAATGCCGCCCGAAGTTTTTCGCCAGATGATCTGACCATCAGCACCGATCATGGCGAGCGTGCCGCTGTCGGTGACGTAAGCGATTTGCCCGCCGGAAAGGAAGCGCATGTCGTTTACATTGGTATCGGGGATGCGGATGCCGGCTTTTGAAGCGCGCCAGTTGGCGTCGGTCAGCCCCTTGATTTCACCTTCGCCATCATGCTTTGTACCGATCGCCGCAATCGGCGTTCCATCGCTCAGAAAGCGTACGGCACTGATCTCGTCGCTAACGGGATTGATTGCCGGCACCCGTTCGGCGAGGGTGTCGGCAGTGAACTCCCCATCCCGTCCGAGCATGATTGAATTATTGCCGGAGCGCCAGGCAAGCCCTGAGCCGTGGCGTTTGATCACATCAGCCTTGGCCAGGCGCTCGAAATTGCCGCCGCTGTGCCGATAAACCGCCAGTCGTCCGTAGCCCTTTGCTTCGTGCGCAATGACCGCGAGAGAGCCCGCGCTATTGAAGACCATCGCTTCGATCGAGCCGACGCTCAGCGGGTCGCTGAAAACGAGACGCGAGTCAGACATGCCATAAACAGCAATGCCGCCTTCAATCGCATTGCTGCCTTCCTGGGCGCTGGTGATTAGATTGGCCAGGTCGTTGACATTGCTCCGCGAAATATCGCGCGCACCGCCAAAGCCGACGGCTAGAAACTTGCCGTCCGCTGAGAAGGCCAGCGCACTGACCCGTGCCTGAAAGCCTGACAAGGTCTTGACGATTCGCCCGGTCTGCAGGGAAAGCAGCAAAATGGCGCCGGTTGATCCAGTGCCGGCAAGGTCGCCACCGACGGCAAGCAATTTGTTGTCAGGCGAAATCGCCAGCGCATAAATGCGGTCGTCGTCGTTAGGCAAAATCCAGCGTTGTATCTGTTGCCCGGTTTTGCTGTCCCAGACACGAACTGTGTGATCAATTCCGCCGGTCACCAGGAAGCGTTCATCGTTGGTAACGAGAATTTGCTTGACCGGCCCGGCGTGGGCCGGCGTATCGATATGAAACTTCGGGCCAGCTTCTTGTGCCGTAAGCGGTGAGGCAATCACTATGCTGCAAGCCAAAGCCAGCCAGAACATGGTTAAGTGGCGCCAAAAACGATGCTTCATCGAGGTGTTTTCCAGTTGAGATCGCGGTGTAGCGCCAAGTGGCGGGGTGTCCATGAAGGAAGCGTTCGCGCCACAAAGTGATAGCGCGCGACATGAAACGAGGGGTCGAATCCGTAGAAATTACGCTGCATTTCCTTGAGTTCTTCTGCGCGGTAGGTAGCCAGGGGTTTGGCGGCTTCGTCGCTGTGGCGTTTGCTGTTTTTCTCAACCAGATTTTGCGAAAAGTGCGGCGAATTAGCCAGCTCGACTGCGCGCCGTGCCACATCGACCGTAAAGCCGGGGCCGGGCAGGCAGGCGTCGTAAAAGCCTGACTTGACTGCTTCCTGCGCCGTCATCGGCAGGCGGTGGCGCATGATGGCTGCGGCACCTGCTGCGCCGACGCGGGGCGGGAGCAAATAAGTCCAGAATTCCGAACCGTACAAATTGCCCATATTCTTGTAGTGCGGGTTGAGTATGACGCCGTCGCGCACCCAGACCTGATCGGCCGCCCGCGCCAGAAAGCAGCCACCGGCACCGCTGTTGCCGCCAACGGCGGCTACGGTCAACTGGGTTTTGCAGCACAAAATGGCTGCCGCCAGATCGTCGATCGCGTTGATGTTGGCCCACGCCTCGTCCGCTGGGCTGTCCGCCGCCTCGATGGTGTTGAGATGAATCCCGTTCGACCAGAAATCGCGGCCACCGCGCAGCACGATTACCCGCGTTGGGCGACTGCTCGCCCATTCGAAAGCAGCCGTCAGACGCTGGCATTGGTGCGTGCTCATCGCGCCGTTGTAGAACTCGAAAGCGAGAAAGCCGACACCGGCAACTTCTTCGTAGCAGATCTCCTGCCAGGTGGCGTGGGTTGCTTTCCAGCAATCGGCCAGCGCCAGTTCCGGCAAAGCCAGCGCTTCGGGAAAGGCCTGTGTGGCGGGCAACTTGATGCCGCCCGATTTTTTTTTGATATGGCCAATCCACACCGCACCATCCGCCGTTGCCCGACAAATTGCCGTTTCGCGATAGCCGAGCAGGCGGCCTGCTTCGCCTTTCAGCATTGCTTCCGGCCAGGCATCAAAGAGCTGGCAGGCTTGGCCAAAAAGATGGTCGGCAACACCGGGAAAACCTTCCGCTGCATTTAGCTTGGCGAGAATTGCGGCACTGCTTTCGTGTTGCCAATCCAGCTGGCGCTCGCTTTGTCGCAGCAAGGCGTGCGCTTGTCCCGGCACGCGCTGCGCCTGAAAAGTTGCGTCATTTACGCGGTTGACCGCAACAATCACCGCCTGAACCGCTGCTTCCGTCGTTTCGTTGCGGTAAATCGATGATTTTTTAGCGGTGCGCAGCGGAAAGCTGGCGGATGCCCAAACCGGGCCAGCATCCATTTCCGCCTCGGCCTGCAAGACGGTGACGCCCGATTCCCGCTCGCCATTCTGGATCGCCCAATCGAGTGCCGAAGGGCCACGGTCGCCGACGATGCCGGGATGAACGATCAAGCAAAGGTGGCGCGACCAGATTGATTCGGGAATCGCCCGTTTGAGAAAGGGTGCCAGAATCAGATCCGGCTTGAACAGGGCAACTGCCTCGGCGCTGACCGAATCGCTGATGTCGAACTCAATACTGATCTGATGGCCGAGTTGGCTCAATTCGCAATACAAACGTTGCGTCAGGCTGTTGAAGCTGTGCGTAAGAAACAATATGCGCATGCTGATCAGCGAGCTTCACCCAGTGCAAATTAAAAGCTAATCACTTTGTCGGCGAGTAGCGTTGCTTCGGCCAGTTCGACCAGCGTGCCAATTGCGGCGCCGGGGATCAAGGGCAAATCACCCAGCCCACGCGCCAGCGCGCAGGTGCGGCACAGGCGAAGATCAACGCCCTGGGCGATCAGTTGTTCAACCATGCCCTGCAGGCCGTTGCCGGCACCGTCGATCTGGTTAGGCAGGCCGAGCACGGTGGCGTCCGACATCAGAAACAGGCGCAGCGATGGCTTGGCATCATTGCCGGCCAGCGCGGTCGCCAGACGCAAGGCAGAAAGCACCCGTTCGCTGCCGTAAGGTGGGGCGTGAATGATGATCAGAATATTTTGCATGGGGGGCGCCTGTGCGGGGAAAAACGTCAGAACCGCTGCCGATTCATGACTATTTTGGGGGGGCTTGAAGGAGCGCCAATTATGCAGCAAATTTTCATCACGCTTAGCGCATCCGCTGGCGCAGCCAGGCACTGCTCTGGTCGACGGCAATCGACAGGAGCAGCATGGCAATGATCACGGTCGACGCCTGCGCATGGTGAAAAAGCGAAAGCTCAAAATAAAGTAACTGGCCAAGGCCGCCAGCGCCGACGAAGCCGAGGATGGCGGCCATGCGGATGTTCATTTCCCAACGGTAAAGCGTGTAAGCGATCAACTGCGGTGCGGCACCGGGCAAGGTGCCGTAAAGAAAAGCCAGGCCGCCGGGCGCACCGGCCAGACGCAGCGCGCTACCGGGTGCCGGCGGGGCGTTGGCTAGCGCTTCGGCATAAAGCCGGCCAAGTACGCCGGTGGTGTGTAAAGCCAGCGCCAGGGCGCCGGCAAAGGGGCCGAGGCCGACGGCAAGCGCGGTGATCGTCGCCCAGACCAGTTCCGGCACTGAGCGCAGTGTGTTGAGTACAAAACTGAACGGCGCCCGCCGGCGCGGCAGGGCCAGCAAGAGGCCGGCGCAGGCGGCGAGCAAGGTGCCGACGACCGAAATCGCCAGGGTTTCCCAGATGCCTTGGGCGACTTTGCCCAGCCATTCGGCAGAATGATCGGGCGGGAAGAACTCGGCAATGAATTGACCGATGCTTTTGGCGGCTTCTACGGTCAACAGCGATTTGAGGCCAATTTCAAGAAAATTGAAACTGGCGATGACCCCAGCGACCACTGCCAAGCCGAGCAAGCTGCTGCGCCAGCCGAAGGGCGAGGCGCGCTGGGCGGGTGGCGTATCGAGCGCCCGGCGCAACCAGCCGGACAAACCATCGGCGGCGAAAACCAGCACCATGAAGGCGAACAGAATACTTGCCGCTTCGCCGCCGTTAAGCATTTTCATCGCCTGATCCATCAACTGGCCCAAGCCGCCAGCGCCAACAAAACCCATCACCACCGAGGCGCGGATGGCGCATTCCCAGCGGTAAACGGTGTACGACGCCAGTTCCTTGGAAGCCTGCGGAATCAGCCCGTAAAGAATCGCCAGCACTCGGCTGGCGCCGCTTTGGCGCAGGGCGCGGGCTGGTGCGGCATCCACCGATTCAAGAATTTCAGCATAAACCTTGGCCAGCATGCCGCCGTAAGTCAGGCCCAGCGCCAGAACGCCAGCCGCCGGGCCGAGGCCGAAGACGCGGACGAAAATCAAGGCCCAGACCAACTCGGGAATGCCGCGCAGGATGGTCAGCAGGCTGCGCGTGATTGGGTTCAGCGTCACCCGTTCACGCGCCGCGCCACTGGCGAGATAGCCGAGCGGCACGGCGATGAGGAAGGCGAGAGCGATGCCGGCGCTGGCGATAGCCAAGGTTTCCAGGGTTGCTTTGGTCAGATAGCCGAGGAATTCGCGACTCGTTTCCGGCGGCAGGAAACCGGCCAGAAAGTTGCCGATTACCTTGAGATTGCCTGGCTCGAACAGCGCCCCCGGTTTGACCTCCGCCGCCTGAAACAGCGGCCAGAGAATGACGAGTGTCGCCAGCGCGCCAATCAGGCGCGAGCGGGCGGCTGGGTCGCGCTGAGCGGAGAAATCGCTGCCGTTAGCAGTAGCCAAAATCTATCACCGTGCGTCCTGAATAGTTATTCGACCTGAGGCATTAGCAGCAAACCGCCCGAGTCGCCGCAGCGTTGGCGGCGCTCGGCGATAAACAGCGGGGTTCGTGCGCCTGTAACGGCAGTTCCTCGCCTTCGCTGGCATACAACTCGCGCAGCAGCGCTACGTCGACTGCGTCAGCCGGCAGGTCAAAAGCAATGTGCCCGGCCTTGACGCCGATGATGCGCGAAAAGTTGGCCAGCGCCAGATCGACGGCATGCAGGCTGGCGACCAGCGTCGCACCGCGTGCTTCGGCATCGGCAATCAACAGGCGCACGGCGCTCAGCGCCAGGTTGGGATCGAGGGCGGAAACCGGCTCGTCGGCAAGGATCAGATCGGGCTGCTGGTAAAGCACGCGGGCAATTCCGACGCGCTGCAACTGGCCACCGGAAAGCTGGTCGCAGCGGGCGAACAGTTTGTCGGCGAGATCGACACGCTGCAGCGCGGCGCGCGCACCGCCGATGTCGAGCGGGTAGATCAGCGAGACGAGCGACTTCCACCCCGGCCACTGGCCGAGTTTGCCAGCCAGCACCGCCGTTACAACCCGTTGCCGACCAGGAATGGGCGGTGATTGATGAACGGTGCCGATGCGTGAACGCAATTTTTTGAGTGTTACGGTCAACCGCGAATTTGGCTCAATATTCAGGATAGTTGCCCTGCCTGCGCTCGGCGCCAGCGCCGTGCCAAGCACCGAGAGCAAGGTGGTTTTGCCGGCGCCGGATGGCCCGATCAGGGCAATCCGTTCGCCCTTCTCAGCCTGCAGCGTGATCTGCGCGAGCGCCGTAAAACCGTTGGCGTGGGTTAGACCCACGCCGTTCAAGGCAAAACTCACTTCAACAAGCCGGCCGATTGGGCGGCTTTCTCGATCCCGTCGTAGTTCTCCTTTTTGGTTGGGATGAACCTGGCGGCGCGCTGCAGGGCGAGGATTTCCTTGTGTTCCGGGTTGGCCGGGTCGAGCTTCAGGAAGGCGTCGGTCAGCTTCTTGACGATCGCCGGATCGAGGTCGCCGCGCACCGTCCAGTTGTAGTCGAAGTAGGTCGGCGTGGTCGAGAAGACGCGGACCTTGCTGGTATCCACCTTGTTCTGCTCGACCATCTTGTCCCAGACCGAGGCGTTCAGCACGCCGGCTTCGGCCTTGCCGGCGGCGACGAAAGCGACGGTGGCATCATGGGCGCCGGAATAGGCGACGTTCTTGAAGTCCTTTTCCGGATTCAGGCCGGCCTGCTGCAGGAAGAAACGCGGCATCAGGCTGCCCGAAGTCGACGACGGTGCACCGAAAGCGAAGGTCTTGCCCTTGAGATCAGCCAGACCCTTGATGCTCGGGTCGGCGGTGATGAATTTGGAAGTGAACTTGCCATCCTCTTCGCGCTGGGCGATGGGGATGGCCGTGCCGTTGGTGCGGATCTTGGCCTGCACAAAGGTGAAGCCTCCCAGCCAAGCCATATCGAGCTTGCCGTTGGCGAGCGACTCCACCACCGCTGCGTAGTCGGAAACGGGCGTGAACACCACTTTCATGCCGGTCTGTGCGGCCAGGTAGTCGCCCAGCGGGGCGAACTTGCGCTGCAGTTCGGTAGGGGCTTCGTCGGGAATGGCCGAGACGCGCAGTACCTTGTCGGCCGCGCTTGCAGGCAGGCAAGTCAGGGTGGACGCAAAGGTGGCGAGGGCGGCGCAGCACAGCAGCGCCTGCTTGAGCGCCGAGCGGCGCGCAGGAATAGAGGTCATGACAAATTCCGTTTTTAAGCAGCCACCGCTGTGCGGAGTCACAGCGGTTTAAAAAGGCGCCGAAGCGCCGAGAGGATGAGCGCCGCATGCACGCCGCGCCCCTGCATTGTCGCGGATGTGGTCCGGCACGGTGCGGCGCCGCGCTGGCGCTTGCCTTTTTGTTACCTCACCGGTTCAACCCGCCTCTAGAATCCGGCCCCCATGGGTGAAAACCCTGAGCCGCTAACGCAGGTCGAGAAAGGCACATGGATTTGGTATCGAGAAACTTCACGCTGGGCTACAACCCCGCCCTGGACGGGCTGCGCGGTGTCGCCATCCTGCTGGTGGTCCTGTCGCACGCGCATGTGCCGCTGTTTGACGGTGCGTTTCTGGGCGTGGATCTGTTTTTTGTCTTGAGCGGCTTTCTCATCACCTCGCTGCTGCTGCTGGAGCGCCAGGCCCATGGGCGCATCGACTATGTGCGCTTCTACAGGCGCAGGCTCCTGCGCCTGATGCCCGCGCTGGCCTTGTTTCTGGGCACCTACTGCCTGGTGGCGCCGCTGCTCTGGCCGGGGCTGGACGACGTCTATCGGGATGCGCTGGTCTCTCTGGCCTACCTGGCCGACTACGGCATTGCCTTCTTCGACAGCCCGGGCACGCTGCTGCACATGTGGTCTCTTTCGGTGGAAGAGCATTTTTACCTGGTGTGGCCGCCGCTGCTGATGTTCCTGGTTCGCTTTTCCCGGCCAGGTCAGGTCTGGCGCCCGATCGCGCTTCTCTGGCTGCTGAGCTGGTTGTGGCGGCTGCTGTGGGTGGCACAGGGCCAGCAGTTCTACGAGATATTCTTCCTCTTCGA
>JBDKHF010000024.1:0-255591 GCA_039797825.1 Pseudomonadota bacterium | reverse complement strand
ACCGACCTGGCCTGGCGCCGTGTCCGTCACCCGAGCGAAGTGCTCAATGTTGGTGACGAAGTTACCGCCAAGATCCTCAAGTTTGATGCCGAGAAGAACCGCGTCTCCTTGGGTATGAAGCAACTGGGCGACGATCCGTGGGTTGGTATTGCTCGCCGTTACCCGGCTGGCACCCGCCTGTTCGGCAAGGTAACCAATCTGACCGACTACGGTTCATTCGTTGAAATCGAACAAGGTATCGAAGGCCTGGTTCACGTTTCCGAAATGGATTGGACCAACAAGAACGTTCATCCGTCCAAGGTTGTTTCTCTGGGTGATGAAGTCGAAGTCATGATCCTTGAAATCGACGAAGAGCGTCGCCGTATCTCCCTGGGTATGAAGCAGTGTCAAGCTAACCCGTGGGATGACTTCGCGATGAACCAGAAGAAGGGTGACAAAGTTCGCGGCGCGATCAAGTCGATCACCGACTTCGGTATCTTCATTGGCTTGCCTGGTGGTATCGATGGTCTGGTTCACCTTTCCGATCTCTCCTGGTCATCGACCGGCGAAGATGCGATCCGCAACTTTAAGAAGGGTGACGAAGTTGAAGCCATGGTCCTCGCCATTGATGTTGAGAAAGAGCGCATCTCTCTCGGTATCAAGCAAATGGAAGGCGATCCATACACCAACTTTATTGCAACCCACGAGAAGAACAGCATTGTGCGCGCTACCGTCAAGACGGTTGATGCCCGTGGTGCCGTGCTGACGCTGGATGGCGAAAACGAAGGTTATCTGCGTGCTTCCGAGTTCTCACGTGATCGTATCGACGACCTCACCATGCACGTCAAGGTGGGTGATGTCCTCGAAGTCATGATCATCAACGTGGATCGCAAGACCCGTGGTATCAATCTGTCGATCAAGGCCAAGGATCAAGCTGAACAGCACGAAGCCATGCAGAAATTCTCTGCAGAGTCTTCCTCCGCTGCTTCCGGTACGACCAACCTGGGCGCGTTGCTCAAGGCTAAGCTTAACCAGCAAGGCTAATGGACGACAGCATGACCAAATCCGAGCTCATCGCCCGGCTTGCGGAACGTTTCCCGCAGCTGGTGGCGAAGGATGCTGATTTTGCGGTCAAGATGATTCTCGATGCGATGTCCGACGCCTTGGTGCGTGGTGATCGTATCGAGATCCGCGGATTCGGCAGCTTTGCGCTCAACTACAGGCCGCCGCGCACCGGCCGTAACCCCAAGTCGGGGGAAAAGGTCAGCGTGCCTGCCAAGTGGGTTCCCCACTTTAAAGCGGGCAAGGAACTGCGTGAACGGGTTGATCAGTCGATCTGACGCCGTGTAGGCGCAATGTGGTAGATTCAGGGCAGTGAGTTATTTCACTGCCCTTTTTTATTGAATGTCATGACAGCACTGACCTGGGCTATACGGCTCATCATTTTTTCCTTTCTGGTAGTTTTCGCTATTCAGAATACCGATCTGGTTACCTTGCGATTGATGCCGGGCCAGTTTTGGGAGGCGCCCCTCGTCATCATTTTGCTGGTATTTTTTGCCGGCGGTGCGGTACTCGGTGTGCTATCCGTGCTCGGGGTGATTTTTCGCCAGCGCCGTGAAGTCGCTCGCCTCAAGCGCGAGTTGGCAATAACCGCTCAACCTGTCGCTCCTTTGCCGCCGCCTGCTGTATGAACGAACTCTTCGAATACTGGCAGTTACTGCTAATCCCAGTTTTTTTTGGTTTGGGTTGGGCAGCCGCGCGGGTTGATATGCGCCAGGTAGTGCATGAGTCACGTGCTTTGCCGCGCTCCTATTTTCAGGGTTTGAATTTTCTGCTCAACGAGCAGCCGGACAAGGCGATTGACTCTTTTCTTGAAGTCGCCAAGGTTGATTCGCAAACGGTGGAACTCCATTTTGCCCTGGGCAATCTTTTCCGTCGCCGTGGTGAAACCGAGCGTGCAATTCGCATGCACCAAAATTTGATTGATCGTATCGACCTGGATGAAGAGGTGCGCCTGCATGCGCTGGCCGAACTGGGGCAGGATTATCTGAAAGCCGGTTTGCTTGATCGTGCCGAGGAAATCTTCAACAAGATGATCGGTACGGCCTTCGAGGCGGATGCCAAGCGCAATCTGCTCGAAATTTATCAAGTTGAAAAAGAGTGGCAGAAGGCCATAGATCTGGCCAATGAATTGCCAGATGTCGCTTCGCAGCAGCAGATTGCAGAGTTTTATTGTGAGCTGGCGGCTAACGAAATAATGCGTTCGCGGCCCGATTCGGCGCGTGGCTATCTTGAATCCGCCATGCAGGTAAACCGTAAGTGCGTGCGCGCCAGTCTGCTGCAGGGGGATTTGCTCTTGCAGGAAGGAAAACCGCAGGAGGCAATTGAGTCCTGGTTGCGCATTGAACAGCAGGATCCGAGCTATTTGGCGCTAGTCGCTCAGCGTTTGCTCGACTGTTACCGCAAGCAGGAGCGGCGCGATGAAGGGATTGCCTTGCTCAGCGGCTATCTTGAGCGTTATCCGTCGCTTGATTTGCTTGATGTGGTTTATCAACTGGTGCTCGAAGGTGAGGGCAACGAGGCGGCTTACCGCTTGGTGCGCGCTGAGTTGCAGCGCAATCCGACCCTGCTTGGCCTTGAGAAACTGATGAGCGCCCGGTTGCCGCTGGTCGAACCGGAAGTGCGTACGGATGTCGAGTTAGCCAAGAGCATCATTCAGGGCTATACCAAGCGCCTGTCGCGTTATCGGTGCGATAATTGCGGCTTCAAGGCGCGCCAGTTTTATTGGCGTTGTCCGGCTTGTGGCGGTTGGGAAACCTACTCGCCGCGGCGCAGTGAAGAATTCGATCAAACTTTGTAGGGAAAACTCATGAAAGTTACCGTTGTCGGCACCGGCTATGTCGGTCTGGTAAGTGGCACCTGTCTGGCAGAAGTGGGCAATGATGTCCTCTGCCTGGATCTTGATCCACAGAAAATCCGCATTCTTGAAGAAGGTGGAATTCCAATTTACGAACCGGGTTTGCAGGAGATGGTTCGCCGCAATGTGGCAGCAGGTCGCCTGCATTTCACGACGGATATCGAAAAAGCGGTCCAGCACGGCACCATTCAATTTATTGCGGTGGGTACGCCGCCAGATGAAGATGGTTCGGCTGACCTGCAGTATGTGCTGGCTGCCGCGCGCAGCATTGGTCGCCTGATGACTGACTACAAGGTTATTGTCGACAAGAGCACGGTGCCGGTTGGCACGGCGGACAAGGTCAGGGCTGCTATCGCCGACGAATTGCAAAAGCGTGCGGTCGACATCCCGTATAGCGTGGTTTCCAACCCCGAATTCCTCAAGGAAGGCGCAGCGGTCGAAGACTTTATGCGGCCTGACCGCATTGTGGTTGGTGCCGAAGAGGAGCAAGCGATTCATTTGATGCGTGCGCTTTATGCGCCGTTTCAACGTAATCACGAACGCCTGATCATCACCGATGTAAAAAGTGCCGAGCTGACCAAATATGCGGCCAACGCCATGCTGGCGACGCGGATCAGCTTTATGAACGAACTCGCCAACCTGGCTGAAGTGCTGGGTGCTGATATTGAAATGGTCCGTCAGGGGATTGGTTCTGATCCGCGCATTGGTTACCACTTCCTTTATCCCGGTTGTGGCTACGGCGGCTCCTGTTTCCCGAAAGATGTTAAAGCGCTGATCAAGACGGCTGCGGATGATGCCGGGATAGAACTCAAGGTGCTGACTGCGGTTGAAGAAGCCAATGACCTGCAAAAGCATATTTTGTCGAAAAAGATCAAAGCCAAGTTTGGTGATCTCAAAGGCAAGCACTTTGCGCTTTGGGGCCTGGCCTTCAAACCGAATACTGACGATATGCGCGACGCGCCGAGTCGCGAGTTGATTGCTGACCTTTTTGCCGCAGGCGCCACGGTTTCCGCCTACGATCCGGTCGCCATGCATGAAACCCAGCGTATTTTTGGCGACGACGCACGTTTGCAATACGCCGAGAGCCCGATGGCGGCGCTCGACAAGGCGGATGCGCTAGTGATCGTTACCGAGTGGAAAGAATTCCGTAGCCCGGATTTTGAAGCGATCAAGGCATCGCTCAAAAATCCGGTGATTTTTGACGGACGTAACCTCTACGATCCCAAATTCGTGCGCAGTACCGGCATTGAGTATTTTGCAATCGGACGGTAAACGGCATGCTGGATAAAGTGACGCAGGTTCGCTTGCTTGTGGTTGGCGATGTCATGCTCGACCGTTACTGGTTTGGCGAGGTCAATCGCATTTCGCCGGAAGCGCCGGTGCCGGTGGTCAAGGTTGAACGCGTTGAAGAGCGCTTGGGCGGCGCGGCCAACGTGGCGCGCAATGCCGCTTCACTCGGCGCCGTGACGGCGTTGTTGTCCGTGGTTGGCAACGATGAAGCAGGCCGCACCTTGGGTCGTTTGCTTGAAGAGGGTCAAATTGATGCCGCTTTGCACGTTGACCGTGACATCGACACTATCGTCAAACTACGGGTTATCGGGCGGCAGCAGCAGTTGCTGCGCATTGATTTCGAGACCGAGCCATCGCACGAAATCCTGCAGGCCAAATTGGCTGATTTTGAGCGTCGGGTCGTTGATTCCGATGTGGTCATCCTCTCCGATTACGGCAAAGGCGGCTTGATTCATGTTGCCGAAATGATCCGCATTGCGCGCGCCCACGACAAGCCGGTTTTGGTTGATCCCAAAGGTGACGAGTGGGGCAAGTATGCCGGGGCCACCGTGATTACCCCGAACCGTTCGGAACTCAAGCAAGTGGTTGGTAGCTGGAGATCTGATGAAGAACTTGCCGCCAAAGCGCGCAAGCTGCGTGGCGATCTCGGCTTGGAAGCCTTGTTGGTGACCCGTAGCGAAGAGGGTATGACCCTGTTTGCCGATGAGATTTACCATCAACCGGCCTTGGCGCGCGAGGTTTTTGATGTGTCAGGCGCTGGCGATACCGTCATTGCTACGCTGGCGGTAATGATTGCGGCCGGCGCAGACTGGGCGGAAGCCATCCGCGTTGCCAATATTGCAGCCGGTATTGTTGTCGGCAAACTGGGTACGGCGGTGGTCGCACGCCACGAACTCGTCGCTGCCCTGTAAGGAGAAAACTCAATGTACACAGTCGTTACCGGCGCTGCCGGCTTCATCGGTTCCAATATTGTCAAGGCGCTCAACGAGCGTGGCGTCAAGAACATCATTGCGGTCGACAACCTGAGCAAGGCAGAAAAGTTCAAGAACCTGATCGATTGCGATATTGCCGATTACATCGACAAGCACGACTTCATCGAGCGCATCCAGGCTGGCCATTACGATGGCGAAATCGACGCCATCCTGCACGAAGGCGCCTGTTCCGACACGATGGAAACTGACGGTCGTTACATGATGGAGAATAACTACCGCTATTCGATGATCCTGCTCGATTGGTGTCAGGATCAGGATGTCCAGTTTCTCTATGCTTCGAGTGCCGCGACCTATGGCAGCACCAGCGTTTTCAAGGAAGAGCGCCAGTACGAAGGACCGCTCAATGTTTATGGCTACTCCAAGTTTTTGTTTGACCAGATCGTCCGCCAGCGCTTGGCCAAAGATCCGTCGTCGCAGATTGTTGGCTTCCGTTATTTCAACGTCTATGGACCGCGTGAAACGCACAAGGGGCGGATGGCCTCGGTTGCTTTCCACAACTTCAACCAGTTCCGCGCTGATGGCAAAGTGAAACTTTTTGAAGGCTCGCATGGCTATCCGGATGGCGGGCAGCAGCGCGATTTCGTCTTTGTTGGGGATGTCGCCAAGGTCAATCTCTACTTCCTCGATCACCCGGAAAAGTCCGGCATCTTCAATTTGGGTTCTGGTCGCTCGCAAAGCTTCAATGATGTCGCGGTTGCTACGGTCAACGGCTGCCGTAAAGCAAAAAATGAAGCGCCATTGACGCTGGAAGAGCTGCGGGCACAGGGTTTGCTGGAATACATCACCTTCCCCGAGGCACTCAAGGGCAAGTATCAGGCATTTACGCAAGGCGATCTGACGCGTTTGCGGGCTGCCGGTTACGCTGCACCGATGTCTACGGTTGAGGAGGGGGTCGCCCAATACGTGGAGTGGTTGCAGCAGAATGTATAAAACCCTGCAGGATTTTGTCGGAAACACGCCCTTGGTGCGCCTGGTGCGCATTCCCGGCGCTGAAAATGAACAACGCGGCAATGTCATTCTCGCCAAGCTGGAAGGTAACAATCCGGCTGGCTCGGTGAAGGACAGGCCAGCGCTGTCGATGATTACGCACGCCGAAGCGCGGGGTGACATCAAGCCGGGCGATACGTTGATCGAGGCAACCTCTGGAAACACCGGTATTGCGCTGGCGATGGCGGCGGCAATCAAGGGCTACAAGATGATACTTGTCATGCCCGAAAATCAGAGCATTGAGCGCCGACAAAGCATGCGTGCCTATGGCGCTGAACTGGTATTGACGCCCAAGGATGGCGGGATGGAGTTGTGCCGCGACGTTGCCGAAAAAATGCGCGACGAAGGCAAGGGCATCATTCTTGACCAATTCGCAAACCCGGATAATCCGCTGGCGCACTTTGAAGGCACCGGGCCGGAAATCTGGCGCGATACGGGCGGCAAGATCACCCATTTTGTTTCGAGCATGGGGACGACTGGCACCATCATGGGCACCTCCGCTTTCCTCAAAGCGCAGAATCCGGCGATCCAGATCATCGGTTGTCAGCCGGAGGAAGGTAGTCAGATTCCCGGTATCCGTAAATGGCCGGAAGCTTATCTGCCCAAAATTTACGACAAAACCAACGTTGACCGTATCGAACACGTCAGCCAGGCGGATGCCGAAGCGATGACTCGCCGTTTGGCAGTGGAAGAGGGGATTTTCGCCGGCATTTCTTCCGGCGGTGGCGTGGCGGTTGCCTTGCGCCTGGCGGCTACGCTGGAGAATGCAGTGATCGTCAGCATTATTTGTGACCGTGGTGATCGTTATTTGTCGACCGGCGTTTTCCCGGCATGAAACCGGTTCTGGTTTTTGACATTGAGACGATTCCCGATGTCGCCGGCTATCGTCGCCTGAACGATCTGCCGACTGCGCTTTCCGATGATGAAGTCGCCGAACTGGCGTTTCAACAGCGCCGCGCCAAGACCGGCAATGATTTTCTGCAACTTCACTTGCAGCGGATTGTGGCGATTTCCTGCGTCCTGCGCACCAGCGATGGCTTGAAAGTTTGGTCACTGGCCGAACCAGCGCAGAGCGAAGGCGAAATCATTCAGCGCTTCTTCGATGGTATCGAGAAATTCACACCGCAGATTGTTTCCTGGAATGGCAGCGGTTTTGACCTGCCGGTGTTGCACTATCGCGGCATGTTGCACGGCGTCAGCGCGCCGCGCTATTGGGATCTCGGCGATGGCGATTACGCCGATTCGCGCGATTTCAAGTGGAACAACTACATCAGTCGCTACCACACGCGCCATCTTGACCTGATGGACCTGCTGGCGCTCTACAATGCGCGGGCCAATGCGCCGCTCGACGATCTGGCCAAACTCTACGGCTTTCCCGGCAAGCTCGGCATGGATGGCAGCAAGGTGTGGGAAGCCTGGCAGGCGGGCAAGAGTGCAGAAATCAGTGATTATTGCGAAACCGACGTAATTAATACCTATCTCGTCTATAACCGTTTCCGACGATTCCGTGGCGAACTGACCGCCAAGGAAGAGGGTGACGAAATCGAATTCATCAAAGCGCAACTGGCAAAAATCGGTGCGCCGCATTGGCTAGAGTTTCTCGCTGCCTGGCGGTGAATAACCCGTAGCACGACGTTATAATTGCAAGTTCTCAAAACCTAAACGCAGAGAGACAAATATGGCCCTTAACAACGTTCCTTCCGGTAAGTCCCTTCCTGATGACTTCAATGTCATCATCGAAATCACGGCACATTCCGAACCCGTCAAATACGAAGTCGACAAGGAAAGCGGTGCGATTTTTGTCGATCGCTTCATGTCTACCTCCATGCACTATCCCTGCAACTACGGCTACATCCCGCACACCATCGCTGGTGACGGTGATCCGGTCGACGTGCTGGTCGTCAGCCCGTTCTCCCTGCCGCCGGGCGTTGTCGTTCGTTGCCGTCCGCTTGGTCAGTTGTCGATGACCGACGAAGGTGGTGAAGATGCGAAGCTGCTGGCCGTGCCGGTCGACAAGCTGACCCCGCTCTACAAGGACGTCAAGACCTTTGAAGATATGCCGGAACTGCTGCGCAAGCAGATTTCGCACTTCTTCGAGCACTACAAAGATCTTGAACCGGGCAAGTGGGTCAAGGTCAATGGCTGGGAAGGCATTGATGCAGCCAAGAATGAAATCATGACTGGCATTCAGCGTTTTAACGACGCGAAAGACAAGCCGGCTTACTAATTCATGTTGCGTATCGCCGTTGCCCAGTTCAACGCTACCGTCGGTGACCTGACGGGTAACGTCGACCGCATAGTGAAGTGCGCCACCGAGGCCAAAGCCCTTGGTGCACAAGTATTGCTGACGCCGGAGTTGGCCCTCTGTGGCTATCCGCCGGAAGACCTGCTGCTGCGCCCGGATTTCTATCGGGCCAGCCAGCGGTCGCTAGACAATCTGGCCAGCCAGATTGATGGCATTACCCTGATTGTCGGGTATCCCGAAGAACATGAAGGACGCCGCTACAACGCGGCCGCGGTCATACAAAACGGCCAAAAAACGGCGGTTTACCGTAAGACTCGCCTACCTAATTACGAAGTTTTTGACGAAAAACGCTATTTCGATGCCGGCGCCGATGCTTGTGTTGTAGAAATCGGCGGCGTTCGCTGCGGCATCAATATTTGCGCCGATATCTGGGAGGCTGGTGCGGCTGAGATGGCCCATGCCGCAGGTGCGGAACTGTTGCTTGTTCTTAATGCCTCACCTTGTCACCTGGAAAAGCACCAGCAGCGCGCTCAGGTTTTAGGTGATCGTGTGGCGGCCACCGGCATGGCTGCTGTCTACGCCAATTTGGTGGGCGGCCAGGATGAACTGGTTTTTGACGGTGCCTCGTTTGCCCTCGATGCCCAAGGCAAGTGCTGCATGCGCTTGCCGGCCTTTGAAGAATCGTTGGGCATTGTCGATTTTGACGCTGGCCGTTTGCATTCAGATCAGATGGCGAGCGAACTCTCGATTGAAGCCGAGGCTTATCAGGCGCTGGTACTCGGTGTTCGCGATTACATCGGCAAGAGCGGTTTCAAGGGCGCCATCATTGGCCTTTCCGGCGGCATTGATTCGGCACTAACCCTCTGTGTTGCGGTCGACGCGCTAGGGGCCGATAAAGTTCGTGCGGTAATGATGGCATCACCTTACACGGCACAGATGAGCCTTGATGACTCAAGGGCAATGATTGCCGCGCTCGGTGTGTGCTACGACGAAATCCCGATTGCCCCGGCAATGCAAACCTACGATGCGCTTTTAGCGCCGATGTTTGCTGGGCTGCCGGCAGATACCACCGAAGAAAACATTCAGGCGCGCATTCGCGGCAATATCCTGATGGCGCTCTCCAACAAAACCGGCGCACTGGTGTTGACCACCGGTAATAAATCCGAAATGGCCGTGGGTTATTGCACCTTGTACGGTGACATGGCGGGTGGCTTTGCCGTGATCAAGGATGTTTACAAAACGCTGGTCTACCGTCTGTCGCGCTACCGCAATACGCTTTCTCCAGTAATCCCGGAAAATATAATTGTTCGTCCGCCTTCTGCCGAGCTGAAGCCGGACCAAACCGATCAGGACTCACTGCCGCCCTACGATATTCTTGATGCGATTGTCCGGGCTTATATGGAAGAAGACCGTAGCCCGCGCGAAATCGTTGCGGCTGGTCTGCCTGAAGAAGCCGTTCGGCGCGTTGTGCGTTTGCTGCGTATTTCAGAACACAAACGCCGCCAGGCACCGGTTGGCATTCGTATTACACCACGCGGCTTTGGCAAGGATTGGCGTTATCCGATTACCAATCGTTATGTCGACGAATTTTAAAAATTGATTCAACAAGGAAGCAAACCATGAAGAAAATCGAAGCCGTCATCAAGCCGTTCAAGCTCGACGAAGTACGTGAAGCCTTGTCGGAAATGGGGATTTCAGGATTGACCGTGACCGAGGTCAAAGGTTTTGGCCGCCAGAAAGGGCACACCGAGTTGTATCGTGGCGCCGAGTACGTCGTCGATTTTCTGCCCAAGGTGAAAATCGAAATTGTCGTTGCTACCGAACAGGTTGATGCAGCTATTGAGGCAATCATCAAGGCGGCGCGTACTGGCAAGATTGGCGACGGCAAGATTTTCGTCATGCCGGTCGAGCAGGTGGTGCGTATCCGTACCGGCGAAACCAACGAAGCTGCTATTTAAGTTTTTCGATTTAAATGCAAATGCAAGGGCGGCTTAGGTCGTCCTTTGTTTTTTCTGCGCGCGCAGTAAAACCAACAAAGCACCTTCACCGCCATCGCGTGGCTGGGCCTGGCAATAGGCCAGGATTTCAATGCGCTGCATTAACCAACCGCGCACCAGTTGGCGCAGGATAGAAATTTTTTGCGGCGAACTCAAACCCTTGCCGTGCACAACTCGGACGCAGCGTTTTCCTTGATGCAGGCTTTCTGCCAAAAACGCTGACAATTCGCTGCGTGCCTGATCGCGATTCAAACCGTGTAAGTCGATTTCGCCTTGAACTACCCAGCGCGCCCGGCGCAGATCGCGTAATACGCTTTGTGCTAACCCGTTACGTAGAAAAGAAGCTTCGTCGCCGCCTTCCAGTCGGTCCTGCAATGAAATTGGCCCATGCAGACTTTCATACAGCGCAGCTTTTTCATCAGCAAGATGTTGCAGGGGGCGAGGTGGTGGTAGTGGCCCACCAAGGTGAACGCGGCCAGATTTCGGCAGTGGCTGGGCATCCGCCACCGCCGCCCGAAAGGCCGCAAGATCGTCGGGATCGATCAAACTTCAGGCAAGCTGATCCAGATAACGCTCGGCATCCAGCGCTGCCATGCAGCCAGTGCCAGCCGAGGTGCAAGCCTGGCGGTAAATGTGATCCTGCACATCGCCAGCAGCAAAAACACCCTTGATGCTGGTTTGCGTTGCGTTGCCCTTGCGACCCATTTCAGTCACCAGGTAACCGCCTTCCATTTCGAGCTGGCCGGCGAAAATGTCGGTGTTCGGCTTGTGGCCGATAGCGATGAATACGCCAAAAACGTCCACGTCCTGCATAGCGCCGGTTTGTACATTCTTGACGCGCAGACCGGTAACACCTGAATCATCACCCAGCACTTCATCCAGCGCGCTGTTGTAAAGGATGGTGATCTTGCCGGCCTTTTCCTTTTCGAACAGCTTGTCCTGCATGATTTTCTCGGCCTTGAACTTCTCGCGGCGATGAATCAGCGTGACATGGCTGGCGATGTTGGCCAGATAAAGCGCTTCTTCGACCGCCGTATTGCCGCCGCCAACCACCGCCACCGACTTGTTGCGGTAGAAGAAGCCATCGCAGGTTGCGCAGGCAGAAACGCCCTTGCCGGAGAATTTTTCCTCGGAAGGCAGGCCGAGATATTGGGCTGAAGCACCGGTCGCGATGATCAATGCATCGCAAGTGTAAGTGCCGGAATCGCCAACCAAGGTGAAGGGTTTTTCAGTCAGCTTGGTCGTGTGAATGTGGTCGAAAACGATTTCAGTTTCAAAGCGACGGGCGTGGGCTTCAAAGCGCGCCATCAACTCCGGGCCTTGAACGCCATCGGCGTCAGCCGGCCAGTTATCAACTTCGGTGGTCGTCATCAATTGACCGCCTTGAGCCATGCCGGTAATCAGCAACGGCTTCAGGTTGGCGCGGGCGGCGTAGACGGCGGCGGTATAGCCGGCAGGGCCGGAACCGAGGATGATGAGGCGACTGTGGCGGGTAGTCTGCGACATGGGGTTCCTTTTTTTGTGATTGAGCTAAAGATTATAGCGCTGCCTGCTATTCTCTTTTTTCTTGCGCATCTTGCATTTTGTGAATTAAGTTTATAATTGAGTCGTAACTATATGACTGGAAACTGATTTATGCCCCCTACCAATCCCGGTCTCAGCCTTGTGGTTCTGCGTAATGTGCCACTTTTTTCCGGGCTGGATGAGATCGAGCTCGACAAGCTTTCAAAGGTTGCCGGCCGCAGGCGCGTGGCGCGTGGGGGTGTGATTGTGCGGGCGGGCGATACGACGGATTCTTTGTATATCCTGCTCAGCGGACGCGCCAAGGTGACCAATAGCGACGAAGAGGGCCGCGAGATCATTTTGGCCTGGCTTGGCCCCGGCGAATTTTTTGGTGAAATGGGCTTGATCGACAGTAGTCCACGTTCGGCCAGCGTGATGGCCGTTGAAGCATGTGAATTGCTCAATATTGGGCGCGATGCCTTTCACCGTTGCATGCAGGACAACTTTCAGGTTGCCCAGAAACTAATGCAAATTCTTGTGCTTCGCTTGCGCGACGCCGATCGCAAGATCGAAAGCTTGGCTTTGCTGGATGTCTATGGCCGGGTTGCGCGTCTGCTGCTTGAGCTTTCGGTTGAAGAGGATGGCAAGCGGGTGGTTAAAAAGAAAATGTCGAAGCAGGATATGGCGCGGATGATCGGCGCATCGCGCGAAATGGTCAGCAAGGTCATGCGTGATTTGGAACTTAGTGGTTACATCGTCTGCGAAGGCGACACCGTAACCATTATGGGAGATTGATTTGGGTTCAAGAGCAGTAGAAAAAAACACCAGTCCGCTGCCGGACAAAATTGGCGGCTTGTTGCAGGAATCGCGCTGGTTGGGTTTGGGCGCTATCGGGCTGTTTCTTTTCATGGCTCTGTGGGGCTTCAACAAGGCAGATCCGGGTTGGTCGCACTCGGTTAGTGTGACAAGCATGCATAACCCGACCGGCCGCGCCGGTGCTTGGCTGGCTGATCTGTTACTTTATGTTTTTGGCTTGTCAGCCTGGTGGTGGATTGTTTTGTTCGGCATGTTTGTCTGGTGGGGATTTCGCCGGCTGAATGCTTTTGATGCCGACTCGCGCCGGCCGCTCTACATTGCGCTGACGGGATTTGTCTTTTTGCTGCTCGCCAGCTCGGCGCTCGAAGCACTGCGCTTTCACACGATGAAAGCAGCTTTGCCGCTCAGTCCGGGCGGATTGATTGGCACCGAGTTGAGTCTTTTGCTCGAACGCCAGCTTGGCTTCACCGGCTCAACCCTGCTTTTGCTGGCATTCATCGCAGCCGGCTGGAGCATTTTTTCCGGCATGTCCTGGCTGTGGGCATTTGAGCGCCTGGGTGCTGGTTTGGAAACCTTTGTCGGTTTCTTTTATGGCCGGGTCGATGCCTGGCGTGACCGGCAAATTGGCAAAGAAGTAGCGCAGCAGCGTGAAGTGGTTGTCGAAGAAGAAAAACGCCGCGTTGAGCTGCACGATCCGATCATTATCGAAACGCCTCCGCCCGAAGTGCCGGTATCCAAAAAAGCCGAGGCGCGTATCGAGCGGGAAAAGCAGGTCGCGCTGTTCCCGGAGGCGATCATTGGTGGCAAGTTACCGCCGCTGCATTTGCTTGATCCAGCGCCACCGGCCACAGAAACCGTGAGTGCCGAAACGCTTGAGTACACCTCGCGTCTGATCGAGCGCAAGCTGGCTGATTTTGGCGTCCAGGTCAAAGTGCTGGCTGCGATGCCTGGGCCGGTGATTACCCGCTACGAAATCGAACCGGCAGTGGGTGTGAAGGGCGCGCAAATTGTCAATCTGGCGCGCGATCTGGCGCGCGCGCTGGCCATGGTTTCCATCCGCGTGGTTGAAACCGTGCCCGGCAAATCGTGCATGGCGCTTGAACTGCCCAATCCCAAGCGGCAAACGGTAAAGCTCTCCGAGATCATTTCCAGCAAGCCTTACAACGACATGTCCAGCCCGCTTACTGTGTGTTTGGGCAAAGACATCGGCGGTCAGCCGGTGGTCGCCGATCTGGCAAAGACGCCGCACCTGTTGGTAGCCGGTACGACTGGTTCCGGCAAGTCGGTTGGCGTCAATGCGATGATTCTTTCCATGCTCTACAAGGCCGAACCGGACCAGGTGCGCCTGATCATGGTCGACCCGAAAATGCTGGAACTGTCTATCTACGAAGGTATTCCACATCTGCTGACCCCCGTTGTCACCGACATGAAGCAGGCCGCCAACGCGCTGCACTGGTGCGTGACCGAGATGGAAAAACGCTACAAGCTGATGTCAGCGATGGGCGTGCGCAACATCGCCGGCCTCAACACCAAAATTCGTGATGCTGAAAAAAACGGGAAGCACATTCCCAATCCTTTAACACTGACTCCGGAAGCACCCGAACCGCTCAAAACCATGCCCTTCATCGTCGTCATCATTGACGAGTTGGCTGACCTGATGATGGTCGTCGGTAAAAAAGTGGAAGAGCAAATCGCCCGTCTCGCGCAAAAGGCGCGCGCTTCCGGCATCCACCTCGTGCTGGCAACCCAGCGTCCGAGTGTTGATGTGATTACGGGGCTGATCAAGGCCAATATTCCTACCCGCTTATCCTTCCAGGTTTCCAGCAAGATTGACTCGCGTACCATTCTTGATCAGATGGGAGCCGAAGCGCTACTCGGCATGGGCGACATGCTTTATCTCGCCCCCGGAACCGGTTACCCAACTCGTGTGCATGGCGCATTTGTCTCCGATGATGAAGTGCACCGCGTCGTTGAACACTTGAAAGCACAAGGTGCCCCTGATTACCTTGAGGAAATTCTCAGTGGTGGCGGCGGTGATGACGAGGAGGGTGGCGAAGGCGGTGAAGCAAGTAATGATGCGGAAAGCGACCCGCTTTACGATCAGGCCGTTGAAATTGTTCTCAAAAATAAACGCGCTTCAATTTCGCTGGTTCAGCGCCACTTGCGTATCGGCTACAACCGCTCGGCGCGGCTGATTGAGGCGATGGAAAAAGCGGGGCTGGTTTCAGCTATGGATGGACGCGGGGGCCGCGAAGTGATTTCTCGCAAGGAAGCAGAATGAAATTTGGCCTAAAAACACTGTTGACCGCAACCGTTCTGTTTTCTCCCTTACTGGCTGAAGCGGGTGCGATAGATCAGCTCCATGCCTTTTTGCAAAGCACGCGCACGCTCAAGGCAGAATTTGCTCAGGTTGTCATCGCTAAAAATGGTCGCAAGCCGCAGCAATCATCCGGGCTGGTTTCCATTTCACGACCTGGCAAGCTGCGCTGGGAAATCCTCAAACCCTATCCGCAACTGGTTGTCGGTGACGGTGAAAAAATCTGGATCTATGATCAGGAACTGCAACAAGTCACCGTGCGCAAGGCCGGGCAAGCGATTAGCGGATCACCGGCGGCCTTGCTCGCCGGCAACAACGACCTGGAAAAAAACTTCACCCTCAAGGACGCTGGCGAGGCGGAAGGCATGGCCTGGGTCGAAGCGACCGCCAAGGCTGGTGATAGCGGTTTCGAGAAAGTACGTCTCGGCTTTGCCGGTGCCAATCTGAAAGCAATGGAATTGCAAGACAGCTTTGGGCAAACCACTTACGTCAGCTTTTCCAAAGTAGAGCGCAACCCTGCGCTGCCTGGTACAAACTTTAAATTCACCCCGCCGGCTGGTGTCGACGTTGTCGGCGAATAAGCATTAAAAAATTCCCGCCTAATTGCTGTTTTTATAGCCGTTTGTTGGCGGCAGTCAGTTTGCACCGACTGCCGCTCTGTTACGGTTAGCCGCCGGTTAGCGGCTTGACGACGCGTTTGACGGCAGTGTCGTCCGGATGCGGATGGATGCTGAAGCCGAGGCTGGTCATCAGGCGGAACATTTTGCTGTTGGTTGAGAGCACGTCACCGATCACGGCGCGGTAACCCTTCTGGCGAGCACAGTCGATCAATGCGGTCATTAGCTTGCGACCGACGCCACATTTCTGCCAGTCGTCACCGACTGCCAGGGCAAATTCAACCGATTCGCCATCCGGATTGACGACGTAGCGTGACACGCCCACCTGGATTTCCTTGCCGCCTTCTTCCTGCGGCGGGAGGATGGCAACCAGGGCCATTTCACGGTCGTAGTCGATCTGTGTGAAGCGGACCAGCATGGTTTGCGTCAATTCGCGCAGGGTGTCCATGAAGCGGTAATAGCGCGATTCGTCGGACATCGCCTTGACGAATTCCTGCTCCAGTTCGGCATCTTCCGGACGGATCGGGCGGATGGTGACGACCTTGCCGTCGTTCATCTGCCATTCCTGGATCAGATGCACTGGGTACGGATAAATTGCCATGTGCGCGTAACGGTCGCCGCTGGCGCCGGTGGCGTGGTCGATGACGATACGCGCATCGGCAGCGATGGCGCCGTTTTCATCAACGATCAGTGGGTTGAGGTCCATTTCCATGATCCACGGTAGCTCACAGACCATTTCGGAGATGCAGAGCAGCACTTCCTTGATTGATTCACGGTCAGCCGGTGGCATGTTGTGGAACTGATCAAGAATTTTTGAGGCGCGGGTTGATTCGATCAAGTCCTTGGCCAGGAAGCGATTGAGCGGCGGCAGGGCGACTGAACGGTCACTGAAGATCTCAACATCATGACCGCCGGCGCCGAAGGTGATAACCGGCCCAAAAATCGGGTCACGGAAAACACCAATCATCAGTTCGCGGCCATTCGGGCGCGACAGGAAGGGTTCGATTGAAACGCCGTTGATCTTGGCATTCGGGTGGCGTTTTTGCACCGTATCGATAATGTCGTGGTAAGCGTTGCGGACGGCGGGTGCGTTGATGATATTCAGGCGCACGCCGCCGGCATCTGACTTATGCGGCAGTTCCGGCGAATCGACCTTCATGGCAATCGGAAAGCCGATCTGTTCAGCGAGCAGCAGCGCCTCGGTGGCCGAGCGAGCAACCATGGTTTGGGCAACCGGCACCTTGAAGGCACGCAGAATGGCTTTTGATTCCATCTCGGAAAGCACCTTGCGCCGCTCGGCGAGCAGGGCCTCAATCAGCATCTTGGCGCCTTCGGCTTCCGGGCAGCCATGCTGGCGGGTGGGTTCCGGCGTTTGCAGCAACAGCTTCTGATTGCGGTAATACTTGGAGATGTGGTGGAACAGTTCAATCGCTGTTTCCGGCATGCGGAAGGCGGGAATTCCGGCTTCTTCGAGCAAGCGGCGGGCGCCGGCTACTTGTTCCTCCCCCATCCAGCAGCAAATCAGGGTGTGATTCAGTTTGTCGGCAACTTCAATAATCGCTTGTGCGACACCCATTGGGTCGGTCATTGCTTGCGGTGAGAGCATAACCAGTGTGCTGTCGACGCCTGGATCCTTGGTCACAGTTAAAATTGCATCAAGGTAGCGTTCCGGGGTGGCATCGCCGGCAATATCAACCGGGTTGCTATGCGACCAGTTGTTGGGCATCGACTTGTTAAGCGCTGCCATCGTTTCATTGGAAAGCTGGGCCAGCGGAATGCCGAGATCGCCAGCACGGTCGGCAGCCATCGCGCCGGGGCCGCCGCCGTTGGTGATAATGGCGAGGCGATTACCCAGTGGGCGGAATTTGGAGGCAAGCGCCTTGGCGGCGTAAAACAGTTGGCCGACGTTTTGCACGCGAACCACACCGGCGCGGCGCACTGCAGCATCAAAGACGCTGTCGGAAACCGCAGCCATGCCCGAGTGGGTAGCGGCAGCAGCGGAACCGGCTTCGTGACGACCGGCCTTGAGCAGGATAATTGGCTTGATCCGGGCGGCGGAACGCAGGGCGCTCATGAAACGACGGGAATTACGAATACCTTCCACGTACATCAGGATGTAGTGGGTCTTGTTGTCGTAAATCAGGTAATCAAGAATTTCGCCGAAATCGATGTCAGCCGTCATGCCCAGCGAAATGACCGAGGAGAAACCAACCTGATTGGCCTTGGCCCAATCAAGCACCGCTGAACACATGGCACCGGATTGAGAAACCAGGCCGAGATTGCCCGGACTGGCGGAAATTTTGGTAAAGGTGGCGTTGAGGCCGAGATCGGGGCGGATGATGCCGAGACAGTTGGGGCCGAGGATGCGCACGTTGTAGGAACGGGCGATTTCCATGACCTTGCGCTCAAGCGAAGCGCCAATGTGGCCGGATTCAGAGAAGCCGGCGGTAATAATGATGACGTTACGGACACCACTGCGACCGCATTGTTCGATCAATTGCGGTACTGTTTGCGGGCGGGTGGCAATGATCGCCAGTTCAACCCGGGCGCCGATTTCTTCAATCGACTTGTGGGCCGGCTGGCCCTGAATAGTTTCATGTTTCGGGTTGATCGCGTAGAGGCGACCTTTGTAGCCCGAGCCGAGAATGTTTTTGAAAATAACGTTACCGACGGCGTTTTCACGGTCTGATGCACCGATCACTGCGACGGATTTAGGTTCGAAAAGTGCGGTTAGATAATGCTGTTCCAACATAATGTTTCCCTTTTCAGACTGTTATTTTGTGCAATGCACAATTTTACTACGAATGAATTACTAATTCCATGCACTGGATAGGGAGAAATGCCTAATTCGTTAACTGGCTTTCGAGCACAAACGATTGTGAAAGTGCACGGTGTACTGGGCATTTTTCGGCAATTTCGAGTAGCCGCTGCCGCTCGGGATCACTCAAATTGCCCTCAAGCGTGATTTGGCGTGCAATACGGTTACGCTGGATGCCGTCTACTTCGGTTTTGTCATGGCTCAGCGTGACGCTGACGCGGGTCAATGCCAGGTTTTTACGTTCGGCATACATACGCAGTGTCATCGAGGTACAGGCTCCGAGTCCGGCCATCAGAAAATCGAAGGGCGCTGGTCCGGCATCGCTACCGCCTAAGCTTTCTGGTTCATCGGCCAGCATAATGTGCTGGCCAGCCTGAACCTGCTGCTGATATCTTCCCTGACCATTTTCGGCAACAACAACGGTACCCGACATGATTGACTCCGCAAAAGAATTGCCCGAGATGATACGCCCATCGCCTTGGGTTGAAAGCTGTATCAAGCATTTGCCGGAGGCTGGCAGGGTGCTTGATCTGGCGTGTGGCATCGGGCGACATAGCCGCTTGCTGGCAGAAAGAAATCACCCGGTTTTGGCGGTTGACCGTAACAGTCTGGCACTGGCCGGTTTGGTGGGGGTATCAGGGGTTGAAACCCGAGCGCTGGAGTTGGAAGGCGAAAATTGGCCGCTGGCAGGCGAAAATTTTGCCGGCATTGTCGTGACCAACTACCTGTGGCGGCCACGCTTTGCCGATCTGCTGGCGCTTTTGGCCCCTGGCGGGGTGCTGATTTACGAAACCTTCATGCTTGGCAACGAAGCTTATGGCAAACCGTCGAATCCTGATTTTTTACTGCGCTCGCAGGAGTTGCGCGAGGTGATTCGAGCGGCTGGTCTAAGCGAAATTGATTTCGCTGAAGGCTATGTCGATCAGCCCAGGCCGGCGATGCGTCAGGCGATTTGTGCGCGGCGTGACTGAAGCAGGCGTTTGGCCAAGGCCAGAATGCCGATTCCTGACAAATCGTCAGTCATGAAATTTTCCAGCGGACGATAGCCGGCAAAATTACGGTTTTGTGAGCGCAGGTAAAGCGGGTCGTAATGTTTTTCCAGCAGCTCCTGGACCAGTTGTGCCCAGTTTCCGGCCAGTGCCAGATCACGCCAGATATCCAGGGTTTCCCGGCTTTGCAAGCCTTGCAGGGCATCGATACGGCTGAGAAATAGTGCTGGTGTGTTCAGAAAGTAGTCGTAGTCCTTGAGCAGGAAGGAAACCCGCGCCGGCAGGGTGGCTTCGATACCTAAACATTCGCCACTGCGAATGTGAGTGATCAGGGCTTCTGGAACATGCAGATTGCCGACTTTGCGACTTTCCGCTTCAACGTAAACCGGACGGGCTGGATCAAAACCATTCAGGCTTTGCAGCAACGTGGTTTCAAACCATTTCTGGCTTGGCTGTGGCTGGCCAGGCATGATGCCCAGCACGGAACCTTTGTGGCTGGCCAATGATTCGAGATCGAGTATTTGCTCGCCCAAGTCGCCAATAGCCTGAAGTACGCGGGTTTTGGCGCTTCCCGTTGCGCCACAGACGACAACAAAACCAAAATTTGGTGGCAGGGTTTCCAGTTGGCTGACGACCTGCGAACGGTAGGTTTTATAACCGCCTTCGAGCTGGCCTGCTTGCCAGCCGATGGCGCGAAAAACGGTGGTCATCGAGCCACTGCGATTCCCGCCCCGCCAGCAGTAAATCAGCGGTTTCCAGTTTTTCGGGCGATCAAGAAAATGGGCGCGCAAATGTCGGCCAATATTTTCAGAGACCATCGCCGCGCCGATTTTTTTAGCCTCGAAGGCTGAAACCTGTTTGTACCGAGTGCCAACTTCAATGCGTTCTTCGTTATCCAGTACCGGACAATTGATCGCACCGGGGATATGGTCTTCGGCGAACTCAGCCGGGGAGCGCACGTCGATGATTTCGTCGAACTGATCCAGATCGGCGATGGTGGGATTGTTGCTTCGATTTCTATTCAGCATTCAGCGGGATCGTTTGGCTAGAGCATTTTGGTCAGCCATGTTACACATAGAAAAATGAAAGCCCAAAGATATGGGGTAATGATTGAGTACGATAAATCCGCTAAACTGTATATATGAACAGTAATCGGCGAATTGCTCACCTCGATATGGATGCCTTCTTTGCTTCCGTTGAATTGTTGCGCTATCCAGAGTTGCGTGGGCAAGCGGTGGTGGTGGGTGGGCGTAATGTGCATCAGCCAGTCGTCCAGCCCGATGGCAGCAAACACTTTGCTCGATTGCGCGAATACGCCGGGCGTGGGGTGATTACAACGTCGACTTATGAAGCGCGGGCGCTAGGCGTTTTTTCCGGCATGGGTTTGATGAAGTCGGCACAACTGGCACCGGATGCCATTTTGCTGCCGGCAAATTTTGACGCCTATCGTGATTGTTCGCAGCGATTCAAAGCGGCGGTTGCCAGTATTGCGCCAAAAATTGAAGATCGGGGAATCGACGAGATTTATATCGATCTCAGCGATATCAATGAAGAAAGTGCGCCACTGGCCCGGCGCATCAAGCAAGCTGTGTTTGAGGCGACCGGTTTAACCTGTTCGATTGGTATTTCACCCAATAAACTTCTTTCAAAAATCTGCTCCGATCTGGATAAACCGAATGGCATCACAATCCTTGATATGGAGGATGTGCCAACACGAATCTGGCCGCTGGCCGCCAAAAAAATCAACGGGATTGGCCCCAAGGCGAGCGAGCGGCTGGCGCATTACGGCATCAACACGGTGGGCGAACTGGCGGCAACTCCGGTTGAGTTTCTGGTGACCAAGTTTGGCCGGGTGACTGGGGCGTGGTTGGCCCGAGTTGCGCAGGGCATTGATGACCGGCAACTGGTGACTGAATCCGAGCCAAAATCAATCAGTCGTGAAAGCACCTTTGACCGTGATTTGCACGCCCGCCACGATCGGGCTGAACTCGGTGAAATATTTACCAGCCTGTGCATGCGCGTCGCTGACGATCTCAAACGTAAGGGTTACGCCAGTCGAACCATCGGTATCAAGCTACGCTATGCCGATTTTCATGCGGTGACCCGCGACTTAAGCTTGCCGGTGAGCGTGACCGATGGTGGCGAAATTCGCAAGGCGGCGGGGGAGTGCTTGAAGCGTGTCCCGCTGACGCAGAAAATCCGTTTGCTGGGCGTGCGTGCCAGTGGATTGACGCCATTGACGCAAAGCAGTGTCGAATTGTCCGGTATTCAGGCAGAGTTACCCCTTTAGCGAACGAACCAGGCCTGCGATGTTGCCGATATTCCTGAATGAGAGTGAAGTTGAGTTCATCGCCATCCGTGCCCAGGGGGCGGGTGGGCAAAACGTCAATAAGGTTTCGAATGCTGTTCATCTGCGCTTTGATGTTCCGGCCTCGTCCTTGCCGGATGAAATCAAATGCAAGTTGCTGGCGATGCGCGATCAGCGGATCAGTGGCGACGGGGTTGTGGTGATCAAGGCACAAAAACATCGTAGCCTGGAGCGTAATCGGGAAGATGCGTTGGTAAGGCTGCGTGAGTTGATTGCGTGTGCAGCCTTTGTGCCAACCGTGCGGCGGGCGACGAAACCCAGCCGCAGCTCGCAAAGAAAGCGTGTCGAAAGCAAGGTCAAGCGCGGGCAGGTCAAATTGCAGCGCGGCCGGGTGACAGAGTAGGCCGCGCCAGCTTTACTTGCCGGGTTTAATCATTGCCTTCAGATTGGCAAACGGGGAGTGGGTGGCCGTGCCGCCCATTTTGGTACTGCTGTCGGTATAGCCACGATCTGCCTCGATTTGTTTCTGGTGTTCATTGTCGTGGCAGTAAAGGCAGAGCAACTCCCAGTTGCTGCCGTCGTTCGGGTTGTTGTCGTGGTTGTGGTCGCGGTGATGTACCGTCAGTTCGCGCAAATTGGTCTGGGTAAATTCGCGGGCGCAGCGACCGCAAATCCACGGATAAATTTTCAGGGCGCGCTCGCGATAACCTTTTTCACGTTCGTCGCTGGCCTTGCGGGCGCCCAGCACAATTTGGTCAAGACGCTTGTGGTTGATAGTACTCATTGGTTTAGGTGGGATGAGATTGATTGATTTCGTTACGGGCAAGCGCAAAGGCTTGTTCAGGGTCGAACATTCCGGATGATACCTGTTGCAGATTGCGCCCGAGGTTGAGATCTTCTTCGCGAATGTGCCGTTCAAACCAGTATTCGATATAGCGCAACACGCTATAGACATCCATGCGGCCTGCGCGAACCTCGTTGAGGGCTTTTGAAATTGCGCTTAGCATTTTTTCGTGTTTTTTACCGTGCTCGGAAAAATTCAGACCTGCATCGCCCGCAAGTTTTTCCTCGGTTGCGCAGTGAATGAACAAGGCTGCCAACAAAGCATCGCATTCTGCGACGGGAAGTGCGTTGCGCTCAATACAAAGCATTTTTAGCGCTGCCAAGCTGGAAAATAGGGCCGCATGCTGGTCATCCATTGCCTGAATGTTGACGATCAGGGTGCTGGGTAAAAACGCGGCGGTCTCAGCATTCATCGGATTCTCCCCTGATCAGACGTTCATTTTTCCTGTCAGATAGTATAGAGGGAGATTTGTAACTTTTTGTAGGGGATCCGTGACCAAATGGGCAGGCCCGGATTTTTCCGTGCCCGCCCTGAAGCTTACTTACTCTTTGATCGCTTCGATAGCGATGTCGATGCGTACTTCATCACCAACGTAAGGCGCGTTCTTGCCCATGTTGAAGTCGGTACGCTTGACGGTGGTGTAGGCATTGGCGCCGAGTGCGTCCTTCTTGACCATCGGGTGCGGCATTGTCTGGAAGGAGGTGACGGTCAGGGTGACCGGCTTGGTGACACCCTTGAGGGTCAGATTGCCTTCAATTTTGGCCGGCTTGTCGCCTTCAAATACGACCTTGGTGGACTTGAAGGTGGCGGTCGGGTGCTTGGCGGTGTCGAGGAAATTTTCGCCTTGAATGTGTTCGTTGAAGACATCGGAACCGGTGCTCACTGATTTGGTGTTGATGACGATATCAACAGAACCGGTTTTGGCCGCCTTGTCGAAAACGACTTTGCCGGAAGTCTTGTCGAAACGGCTGAGCTGGACGGAGTAACCGAGGTGGTTGTAAGAGAAGCGCGGGAAGGTGTGGGTTGGTTCGACATTGAATGTTTCCGGCGCGGCCAGTGCCGGAGCGGCAACGGTGGCGGCGAGAATGAGCGCGGCGGAAAGTTGGGTCAATTTTTGCATGGTGATTCTCCGGTTGTGGGTTGGGGTTTATTTGCTTGCTGCGGTGATGCGGAACTTGATCAGAACATCATTGGCGACGATGTCGAACTTGGCCCAGCTGCCTTCGCCAATCGAAAAGTCGGCGCGGCGGATGGTGAAGCTGCCTTCGAAGATGCCGCTGTTGCCTTGAGCCGTGAAGGTGGCGGGAACGATGACATCCTGCGTTTTGCCCTTGATGTTCAACTGGCCGGTGACTTCATATTTGTTGCCACCCAGCGCTTTGACGCCGGTTGAAACAAATTTGGCGGTCGGGAAAGCCTTGGTGTTGAACCACGGCTTGCCGGCGACTTCATCGTCACCTTCCGGGGCGCCGGTATCGACGCTGGCCAGTTCGACATCAAAGCTGGTTTTGGCGGCGGTTGGCTTGGCTGGGTCAAAACTCAGCTGACTGGAAAATCGCTTGAATTTGCCGTCGACCGCAACATTCATCTGTTTGTAGACAAAATTGATGGCGCTTTTGTCTGGTTGAACTTGGGTGAATTCGATAGCGTGTGCTGAAAGTGATGTGGCGAGTGCTAAGGCGAGAGCGATGCGTTTCATGTCAATTCTCCTTGGAATGCTGGGGCAACATGCGGGTGAGGATGTCGTCCTTGTCGATGAAATGATGTTTGAGGGCGGCGCCGATGTGGCCGGCGAGGGTGACCACGAAGAGCAGGTTGAGGCTCATGTGGATGGTCTGTAGCAGGTTGCCGAGCTCCTTGTTCTTCTCCAGCAGGTCAGGAATGGGCAGCACGCCGAACCAGACGGTCTGGAAACCTTTAGCCGAACTCATCAGCCAGCCGGAGATTGGAATCGCCAGCATCAACCCGTAAAGCCCCAGATGGCCGGCGTGTGCAGCCAACTGCATCAGTTTTGGCATGCTGGCAGGTAGCGCAGGCGGGATGTGCGTCACGCGCCAGGCCAGGCGGACCAGCACCAGCAGGAAGGCGCTGACGCCGGCCCATTTGTGCCATGAGTAAAGTTGCAGTTTCTCGGGCGAGAGCGGCAGGTCATGCATGTAAAAGCCAAGGGCGAGCAGGCCGAAAAGCAGGATGGCCATTAGCCAGTGCAGTGCTTTGGCGGTGCTGGTGTAATGGTTTGTCACGGTCAACCTCCGAATTGGGGCAAAAATTTGTAGGCATCCATGGCGATCACGTAATTGTCGATCCCGGCATGGAAACGTTCTGCTTTCGCTGATTCACCGCCTGCGCCGAGTGCGACAAAAAGCGGTAGCAAATGTTCATCGCTTGGATGGGCCTGAGCCGCCCCCGGTGCCTGACGACGGTAGTCGAGCAGGGCAGGAATGTCGTGAGCGACCAGGCGCTCGGCTAGCCAATCGGTGAATTGGCGCACATAAGCGGGTGTCTGACCGTTATTTTGCGCAGCTTGCTGATAATCGCGCAGGTTGTGCGTGACATTGCCCGAGGCGATCACCAGAAAGCCCTTGGCGGCGAGCGGCGCCAGCGCCTGACCCAGTGCATAGGCCTGCTGCGGGCCGCCCCGGCTCTGGATCGAGAGCGGAATCACCGGCACATCGGCTTCCGGGAACATCAGGCGCAATGGCACCCAGGCGCCGTGGTCGAGTCCGTGTTTGGCATCCTCAACGACTGGCAAGCCGGCAGCCTTGATTGCAGCGACGACTTCATTGGCGGCTTCGCGGCAGCCAGTTGCCGGGTAGCGCAGGTTGTAAAGCTCATCGGGGAAACCCCAGAAGTCGTGGATGGTTTCCGGACGCTCGGCAAAACCAACGGTGGGCAACGCCGTATCCCAATGCGCGCTGACGATGATGATGGCGCGCGGTTGGGGCAGGGTGCGGACGATGGTCGTCAATGCAGCACCGGCTGCACCCGGGCGCAGCGCAAAGGTTGGTGCGCCGTGTGGAACAAAGAGAGCGGTAGGTGAGGGTGACATGTGCTGACTCCAGAAGCGATGGATGCACTTTAAGCTTCTTACTTGCAGCGAAATAGCCGACAATCTGCAAATCATTATTGCTGGAGTTGCAACAATGGATAGACTTGATGCGATGAAACTCTTCGTTCGGGTTGCCGAACTCGGTAGTTTTGCCGCCGTGGCACAGCAATTGGGCGTTGCACGCTCGGTGGTAACGCGGCAGATTGCCGGACTGGAAGCGCACCTCGGTGTCAAGCTGATGGCACGCAGCACGCGCCGGCTGTCGCTCACCTCAGCCGGCACCGCCTACCTGGAAAAATGTCGGGTGATCTTGAATCTGGTTGAAGCGGCGGAAACCGATGTCGCCGAAGAACGCCTGACGCCACGCGGCAATATCCGGCTGAGCCTGCCACTCAGTTTCGGCCTCAAACGACTGGCCCCGCTACTGATCGATTTCTCGCAACGCTACCCGGAAGTCGGGCTGGATATGGATTACAGCGACCGCCGGGTCAAGCTGATCGAAGAGGGGATTGATCTTTCCATCCGCATCACCCGGCGGCTCGATGGCGGTGATGTAGCGCGCAAGATCGGCACCGGGCGCATGCAGGTCGTCGCCTCAAAAAAATACCTCGCCCAGCACGGTCGACCGCAACATCCTGCGGAATTGATTCATCACGAATGCCTGGGCTACACCTCGGGCGGCATCGCGCAAAACTGGGAATTCAAGGTCGAAGGTCAGTTGCAGAGCTTTCCGGTGCGCAGCCGGATCAATGCCAACAATGGTGATGTGCTGACCGAAGCTGCAGCGCAGGGTTTGGGCATCACGCTGCAACCGGATTTCATTATTGACGATTACCTGGCCGATGGCCGGGTCGAGGCGATTCTGGTTGATTTTCCCGTCGCCGAACTCGGCATCTACGCCATGTTACCCAGCAATCGGCATATTCCGCACCGGGTGCGGGTACTGATGGATTTTTTGGCGGCTGGGTTGGCAGCAAATTGCGCTGAAAATGGATTTCCTCGCCAACCTGCGTGATAAAGTGTTTTTTCGCCAATGGCATTTTTTGTTGTCTGTGCCACATGGTTTTTTCAGCGATTTGCTTAGCCATCCAACAAAATACAGTCAGAACATGGCACAACAGCTACGGCTGTCATTTTTTTGTAACATTTGAGACTCACTGATTTCATACAATTGTTGGCTATCCCATTTCGGAAAGTATTTTGTCGAAATTAAATCCAATTTTTCCTGTTTTATTGGCAGATGCGCGTGCTGGCTTAGCTGGCGCTTTGATCGGTATCCCGCAGGAAATAAATTACGGACTGCTTGCGATTGCCCCGCTGGGGCTGCTGTTTGCCGGAATGGGGATTTCCGCTGCATTCTACGTTTCTGCGCTTGCAACCTTGGTTTATGTGGCGCTAGGTGCTTCCAAAGGTCAAATTGTTGGACCACGCCCAACGCTAGTCATACTGCTCGCGGGTTTGTTTGCTGCGTTGCTCAAGCAGGGCTGTTTGCCGGCGAGCCTGCCTGGAGCGGCTGTTTCAGCGATGGCAATCAGTGGATTGCTGCTGCTTGTCGCAGGGCGCCTGGGTTTCGGGCAATTGATCAAGTACATTCCATTGCCGGTATTGGCGGGATTTACCAATGGGATCGCTGCTTTGCTTGTCTTCTCAGCTGTGCCGATGGCGCTAGGTATCGGAATGAATCATGGCTGGCCATCGGCATTCAATCAATTACACCTTGGCAGTTTTCTGGTAACTGGCATAACGGTATTCATATGTATTAAACCCTTCAGGTTTAAGTGGATTCGGCAGGTCCCTTCCGTATTGCAGGCCATGTTGTTAGCTACCTTACTAGATACTGCATTGGTTGCTGTTTTCGGACTTGAGCGTGGCCTCAATATTTCTGATTTGGCAGTCTCCGTGCTGAGTCCGATGCTACTGATAGAGACATTGAAGTGGCCTGGTTTTTCACTGGAGAGCTGGTTATTGATAGTCAAATTCGCCTTGGCCATGAGTATGGCTGCTGCTCTGGAGACATTAGCGACAGCCGCGCATCTTGATTCAGAGGAGGGCGAGCGTTCATCCGGGCAGGATGTCTTGCGGCGACTTGGATTGACCAACCTGATTTTGGCGCCCTTAATGATCCCGGTTGCAGGTTCACTGGGGCGATCTATTTCGGTGTTGTCTGGTGGGGCACAAACACGTCGAACCCAAGTTTTTTATGCGTTCTTTCTCTTGCTGTTGATCTTAATAGCCTACTCTTGGCTGGCTCAACTACCCCAGGCCGCAATTTCGGGCGTCTTGATTGTGGTTGCACGCAACATGGTCGGGAATAGTGTGCAACAGGGTTTGGCTGAGTGGCGTACCGCAAGCAATATTGGGGATCGAAAGCGCGCCATCGCAGATTTGCTGGTGATGCTGCTGGTCGCCTTGATTACCGTTTTTGACAGCTTTATTACGGGATTGGCTGTCGGAACCATTGCGGCAATGGGTTTGTTTATTCGCGACCAGAGTCGTTCAGTCGTGCGTCGGGTCAGCTTTGGCGATGTTTCGCGTTCGCTGCGAATTCGATCTGCTGCTGCACGCCAACTTCAGGAGAAATACGGCAAGGAAATCGTGGTATTTGAAGCGGAAGGTGTCTTGTTTTTCGGTTCGGTAGAGCGCTTGATTCAGCGTATAGAGATGGCAGCGGCCATCGTATCTCTGATCATTATTGATTTGCGTCGTGTCAGCGACATCGATGCGACAGCCTGTCGGCTTCTGCGCCAGATGGCAAGGCGTTATCGTGACCGTGGTTGCCATTTGTTGTTATCGCATCTTCCTCCGGAGCGACGTTTGCACGAACAATTATTGTTGCGCAGTGTGGCAGTCGAAATTCCTGCCAAATACTGGTTTGCAGATCTTGATGCGGCGTTGGAGTATGCAGAAGATTTGCTCCTGGTTCGTCATGGGTTTTCAGATACAGCCTTGAGCAAAATTGATCTGGACAAGTCAGATCTCATGACAGGCCTGACGGCCTTGGAGATTTCACAAGTAATGATTTATTTGCGACCACATCGATTACTGGCGGGAGATCACCTTTTTCACCAGGGTGATTTGGGCTGTAGCTTGTTTATCGTGATTTCCGGTTCGTTAAGTATTCATTTGCCGCAAACAACGTCAGGCACACAGAAGCGCTTGATTGCCTTTGGGCCGGGAGCTGTATTGGGCGAGATGGCCGTTATTACTGGGGCACCGCGTTCGGCAAATGCTTTGGCTGATGAGGATAGCGAACTGATGGAACTTGACAATACGGTGATTGAGCGTCTTGGTGTGGATAAACCGGAACTGGCGATTGCCATCATGCGAAATCTAAGCGCTTTGTTGGCTGACAGATTACGAACAACAACACTTCAATTCAGCCAACTGGCGGGTGATTAATTGGCTCACTGATATTCCCGCAGCGAGAGTTGCGCGGACCTAAAAAGCAAAAAACCCAGTACGATGACTGGGCTAAGTGCTTGTTTTTTTCTGGCTCCCCGACCTGGGCTCGAACCAGGGACCTACGGATTAACAGCCAGGCGTTCTAGCTACTTCCTCGAATAATCTCAATGAATTCAATGAATTGATGGATTTTCGCATCCTCCATGCCTTCCCCGGTGTGAGTCTGGCGTGGCCTCGTCCTTGACCCCGAAAACGGCGCGGAGGTGTTTCGCAGAGATGACCATCTGGCCGTCGTTTCGGTGCTTGCTCGCCGGCAGGCGACCGGCGTTTTGCCGGTCTCCGACGCCGGTTTCCCGTTGGAAGCCAACCGCATTCGGCTCCGCTGCATCTTGCCTCCTACTTGTGGCAGCCAACGGGGGCGACCGGCAGACGACAGGTGGGCGCGGTGTTGCGGCGTAACCCATTGTTTCGTTAGTGTTCTCCACTGAATTTGTGGTTGACGTTCACGACCTTCGGCGAGTAGCATTCGGTTTGCACATCCCGAAAGGTGGTCCCAGCTGGTGCTGGCTCCGTCATGTCGGGGCGGTCGTTAGCCCTAAAAAAATGCGAGACGTTCCGTGACTTCCTGCCTTCTGGGTGGGTTGCTCCAGACGCCCTCACCATTCACGTCAGCTCCGCCCGCTCCGCTTCGTACAACTGCACCAGTTCACCCGGAACGGATGGCCCCGAGCGGCCCTGCCATGTACAGAGCACATGCCAGGCGTTAGGCCTTGGGTCATGCCGTGCGCCCATTGGGTGCGTGGAGATTTTTGACGTGAATGGAGCTCTCCATGAGTACCAACAACAACCCGGAACACATCGTTCCTCCTGACTACGTCGTCGACGCCAACGGCGTCTGGCGTGACCTCGGCGAAAAGCGCCCGCCGCTTCGTCTGACCACGACGGCCGCTTTCGTGACGGCCCTGCTGCGCGACGTCAACGCGACCGACTGGTCGGTCGAGATCGAGTTCACCAACCCGGACGGCGAAGCCTGTACGCTGCTCGTGCCTTACGCCCAGATACTTGGTCGCCGCGACCTCAGCCAGATGTGCACCGCCGCCGGCCTCTTCGTCCTGCCCCGTGGCGAGAGCGAGTTCGCCGAGTATCTGGCCCAGTGCGCCGGCAGTGCCGAACTGCCGCGTCACCGCCTGACGACCAAGCTCGGTCTCAACCTGCTGCCGGATGCTGCTTGCGCAGACCGTCTGGCGTTTGTGATGCCTACCGGGACGCTGCTGCCCAGTGCGGAGAAGGTCACGGAAACGACGGAGCGTCTGGTCTTCCGCCCGCCGTTCGCCAACCCGGCGTTTTCCGCGTACGCCAGCGCCGGCACGTTCGAGGAGAGCCGCGAACTGTTGGCCTTGGTCCGCGACGACCCAGTGGCGATTTTCGTGCTGTGCGCGTCACTCTCTGCACCGTATCTGGAGCCAGCAGGCGTGGATTCGATCATTGTCCACCTGCATGGCCGCTCGTCGACCGGAAAAACCACGCGCCTGCAGCTCGTGGCGATGCTCTGGGGCAAGCCCCTGGACCCGCAGACGGCAGGTAACGACGTGACCCTGATCGAGCGCTGGCACGGTACGGCCAACTCGATGGAGAATCTGGCGACCACGCACAACGGCATGGTGATGTGCATGGACGAGCTCGGCGGCAACACCGACCAGGCCTTCTCGGTCTACAACCAGACCAGCGGTCGTGGCAAGAACCGCATGACCCGCGACGGCGGCATGCAAGCGCAGCGCAAGTGGTCCTTGCTCAGCGTGTCGACCGGCGAAGTCTCGCTCTCTGACCGTCTGGAAGCGGCTTCCGGCAAGCGCGCGAAAACCGGCGAGGTGATCCGAGGTCTGAGTATCCCGATGGACGACCTCCCTGCCTACGAGGGAATGACCACGGAAGAGGCCAGCCAGCATGTACAGGCCCTCAAGACCAGTCTGCTCCAGACCTACGGCACAATCGGGCCGGCTTTCGCGCAGTACGTACTGGACACCTTCGGTACGGCCACAGCCTTACGCGAAGAACTGCATGCTGCGATCGATGTGCGTCACGCTGAACTGGTCGAAACGGTCCGAGCAGCAGGATACGAACTGGAGCCGCCGCACGTACGTGCCTTGCGCCGCTTCGCTCTGATGCGTGTGATCGGTGAGTGGGCCGCCGACGATGTCTTGCCCTTCTCTGAACTCGAAATCCAGTCTGCCATTGAGGCTGTGACCCTGGCATGGCTGAACGCATTACCGCCACTGAACGACGAAGATCAGATCGTCGGCCAGGTTCGCGACTGGATCATTCGTCACATGGGTCAGATGATCCGCTATGTGGACGAGACCGGCCACGAGGACGAGCCATACATCCCGAGCGTGACCAAGGGCATCCGCCACCGCCGCTGGATTCTGTTGACCGAGACGGACTTCGCCGAGGCCTGCGACGGAACGTCGACAATGGTCGCCGGGAAACTGCTTAAGCGCCTCGGCATCCTCGACGGTGAGGGCGGCAAGCACAAGAAGCGCCACCAGTTGGCGGGACTGGGTCTGCCGGAAACGTTCTTCTACTCGATCGTCACCGCCAAGCTGCTGCCGGCAACGGAACAGGCGGATGCTCAGGCGGCCGGGCCGCTGCCGACGTCGGGCTTGACGCAGGGACAACGTCGCCCGCTACCGCGTCAGAACAGTGATGATGACTTCGGCCCTGTGCCGCGATTCTGATCTCGACGACAACAACGACGGGCGTACGCAAGTTGCCGGAAAACCCGGCAACTTGTGTAACAGCCTGTTGTTTCTTTCAGGAGAGGTAGGGTGATGGACGCATTAATGAAAAGGCCAACTGTGAGGCTGTGGCCACGGTTCCGTGTTCAGCGTGTGGTGGACATACGCTGGATGTTGCGGGCGGCGAGGTTGCCGGGCCGGACGGCCAGCGTGGCCGTTGCCCTCTGGGCTGCCGCGACAGCCAGTGGCCTGTCCGAGGTGACGCTGACCCCCGCCCGTCTCCGGGAGATTGAGGTCGGCCGGGAGAGTGCCTATGCCGCCGTCGAGCGCATGGTCGAGGCTGGACTGGTCAGCGCGGATCGCCAGCAGGGGCGAGCGGTACGGCTGACGCTGTTGGATGGGATGGGCTTGCCCCTGCGGGTGAATCAAATGAAGCAAAAAAGCAGGAGAATCGGGCGGTTCGCCGATTCTCCTGCTTGTGGCGGGGAGGTCAGGCGGCAAGAGGGAATGTCAGACCCACTTTCTTGAAGCCAGAACGGTAGCAGATCGGGCGATCACACAGGTTGGCAACGGCGTCCGTTACCTTCCGCCAGTCGTCTTCGTTCCACGTCTGGGGTTGCGCGATGAAACCCCAAGGTTTTCCGCATCCTGCGGCAAGCAGGGATAGGCCAATTGCCAGTGGATAGTTGCCGGCGGGGCCAAGTAGCTCGATGGCCTGCTCTCGATGTCTGGGTAGGCATGCAGCGCGGCATATAGGCTCACACTCTGCAAGCAGGTGGTTAAAGCGTGTAGCCGTTGCGGGGTGTTCTGTAGCAGCCTGCGCCTCAATCCAGTCGAGGGCCAAGGAGAGTAATTCCTTGGTTTGCAGTTCGTCAGCGTTTCTTGGCTGCACGTTCGTCAAGAATGATTCGGCGAATCTCACTGTTGCTGTAGGTTGGGCCTAGATCACCGATGCGTGCCCACTCGTTTGACGTAAGGTCGGGAATACTCAAATCCTTTGCCCAGTCACCTGCGGCAGACTTGTTGACGGCATCTTTCAGATTGCTCCAAAGTTTGTTTGGCATGTTGTGTTCCTCATCTGCTACTAAAAAGTCAAATACGACCGGCAAAGCCGGTGGCTTGAGATGGTAAGCCGCCCTTGGCGGCTTACCTCATGCTGAGTTACGCGTAGTTCGGATTTGGTTTGCCTTGGCTTTCGTCGCCGGTGCCGGAGCAACGCTCGCACTGACCACCGAATGAATAGCCAGTACCGGCGCAGTCGCGACACTTCTTGTAGAACAACTTCTGGCCAGGGGTTTTTGTTGGACGGAACATGAACTTCTCCTTGTTTGTGAATACTGATGCGGAAGTAACTCAACAAATATTGTTGAATTAACAAACAACGATTTTGATTCTGTCACAAGGAAGAATGCTAGGCAACTATATCAGTCGACTAAAAGGCCGACATATATGGTTGGAACACAGACAACAGAAGAAGTAGTCGTACTCCGCGTAGCTCGTAACATCGGGGAGCGTCGCCGTGCACTGAACCTGACACAGGCACAACTGGCCGAGAGGCTGGGGGTGGATACTGAAACCTTGTCTAGATTCGAGCGCGGCAAGCATGTACCGACGCTCAAGAACATGATTCGTCTGGCCGGCCTGCTGCAAACGACAGTGGCTGACCTACTCGCGGAGGAAAGGCCGAAACCAAGTGCCGATGCCACGGTGGTGAGTGCGTGGCTGGACGGCTTGTCACCTGAAGACAAGGTATTCGCCTTGGCGATGCTGAAGCAGTGTTGCGACTACCTTGAGGCGCGTGGGATGTTCAGCGAGGCGGTGCGCTAAGAAGTAGCGCAAGAGGTTGGCTGCGTCGCATCAAAAAAAGCGGGATGGCCGTAAGGCCATCCCGTTCAAGTTGTATTTCTTATTGTCCGCCTAGCCTTCGCTGGTGACGGCCAGCTTTGCCTTACGGAAAGCTTCGCTGGCCGCATTCGACGCCTCGCGCAGCACGTCGTTGCGGAAGTGGGCGTACCGGGCCGACTGGCTCACGGTGCGGTGCCCGAGGGCTGCCGCAATCAGGTGGAGGCTGCAATTCGCGTTGGCAAGCTGGCTGGCGAAAGTGTGCCGGAGGTCGTGAATTCGAACGTCATTGATCGGTTCGCCCAATATCTTCGCGGCGTGGGCCAGGATGCGGCGCCACGCCTTGTCGATGTTGATAATGGCCTTCTCGGCGTCTTTCGCATTCGGGAACAGCCACGGCGACTTGCCACGACTCGGCAGGTGGATGATCAGCGACAACGCCTCGTCGTTGAGCAGCACCACGCGGCCGTGGCCGTTCTTGGTGTCGTGCAGCGTCAGCTGGGCGCGTTCCAAATCGACCGCTTCCCAGCGGGCGAACTGCAGTTCGCTCTTGCGACAACCAGTCAAGGCCAAACCTTTCAGAACGGCGGCCGCCGTCTGGTTCGTTTCGGCCTCGGCGGCCTGGACGAAGGCCATCTGTTCCCGCTCGCTGAGGGCGCGAGTACGGCAGTTGTTCTCCTGCAGTTGGGGGATGCCAGTGACCGGGCTGGCAGTGACGACAGTCCAGTTCAGGGCACAGCGGTAGATCGCACCAAACAGGGCCAGGTAGCGGTTGCAGCTGGCCGGCGTCAGCGGCTTGCTGCCGCCACGCAGGCCGAGCAGGAAGGTCTCGATGTCGCGCCGGGTGATGGCCGACAGCTTCAGGTGACCGAGCGCCAGTTCGACGCGCTGGAAGCGGCCGACGTCGTCGCGCCAGCTACGCTTCGTCGCCATGGCATTCGGTTTGTACTGCTGGTGGAAGAACTCAGCCAAGGTCGGCTCCGCCTTCAGGCGGTGACGATCTGCCGACACATCGATGCCGCGATCGAGCATGGAACGCAGTTCGAGGGCGATCTTGCGGGCCTCGTCGATGCTGGTCGCCGGGTAGCTGCCGATGCACTGGTACTGCTTTTTGCCGTCCCGCTGGGCGCGGAACGAGAACGTCTTCTTGCCGGTGCGGGTCAGCTCCAGCTTGAGATCGTTCACCTTGTCGTCGGTGAATTGCCGCGCCTTCTTGGCCGCGTCGAGCATCGCGGCGTCGAGTGCGTTCAGAGTGCGGGGGGTGAAGTTGAAGGTCGAGGGCGTAACGCCTGCTGCTTGCTTGGACATGATTTTTCCTTGCGTTTGGTAGGTAGGGGCCGTCGCGCTGTGGTGCGACGACCGGCGACCCGACCGGCAGGCCGAAATCGCTAATGGGTTGTTCTTGTCTCCTAACGAAAAATGGAAACGGCCAACGGAATCCGGAAAAAGCCCGGATGTACGGGCTTTTCGGGGGCTGGCGCGGTGGTCGTCTCTGTAGTCCGTCGCTCGCCGACGCGCAGGCGGACAGGGGGTGTCCATCGCTGCCTGCGGAAACTGGTGCGATGCGAGCGGGAGAAACGGGGGAATCGGGAGGCGGCGAAATGGCCGGGGGATCGCCGGTCACTGTCGGGTGACAGCCACCGGGATGGGCTACCGTTTGGGGCCGAGCAGGACCAGCACGTCGAGCAGCGCCTCGATCTCGGCGTCGCGCTTGCGGTAGCCCGCGTCGTGCTGACGGATGGCGGCGCGTTCTTCCCACGCTTCGGCGAGGTCAGGGGGTAACCAAGCGACGAGCTGGGCGACCCGTGGATCGTCGGCGTCGGTGTGTGCGGGGGAGTTGGGTGTAAACATGTAGTGTCTCCAGAAACGACAACGCCGCCGGCTTCGGGAGAAACCGACGGCGATGTGAGGTAGAACGGGGGATTCGGGGGAAGCGGGAAGGTGTCTAGGTCAACGGAGGTTGCTGGCTTACGTAGGCGGCGCACAGCGCGAGCAGGTTGGCGTCGATGCCCGGTGACTTCGGTGTCACCAGACTGATGCCGCAACCATCGTCCGAGAAACAGACGTAGGTTTCGAAGCACGGCCCCCAGTCGGTGGTCCACTCGCCGAGCGCCAGGCAGTCGTCGTCAGCCATGCCCTGGCTGACTCGATGGCACACGGCGTCGATGCTGTCACCGGGTTCGACCAGTAGCAGGAACTCTCCCTCCGGGTCGTACGGGACGTTCGATGTTCGCCAGCGTTCGAGGCAGGCGGCAAGGGCATCCCGCAGCGGTGACGAGAGGTCGACTAGTTCCGCTTCAGTGTGCAGGGCACGCATCGTCGGCCTCGTCGTGGCGGGTGCGACCACGTCCTCGACGCGGCAAGTCGGGTGCGGGCGTGTCCAAGGGCAGGATGTCGGCGAGCAGAGTGGCGGGAAGCTCAGAGGGTTCGCCGGGCTGGCGCAGCATGTCGGCCGCCCACGCAGACCAATCACCGGTGACGTGGTGCTGATACAGCTTGCCCTCGACAGGGCCAAGCAGACCTTCGGCCCGAAGCAGGCAGCAGAGGAAGCCTTGGTTGTTCTGAGAGCGCCCCCGGTGACAGGAACGGAACACGCGTGAGGGCACGGGCGAGCCAGGTGGCAGTGCATCGGCCACTGCCTGGACGCGGCTGAACGGGACGGCCTCGGGGCTGAAGTTTCCCCCGCTTTCGTTCCGCGTTAGTCGCAGCAGCAGAATTTGCCGAGCGGTGTCGGCCAGCACTTCGTAGTGGATCGAGCCGCCGGCGTTCTGGCCAAGCTTGGGGGCGGTGGCTGCCTTCAGGCGGAGGAGCGAGATGGTGGGCTCTGGTGTGGTGTTCGTAGTGATGTTGGTCATGATGGCCTCAGAAAAGCAAAAGCCCCAAGGCGTTGGCCTTGGGGCTGCGGAAGGACGAAGAACGGGTGGCTACTTGGTGTGGCTAGTCTGCTGGCTGGTCAGTTCGCGGACGGCTGCGCTGACGACGAGACAGGCGAGAGTTTCGATGGCGGGGGCAAGGACAAGGGGGATCATGGTTTCTCCTGGTTAGGTTCAGAAACCCAGCGGGCGAGTGCCGTCGCTAGGCTTGAGCGGTCGGTGACCAAGAGAATGACATCCGAGTGACGATCGAGGCTGTCACGGTAGTCGAGAAACGGAAGCGGGGGATTCGGGAGAAACGGGTGAGTGATGCTGCGGCCGCCCGATTCCCCCGTTTCTCCCGTGTCGAAAACGGAAATTGCTGGGTGTTGAGGGGGCGGAAAAGCGACCGACGGACCGGGTATCTACCGGACGACGGACTAGAAAAGCAAAAAGCCCACAAAAATGTGGGCTAAGTGCTTGTTTTTTCTGGCTCCCCGACCTGGGCTCGAACCAGGGACCTACGGATTAACAGTCCGGCGCTCTACCGACTGAGCTATCGAGGAACAGAAGCCAGCATTATAGAGGCCGAACCCCCTCAGGTCAAGCGATTTGCGCGTTATACTGTTAAAAAATATTTTGGCTTATGGATAAATACCTCGTTTATGTAAAGACACCCACTGGCGACGAAGCTGTTCGCCAGAGTACGCACGTGGTCAAACGCAATTTGCGCATGGTTTTGGTGCAGGTTGATGGCAAACTTTCAGTTGCCGAACTGAGTACTAAAATTGGCAATCGCCAGCTAGTCGAGACGGCGCTACGTGAATTAGAGGCAGACGGTTTTGTCGCACCAACTTTGGAGGGCGTGTCTGTCTGGGAAGAGGGCGTCCGAAAGGCGCATGTAAAGCCGGCGCTGCCTCTTTCCGATTTTTCATCATTCGAGCAAGCATCGACTCGCTCGGCTGATGCGGGTTATTCGCAGGCGATGGCCAGTAGTTTTTCTCGATTTGATCAATCAACCAAACCCAAAAAACCAGAACGCGTTTTCACTCAGATAACAGCGGAGCCTGTGTTAGCTGAAAATAAGGAATTTGCTATGAAAGGCAAACCTTTTCAGTGGGCGCGAGTTCTATTGTTTTTGGTTTTCGGTGGGGTTTTTGCAGTTCTGGGAATACTGTTTTTCTACCCTTACGATAATTTAAGGCCGCGCATTGAAGCCGCTGCGACGCAGTATTTGCAGATGCCTGTGCGGATTGGATCAGTTCAGTTTGTTTTTTTGCCAAAACCAAACTTGCTACTTTCAGGTATTCAAATTGGCGAGCAGGGCGATTCGACGATTGAGTCAATTTCGTTGCCTCCTTTCGCGTTACTTGGTTCCGGAAGGCCTGAAATTCAGCGTATTTCCGTATCAGGTGCTTCGTTTTCGGTAGATGACCTGCACCAGCTTCCATTTTTTGTTTCAACGGCCAGGAATTCTCCGGCAATAATTTTGGTTCATCGAGTCGAATTTGAGCGCTTATCGTTCAAGGCTGGTGATTTGGTGCTGGATGGCCTGAATGGAGAGATGCTTTTACGCAATGATGGGCGTGTGGAAAAAACAGAGTTTCAGACTGTTGACCGTAGCATTCGCCTCTCAGCACTTTCTTCACCTTCTGGCCTTCTTTTGAATATTGAAGGATACGGCTGGAAACCTTTTACCCACCTATCTTTGACCTTTGATTCGCTGCTGGCGAAAGCGCTTCTGCAGCGCGGAAAATTGATTGTTCAGAGCTTTGATAGCACCTTGCTAGGTGGCGTAATCAAGGGGCGTTGGCTTTTCGACTGGAGCAACGGCATGACGATGGCGGGCGATGGTTCGCTGGCGCGACTTGATGCACGCAAGGTCAGTGCTACATTCGCACCAAAGCTTGCATTGGAAGGTGAAATGGCCGGGGTGTTTCGGTTAAGTGGTAATGGAATAAATTCTCCAGACATGTGGCGAAATGCAGAAGCTACGCTTGATTTAAGTATGGGTAATGGTGTGTTGCATGGTATTGATCTGGGTGAAGCGGTTCGTCGTGGCAATCGAGCTGTCACCCGAGGCGGTGCAACCAAGTTTGATCTGTTATCGGGGGCGATAACGTTCAAGCAAAATCAGTTGGTCGGAAACAATATTCAACTGGACGCTGGGCGAATGCTTGCTAACGGACAATTTTTTGCAACAGTAGGCCAGCGTGTCGATGCAACTCTGGTCGTTACCATGCAAACCTCTGTATCCACCTTGCGCTCACCGGTCAGGGTTAGTGGTGTGCTACCTGATCTTTCGACTCAGATTAATCGCTGAAAATAGGCAAAAAAAAACGAGACCGAAGTCTCGTTTTTGTAGTCACTTGAGCAAACTCAGGGCTTGATTACAGCCGCAATTGCCTTGGCCACATAATCGACATTCTTGGTATTCAGCGCAGCCAGGCAGATGCGTCCGGTCGACACGGCGTAGATGCCGAATTCTTCTTTCATGCGCTCAACTTGAGCCGCCGTCAGCCCGGTATAGGAGAACATGCCGCGTTGTTGGATAACAAAAGAGAAATCCTGTGCGACGCCTTGTGCTTTGATCGATTCAACCAGGCTGGTACGCATGGCGCGAATACGGTCGCGCATGCCGGCCAACTCGTTTTCCCACATCTGGCGTAGTTCCGGCGAAGCCAGAACGGTCGCCACCAATGCACCACCATGAATCGGCGGGTTGGAATAGTTGGTACGGATGACGCGCTTGAGTTGTGACATGACACGGGCTGATTCATCCTTGCCGGCGGTGATGATCGACAGGGCGCCAACCCGTTCGCCGTAGAGCGAGAAGCTCTTGGAGAAAGAGCTGGAAACAAAGAATTGAAGGCCGGAAGCCGAGAAAGCACGCACTGCAACCGCGTCCGGTTCAATGCCGTCAGCAAAACCCTGGTAAGCCATATCAAGGAAAGGCACCAAGTTACGTGTGCGGCAAAGTTCAACCACTTCCTGCCATTGAGCGTCGGAGAGATCGGCGCCGGTTGGGTTGTGGCAGCAGGCGTGCAGAATGATGACCGAGCCAGCGTCCAGGCTGTTCAGGCAGGCTTTCATGCCAACAAAGTTAACGCCACGGGTGGCCGCATCGTAATACGGGTAGTTTTCAACGACGAAACCGGCAGACTCGAATAGCGCGCGATGGTTTTCCCAGGAAGGATCACTGATATAAACTTTGGCATTCGGGTTCAGGCGCTTCAGGTAATCAGCGCCGATTTTCAGTGCGCCAGTGCCGCCGAGTGCTTGTGCGGTGATCACTTGACCGTTGGCGATTAGAGCGGAGTCTTGACCCAGTAACAGGTTTTGTACTGCCTGATTGTAGGCAGGAGCACCTTCGATCGGCTGGTAGCCACGGGGCAGGGCAGCCTTGACTCGGGTATCTTCAGCAGCCTTGACGGCGGCTAGCAACGGAATTTTGCCATTGTCGTCAAAATAAACGCCAACACCGAGGTTGACCTTGGTGCTGCGGGTGTCGGCATTGAAAGATTCATTGAGGCCGAGGATAGGGTCACGCGGGGCCAGTTCTACCGCAGCAAAGATCGAAGAGGACATAAAGACTCCATGAAATAATAGGCACAATGTTCGGGCAGCAACCTTGCTGTTCGAAAAACCAAAGAATTTTAGCATGATAGAAACCGCACAAAACACGCCTGTCGTCTGCTTTGAGGGTAGTCCTTTCCGGCTCCATCAGCCGTTTTTGCCGGCAGGAGATCAGCCCGAAGCAATTCGTTTGCTGGTCGAAGGTATCGACGATGGTTTGTCCTTTCAGACCCTGCTTGGCGTTACCGGCTCAGGCAAAACTTATACGATGGCCAATGTCATTGCGCGCACTGGCCGCCCGGCACTGATTCTGGCGCCCAACAAAACGCTGGCGGCGCAGTTGTATTCTGAATTCAGGGAGTTTTTTCCGGAAAATGCAGTCGAGTATTTCGTCTCCTACTACGATTATTACCAGCCCGAGGCTTATGTACCATCGCGTGATTTGTTTATCGAGAAGGATAGTTCGATCAATGATCACATCGAACAAATGCGCCTCTCGGCGACCAAAAGCCTGATCGAGCGGCGCGATGTGGTGATTGTGGCAACCGTGTCATGCATTTACGGCATCGGTGATCGCGACGAATACCACAACATGATTCTGACCATGCGGGTCGGCGATCGTCTCGACCAGCGCGCCATCGTCAAGCGGCTAACCGAGATGCAATATGACCGCAACGATATGGATTTCCATCGCGGCACCTTTCGTGTTCGGGGTGATGTCATCGATATTTTCCCGGCGGAGCATGCCGAGCACGCCGTCCGCATTTCCCTGTTTGATGATGAAATTGAAGGCTTGCAGTTTTTTGATCCACTAACCGGCCATTTGCTGCACAAAGCGCTGCGTTTTACGGTTTTCCCAGCATCGCATTACGTTACACCGCGCGACACGGTGGTTCGCGCCATTGAAGCGATCAAAACCGAGTTGCGCGACCGGATTGATTACTTCAATAAAAACAATCGATTGGTCGAAGCACAGCGGATTGAGCAGCGGACCCGCTTCGATCTTGAATTGCTTGATCAAATTGGCTTCTGCAAAGGCATCGAAAATTACTCGCGACATTTCTCCGGGCGCAAACCCGGCGAATCGCCGCCAACCTTGATTGATTATTTGCCATCCGATGCCTTGATGTTTATCGATGAGTCGCATGTCACCATCGGCCAGGTCGGCGGCATGTTCAAAGGCGACCGTTCGCGCAAGGAAAACTTGGTTGATTACGGCTTCCGCTTGCCTTCAGCGCTAGATAACCGGCCATTGCAATTCAATGAATTCGAAATACTCATGCGGCAAACGGTTTTTGTTTCAGCAACACCGGCTGATTACGAAAATACACATGCCGGGCAGGTGGTTGAGCAAGTGGTTCGCCCAACCGGTCTGGTCGATCCCGCAGTTTTCGTACGCCCGGCATCGACCCAGGTTGATGATCTGTTATCGGAAATCAAGTTGCGGGTCGATGTTGGCGAACGGGTACTGGTAACCACGTTGACCAAGCGCATGTCGGAAGATTTGACGGATTTTCTGGCTGACAATGAGGTCAAGGTGCGCTATTTGCACTCTGATATTGACACGGTGGAGCGGGTCGAAATTATTCGTGATCTGCGTCTCGGTGAATTTGATGTTTTAGTTGGCATTAACTTGCTGCGTGAAGGTCTTGATATTCCTGAGGTTTCCCTTGTCGCCATTTTGGATGCTGATAAAGAGGGCTTTTTACGTTCCGAGCGCTCCCTGATCCAGACCATGGGCCGCGCAGCCCGTCATATTCATGGCACAGCCATTCTCTATGCTGATAAGATCACACAGTCCATGCGGCGCGCCATTGCCGAAACCGAGCGACGGCGTGAAAAGCAAATCGGCTTCAATACAGAAAACGGTATTACTCCACGTGGTGTGTCCAAAAAGATCAAGGACATCATAGACGGGGTTTACAACACAGAAACTGTTCAAACCGAACTCAAGGCTGCGCAGCAACAAGCAGTTTATGAAGCAATGGATGAGAAGTCGGTAGCCAGGGAAATAAAGCGTCTTGAAAAATTGATGCTTGAGTACGCAAAAAATCTGGAATTTGAAAAAGCAGCAGCGGCCCGCGACGATTTATTCAGGCTCAAAGAGCAAATTTTCGGTGCGGCGGCACATGACCGGGATGGAGACGGAACCTCATGAATTATCGTGTGCTAATGGTTTGCATGGGCAACATTTGCCGTTCGCCAACGGCAGAGGTTGTTTTGCGTGAGTTTATAAAAAATAACAGCTTGGGTGAGATTGTTGAAGTAGATTCTGCGGGAACGCACGGCTATCACGTTGGCGAAGCGCCTGATGGCAGAACCCAGCGGGCGGCAGCTGTTCGCGGTTACAACCTGTCTCAGGTTCGCGCCCGTAAGGTTGCGCGGCAGGATCTTGAGTATTTCGACCTGATTCTGGCGATGGATAAAAGTAACCTGGACAATCTACAAAGAATGGCGTCGCCTGAGCAGCGCGAGAAGCTTAAATTGTTCATGGACTACGCTAAAAGTTACGATGATGATGAAGTCCCGGACCCATATTATGGTCTTGGGCATGGTTTTGACCTCGTCCTGGATATGGTTGAGGATGCTTCGAAAGGTTTGGTTGATGAGCTGAGTGTGAAGCTTAGCCAAAGCCGAAACTAGCGATCTGTTACGGTCAACGTAAAAAAGGCGCCAATTTATTTGGCGCCTTTTTGTATTTAGAACCGATAGAAACTTACTTTTGCGTTTCAACCATTTGCAGCACTTCTGATTCTGCCGCTGGAGCAACAGGTTTTTCCTTGCGCGCACGCCCTAGTTTGGGTGCAGGGGCCGGCTCTGCAACGACTGTCGCTACGCTGGATGTCTGGACCATAACCAAGCCACTGTCGGCAAGCGTCTTGTTCAAATCCACAGGCTCAACTTCAACTTCTGGTACTGCCTGGGTAACGACGACAGGCGGTGGGACGATAACCACGACTGGCTCGGGTTCTACGACGGGGGCCGGCGCTTCAATAACAACTTCGGTTGTGGCAATCATTTCCTGGCTCGGCGCAGCGACCGGCTCCTTGACTACGGGGGCCAGCGTCACGATGATTGGCTCAACTTCGGTAACCGCTACGGTCGCAATGGCAGGCTCAAACGATTCGATCAGATTCGTCTGAATATTTTGCACGGCGTTTTCGCCATCCGGGCGACGATCACCACGACCACGGCCACCGCGACGACCGCGACGACGTGCGCCTTGCTCTTCATTTGACGCATCAGCTGTTTCACCGACAGCTGCAACATTGGCGGGCAGGTCAACAACGAGCGCCGGTACCAGCTTGTTTTCGCTGACTTCCGGTTGCTGACGTTCCTTGCGCTCGCCTCTTTCCTTGCGTTCGCCACGCGGACGGCGTTCCTGGCGCTCGGGAGTGCTTGCGTTCGTCTCTTCGCGCGGTGTTTTTTCTACATTACGCTCGTTACGATTGCCACGTTCCGGACGTTCACCACGCTCTTCGTCATTGCGTTTGGTGTTGCGACCTCCGCGACGACCGTCATTGCGGCCAGTGCGACCATCACTACGGCCTTCACGCGGTTTTTTGGCCGGTTCTGGCGTAACAGCTTCGGCGACCGGTGCTGGTGAGCTGCGGAACCATGAGCAGATTTTTGAGAAGAGTCCAACCTCGGTTGGCGCTGGGGCTTGCACTGGCGCAGCAATTTCTTTTTCCGGCAAATTCGGTGCCGGTTGCTCAGGGGAGATTCCCTTGATAACCGCTTCCTGACGCGGCTTGGCAACATCTTCCTTACCTTTGGCAAGATTGGTTGCTTGCTCAAGCGGCACGTCAACCATCTTGTAAGAAGGTTCACGAGCTTCATCGCTATTCAGATCGTCGTGCTTGAAGCGGGTAATCGTATGCGCCGGCGTCTCCATGTGTACGTTGGGGATCAGCAGGATGGTGACCTTGTGGCGCAATTCGATGGCCTGAACTTCCGGACGCTTTTCGTTGAGCAGGAAAGTGGCTACATCAACTGGCACCTGGACATGCACGGCACCTGTATTTTCCTTCATTGCCTCTTCTTCGAGGATGCGCAGGATGTGCAGGGCAGCGGATTCGCAGGAGCGGATATGACCAGTGCCGGTGCAGCGCGGGCAGGAAATGTAGCTGGTTTCAGCAAGGGCTGGGCGCAGACGCTGACGGGAGAGTTCCATCAGACCAAAACGGCTGATCTTGCCCATCTGGACGCGGGCGCGGTCGAAACGCAGGCCATCGCGCAGACGATTCTCAACTTCACGCTGGTTGCGTTGGGCTTCCATGTCGATGAAGTCGATGACGATCAGACCACCCAAGTCACGCAAGCGCAGCTGGCGGGCCAGTTCGTCGGCGGCTTCAAGGTTGGTCTTCAGCGCAGTTTCTTCGATATCGGCGCCCTTGGTCGAGCGACCGGAGTTAACGTCGACCGCAACCAGTGCTTCGGTGTGGTCGATGACAATCGCGCCACCGGACGGCAGATTGACCTGGCGCACGAAGGCCGTTTCGATCTGGTGTTCAATCTGGAAGCGGGAGAACAACGGCACATCGTCGCGGTAACGTTTGACGCGATTGACGTTACCCGGCATGACGGTACCCATGAAGGCGCGGGCCTGTTCGTAGACTTCGTCGGTATCAATAAGAATTTCGCCAATTTCTGAATGGAAGTAATCGCGGATGGCGCGGATTACCAGGCTACCTTCGAGATAAATCAGAAATGCGCCGGATTGCTGTTGAGCGGCACCTTCGATGGCGCTCCACAGTTGCATCAGGTAATTCAAGTCCCACTGCAGTTCTTCAGCCTGACGGCCAATGGCGGCGGTACGGGCGATCAGACTCATGCCGTTGGGCACTTCGAGTTGATCCATGGTTTCGCGCAGTTCGGTGCGCTCGTCGCCATCAACGCGGCGGGAAACACCACCGCCACGCGGATTGTTCGGCATCAGAACCAGATAGCGGCCAGCCAGTGAAACGTAGGTGGTCAGGGCGGCGCCCTTGTTGCCACGCTCGTCCTTGTCGACCTGAACGATCAGTTCCTGACCTTCTTTCAGGGCTTCACTGATCTTGGCACGGCCAACATCAACACCGGCCTTGAAGTAGGCACGTGAAACTTCCTTGAACGGCAAAAAGCCGTGGCGCTCGGCGCCGTAATCGATAAAGCAGGCTTCGAGGCTGGGCTCGATGCGGGTGATGATGCCTTTGTAAATGTTGCTCTTGCGTTGCTCTTTGGCGGCCGATTCAATGTCTAGATCAATCAGTTTCTGACCATCGACGATGGCGACACGTAATTCTTCGGCCTGTGTCGCATTAAATAGCATGCGTTTCATTGTATTGGGACTCCGGCGCACCAAAGCAGGTGCAACAGAAGGCCCGTACAGGGCAGCGACAGTTTCAGTTATCGAGTTGCGTCATAGGTTAATGGCGATGGCGATGATGAAAGTGCTGATCAACAACGGTTGCGTGCTTTTTATTGAAATGCGCAACCTGAAAATTCCTGCAACGGGCAATCCGTGCGTGCTTACGGCGGGCTAATCTATTAACATCACTACTTTTGGTGAGTGAACTTAACCAGTCGTTTTACGTTGGCCTGGCTTGTGCAAGTCGCGCAAGTGAGACATCGGAGCCTGCCGTTTGGCGGTCGCGCTTTTAGCGCGAGGGCGAACGGTCTGACAGTTCAGAATCTCTTGCAAACCGAGACGAAAAACGTGGGCAGTATATTAGAAAATGAATAGCGCTGGTAGCAATTCCGTCACCTACAAGGTGATCTCAGAAGAAGAGCAGGGCCAGCGTCTGGATAACTTCCTGATCCGCCATTGCAAGGGTGTTCCCAAGAGTCACATTTACCGAATTTTGCGTAGTGGTGAAGTGCGGGTAAATAGTGGGCGGGTCGATGCAACCTACCGACTTTGCGTTGATGACAAGATCCGCATTCCGCCAATTCGTATCGCCGAACGACCGCAAAACGAAGTGGATGAGGCGGCCAAACAACGTGTTGATTTGCCAATTATTTACGAAGACGATGCGCTGCTGGTGATCGACAAGCCCGAAGGGATTGCGGTGCATGGCGGCAGCGGCGTCAGTTTTGGTGTGATTGAAGCCTTGCGTCGGCAACGTCCGCAGGCCAAATTCCTTGAGTTGGCGCATCGTCTTGATCGCGAAACCTCAGGTGTCTTGCTGGTTGGTAAAAAGCGTTCGGCACTCACCGCGTTACACGACATGTTTCGCGAACACGGAGCCGGGGCCGACAAGCGTTATCTGGTGCTGGTCAAAGGGCGCTGGATGAATACGACGCAGCATGTCAAATTGCCGCTGTACAAATATTTGACGGAATCAGGCGAGCGGCGGGTTTCGGTTAATCAGGAGGGCAAGGCATCGCACACCATTTTTCGCCTGCTGGCACGCTGGCCGGAGATGAGCTTGTTGGAGGCGCAATTGAAAACCGGGCGCACGCACCAAATTCGCGTCCATCTCGCGCATTTGGGTTTTCCTATTCTCGGTGACGAAAAATATGGTGATTTTGCGCTGAACAAGAACCTCCCGCGCGGCGGTCTGAAACGCATGGCGCTGCATGCCTGGCGCATGGCCTTCGCGCATCCGCTGACGGCAGAGTCATTGGAGTGCATCGCACCGCTGCCGGACAGCTTTGGAAACTATATTGTTGCGGTCGACACCCAAAATACCCGAGAATTTACGGCGGATAACTTTGAAGAAATTATCGGAAAGCGGATTGGTAACAAATGAAATATGACCTGATTGTATTTGACTGGGACGGCACTATACTCGATTCAGCTGGCGCCATCGTCAAGGCCATTCAGGCATCCTGTCGCGACCTTGATCTCCCTGTTCCAAGTGATGCTCAGGCTAGCCACGTCATTGGTCTGGGTTTGGTTGATGCCATGCGTCATGCCGTGCCGGACTTGCCGGCTGAGCGCGTGCCGGAGATGGTTGAACGCTATCGTTTTCATTACCTTTCTGGCGACCACGAATTGGTGTTGTTCAGCGGAATGCCTCAGCTATTAAATGACCTCCAGGTTGCCGGTCACATTCTGGCCGTTGCAACCGGCAAGAGTCGACATGGCCTGAGTCGGGCCTTGGACCACTCAGGTCTTGGCCCCCTGTTTCGGTCATCACGCTGTGCTGACGAGTGTCATTCCAAACCGCATCCGCAAATGCTCGAAGAGTTGATGAGTGAGTTTGGTGTGACGCCTGAGCTTACCTTGATGATCGGCGATACCTCGCACGATTTACTGATGGCGACGAATGCCGGTGTTGATGGGCTGGCTGTGACTTATGGCGCTCATACTCATGATCACCTGCTTGAACACAAACCGCTCGCCTGTCTGCATACGGTACAGGAACTTGATCTTTGGCTGAAGCGCAACGCCTGATTTGTGCCAGTGAAGCGGTTGCCGAGTCAGGAACAGGCTTTCGCTTCACTGTGACGCGCTATGGTCGCGAAGAGCCGGCATTTGTCATTCGGTATCAAGGCAAGGTCTATGGTTATTTGAACCAGTGCGGCCATGTGCCGGCACAGCTTGACTGGCAGCCCGGCGAGTTTTTTGATGATTCCAAGATATACTTGATTTGCTCGATCCACGGTGCGTTGTACTCGCCTGAGTCGGGACGCTGCCTGGGTGGTCGTTGCCAGGGTAAGGGCTTGAATGCCTTGGCAGTAAGCGAAATTAACGACAAGATTTTTCTGGACCAATAAATACAAAATGGATAACCCCCAAACACCAAACAACCCGCCGGAATGGGAACGCAAAACACTCGAAAAGCTGGCATTTGCTGCGCTGGATGAGCAAAAAGCTGGCCGCCGCTGGGGCATTTTCTTTAAAGCACTTGGTTTTATTTACCTGTCAGTCGTGCTTTTTGCAGTTGTCGATTGGGGGGCTGACTCCGAACATCAGGAGCGCCATACCGCAATGGTCAGTCTGAATGGTGTCATTCAATCCAAGGGTGAGGCAAATGCCGAGAAGTTGATGGCTGCGTTACAGAGCGCATTCGAAGAAAAGAATAGCGTTGGTATTGTCTTGCGCATCAACAGCCCAGGTGGTAGCCCGGTTCAGGCTGGCATGATCAATGACGAAATCCACCGTCTGCGCGCCAAATACCCGGAAAAACCACTTTATGCGGTGGTTGAGGATATGTGCGCCTCTGGCGGTTATTACGTTGCCGTCGCTGCGGACAAGATTTACGTCAATAAATCCAGCATCGTTGGCTCAATTGGCGTCCTGATGGACGGTTTTGGTTTTACCGGCACGATGGACAAGGCGGGCGTAGAGCGTCGCTTGCTGACTGCTGGTGAAAACAAGGGCTTCCTCGATCCTTTCTCGCCGCAGGCCGAGACGCACAAGGCGCATGCACAGTCGATGCTCAACGACATTCATCAGCAGTTCATTGATGTCGTCAAAACCGGTCGCGGTAAACGTCTGAAGGAAACACCGGAAATGTTCTCCGGCTTGATGTGGACTGGGGTACAAAGCGTTCAACTCGGCCTGGCTGATGAGTTCGGCAGCGTTGATTCAGTCGCTCGCGACGTGATCAAGGCCGAAAAAGTCCTCGATTACTCCCTGAAAGACAATATCGCCGAACGCTTTGCCAAGCGACTCGGGGCTGGTGCGGTCAACGGCCTGTGGAGCAGTTTTTTTGAAACGCAGATGAGCGCGAACTTCCGTTAATTCTTAAGCGAGAAGTAAAAAAACAGTCGGACGCCGCTCGATCTCGGGCGGCGTTTGTTTTTTCCAGCTCTGCACGCTACAGGTGCGAACACTTTCGCTGGGCAGGCTGAGGTCGGTGGCCACCGTTACACGCGTAGCGGGTTGGCAGCTTTGCAAGATGCCATCGAACATTGCGCGATTACGATAGGGCGTCTCGATAAAAATCTGGGTTTGCTGGCGTTTGCGTGATTCCGCCTCAAGGTCACGCAAAGCCTTGTTGCGCTCGATTTCCTTGGCCGGTAGATAGCCTTGGAAGGCAAAACGTTGCCCATTGAGTCCGGAGGCCATTAATGCAAGCAAAATGGACGAAGGGCCGATCAGCGGTACGACACGAATATTTTCGCTTTGCGCCAAGGCCACTAGGTTGGCTCCGGGGTCGGCTACTGCCGGGCAGCCGGCTTCGGAAAGCAGGCCGACATCGTGGCCGGCCAGAAGTGGGGTGAGCAGTCGCTCAAGCTCGTTGGTTTTGGTGTGCTCGTTCAATTCTTCCAGTTGCAATTCCTGAAGTGCGGTTGCTGTACCGGCGGCCTTGAGAAAGGCGCGTGCTGTTTTGGCCTGTTCGACGACAAAGTGTTTGAGTGGGAAAATAGTGGTCAGTACATTGCTTGGCAACGAAGCCTCTGGTGGTGTCGGGCCAAGCGGAACGGGAATCAGGTAAAGCGTGCCGGTCTTCATAGAATTCGCACCCCTTGATTGCGCAACATGTCGCAAAGTGCGATGAGCGGCAAGCCGACCAGTGCATTGGGGTCGTCACCTTGCATGCTGACTAGTAAGGCTATTCCCAAACCTTCTGATTTGGCTGAGCCGGCACAATCGTAAGCTGGCTCGCGACTAAGGTAGTTTTCAATTTCCTGATCGCTTAGATTGCGGAATTTGACCAGCATTGGAATGCCACGAACCTCCGCCTTGCCGCTTCGTGCATCAAGCAGGCAGAGACCAGTAAAAAAATTGACGGTCTTGCCGGAGAGTTCGTGTAATTGAGCAACGGCGCGTTCGTGCGTTCCCGGTTTTCCGTAAATTTTGCCGTCGACCGTAGCAACCTGGTCGCTGCCAATAATCAAGGCGTCAGGATAAGCCTGTGCTACCGCTCGTGCCTTGGCTTCGGATAAGCGCAAAGCCAGCGTTTCAGGGGCTTCGTCAGGAAGGTGACTTTCATCAGTCTGGGGGTTGGCAACATCGAAAGGCAGGCCGAGGCGACCCAGGAGCTGGCGCCGATAGGGCGAGGTAGAGGCAAGAACTATTTTTTGGTGCATGAAAGACCCATTACAACAAGGTGTTGCGCAAACTTCTTTAGGCAGCACTTTGTTTTGACTTGGAAAGCCAAAAATAATATCATCTTGGGTTTAGGTCTTAACAGCTCAAGATTGAAAAGAATTTCTGACGCATTCGTTTTTGCCCGTGAAGGCCGTGTTCTCAAAGGAATACTGGCGGTTGCGGACCTTGAACGCCTGCACGATTTGCTGACGGAAGTCTCCGGTGAAGTGGTTTTTGAACTTCAGGGGCGCCAAGGCAAGCGTGGAGAACACTTGTTGCATCTGCAGGTAACGGGAATTATTCCCTTGGCCTGTCAGCGTTGCTTGGGTGCAATTCCTTTTGATCTGGATGTCGATAGCCTGCTGGAACTTATTCCTGAGGGTGCCGATATGTCGCAAGACGAGTTGGAGGACGACACACGAGATTTTCTGCCGGTGGCAAGCGAGCTTTATGTGGCTGAGTTGGTTGAGGATGAAATCCTGCTTTCTCTGCCAGTCGCGCCCAGGCATGAAAAATGTGGTTTTCCTGGCGCTGCTGATGCTGGTGAGCGGATTCATCCGTTTGCAACATTAGCAGGGCTTAAAGGTAAGCCGAACTGATTTTTTTGGAGTAACAACATGGCCGTACAACAGAACAAAAAATCCCCTTCCAAGCGTGGCATGCATCGCGCTCATGACTTTCTGACCGTTGCTCCGCTCGCCGTCGAGCCGACAACTGGTGAAACACATCTGCGTCACCACATTTCTCCCAACGGTTTTTACCGTGGCAAGAAAGTTCTGAAGGCCAAGGGCGAGTAATCGTTCAATTAAAGGCAGGCTGCCCTTGCTGGGTTGCCTGCCTTTTCTTTTGCCATGACAGCCCGCATCGCCATTGATTGCATGGGGGGGGACCACGGACCGTCTGTTACGGTGCCGGCTGCCCTTGTTTTTCTTGCGGAACACTCGGCGGCCCACCTGATTCTGGTTGGTCAGGAAGACGTTTTACGTCCCTTGCTGGGAAGTCAGTCTGAAAACTCGCGTCTGCGCATTGTTCATGCCTCTGAAGTGGTAGGTATGGATGAAGCGCCTGCGCTTGCCTTGCGCAATAAAAAAGACTCGTCCATGCGGGTCGCCATCAATCTCGTCAAAGCCGGCGAGGCGGACGCCTGCGTTTCTGCTGGGAACACTGGTGCGCTGATGGCGATTTCACGATTTGTACTAAAAATGCTGCCTGGAATCGATCGTCCGGCAATTTGTGCTCCTTTGCCAACCGCTGATGGTCATACCCATATGCTTGATCTTGGGGCAAACGTTGATTGCACCGCTGAGCATTTGTTGCAATTCGGCATCATGGGTTCGATGCTGATTTCGGCAATGGAACACAAGGAATACCCGACAGTTGGTTTGCTTAATATTGGCGAAGAAGAGATCAAGGGTAACGAAGTGGTCAAAGCTGCGGCTGAGTTGCTGCGCAACTCAGGACTAAATTTCATCGGTAACGTTGAAGGTGATGGCATCTTCAAGGGGGAAGCAGATGTCATCGTTTGCGACGGCTTTGTCGGCAATGTTTCGCTGAAAACCTGCGAAGGGCTCGCCCAGATGCTGGCTGCTTCATTGCGTAGTGAGTTCAAACGGAATTGGCTGACCAAACTAGCGGCACTTGCGGCTATTTCGGTATTAAATAATTTCAAGCGTCGGTTTGATCACCGTCGTTACAACGGTGCGATTCTGCTTGGCCTGAAGGGTATTTCAGTGAAAAGTCATGGTTCTGCCGATGAATTGGCTTTTGGTAATGCCATTGGCAGGGCTTATGATGCTGCGAAAAATGGTGTTGTCGAGCGTATTGCCGGGCGTCTTGCCGAGATGGCGAATGTTCAGCCAACCGGCATCGGAGAAAGCGTCTAAATGTTTGCACGTTTGATTGGTACTGGCAGTTATCTTCCCGGCAACCCTGTCACTAACGATGACTTGGCAGCTCGTGGAATTGATACCAACGATGAATGGATCGTTACGCGCACCGGTATTCGCAGTCGCTACCTTGCTGAGCAGGGTGCCACCTCAAGTGAAATGGGGTTGATTGCAGCCCAGCGTGCGCTTGAAATGGCTGGCGTTTCAGCTGCCGAACTCGATCTGATTATTGTTGCCACCTCAACCCCCGACTTTATTTTCCCCAGCACCGCTTGTCTGATTCAGGGCAAGCTGGGCAACAAAGGGGCTGCAACATTTGATGTGCAGGCGGTTTGTGCCGGTTTTACCTACGCGCTGGGTATTGCAGAAAAATTCATTCGCTCTGGTAGTCACAAAAAAGCACTGGTTATTGGTGCCGAAGTCTTTTCGCGCATTCTCGACTGGAATGATCGCGGTACCTGTGTCTTGTTTGGTGATGGCGCTGGGGCTGTTGTCCTCGAAGCCTCCGAAACACCGGGTATTCTCGCTACCGCAATGCATGCCGATGGTAGTCAAAATGGCATTTTGAATGTGCCGGGACAGATTTGCGGTGGTCTGGTCACTGGCGATCCCTTCCTGCGCATGGACGGACAGGCCGTTTTCAAGTTTGCCGTGCGTGTTTTGGCTGATGTGGCCCAGGAAGTTTGTCAAGCCGCTGGTTTGCAGACTCAGGATATTGACTGGCTTATTCCGCACCAGGCAAATATCCGGATCATCGAAGCAACTGGCAAGAAATTAGGCGTTGACCGTAACAAAGTGATTGTTACGGTGGATCGTCATGGCAATACTTCCGCCGCCTCGGTGCCGCTGGCACTCGACGAGGCCGTGCGCGACGGGCGCATTCAGCGCGGTCAAAAAGTGCTGCTCGAAGGCGTTGGTGGCGGCTTTACGTGGGGCGCAGCCCTCCTCGAATTCTGAAACAGGAGACGATTACGATGTCTTTTGCCTTTGTATTTCCCGGTCAAGGCTCACAGAGCGTTGGCATGATGGCCGCTTACGGCGATGCAGCCGTGGTTCGCGCAACTTTTGATGAGGCCTCTGCTGCGCTAGGTGACGATCTGTGGCTGATGGTCGCTGAAGGCCCAGCCGAAGTTTTGACGCAAACCGTCAATACCCAGCCGGTGATGCTGACTGCGGGTATCGCAGCCTGGCGTCTATGGCAGGAAAAGGGCGGTAAAAATCCTGCGGTGCTGGCCGGGCATAGTTTGGGCGAATACGCGGCTTTGGTTGCTGCCGGTGTTATTTCATTAAAAGACGCAGTGCCGCTGGTTCGCTTACGCGCTACCGCGATGCAGGAAGCGGTGCCGGTTGGTACTGGTGCAATGGCCGCCATTCTTGGACTTGATACGCCGAGCATCGTTGCTGCCTGTGCTGAAGCGGCACAGGGTGAAGTGGTTGAACCGGTCAATTTCAACGCCAATGGCCAAACTGTAATCGCTGGTCACAAGGCGGCTGTCGAACGTGCGATGGACGCCTGCAAGGCGCGTGGCGCCAAGATGGCCAAGGCTTTGCCGGTTTCGGCGCCGTTTCATTCTTCATTGATTCGGCCGGCCGCTGACAAACTGGCAGCGCGTTTGGCAGAACTGACGCTGAATACGCCGGCTATTCCGGTAATCAACAACGTCGATGTGGTGATCGAGAATGACCCGGCACGGATCAAGGATGCACTGATTCGTCAGGCCTACAATCCGGTGCGCTGGGTTGAAACCATTCAAAAAATAGCCGCCATGGGCGTGTCGACCGTAGCAGAGTGCGGTCCGGGCAAGGTTTTGGCCGGTTTGACCAAGCGTTGCGCTGATGGCGTTGTTGGTGTTGCATTGGCTGATGCTACAGCCATCGAAGCTAACCTGGGTCTGGAGTAAGCGATGCTGACTGACAAGATTGCGCTGGTCACTGGTGCCACTCGTGGCATAGGCCGCGCCATTGCGCTGGAACTCGGCAAGCAGGGCGCGACTGTGATTGGTACGGCGACTAGTGAAGACGGCGCTGAAAAAATTTCCGCCTATCTCGCCGAAGCCGGCGTCAAAGGCAAAGGCAAAGGCATTGCGCTGAATGTGACCGATACGGCCCAGACGGATGCTGTGCTGGCTACTATCGCCAAGGAATTTGGCGCGATTACCATTCTCGCCAATAACGCGGGCATTACGCGTGACAATCTGGCGATGCGCATGGGTGACGACGAGTGGGATGCGGTGATCGATACCAATCTGAAGGCGGTTTTCCGCCTTTCACGCGGCGTCATGCGTGGCATGATGAAGGCGCGTTTTGGTCGGATCGTCAATATCACTTCAGTCGTTGGCTACTCCGGCAACGCCGGGCAGGCAAATTACTGCGCAGCCAAGGCGGGCGTGGCGGGCATGACCCGTTCGCTGGCCCGTGAGCTGGGTAGTCGAAATATTACGGTCAACTGCGTTTCTCCCGGTTTTATTGCAACCGACATGACGCACGCACTGACTGAAGAGCAAAAACAGACCATGTTGGCGTCAATTCCACTTGGTCGCGCTGGCTCACCGGAAGATATTGCCGGTGCGGTTGGCTTCCTCGTATCCCCGACGGCGGCCTACATCACTGGTACAACAGTGCATGTAAATGGCGGCATGTTCATGGATTGATTTCCTCAAGCCTCGGCTTTTGGTAAACTTATCGTGTTTTTTTATTTCGTACCCCTGAGGGGAAGGAGTTTTTCTAATGGATAACATCGTAGAGCGCGTCAAGAAGATCGTCGCCGAACAACTGGGCGTGAACGAAGCGGACATCAAGAACGAGTCCTCTTTTGTGGATGATCTGGGCGCGGATTCCCTGGACACCGTTGAACTGGTCATGGCACTGGAAGAAGAGTTCGAGTGCGAAATCCCTGATGACCAGGCTGAAAAAATCACCACGGTCCAACAGGCTGTCGATTTCGTCCTAGCCAACAAGAAGTAATCCAATTCTCGTTGATTCAGGCAAGGCCGGCCCCCATGGCCGGCCTTGCTACATTTGCATCAGGAGCGCACCTTGGCACGTCGCAGAGTTGTAGTCACCGGTCTTGGCATCGTTAGCCCAGTCGGAAACACCGTCGAAGAAGCCTGGCAGAATATTCTGGCTGGCCGCTCCGGCATCGCCCTCATTACCAAGTTTGATACCAGCACCTTCCCGGTCAAGTTTGCTGGCGAGATCAAGAACTTTGACATAACCAGCTATATTTCTGCCAAAGATGCGCGGCGCATGGATGATTTCATCCATTTCGGTCTTGCTGCCGGCATTCAGGCGGTGCGCGATGCCGGTCTGGACAAGGAAGGCGCCGCCGATCCCGAGCGGGTTGGTGTTGCTATTGGTTCTGGTATCGGTGGCTTGCCGCTGATCGAGCGAACCAAGGAAGAATACATTGCGGGCGGTGTGCGCAAGGTTTCCCCATTTTTCGTGCCGGGCTCAATCATCAACATGATCTCCGGCAACCTGTCGATCGAGTTTGGCTTCAAGGGGCCGAATATCGCGCTGGTTTCTGCCTGCACGACCGGAACCCACTCGATTGGTGATGCCGCACGCATCATTGAATACGGTGATGCCGACGTGATGGTTGCTGGCGGCGCTGAATCAACCGTTTCGCCGCTGGGCATGGGCGGCTTCTGTGCGGCGCGTGCCTTGTCGACGCGCAACGACGACCCGCTGACCGCCAGCCGTCCCTGGGACAAGGATCGTGATGGTTTTGTGCTCGGTGAAGGCGCCGGTGTCATGGTGCTCGAAGAATACGAACATGCCAAAGCACGCGGCGCAAAAATTTACGCAGAAGTGATTGGCTATGGCATGAGTGCCGATGCTTATCACATCACCTCACCAAATATGGATGGCCCACGCCGTTCCATGGTTAATGCGCTGAAAAATGCCGGTATTGGCCCATCCGATGTCCAGTATTTGAACGCGCATGGCACCTCGACACCGATTGGTGACAAGAACGAGACGGAAGCAGTCAAGGCTGCCTTTGGTGCTGATGCCAATAAACTGGTAGTCAATTCGACCAAGTCGATGACCGGCCATTTGTTGGGTGGGGCGGGTGGCATTGAGTCTTTGTTCACGGTTTTGGCACTTCACAACCAGATTTCACCGCCGACCATCAATATCATCAATCAGGATCCTGAATGCGATCTTGATTACTGTGCCAATGTGGCGCGGCCGATGAAGATTGATATCGCGTTGAAAAACAACTTTGGGTTTGGCGGCACGAACGGCTCGCTAGTTTTCAAGCGCGTCTAAGCCGCTTCCGTAAGGAATAGAACGGTGCAGTTTCCGATCACCATCGGACTGCACCGTTCGCGTTTTCTGGATGGATTTGTCGTTCTAAGTTCGTTGCTGGCGGGTGCTGCCGTGTTCGCATTTCCACGGTCAACCTTGATTCAGGGTGTGATTTTGTGCGTGATTTTCTTGTTAGCGACCTTGGCCTGGCGTCGTTTAACACCAAAGGTTTCGGCAATCCGTCTTGAACCGAGTGGGGAAATCTCGCTTCTGTACCCAGCAGATCAGGCGTTTGTACAAGCAGAAATTTTGCCTGGCGCGACGGTGCACCCGTGGTTAACTGTGGTTCGCCTGAAAACTGAAGAAAAACCACCTTTGGCGCTAATCGTTACGGTCGACAGCTTAAAAGCCAAAAATTTTCGCCGCCTACGCGTATTCCTGCGCTGGCGGACTGATTTTAACGGGCTGAACGACGACGTTTGAGCAACGAATTTTTTGCCTTTTTCAGCGTTTCCGGGTAATCACGTGAATAGTGCAGGCCGCGACTTTCCTTGCGTTGCATGGCGCAACGGACAATTAGATCAGCCGTAACGACCAGATTGCGTAATTCAATCAGGTCATGGTTGACCCGGAAGTGGGCATAAAACTCATCGATTTCACGCTTCAACAAACCAATGCGATGTTGGGCGCGTTTCAGGCGTTTGGTGGTACGAACGATGCCGACATAATCCCACATGAAGCGTCGTAGCTCATCCCAGTTATGCGAAATGACGACCTCCTCATCAGCATCCGTGACGCGGCTATCATCCCAGCGGGGCAGGGCAGGCAGCGCTTTGGTTTTGCTGCTCAAAATGTCGTTGACCGCAGCCTTTGCAAAAACCAGGCACTCAAGTAAGGAGTTGGAAGCCAGGCGGTTGGCACCGTGCAAGCCGGTGCACGAAGCCTCACCTGCGACATAAAGATTGGCAACATCGGTTCTGCCCTTCAAGTCACTAACAATGCCGCCACAAGTGTAGTGTGCAGCAGGCACCACTGGGATCGGCTGGCTGGTGATGTCAATGCCGAGTTCAAGGCAACGTGCGTGAATATTCGGGAAATGGGTGCGGATGAAATCTTCACCCTTGTGCGATATATCGAGGAAAACGCAGTCAAGACCACGCTTTTTCATTTCGAAGTCAATGGCACGGGCGACGATGTCGCGTGGAGCGAGTTCGGCCCGCTCGTCGTGCTCGAGCATGAAACGGGTACCATCGGGCAGGCGTAACAAACCACCTTCACCGCGCACCGCCTCAGAAATCAGGAAAGACTTGGCTTGCGGGTGATAAAGACAAGTCGGGTGGAATTGAATGAATTCCATATTCGATACCCGACAACCGGCGCGGTAGGCCATGGCAATGCCATCGCCGGTCGAGGTGTCGGGGTTGGTCGTGTAAAGATAAACCTTGCCGGCTCCACCCGTAGCAATCAGTGTATTGGGTGCGCCGATGGTGATAACTTCGCCATTGCGGCTATCCAGTACATAGGCGCCAAAACAGCGATTCTCGCCGGTGCCAAGCTTTTCGCCAGTGATCAGGTCGATGGCGATATGGCTCTCGAGTACCGTGATGTTGGAATTGTTGCGTACTTTCTGCGTCAGTGTTTCTTGAACCGAAGCACCGGTTGCATCAGCAACGTGAATCACGCGTCGAGCGCTGTGACCGCCTTCACGAGTCAGGTGATAGCCAGCTTCGTCCTTCGTGAAGGGCACGCCTTGCTCAATCAGCCATTCGATTGATTGGCGACCATTTTCAACCACATAGCGCGTCGCTGCTTCGTCATTGAGCCAAGCCCCCGCTACCAGTGTGTCGTGAATGTGGGCTTCAATCGAGTCACGGCTGTCAAGCACCGCCGCAATGCCGCCTTGTGCCCAGCCCGAAGCAGAGTCTTCCAGCGTTCGTTTGCTGACCAGAGCAACCCGACAATGTGGCGCCAGGCGAAGTGCCGCGGATTGGCCAGCCAAACCACTGCCAATGATAAGTACATCAAAATTCTGCACAGCTGTTCTCTTTTGGGATTATTTTGGCTGAAATATAGCATGCAAGCGGAAGCGGAGGCCGTTACAGAGTGTCACAAATAAGGATAAAACCTATCTGTCGCGAAAATTTGACTGCGCTATACTCGGCCTCAAGAATAAGTCATATTGACCCACAGGGAAGATGCAAACAATGAGTGAGCGCGAGATTGATCAAGCGCTGGTCGAGCGGGCACAAGGCGGAGATCAGCGCGCCTTCGACGTTTTGGTAAGCAAGTACCAGCGTAAGCTGGGACGTTTGTTATCCCGTTTCATTCGTGATCAGGCTGAAGTTGAGGATGTTTCTCAAGAGACTTTTATCAAAGCCTACCGTGCGTTACCGTCGTTTCGCGGTGATAGTGCTTTTTATACATGGCTCTACCGGATTGGTATAAACACGGCAAAAAATTATCTGGTTTCGCAGGGGCGTCGTGCTCCCACCTCAACCAATTTCGATGCTGAAGAGGCTGAAGGTTTTGAAGATGCCGGGCAGTTACGTGACATCAATACACCGGAAAGTTTATTGTTAAGCAAGCAGATCGGCCAAACGGTTAATGCAGCAATGGATGCTTTGCCAGAAGAACTACGCACCGCGATTGTTTTGCGCGAGATTGATGGAATGTCCTATGAAGAAATTGCTGGTCAGATGAATTGTCCGATCGGTACCGTCCGTTCCCGAATTTTCCGGGCACGTGAGGCGGTTGCTACCCGTTTGCGCCCCTTGCTTGATATTGCGCCGGATCGGCGCTGGTAAGAGATGACGAGCGAAGAATCGACTGTACGCGCTACTGTGCGTACGCTGGATGGCGATGAGGCACTGGTTGAGGTCGAGCAAGGTGGTTGTGGCCGCTGTCACGAAGAAGGCGGCTGCGGCGGGCAGCAATTGACGCAGATGTTTTGTAGCGGCCCTAAATATTATCGAGTTGCCAACCCGCATGGCGCTCAGGTGGGTGACCAGGTGACTGTCGCCATTGCCGCTGGAACCGTTCGTAAGACCGCAAATTTGGCTTATGGTTTGCCGTTGACCGTAACCATTGCGGGGGCTGCCATTGGTACCCAAATCAATGGCGATGCGGGCGCCATGCTGGGTGCCATGCTCGGGATTGTCGGTGCGGTTATTTATATTCGACACCGAGCACAGGCAAGGGGTGGAAATCTTGCCACTCGCCCCTACATAATTACTCGTTCCTAGCCTGCACGGAGGTTTGTACCAATGAAACGCCTATTGGCCTTGTTTTCTCTCGTTTTTATAATTTCAACTACCAGCGCCCAAACCCGTGGCTTACCCGATTTCACAGAGCTTGCTGAGAAGCAAGGCCCGGCTGTGGTCAATATCAGCACAACGCAGTCCGCACGCGGCGGCAATCAGGCCGCGCCGTTTCCATTTGATGAAAACGACCCAGCCTTTGAGTTTTTCAAACGCTTTATTCCCCGTCAGCCAGGTGGCAGTTCCCCGCGCGAGTTTGAGAATAAATCACTCGGTTCCGGTTTTATCATCAGCAATGATGGTTACATTTTGACTAATGCACACGTTGTCGATGGGGCTGATGAGGTCATCGTTCGTCTCACCGATAAGCGTGAATACAAGGCAAAAACCATCGGGACGGACAAACGGACTGATGTGGCGCTGATCAAGATCGAAGCAGGTGGTCTGCCGGTAGTAAAGATGGCGGATATTTCGCAATTGAAAGTTGGGGAGTGGGTTATCGCCATCGGTTCGCCGTTTGGTTTCGACAATTCGGTGACTGCCGGTATTGTTTCGGCCAAAGGCCGCTCCTTGCCACAAGAGAACTACGTACCGTTTATTCAGACCGACGTCGCCATCAATCCCGGCAACTCCGGTGGGCCGCTCTTTAACATGCGCGGCGAGGTGGTTGGTATTAATTCCCAGATTTATAGCCGCAGCGGAGGTTATATGGGGGTTTCTTTTGCCATCCCGATTGATGTCGCAATGGAAATCCAGAGTCAGTTACGCGCCTCAGGCAAAGTCAGTCGTGGTCGCCTTGGGGTAGTTATTCAGGAGGTCAATAAAGAGCTTGCCGATTCACTTGGTTTAGCCAAGCCGATGGGCGCGGTTGTTAATGCCGTTGAAAAGGGCGGACCAGCCGAAAAAGCAGGGCTTGAGCCTGGTGATGTGCTGCTGAAGTTCGATGGCAAGGTAATAAACAATTCAGCAGATCTGCCGCGCATGGTTGGCATCACCCGGCCCGGTACGCGCTCGGTACTGCAAGTCTGGCGCAAAGGCACGACCAAAGATATTTCGGTGACTGTCGGTGAAATGCTGGATGAGCGTCAAGCCTCTGCGCGTCCTTCAAAGAGTAGTAAGCCTACAGAGCAGGCGGCAAACCGGCTGGGGCTTGTGGTCAGCGAACTGACGGCTGAACAGCGTCGTGATCTGAAAATGACATCTGGGGTATTGATTGAAGATGTGCGTGGGATCGCTACGCGAGCTGACTTGCGACCGGGTGATATTGTTATCGCAGTCATCAGCAAAGGTGCGACAGCCGAAATTAAAACGGTTGAGCAATTCAACAAGATTCTTGCCCAATTTGATAAAGGTAGCAGCGTTACCTTGCTGATTCGACGTGGTGATATGCAAACCTTTGTCACCATCAAGGGCTTGAATGGCAATTGAACTAACGCTGCTTAGTCGAGGCTATTGCCACCTCTGTCACGATATGGAGGTGGCTTTAAGACCATTGGCCGAAGAGTTTGGAGCACAGATCATCATTGTTGATGTCGATGCAGATGACGCGCTCGAAGCTAAATATGATGAATTAGTCCCGGTTTTGCTGCATGGCGAAACGGAACTCTGTCATTACTTCCTGGATGAGCCTAAAACCCGTGAATATTTGGCCGGAATCCGCTAAAATACAGGGTCTTCTGCACAGGGAAGGGCGCCGTGAAAGCGCCCTTTTTTACTCTTGAATCATATAAGAAATTTTTCCATCATTGCTCACATCGACCACGGTAAATCGACCCTGGCCGATCGGATCATTCACTTGTGCGGCGGACTTTCCGACCGCGAGATGGAGGCTCAGGTTCTCGATTCAATGGATATCGAGCGTGAGCGCGGTATTACGATCAAAGCCCAGACGGCAGCGCTGCAATACAAGGCGCGCGACGGGCAAATCTATAACCTGAACTTGATTGACACGCCGGGGCACGTCGATTTTTCTTACGAGGTTTCTCGTTCTCTTTCCGCTTGCGAGGGAGCATTGCTGGTAGTTGATGCCTCTCAGGGGGTTGAAGCTCAGACGGTGGCCAATTGCTACACGGCCCTGGAGCTGGATGTTGAAGTGGTTCCTGTCCTCAACAAAATCGATCTTCCTTCGGCTGATCCTGAAAATGCACGTCAGGAAATCGAAGATGTAATCGGCATTGATGCCACCGATGCGGTGCTTGCTTCAGCAAAAACCGGTCTTGGGGTTGAGGATATTCTTGAGGCAGTTATCGTCCGTATTCCCCCTCCAAAGGGCGATCCGGCGGCGCCGCTCAAGGCCCTGATCATTGATTCGTGGTTCGATAACTATGTTGGCGTGGTCATGCTGGTTCGTGTGGTTGATGGTGTGTTGAAACCCAAGGACAAAATACTGTTCATGGCGACTGGCGCACAACAATTGTGTGAGCAAGTGGGTGTGTTTGCACCCAAGTCAGAACAGCGCGAGGCGCTACGGGCTGGTGAAGTCGGTTTCGTTATCTCTGGCATCAAGGAACTCAAAGCCGCCAAGGTTGGCGATACGATTACTACGGTCGACCGCAAGGCAAGCTCAGCTTTGCCGGGATTCAAGGAAATCAAACCGCAGGTTTTTGCCGGTTTGTATCCGATTGAGTCCAATCAGTACGATTCGTTGCGCGAGTCACTGGAGAAGCTCAAACTCAATGATGCATCATTGCAATATGAGCCGGAAGTCTCTCAGGCATTGGGTTTTGGCTTTCGCTGCGGCTTTCTCGGTTTGCTCCATATGGAGATCGTCCAGGAACGTCTGGAGCGTGAGTTTGATCAGGATTTGATCACCACAGCCCCTACTGTCGTCTATGAGGTTATCATGCGTGACGGCAGCGTTGTCGAAGTTGAAAATCCAGCCAAGCTGCCGGATGCCAGCAAAACGGAGGAGGTCCGCGAGCCGATCATCACGGCGACCATCTTTGTGCCACAGGATTATCTGGGTAATGTTATTACGCTGTGTAATCAAAAGCGTGGCAATCAGGTCGACATGCACTACCACGGTCGTCAAGTAAAACTGGTCTATGAAATGCCGATGGCCGAAGTCGTGATGGATTTCTTTGACAAGCTGAAATCCTGCTCCAAGGGTTACGCTTCGCTTGATTATGATTTCAAGGAATACCGTGCCGCCGATGTGGTCAAGCTCGATATTCTGATCAATAGCGAAAAGGTCGATGCCCTGTCGCTGATCGTACACCGTGCCAATGCGCAATACCGTGGTCGCGAACTGGCAAGCAAAATGCGTGAGTTGATTCCGCGTCAAATGTACGATGTGGCAATTCAGGCAGCTATCGGCTCACACATCATCTCCCGTGAAAACGTCAAGGCAATGCGCAAGGACGTTCTCGCCAAGTGTTACGGCGGCGACATCAGCCGTAAAAAGAAATTGCTGGAGAAACAAAAAGCCGGCAAAAAACGTATGAAACAAGTGGGCAGCGTTGAAATTCCGCAAGAAGCCTTCCTTGCCGTATTGCGTGTCGATAACTAAGAAACCGAATAATGAACTTTGCCTTGATTCTTTTTGTCCTGCTGGTGTTTACCGGCGCACTTTATGCGGTCGACGTCCTTAAATTCAGGAAATTGCGCGCTAAAAATGCCAAGGAACCGATTTGGGTGGAGTGGGGCGCCAGTTTTTTTCCGGTCATTCTGATCGTATTTGTATTGCGCTCGTTTCTCTTTGAACCATTCAAAATTCCTTCCGGCTCAATGATTCCGACCTTGCTGGTCGGTGACTTCATTCTGGTCAATAAATTCACCTACGGCATCCGTCTGCCGGTCATCAACCAAAAAATCATTGATATCAATTTGCCGCAGCGTGGCGATGTGATGGTTTTCCGTTTCCCGGAAGATCCGTCACTTGACTACATCAAGCGCGTTGTTGGCTTGCCTGGTGACACCATCGCCTATCAGAACAAACGTCTGACGATCAATGGTCAGGCTGTTGAGATGAAAAAAATTGATGATTATCGTCATCCAGAACGAATGTATTTTTCGGAGCAATTCGTTGCTCAACTCGGCAATATTGAACACAAGCTGCTCAACGATACTGATGCGCCGGCATTTGTTCCCGACGCATCCCGCTTTCCGCACCGTGAAAATTGCACCTACAATGCTTCCGGTGTGATCTGCAAAGTGCCAGCCGGCCATTACTTCATGATGGGCGACAATCGCGATAACAGCCGCGACAGCAGAGCCTGGGGGTTTGTGCCGGAACAGAATATCGTCGGCAAAGCTTTCTTTGTCTGGATGAATTTTAGTGATTTGAGCCGCATCGGCTCCTTCAAGTAAGGGGTTAGCTATGAAAAATCAACGCGGTGTTGCACTTTCCGGGTTGCTGTTTTGGGGCTTCATTATTGTTATGGTGGCAGTTCTTGCCATGAAGGTCGCACCAACGGCGATTGAGTATTTGAAAATTCAGAAAGATGCCAAAGCAGTTGTCGCCCAAGCGGCTGATACAGCTTCGGTGGCCGAAATCAAGGCCTCATTCAACAAGTTTGCAGAGGTTGATCAATTAGCCTTTACTGCTGATCAGCTTGATATTTCAAAAGAAAACGGGAAAATCATCATTTCCTTCGAGTACGAAAAGCGGATTCCGCTTTTCTACAATGTCAGTCTTTTGATTGACTACAAAGGCTCGACAGCCAACCCATAAGGATGACTCTGTCTCAATTGGCGGCTACGCTCGGCCACACATTCGCAAAACCTGATCTTTTGCGTATGGCGCTGACGCATCGTAGCTACGGCTCCCTGCATAACGAACGGCTCGAATTTCTGGGTGATAGCGTGCTTAATTGCGTTATCGCCAATAGCCTTTTTGCCCGATATGTCGATTTGCCCGAGGGTGATTTGTCGCGCTTGCGGGCTAATCTGGTTAATCAGGAAGCGCTTCACCAACTGGCACTTTCGCTGAAAATCGGTGACATGCTGTTGCTCGGAGAGGGTGAGTTAAAAAGCGGTGGTCACCAGCGGCCTTCAATACTGGCTGATGCTCTTGAGGCCGTGTTCGGCGCAATTTTTCTTGATGCCGGATTTGATGTCGCCGCAGCCACCATTAACCGACTGTACTCGCCTTTATTTACACAACTCAAACCGGGTGGGGTGATCAAAGACCCCAAGACGCGCTTGCAAGAGTGGCTGCAAGGGCGCAAAAAATCGTTGCCGCGCTACCAGCTTGAAGAAGCGACCGGTGCAGCGCACAACCAACGTTTTTCGGTGCTTTGTGAAATCGATAATCCCCCGTTACGTACGACAGGGACGGGAACCAGCCGCCGCGCAGCCGAACAGGCCGCTGCAGACAACGCACTAAAGGCTCTCAAGGCATGAACAAGTTTTGCTCAGGTTATATCGCTATCGTTGGTCGTCCCAATGTCGGGAAATCCACATTGCTCAACAAACTGATCGGTGAAAAAATCAGTATCGTATCGCGTAAGGCACAGACCACTCGCCACCGCGTAACCGGGATTTTGACCAATGACAATGCGCAGTACGTTTTCGTCGACACCCCTGGGTTTCAGACCAAATTTGCCAATGCCCTGAATCGTGCGATGAATCGTGGCGTCACTCAAACCCTGGCCGATGTTGATGTGGTTTTCTTTGTTGTTGAAGCAGGGCGCTTTGATGACAAGGACAGAGCGGTGATCCGCCTTTTGCCGAAGGATCGCCCGGTTGTCCTGGTCGTCAACAAAACGGATCAAGTCAAAGACAGAAAAGAACTGTTTCCCTTTGTCGCCATGGTTTCAGCCGAATATGACTTTGCTGCTGTCGTGCCGGTGAGCGCCGCCAAAGGCCGTCAGACCGATGACCTGCTGGCTGCTGCGCGCAAACATCTGCCGAATGAAGGCTTGATCTTCCCAGAGGATGATCTGACCGATAAAAGCGAGCGTTTCCTGGCTGCGGAATATGTCCGTGAAAAGGTTTTCCGGCTGCTTGGTGATGAGTTGCCTTACTCGACCACGGTTGAGATTGAGAAATTCGAGGTTGAAGGCGAAATGCGCAGAATTTTTGCCGCAATTGTCGTTGACCGCGAGGGACACAAGGCGATTGTCATCGGCAAAGGTGGTGAGTCGCTCAAGCGTATTGCTTCAGAGGCACGCCAGGATATGGAACGCTTGTTTGATGGCAAGGTTTATCTTGAAATCTGGGTCAAAGTGAAGTCTGGCTGGAACGATGACGAGCGTTTGCTCAAAAGTCTCGGTTACGAATGATCCTGCGGAGCAAAGTCGATGGCCAGCCGGCCTTCGTGTTGCACACCATCCCGTTTCGGGAAACCAGTCTTATTGTTGAAGTCTTTTCCCGTGATTTTGGCCGAATGGCCTTGCTTGCGCGTGGCGCAAGGCGTCCACGTTCCGCCATCCGCGGCTTGCTCATGGCTTTTCAGCCCCTTGAATTGGCGTGGGCTGGCAAGGGGGATGTTTTAACCTTGATGAAAGCGGAATGGCAGGGGGGGCAGCCGCTTCTGGCTGGCGAAGCCTTATTCTGCGGCTATTACCTCAACGAATTATTAATGCACTTGTTGCCGCGTGAAGATGCCCATGAGCGGCTATTTGCCAGCTATGGCGACATGCTGCTCCGTCTCGCCGCTGATCCATCCGGCAAAGTTAATGAAGCCGACTTGCGGCATTTTGAAAAAGCGCTGTTACAGGAATTGGGCTATGGCTTGGTGCTCGATCATGACAGTGAGGGGAGGGCGATTCTGGCCGATGCCCACTACACCTACCGTATGGAAGAAGGCCCAGTACTTTTGCCGCACGCCGAAGCGGCACCCCAAGTTGTTGCCGGAAAAACCTTGCTTGATCTGGCCTGTGGCGATTTCACCGATATCCGTTCAAGGGTCGAATCCAAGCAATTGATGCGCACTCTGATGGCTTACTACCTTTCCGGGGTCGAATTGGAAACTCGTAAAATATTCAAGGAGTTACAGGAATTATGATTGAACTTGGCGTCAATATTGATCACGTTGCCACTTTGCGTCAGGCGCGGATGACCTACGAGCCAGACCCGGTTTGGGCCGCTGTTGAAGCGCATCTGGGCGGTGCTGATGGAATTACCGTGCACTTGCGCGAAGATCGCCGCCATATTCAGGATGCCGACGTGCGGCGCCTGCGCGAGCTAACCCAGGTCAAACTTAATCTGGAAATGGCGGCGACGGATGAAATGCTTGGCATCGCTTGTTCGCTGAAGCCTGAAATGGCCATGCTGGTGCCGGAAGGGCGTCACGAAATTACGACGGAAGGCGGCCTTGATGTCCTTGTCAAGGAGTCGCAACTCAAACAGGTGATCAGTCGCTTGGCGGATTCCGGTATCGTCACCAGCGTTTTTATTGATGCTGATTTGGCGCAAATCGAGGCCGCAGCGCGCATTGGTGCTAGCGTTTGTGAAATTCATACCGGTCCCTATGCTCACGCTTTTCATGCGCGTGGCCGTGATGCCGAAGCGCCGGCTGTATTAGCCGAACTCGACAAAGTACGCCAAGCCGGGAAAGCCGTTCGTGATCTTGGTATGCGCTTCAATGCCGGCCATGCCCTCAATTACTACAACATTGCGCCAATTGCGCGACTTGCCGGTGTGCGTGAGCTGCACATTGGTCACGCTATCGTCAGCCGCTCAGTTTTTGTTGGCCTACGCGAAGCGGTGCGCGAAATGAAGTCTTTGATGCGGGAAGCGGCCAAAGCGGGCGAGTAATGATTTACGGTGTTGGTACGGATATCGCCGCCGTTGCCCGATTGCGTAGCTTTTGGGAACGCCATGGTGAGAAAGCCCTGAAAAAAATCTTGGCGCCCAGCGAATTTGATGATTTTTCTCGTGCCAGCGACAAGGGGCGTTTTCTTGCCAAACGCTTTGCCGCGAAAGAGGCTTTTGCCAAAGCCTTGGGCACTGGCGTTCGCCCTCCGGCCATTTTGCCGGCGATAGCGGTAGCGCATGACGAATTGGGCAAGCCCCATTTGGTTTGTTACGGTCAACTGTCAGAAATGCTTAAAAATTTGGCGTTAATCGCCCACCTATCAATTAGCGATGAAGCTGACTACGCCATCGCCTACGTCATTCTGGAGAAAGCATGAAAAACCAAGCGCTTGGCCCGCTGATGATTGATGTTGCAGGCACTGAACTTAGCGATCTTGACCGTCAGCGCCTATGCCATCCCTTGGTTGGCGGCATTATTCTGTTTTCCCGAAACTATCGCGATCCTGCGCAACTGGAGGCGCTGACCACTGCCATTCACAACTTGCGCCAGCCGCCCTTGTTGATTGCTGTTGATCACGAAGGTGGCCGGGTTCAACGCTTCCGTGAAGGATTCACCCGCTTGCCGGCGATGGCCAAACTGGGTGCGCTGTACGATCAAGATCACGATGCTGCACTGGCTGCGGCCTGTGATGTCGGTTATGTGCTGGCTGCCGAACTGCGTGCGCGGGGCATTGATTATTCCTTTACTCCAGTGCTCGATCTCGATTACGGCCCATCGCGGGTAATCGGCGATCGTGCTTTTCATCGTCAGCCAGAAGCGGTCATTGCCTTGGCCAAAGCCTTGGGCGACGGTCTGCGCGAAGGTGGCATGGGGGCATGTGGCAAACATTACCCAGGGCACGGATTCGTCATTCCTGACTCGCACGTTGAATTGCCAATCGATAATCGCCCACTGGAAGCTATGCAGGATGACATCGAGCCTTACCGTCAGTTGCCGCTCGATGGGGTCATGGCTGCCCACGTTATTTATGATTGCATCGATTGCAATACAGCAGTATTTTCAAATAGATGGATAAGCTATTTAAGAAACAACATTAAATTTAAAGGCGTCGTTTTTACAGATGATTTATCGATGGAAGGCGCCGGTGTTGTTGGCGATATGCTCAACCGGGTGAGTGCCGCACATCAAGCCGGTTGTGACATGCTGTTGGTGTGCAACGCCCCTGATGCGGTTGCACAGGTTCTGGAAAACTGGAAACCCATCGTTGATGCCGAGTGCAGCAAGCGAATTGAAGCCTTGATTCCGCTAAATACTTCGCCCAGTTGGGAAGTTCTGCAGGCAATGCCCAGATATCAGTCAGCTCTAAAAACAATTGCCGATTTGAACACCTGAAAAACAATCGGGCAGCCTGAGCTGCCCGATATTTAGCGCTGAATAAACCGCAGATTACTTGACGCGGTTCTTGTACTCGTCGGTACGGGTATCGATTTCGATCTTGTCGCCAATACTGACAAAGGCCGGAACCGGCAGTTCGAAACCGGTAGAAAGCTTGGCCGGCTTCATGACCTTGCCTGATGTATCGCCCTTGACGGCTGGCTCGGTATAAACCACTTCACGCACCACGCTGTTTGGCAGTTCAACGGAGATTGCCTTGCCGTTGTAGAAAACGACTTCGCAAGCCAGGCCATCTTCCAGATACTTGAGCGCATCGACCATATTTTCAGATTCCACTTCGAATTGCTCGTATTCGGCATCCATGAAAACGTACATCGGGTCGGCGAAGTAGGAGTAGGTCACTTCTTTTTTGTCGAGCTGGACAACTTCAAACTTGTCGTCAGCCTTGTATACGGCTTCTGAAGCGGCTGCGGTCAACAAGTTTTTGAGCTTCATTTTCACCACGGCGGAGTTGCGGCCGGATTTGTTGTACTCGGTCTTTTGGACGACGAGGGGGTCGGTACCAACCATAATGACGTTACCGGTGCGTAGTTCCATTGCGGTCTTCATATGAATTCCCAAAAAGCTGAAAAATAAAAGCCTTAGATTATAACCTGTTACCGCAAAATTTCACGAGGTTCGCCGCAAGATCAGGCGTCTCAGAAAGGTCTTTGCTCCATTTTTCAGCGTGATCGGTAATTTCACCCCGCAAATCTATAAATTGCAGCCAAGCCTCTTTCAAGCCGTGACCGGTATTCCAGGCCATAAACATTGAATGAATCGCCGACGCTTCGGGCTTGGAAAGACCTTCGGTGTATCGCTCAAGAAATGCGTTTAGCTTGATCAAGTGCGCATCAGCTTCCTGCTCGTAAATTTGCCAGATAAATGGATGACCCGCCCACAGCGCACGAACAAATGAATCCTCGCCACGGACAAAATTGAAGTCACAGCGCCACAAAAGCTGATCGTATTGATCCTGATGCACAAACGGTATCGCCACGATATTCAAATTGCCGAGTTGCCACGGCCCATAACCACCCAAATAAGCAGTAACTGCAGCAAAGGGTTTGCCCGGAGGAAGGTGTAGCAGAACAGGTAGTGGGCTATCAGCCAGTAGATCAATCAACTGACCAACCGGCGCCGATTCGTAACAAAAAAGACTGATTTCAATTTGTTTTTTGCCCGGTATTTTTTTTGCAAAGGCATTCCGCTTTCCCCGCAAGTCCGCTTCACGTATCAATCCGCCGCTTGCCACCGTAAAACCCGGAAAGAAAAAATATTTAACCAAAGGCAGAGCAGGGTGGGGCGATGTCATGCCATGACAGGATTCGGCCCAAGGCTCAGCCGTCAGATAGTCAAGGTTGATCCAGCAAGGGGCTTCTTCGGTAAGCGCCATTGCCTGTAAGTAGTTTCTCGGCAATTCACAGGCAAAGGCCTCAATCACCACGTTGGCCGGTTTGACTTCCGGAAATTCAGCGGCCCAATGGCAAACTTCAACGCCATCAACAAATTGCGCAGGTAGTGCAAGATTAAATTGCTGGCACATTAAGGCCAAGCTTGCTGGCTCATCAACCCAAAGCCGTACATTTAGCCCGTATTCCTTGACTAATTGCCGTGCCAGACGCCAGCAAACGCCAATATCACCGTAGTTATCAATAACCCGGCAGAAAATGTCCCAATTTCGCTGCATGAGCGCCATGCTAACATTCTCGCCATGCCTTCATTTGAACACCCCAACAACTGCGTTGCCTGCCCGCGCTTGGCTGAGCACCTGCGTATTCTCCGTATCCGTGATCCCGAGTGGCATTGCCTGCCCGTGCCAGCTTTTGGTGGCCTTGGTGCAAAACTGCTGGTTGTTGGCCTGGCGCCTGGTGAAAAAGGCGCCAATCGTACCGGTCGGCCATTCAGCGGCGACGTTGCCGGAGAGCTTCTTTACCCGGCGCTGCACAAATTCAATTTTGCCACCGAGGAAAATCCGCTTGGTGAAGACCGCTGGGCCAATCCGGCGATGCAACTACAGGATTGTCGGATCACCAACGCAGTCCGCTGTCTGCCGCCTGCCAATAAGCCGACAACCGCCGAAATCCGGTTATGCAACTCACACTTGATTAACGAATTGGCCGCAATGCCAAATTTGCGCGCAATCATCGCCCTCGGCGCGATTGCGCACCAAGCCGTGCTTTGGTCGTATCAACTCAAACCAACGGCTTTCAAATTTGCCCATAACGTACAGCACCAACTCCCGGATGGTCGTATCTTGTTTGATAGCTACCACTGTAGTGGCTACAACTGGCGGACCGGACGGCTGACGAGGGAGAGTTTTGAGGCGGTATTCGTCGGCGTCAGGAATTTTCTCGACGCATGAGTTTCGACGCCAAGGCCTTTTTGGCCAGCCTGACTGAGTTGCCGGGCGTCTATCGCATGCTGGACGCCAATGAAAACGTGCTTTACGTAGGCAAGGCCAAGAATCTCAAGAAGCGCGTTAGTTCATATTTTCGGGAAAACCTGTCCAGCCCGCGTATCGCACACATGGTTAGTCAGATTGCCAATATCGCGACAACGTCAACGCGGACCGAGGCTGAGGCGCTACTTCTCGAAAACAACTTGATTAAATCTTTATCGCCGCGCTACAACATCTTGTTTCGCGATGATAAATCGTATCCCTACATTGTTCTGACCCGAGGCGAATTCCCGCGCCTTGGCTTTTACCGGGGCAATCCAGATCGCAAGGCGGATTACTTTGGTCCTTATCCGTCTTCCCTGGCAGTACGTGACAGCATTCATTTGCTGCAAAAAATGTTCCGTTTGCGCACTTGTGAAGAGTCGGTTTTCGCCAATCGATCACGGCCTTGTCTGCTTTATCAAATTAAAAGATGCAGTGGTTCGTGTGTTGACCGTATCAGTCATGATGATTACGCCGCCGATGTACAGTTGGCAACCATGTTTTTACTGGGCAAGCAACAAGAAGTAACACAGCGCCTGACTGACGCGATGGATCAAGCATCCGAGCGCCTCGCTTTTGAGCAAGCCGCAGTATTTCGCGACCAGATCCAGTCCTTGCGTCAGGTTCAGGAAAAACAATATATATCCACCAGCAAGGGCGAAGACGTCGATATCGTTGTCGCCATCCAGGAAGCAGGGCAGTTGTGCCTTAATCTGGCGATGGTTCGTGGCGGACGCCATCTCGGAGATCGCCCGATGTTTCCGACCAATGCCGGCGATAACACGCCCGCTGACGCCATTGCAGCCTTCATGCGCCAGCACTACGCCGCACATCCAGCACCAGCGCGCGTGATCTCGTCACCAATGCCAAGCAATGAAGAAGGTAGCGATTTGGCCACGCTACTCGCGGAGTTGGCAGGACGACCGGTTCCGCTTTTTGAGCCACGCTCGCTCCTGCACAAAGCCTGGGCTGAGATGGCAATACAAAATGCCAGACTAGCCGTAATTGCGCGTAATCAGGCAAGTGCTCAACAAGAACAACGACTTCAAGCACTCCAGCTTGTGCTAAGTTTGAATGAAAGCTTGCAACGTATTGAATGCTTTGACATCAGCCACACACAAGGAGAAGCAACGGTTGCGTCTTGTGTGGTCTACGACGGAAATGGCATGAAAAAAGCCGATTACCGGCGTTACAACATTCGAGATATTCAACCTGGCGATGATTACGCCGCCATGCGTCAAGTCATCACCAGGCGATATGAGAAAATAGCGGTCGGGGAGGGCGTTGCCCCCGATTTAATACTGATCGATGGCGGCAAAGGCCAAATTAGTTCAGCTTATGCAGCCCTGGCGGAGCTTGGGTTGGCCGAACTTGCGATGGTTGGCGTAGCCAAAGGGGAGGGTCGAAAGCCTGGTTTGGAAACACTAATTTTCCCGGATGGCCGTCAGCCGTTACAATTGCCAGCGCAGCATCCGGCGCTGCATCTGATTCAAGAAATCCGCGACGAAGCACATCGTTTTGCCATCACAGGTCATCGAGCCAAACGCAGCAAGGCACGCAAGACCTCTACGCTAGAAAGCCTGCCGGGAATTGGTCCGGCACGGCGTAAAGCATTGGTTTCGCAATTTGGTGGATTAGCTGGTGTGCTTCAAGCAACAGTAGAGCAACTTGCAGAAGTACCAGGAATAAGCCGAGAACAAGCCGAAAAAATTCACGCAGCACTTCACTGACCCAATGCCCCTTAATCTTCCCATCCTGCTCACCTGGCTTCGAATTTTGGCGATACCGCTGCTGATCGCCGTGTACTACTTGCCGCCCAGTTGGGCCACGATTTATGAGCGCGATGCAGCCGCGACCATAATTTTTATGGCGGCCGCATTTACAGACTGGGCCGATGGTTATCTTGCTCGCAAACTCAATCAAACCTCGGCTTTTGGTGCTTTCCTTGATCCCGTGGCCGATAAGTTAATGGTTGCAGCAGCTTTAATTCTTTTGGTTCAATTGGGACGAACCGATGCCATCGTTGCGACGATCATCATTGGACGCGAAATTACCATTTCAGCGTTACGTGAATGGATGGCCAAAATAGGTGCTTCAAAAAGCGTTGCAGTTTCGCTGCTAGGGAAAATCAAGACCTTTGCCCAGATGTTAGCTATTCCTTTGCTACTTTATTACTTCCCCTTTGCCGGCATTGACACGCGCCAACTCGGGACTGTGCTCATTTGGATAGCCGCACTGCTTACGCTTTGGTCTATGGCTTACTATCTACGCATGGCTTGGCCAGAAATTGCAAAAAGAAGTGCAGAAAAATAAAAGCAGATGTTGACATATTCTTCGTGCCGCCTATAATGCTGGCTCTGTTCAGCGCGGCAGTAGCTCAGTTGGTAGAGCGCAACCTTGCCAAGGTTGAGGTCGAGAGTTCGAGACTCTTCTGCCGCTCCAGGTTTTCTAAGGAAAAACTATGTTTTTCCCCATTGTTGTAGAAGTAATTAAGGCGCGATAGCAAAGCGGTTATGCACCGGATTGCAAATCCGTGTAGGTCGGTTCGACTCCGGCTCGCGCCTCCAGAATGTGCGGCAGTAGCTCAGTTGGTAGAGCGCAACCTTGCCAAGGTTGAGGTCGAGAGTTCGAGACTCTTCTGCCGCTCCAAACAAAAGGGAAAGCGACCATCGCTTTCCCTTTTTTGCATCCGCCCGGGTGGTGAAATTGGTAGACACAAGAGACTTAAAATCTCTCGGCTTATGGCTGTACGGGTTCGATTCCCGTCCCGGGCACCAAATTTTCGGCTTAGTTTGGCATTCGTTAAAAGTTCTAGACATGCGCGGAATAACTTCGTAGAATGCGCGCCTTAATTCAGTGGCGGCTGTAGCTCAGTTGGTAGAGTCCCGGATTGTGATTCCGGTTGTCGTGGGTTCGAGCCCCATCAGTCGCCCCAAATAAAATATAAAAACCTCGGCACAAAAATCCCGAGGTTTTTTGTTGGACAAACTACCGCGCATAATTTTTATTATGTAAAATATTATCCAAGCCTTGCTTTAGTTTGATTTGAATTTAAACGCTTTTCAAGCGCTTTGGAGTCGTGGAGTACATGATAGAATCGTCAGCTTTATTTTTCGGCCCTGTTGTCACAAGGAATTGTCATGGAAGCAACTACTGCACAAGCTAACGAACTCGAACGCCGTGTCGATCTCTCTATCGCCATCGCTGATGTCGAGAAAGAAATGGATCAACGCCTGAAACGCATGGGCAAGAATGTCAAGATGGCTGGCTTTCGTCCGGGCAAGGTCCCTTTCGGTATAGTTAAGCAGCAACATGGCGATCAGGCTCGCCACGAAGTCCTGTCGGAAGAGCTCGACCGTGTATTTGGTGAGGCTGTTACCGCCCAAAAAATGCGCGTTGCCGGTTATCCCCGTATTGAACCCAAAGCCACAGAGAGCACGACTCACTTGGAGTTTTCGGCGGTATTTGAGGTGTATCCGGAAATTACACTCGGTGACGTGGCTACAGCAGAAGTTGAACGCCCTATTCTTGAAGTTAGCGCAGCTGAAATTGACAAGACGCTTGATATTCTCCGCAAACAACGTGTTTCCTATGAAGATGCTGACCGGGCTGCCGTCAAAGAGGACCGTGTCGTAATCGATTTTCTTGGTAAAAAGGATGGTGTTCCATTTCAGGGTGGTGAAGCCAAGGATTACCCCTTTGTGTTAGGCCAAGGCATGATGCTTCCTGACTTTGAGAATGCGGTCGAAGGAGCCAAAGCTGGCGAATCCAAGACATTTGATTTGGCCTTCCCTGCTGATTACCACGCAGCTGATCTGGCTGGGCAAACTGTTCAGTTCGATATTACTGTTAAGCAAGTTCAAGCACCTAAATTGCCGGAGCTTGATGCCGATTTCGCTATTGGCATGGGCATCGCAGACGGTGATGTAAGCAAGATGCGTGCTGAAATCGAAGCTAATCTGAAGCGTGAGGTTAAGCGCCGGATTGAGGGCAAGTTGAAAGATCAGGTTATGGAAGCTCTGATCAAAACCAATCCTATCGCAGTGCCGGGTGCGCTGGTCGAAATGGAAATCCAGCGTCTGATGCAGTCAGCACGTCAGGATATGGAACAACGCGGCATGAAGGTCAAGGATATGCCGATCCAGCCTGAGTGGTTTGCTGACCAGGCAAAGCGCCGCGTTACTCTTGGTTTGATTCTTGCTGAGATTGTTAAGGCTGAGAAGCTTCATGCGACACCGGAGCAGGTTCGTGCAATGGTTGAGGAAGGTGCTCAGAGTTACGAGCAACCCGAAGAAGTTGTCCGTTGGTATTACGCTCAACCCCAGCGTCTGCAAGAAGTTGAAGGTGTGGCAATTGAAAAGAATGTGGTTGATTGGGTGCTGAGCAAGGCCAAGGTAACTGACAAAGCTGAAGTTTTTGATGAGTTGATGGGCCAGAAGAACTAAGCTGATCCTTCGTTGTAAAAGTTACAAACGTCTTAAACTTAACAAAATTCGGTAACACAAAGGGCTGACATGAACATCGACAACGCAAGCAACTGGGATCCACAGGCTTTAGGTATGGTTCCCATGGTGATTGAGCAGAGCGGGCGTGGCGAACGTGCGTTCGACATCTATTCGCGCCTGCTGAAGGAGCGTGTGATTTTTCTTGTCGGCCCAGTTAACGACATAACGGCTAACCTGGTTGTTGCCCAGTTACTATTTTTGGAAGCCGATAATCCGGACAAGGATATCTATTTCTATATCAATTCACCGGGTGGTTCGGTGACAGCTGGCATGTCAATTTATGACACCATGCAATTCATCAAGCCCGACGTTTCCACCTTGTGTATTGGCCAGGCAGCCTCGATGGGCGCTTTCCTGCTCAACGCCGGGGCAAAGGGTAAGCGTTTCGCCCTCCCCAATTCCCGTGTGATGATTCATCAGCCGCTGGGAGGCTTCCAGGGCCAGGCTTCTGATATAGCAATTCACGCCAAGGAAATTCTGTCGATTCGTGACCGTTTGAACCGGATCATGGCCGAACATAGCGGTCAACCGCTGGAACGTATTGAAAAAGACACTGATCGTGACAACTTCCTTTCTGCTAGCGAAGCTGCAGAATATGGTTTGATCGATAAAGTATTAACCCGCCGCGATGCGGCTTGACCGGAGAAATGCAGATGTCTAAAGGCGGCCAGGAAAAACTGCTCTACTGCTCCTTCTGCGGCAAAAGTCAGCACGAAGTCAAAAAGCTTATCGCCGGTCCGTCGGTGTTCATCTGTGACGAGTGCATTGCGCTCTGCAATGACATTATTCGTGACGAGTTACCGGAAGAATCTGCCAAGGCAGGTCGCTCTGACCTGCCAACGCCGCGCGAAATTTGCTCCATTCTTGATTCTTACGTAATTGGCCAGGAGGTTGCCAAGCGGATTCTGGCTGTCGCTGTATACAACCATTACAAGCGCTTGCGTCATACCGCTAAAAATGCGGGTGAAGTTGAGCTTTCCAAGAGCAATATTTTATTGGTTGGCCCCACCGGTTCGGGCAAGACACTGCTCGCCCAGACGCTGGCGCGCATGCTCAATGTGCCGTTCGTGATGGCTGACGCAACGACGCTGACCGAAGCGGGTTATGTTGGTGAAGACGTCGAAAATATCATTCAAAAGTTGCTGCAAAAGTGTGACTATGATATTGAAAAAGCCCAGCAGGGTATTGTTTATATTGATGAGATAGACAAAATCTCGCGCAAGTCCGATAACCCATCGATCACCCGTGATGTTTCAGGTGAAGGCGTTCAGCAAGCACTACTCAAACTGATCGAAGGCACCGTAGCCTCGATTCCGCCGCAAGGTGGCCGCAAACATCCGAATCAAGATTTTGTTCAGGTTGACACGACCAACATCCTGTTTATCTGCGGCGGTGCGTTTGCCGGGCTGGAAAAAATCATTCTCAATCGCTCTGAACGCGGCGGCATCGGTTTTGGTGCAGAGGTCAAGAGCAAGAATGACAAAAAAGCGGTCGGCGAAGTCCTGCTTGATGCCGAACCGGAAGATTTGATCAAATTTGGCCTTATCCCTGAATTGATTGGCCGTCTGCCTGTGGTTGCTACGTTGCAGGAATTGGAAGAACCTGCTCTTATCCAGATCTTGACTGAACCCAAGAATGCGCTGATCAAGCAGTATCAGAAGCTGTTCAGCATGGAAGATGTCGAACTGGAAATTCGTCCTGGCGCCCTATCCGCCATTGCCAAGAAGGCGTTGGCACGCAAAACAGGTGCGCGTGGCCTGCGCTCTATTTTGGAACATGCCCTGCTTGATACGATGTACGAACTTCCAGGCATGGAGAATGTCGAAAAAGTGGTGATTGATGAAAATATGATCACTGGCGACACCCCTGCCCTGCTAATTTACGCCGATCAGCCAAAGGTTTCCGGCTCCAACTGAGCTGGGACTTGAATTGCGGTTTCCTGCCCCCACGTAGGGGCCATATACCTATTTCAAAGGCATCGTAATGTCGAACCCCAACACGCTCCCGGAAACCGTCGTACTACCGTTGCTGCCATTGCGCGACGTTGTCGTGTTTCCGCACATGGTCATTCCGCTTTTTGTCGGTCGTCCTAAATCAATCAAGGCGCTTGAGATGGCGATGGATGCCGGCAAAAATATTTTGCTGGTTGCCCAAAAGTCTGCTGCCAAGGATGAACCTGAGCCGGAAGATCTCTATAGCATCGGCTGCCTGGCCAACATTCTGCAAATGCTCAAGTTGCCGGATGGTACGGTCAAAGTACTCGTGGAGGGAACGCAGCGTGCGCGCGTCGAAGCCATTGAGGTGCTGTCGTCTGTTTTTATGGCTACAGCTATTCCGTTGCCGCAACCGGGTGTAGAGGATCACGAAATCGAGGCCATGCGCCGCGCCGTGGTGGCCCAGTTCGACCAGTTCGTCAAACTGAATAAAAAAATCCCGCCCGAAGTGCTTTCTTCCATTGCTGGTATTGAAGATGCTGGTCGTCTGGCCGACACGATTGCCGCCCACTTGCCGCTCAAGCTTGAACAAAAGCAGGAAGTGCTGGAGATGGAAAGTATTCGCGACCGTATTGATCGCCTGCTCTCCCAGCTTGAGTCCGAAATTGACATCCTGCAGGTTGAAAAGCGCATCCGTGGCCGTGTTAAGCGCCAGATGGAGAAAAGCCAGCGCGAGTATTACTTGAACGAACAAGTTAAAGCGATCCAGAAGGAGCTTGGCGAAGGCGAAGAAGGCGCTGATCTTGAAGAGCTGGACAAGAAGATCAAAGCTGCCGGCATGAGCAAGGAAGGCTTGACCAAGGCCCAGAGCGAACTCAAGAAGCTTCGACTGATGTCGCCAATGTCAGCCGAAGCAACTGTTGTCCGCAACTTTATTGAGACTTTGATTGGCTTGCCGTGGCGCAAGAAAACCCGGATCAGCAAAGACCTTCACGAGGCTGAGAAAGTGCTTGATTCAGACCACTATGGTTTGGAAAAAGTTAAGGAACGTATCGTTGAGTATCTCGCCGTGCAGCAGCGCGTCGACAAGGTAAAGGCACCTATCCTTTGTCTGGTTGGCCCTCCCGGTGTTGGCAAAACATCTCTTGGGCAATCGATTGCCAAGGCAACCAATCGCAAATTTATCCGTATGGCGCTCGGCGGCGTACGTGATGAAGCTGAAATTCGCGGTCATCGCCGTACCTACATTGGTTCGATGCCCGGCAAAATTTTACAAAGCCTGGCCAAGGTCGGCGTGCGTAATCCATTGTTCTTGCTTGATGAAGTTGACAAGCTGGGCCAGGATTTTCGTGGTGATCCCTCCTCTGCCCTGCTCGAAGTTCTCGACCCGGAACAGAACCATACCTTTCAGGACCATTACGTTGAAGTCGATTTTGACCTCTCTGACGTGATGTTTGTTGCTACTGCAAACACCATGAATATCCCGGCGCCATTGCTGGACCGGATGGAAGTAATTCGTCTGTCGGGCTACACGGAAGACGAAAAAGTTAACATCGCCATGCGCTATCTGCTGCCCAAGCAGATCAAGAACAACGGCTTGAAGAAAACAGAAATTGCTGTTGCAGACAGCGCAGTCCGCGACATTGTGCGCTATTACACCCGCGAAGCTGGTGTACGGGCGCTGGAACGTGAAATCTCCAAAATTTGTCGCAAAGTTGTAAAAACCTTGGTCCTCAAGAAACGCGATACAAAGATCGCGGTCAACGCCAGAAATCTGGATAAATTTTTGGGGGTGCAGCGCTACAGCTTTGGCATGGCTGAGAAAGAAAATCAAGTGGGTCAGGTCACCGGACTCGCTTGGACTGAAGTCGGAGGCGAGTTGCTGACTATCGAATGCGCCATCATGCCGGGTAAAGGCAATATCTTGCGTACCGGCTCTTTGGGCGATGTCATGAAGGAATCGGTTGAAGCAGCCCGGTCGGTTGTTCGCGCTCGCTCGCATCGCCTAGGCATCAAAGATGAAGCATTTGAAAAATGCGACATTCACATTCATGTACCCGAAGGTGCAACGCCAAAAGATGGGCCGTCTGCGGGTTGTGCCATGACAACCGCACTGGTTTCTTCCTACACCGGCATTCCGGTTCGCTGTGATGTATGCATGACCGGTGAGATCACCTTGCGCGGCGAGGTCTTGGCGATCGGTGGCCTCAAGGAGAAGCTGCTGGCAGCGATTCGCGGTGGTGTAAAAATCGCTTTGATCCCCGAAGAAAATGTCAAAGACCTCACCGAAATACCGGATAACATCAAAAACAAAATTGAAATTATCCCGGTAAGGTGGATTGATCAAGTACTCGAACGAGCGCTTGAGCGAAAACCAGAACCACTGCCTGAAGTCGTTGTAGCGGCTGAACCACCAAAGACTGGTGCAGATGGCGTTACGGCAACGACTGTTCTTACTCATTGATTTATATTGGATATATGCCGAAGCGATAACGTCGGCATATATCCCGATTAAAATCCGCCGAGTAAATCGACCAGAATCCGCTTGACACAAGGATTTCAAGGGGAATATAAAACGTATCCAATACGATTTCATCTTCCTTTTAATCAATTTTCACTTGGGTCAAGAAATGAATAAAACTGAACTGATCGATCAGATTGCTGAAGCCGCAGAAATCTCTAAAGCTGCTGCTGGCCGGGCGCTTGACGCAACCGTTGCTGCTGTCAAAACATCGCTTAAAAATGGCGATACCGTTAGCCTGATAGGTTTTGGCACTTTTTATGTTGGCGAGCGCGCAGCTCGGAGTGGTCGCAATCCACGTACCGGCACTGCTCTCAATATCAAAGCCGCCAAAGTTCCGAAATTCCGTGCCGGCAAAGGTCTGAAGGAAGCGGTAAATTAAACTGGATTTTTAAAACCCACCATTGCGGTGGGTTTTTTGTAGATGGCTTTAGCGGTGTGATCCATGTCCAGTTTTGTTTTGTGTAGCGGCCAGGATGCCACGCAAAATATTAACTTCATCTCGTTCCAGACGAATACGACCAAAGAGTCTGCGCAGTTTCGGGATTAGTCTTCCTGGCTGCTCGGGATTAAAGAATCCTGTTTTGGTCATTACGCTTTGCAGGTGTTCGTACAAACCCTCTACTTCCTCGTGAGTCGCTGTCGGTGAAATAAAAGGGGTCGCAAGAGTATCTGCCAACGGTGGGCGCCCGGCAAAAGCAGCCATGCGAACCTCGTATGACAATACTTGTACTGCGGACCCCAGATTCAACGAGCTAAATTCGGGATTGGTCGGAATGCTTACAGCGGCATGGCAGCATTGAATTTCGTCATTTGAGAGGCCCATCGTTTCATTGCCGAAAACCAGCGCGACATCGCCCTCCTCTGCTGCTGCAAGCAAGCGCTCTACCATTTCTCGCGGTTCACCGATCTCCGGACCCAGGTCGCGCCGTCTTGCGGACAAGCCCACAACGAATACTGTGCCTGCCAATGCATCTTTCAGTGTGCTGTGAATTTCTGCCTGTTTTAACAGGTCGACCGCACCCGTTGCCCTTGTATCAGCCTCCGGGTCTGGAAAAAGTTTGGGTTCAACAAGGCTCAGTCGAGTCAATCCCATCGTTTTCATGGCGCGTGCAGCGGCACCAATGTTGCCAGGATGACTTGGTCGACAAAGAACAACTCGGATTCGTGAAAGCAGGACTTCCGGCTTCATAGTAAAATTCAACCTTTCAAATTATCACGGGCAGCGTCAGCCACCCGTCAGCTCTTTAAGCCCATGCATCCAGCTCTCAATATTGCCGTCAAGGCAGCGCGTCGCGCCGGCCAGGTTATTAACCGTGCCTCCAATGATCTTGACTTAATCAAGGTTTCAACCAAATCACCCAATGACTTCGTCACTGAGGTTGATAAAGCCGCAGAGGCTGCAATCATTGAAATTCTGCGTGAGGCTTACCCAGAATATGGGATTTTAGCAGAGGAGTCTGGAGAATCTGCCGGACGAGGTAGCGCAGAGAGCGAGTATCAGTGGATTATCGATCCACTGGACGGCACTACTAATTTTATTCATGGGTTGCCGCAATACGCGGTTTCGATTGCTCTCGCAAAATCCGGTATTGTTGAGCAGGCAGTTGTTTTTGATCCTAATCGCAATGAATTGTTCACTGCCAGTAAAGGCAGCGGTGCTTTTCTAAATGAACGGCGAATTCGGGTTTCCAAGCGTCTCAAACTTCAGGACTCGCTGATCGGCACCGGTTTTCCTTACCGTATGCTGGATCATCTCGATACCTATGTAGCCATCTTCAAAGAATTGACCCAAAAGACAGCGGGAATGCGTCGCCCGGGTGCTGCTTCGCTTGATCTGGCAAATGTCGCCTGTGGCCGTTACGATGCTTTCTGGGAAATGGGTTTGTCGCCCTGGGATATGGCTGCCGGCGCACTTCTGGTATCGGAAGCTGGTGGCCTGGTCAGTGACCTGCGCGGTGATGCGACCTATCTTGAATCCGGCAACATTATTGCTGGTACGCCCAAGGTATTTGGGCCGCTGTTGAAGCTGATTGAGGAAAAACTTCCGGCTTCAATCAAGGGCTGATTCACCCTTCAGACGTCCCGGGGCGCTGGCCTCGGGTAAAAAAATGCCCACATCAATGTGGGCATTTTCAAATTATTTCTCGGTTTTTTCCGGTACGACTGCCAATCCAGTGAACATGTTTCTGGTTTGACTTTGCAGTTGATCCTGCATGTTCTGGAACATTTTTTTTGACTGATCCATGTAGGTCGTCATCATGCTCTGCATTGCGGGCTGCTGAAAATTTAGAAACTGTGCCCAAAAATCTGCCTGCATTGTCGTGTTATCAGTACCCGGCATGCTGCGCGATTGCTCTTGGAGCTTCCCTTGGAAATCAACGAAAGTTTTCATGTTGTTTTCAAGGTATTTACCCAGCATGCCTTGCATGGTGCTGCCGTAAAAGCGCACAAATGCTGAAAGCAGTTCGCTTGAGAAAAGTGGCATACCGCCGGTTTCCTCTTCAAGAATAATCTGGAGCAGGATGCTGCGGGTCAGGTCTTCAGATGATTTGGCATCGACCACTTTGAATACTTCATACTTGAGAACCAGATCTTTGACATCACTCAGGGTGATGTAGGCACTCGTCTTGGTGTCATAGAGACGACGGTTAGGATATTTTTTGATCAGCCGTACTGTTTCGGGCATGCCGTGATCCTCAAGCTGGTTTGTGTGCAGTGCAACATTATAGCGCAAAAAACAGGCACCCGAAGCTGCCTGTTTAGTTGTCACCGGTCGTACGACTCACACCAATCTCAACTAGATGCTCGCTCAGATCGGCAACAAGAGGAATGGATTTGCCGTCTTGGCTGACGCCATCAAGCAGCACGCTGGCAACACCGGGAAAATCACTATTACTGAATATTTGTGAAATTGAAATCTGGTAGCTTGCCTGATGGTAACGGTAGCGAATTTTGACGCTTTGCCACTCTGCCGGCAGGCATGGATGGAAATATAGACGCTCACCTTCACGGCGCAGACCGAGCAGGGATTCGACGATCAGACGATAGGTCCAGCCGGCTGAACCGGTATACCAACTCCACCCTCCCCGCCCGACATGGGGCGGGCTGGCGTAAAGATCGGCGGAGACGACGTAGGGTTCGACTTTGTAGGTATCGATTCCCGCTGTTGTTTGTGCATGGTTGACCGGGTTGATCATGGTCAGCAGTTCCCAGGCGCGTTTGCTGTCGCCCAGTTCGGCAAAGGCCATCGCCGCCCATACTGCAGCATGCGTGTATTGACCGCCATTTTCGCGCACGCCGGGAACGTAGCCACGGATGTAGCCGGGGTCGAGATGCGATTTATCAAAGGGGGGATCAAGTAACTGGATCAGTGCGTCAGCGCGATGTACCAGACGTTGGTCGACTGCGTTCAGCGCACTGCGCGAGCGCCCCCTGTTGCTGACGCCGGCAAGTACCGACCAGCTTTGCGAGATCGAATCGATCTGGCATTCGTCGTTGCCAGCCGATCCCAAGGGCGTTCCATCGTCGAAATAAGCGCGGCGATACCACTCGCCGTCCCAGGCGTGTTGTTCAATGCTCTGGCGCAGACGAGCGCCCTCCGCGACGCAAAATTCTGCAAAAGGTGGGTCGTCATGCAATTGCGCCACTTGCGCAAATTGCCGGAAAACCTCGCACATGAAAAAGCCCAGCCAGACGCTTTCGCCCTTGCCGTCGATACCGACCAGATTCATCCCATCGTTCCAGTCGCCCGAACCGATCAGGGGTAAACCGTGATCGCCAAAGCGCAGGCCGTGCCGGATGGCGCGCCGGCAATGCTCGTAAAGGCTGCCCACTTCGGCGGAGCAAGACGGCAGATCGTAATAGGAGTCATCTTCCGGGTTGACCGCACGCCCTTCCAGAAAATGTACCGTTTCATCCAGCACGCCGGTGTCATTGGTGCACATTACGTAGCGGCTGACTGCCAGCGGCAACCACAGATAATCGTCCGAGCAATGAGTACGTACTCCACGGCCCGAGGGCGGATGCCACCAGTGCTGCACATCGCCCTCCTGGAATTGGCGACTGGCACAAAGCAGCAAGTGTTCGCGAACCAGACCCGGCTCGGCGTGGATCAGCGCCATCACATCCTGTAACTGGTCGCGGAAACCGAAAGCGCCGCCCGATTGGTAATAACCGCTGCGCGCCCACAGACGACAAGCCAGGGTTTGGTAAACCAGCCAGCCGTTAGCCAGCACATTGAGCGCTGCATCCGGCGTTTCCACCTGAACCGTGCCCAGCGTTTGATTCCAATAAGCCCAAACGGCTTCCAGCGCATTGCGAGCCGCCGTAGCGCCGCGAAAACGCTGGACGAGTTGGCCGGCGTCTTCGGCGTTACGCCCGACCCCCAGCCGAAAAACGATGTCACGCTCTTGTCCGACCGCCAGTTCAAAATTGACCTGAAGCGCAGCACAGGGATCGAGGCCGGCACCAACCTTGCCTGAAAGCCGCGCTCGCTGCATGGCTGCCGGGTTGTGCAGGCTGCGGTTACGACCGATGAATTCCGTGCGGTCGCCACTGACGTTGCGCGTTGGGGCATCGACATCGAAGAAGGCAAGCCGCTCCGAAAACTCCTGGTTGTATGGATTGCGGGCGTAAAGCGCACCGCTCTCGGGATTGATTTCCGTTGTGACGTGCATGGCTGATTTGGCCGGCAAATCGCCCAGCACCCACTCGACGTAGCCGGTGGCGGTAAGTTGTCGCGGTCGACCGGATTTATTGCGTATTTTTAGCACCGAGAATTTGATTGCGGCATCGAGCGCCACGTAAATCCAAAGTTCCGAGCTGATGCCGTCGACTTCCGTTTCAAAAACACTGTAGCCGAAGCCATGACGAATCACGTAAGCCGTCGAGGCGCGTGCAGGTAACGGGCTAGGCGACCAGAAATGGCCGCTTTCTTCGTCACGAATGTAGAGCGCTTCACCCCCGGCATCGCTGACTGGATCGTTATGCCACGGCGTCAGGCGGAATTCGTGGGCGTTTTCACTCCAGGTGTAAGCGACGCCACTTTCCGAAATCACTGTCCCGAAATGTGGATTGGCCAACACGTTAGACCACGGCGCCGGGGTTGTCTGGCCGGGTGTTAGCGCAATAACGTACTCACGCCCATCCGGCGTGAAACCGCCCAGCCCGTTGCTGAGGATCAGATCGCGGCCCGGAGTGGCGATTGCCGGCGGCGTTTCAGGACGATACTGGCGAGTGGCGGTCAGTCGCGGTACCCGCGGCTCGCCGAAGGCGCGACGGTCTAGTTGTTCGGCCAGGCTTCCCCGACCATCGGTGATGATGGCGCGCGCAACCGAGAGCAGCAAAATCCGGTCCTCGCTGGAAATCTGTTCAGCGGGGCGCACGAAAATACCGCCTGGTCGATCAATCACACTCGCTTCGATACCCGAGGCAATCAGCCCCATGATCTGTTCCTGCAAGCGCTGGCGATAACCCGAGTGCTCTTCATTCCAGATCACCAAGTCGACTGCCAAGCCTTTCATGCGCCAGTAAGCGTGCGCCTGGACAAGCTGGTGCACGAGATCGATATTGGCGGCATCGCCGACTTGCAACAGGACAATCGGCAAATCACCGGAAATGGCGTAGCCCCAAAGCCCGGACTGACCACGGCGATTCTGGATCAGGATGCCGGCCTCAGCGCGTAAAGAAGCATTGGCGTAGATCACCGAACTGGCCAGACGCGCATGCAATTGCGTCTCGGCCTCGCTGGCGTTGAGCTGGCGCAAGACCACCTGGCTGTGCGTCCAGGTCAGATCGAAAACCCGGTCGGCGAGATGCCGGTCCTGATATTTATCGACCAGACAGAGCGCGATATCACGGGTTTCGGCAATACCCGAGACCATATCAATCGTCGCCACCTGTTGCGGATCGAGCGTGATCCGATAGCGAATCGCAACCACTGGATCGAGCACCGAACCCGCGCTGTCCGAGAGCGGAACCGCGTCGATCATGGCCTGCGGCGCGGCGGTGGTGCGCGTGCGGCCAATGAAACGGGCACGATCCGTTTCAAATGAAACGGCGCTGGTTTCTGCCCCGTGTACGACCATCAAGTGCAGCATCCACGGCGATTTTTCATCCGCCGAACGCGGTCGGCGGGTACTCAGGATGGCGCGCCGGTCGCGCAGGATTTCAGTCTGCACAAACAGATTGCTGAAGGCGGGATGCAGCGCATCGGCAATCGCTGGCGCAATCACCACTTCGGCATAACTGGTTATTTCAATTTCCCGGCGCTGGCGGGAGCGATTGGTCAGGCGGACCCGGCGCAGTTCGATATCGTCTTCCGGCGAGACGACGATTTCGGTGTAAGTCTCAATCTGGCTATCGCCCGTACCGACGGCATCACGGCGGCGAAATTCGGCGCGCCCTTCGGAGAAAATCGCTTCGTAGTTTTCCGGAGTCTTTAGCGTCGGCTGATGGGCATTCGACCAGAAAACACCGCTGGCCACATCGCGGATATAACAAAAAGTGCCCCAGTTATCGCAGGTGCTGTCTTCATGCCAGCGCGTGACAGCCAAGTCCTTCCAGCGACTGTACCCCCCGCCGGCGTTGGTCAGCATCACATGAGTAGGGAGGGGGGAGAAACTGGATGGTTGGGGAGGCCGGGGAATGGGCTGGGAGGCCGGTGGTTAGTGGGTTCGGGGCACTCGGGGCGGAACTCTGATTTCTGGACAGTTTTGGGGTGAAAGTGCGGGATATTCGGGTGGTAAGTGGGGGAAATTGGGCGGCGCGGTATGGGGAATATCCCACTTTGAAGGGCGTTTAAATCATCTTCGAGCGCTGTTTAATACTTGCGTGAGATGATCAGCCGCTACGTCAGCAACCAGTTGTTGATCACTTTCAGGGAAGCCGACCAGGCGGCGCACCGGCAAGCCGGGGTGATTGACCCGCTGGCGATAGATGCCACCAAATTTGAGCGCCTTACCTTTCTTGGCGCTGATCACGTGGGCGCGTGAGCCGTCCTGATGGAAGATGGCTTTGAATCCATCGCCGCCATCGAAGCCGAGGCGTAGATTGTCCCCAACCAGAAGAAGCCGACCAGGGCCGCCCACCCCGCCATCGACCACCCCCCCGCCACGGCAGCCCCGCGCCCCTTTCCGATTGTTGGCATCGGCGCTTCAGCCGGTGGTCTTGAAGCCCTTGAGCAATTCATGGCCCATGTCCCCGCTGCCAGCGGCATGGCCTTTGTTGTGATCCAGCATCTCGACCCGACGCAACCTGGCATGCTGCCCGAGCTGTTGCAACGGTCAACCGTCATGCCCGTTTTGCAAGCCAAAAACCGCATGAAAGTGATCCCGGATCACGTCTATGTGATTCCACCCAACCGCGACCTGTCGATTCTGCATGATCGCCTCTGTCTGCTTGAACCGATTGCCCCACGCGGCTTGCGCCTGCCGATTGATTTCTTCTTCCGCGCCCTGGCTGATGATCGGCGCGAACACGCAGTCGGCGTCATCCTCTCCGGCATGGGTTCGGACGGCACGCTCGGCCTGCGTGCGATCAAGGAATTTGGTGGCCTGGTATTAGCCCAGGAACCCGCCGATGCCAAATTTGACAGCATGCCGAAGAGTGTCATCGATGCCGGTTTAGCCGATATTGTGGCCAGTGCCGAGCTATTGCCGCTGCGCATTAGTGAAACCGTGCAGCACTCCCCCCGTGCGCATGGGGGGCTAGCCCTGAATGAACTTGAATCCGCTGCGCAACAAAGCGCCTTCGACAAAATATGCGTGTTACTGCGCGCCCGCACCAGCCACGATTTTTCCTATTACAAAAAAACCACCGTCTATCGCCGCATTGAGCGCCGCATGGCGATCCATCAAATGGACCGGATCGCCACCTACGCCCGCTTCCTGCGTGAAAACCCGCAGGAAGTCGACTTGCTATTCAAGGAATTGCTGATCGGCGTTACCCGATTTTTCCGCGACCCCGCCTCCTGGGCCTATTTGCAAGACGTCGCCCTGCCCCAACTACTGGCCACCTATCCTGCCGGTGCGGCGCTGCGCGCCTGGGTGGCCGGTTGTTCGACCGGTGAAGAAGCCTATTCGCTGGCCATCATCTTCCGCGAAGTCCAGCAGCGATTGAATCCACCCGGGCGTTATAGCTTGCAGATATTCGCCACCGATCTCGATCCAGACGCTATCGAAAAAGCCCGCCAGGGCTATTACCCGGCCAATATCGCCACCGATGTCTCGGAGGAACGCCTGCTGCATTACTTTACTGAAAGCGACAACGGCTACCGGGTCGGCAAAAAAATCCGTGAAATGGTGGTCTTCGCGCCGCACAACCTGATCATGGACCCGCCCTTCACCAAGCTCGACATCCTCACCTGCCGCAATCTCCTGATCTATTTTGACGCCGAACTGCAAAAGAAACTGCTGCCCCTGTTCCACTACAGTCTCAAACCGGGGGGCATCTTCATGCAAGGCAGTGCCGAGTCAATTGGCAACTTCACCGATCTTTTCGAGCCGCTGGAAAACAAGGCACGCCTGTTCCGGCGCAGCGGTCGGCCCGTCCGGCCGGTCGAGGTCGCCTTTCCCACCCGCCAGATAACCAACAAGACTGAATCGCTCATGGATAACAAGCCCGAACTCCCCCCTGTCAATTTGCAGGGCCTCGCCGATGATCTGCTGCTCCAGCAGTTTTCACCGGCAGCGGTACTGGTCAATGCGACGGGTGATCTGGTCTATATCAGCGGACGCACCGGCAAATATCTTGAGCCCGCAGCCGGCAAGGTGAATTGGAATATTCACGCAATGGCGCGCAAGGGACTGCGTGAGGAAATTTCACTGGCTTTGCCCAAGGCGTTGCGTACCGGCGAGCGCGTTGTCTGCCCCAATCTGAATCTGGAGAGTACGGGTGGCACGCTGGTGGTAAACCTCACGGTACAGCCCATTCTCGAACCGGCTGCACTGTGCGGCATGGCCATGCTGGTTTTTAGCGATGTTGCCAGTCCGCCAGTAATTGCTGAGGTCAGCGGCAAACGTTCTTCGCGCAGCAGCCCACGGGTAGAGGAGCTGGAACAGGCCTTAAGCCAGGTTCAGGCACAAGTGCAAACCCTGCGTGAGGAAATGCAGAGTTCGCAGGAAGAACTCAAGTCGACCAATGAAGAACTGCAATCGACCAATGAGGAATTGCAATCAACGAATGAAGAGCTGACTACCTCCAAGGAGGAAATGCAGTCGCTCAATGAGGAGTTGCAGACGGTCAACGTCGAATTGCAGTCAAAAGTTGATGAGTTGTCAGCGGCCAATAACGATATGAAGAATCTACTCAACAGCACCGACATGGCCACCGTCTTCCTCAACAATGCGCTGCATATCAGGCGCTTTACGACTCAGGCAACGCGACTGTTCAAGCTGATTCCCGGCGATGTCGGGCGCGCCTTGTCGGATATTGTGACCGATCTCGACTACCCCGGCCTGCTGCATGACGCCAAGGAGGTATTACGGACGCTGGCGTTTGTTGATCGCGAAGTAAAAACCAGCGACGAGCGCTGGTTTCAGGTCAAGATCATGCCCTACCGCACCCAGGAAAACGTGATCGACGGGGTTGTCATTACCTTCAACGACATCAGCCGGGCCAAACAGCTGGAGGCGGAATTGCGGGTGGTGGGGAACAAGAATTAAGTCGAAGCGGACAACTCACGTAGGTCGGGTTTCAACCCGACATTTCCAGGTTAAAACCTTGGGATTGTCGGGTTGAAACCCGACCTACGGATCGTTTGACTCATCTCGCCGGAGTCGTTATCGACTTATGGTGGCGCTGATTAATTCAGAAAACGTCATCCCCGCGCAGGCGAGAATCCATAAAAATCAAGGCATTGGATCCCCACCTGCGCGAGGATGACGAATTGATCAGCGTCTCCTTAACGTTTGATGCGGGAAATCTTGGTGCCTTCGAGGCTGCCACCGAAAATCAGACCGGCCTTGATGACTTTGGGGAAGATCAGAACAGCACGGGCCTTTTTGGCGAGCGCTTCAGCCGCCAGGTTGGCTATGTGCTCGACCGTACAGAAAATGTTGCTTTAGAGGCAGAGACTGCAGATAGCGGCAAAGCGCGTGGGAAACCCTCCGGTTTCAGCGCTCACTTGATGCTGTATCAACCCGAAAAGGATAGAGACCATGAACACAAAACTTGCTGCTAGCTGCCTGATCGCCGGCCTGATTTTGGTGCCGGTTGCCGGTTATACCGCCGATTCCGCACCAACAACCTACGTCAAGGATTCGGTCATTACCACCAAGGTCAAAGCTGATCTGGCTGCTGAAAAAATGGATAGCCTGATCCACATTGGCGTAGACACCACCCAGAAAGGCGAAGTCGTCCTGACCGGCACGGTCAAGACTAAAGCCGCGTCAGACAAGGCGGTTTCAATCGCCCGTGCGGTCAAGGGTGTTGCTTCTGTCGACAATCAGATCAAGGTTGTTGCCGACAAGTAAGGCTATTTACATCAGCAAACCTGTCCCAGCAGAAGGTCAATTATCGACAGCGTGCTGATCTACAAATCCCAATGGAAAATTCTGGCAGAACTGCTTTTGGCTGTGCTGCCAGAATTTTGTCTGGGGCTGGTGGCAGACAATTTTTCACCGCAATCTCTGTTTCGACAGCGCTGGAATTGTCATTCGCCATCGCCGCCCTGATTTAGCCAGAACCATGAAAAATATTGAAATATGACCAATCCCCAGCTGAAATTTCCGATGCCGCGCAGGCTTGTGGTCAGGGCGGCTTTTTTAGTGCAAATATTATTTATTTGCTGGTCGTAGGCAATTTTCGAGTCGGGGCGTTTGAGCGTTCTGTAGGCCTCGGCAACATCCTTGAATTTCTGTTCTCCATCCCGGTCTTTGGTCACATCGGGATGAAAGCGTTGGGCCAGCGTGCGGAAAGCCGATTTGATCTCAGCGCATGAGGCACAGCGATCAACGTGCAAGGTTGAGTAATGGTTCTGGCGTTTCATTGCTTACTCCTTCGCTTGGCGGTTGGCTTTCCTGGATGTCGCCTGTTGTCTTTAAATCTTTACGGGTAAACGCCCCAAACAATCGGCATTTTTTCTTCTAGCGAACTCTCCAGCAATTCGAGAAACGGCAATGCTCGCTGGGAAAAACTGACGTCCTGTCCCGATTCGGCTTCTTCTTCGGGGCTTTTCTGCTTTGCCGGCATCAGTTTGTCGCTGGCAATCGCAGCCTTGATCTTGCTGATCGCATCAGGCAACTGCTCAACCATGATGATTCCTTGCGCGGTCGACAAATCATGGCCGATCACCGAAAGAATTTGCTTGGCGTTTTCTTCAAAGGTCACCACATCGGCGCTGGCTGAGGATTTAAAAATAATCAACATGGTGCTTGTTCCTTTCGTATCAAAAAAACCTCATTCGCCGCCTAGGTTGGGGGCCAATGAGGTTTGCATTGCGGCAACAGAGAATCAGAACGTCGTAATCGGTTGCGTGCCGTAATAGGAATGGACTTTCTTTTCCCAGGTGGCGTCAGCCATGTTTGGCCAATTATCGGTATCGAAACCCGGTGCTTCCTTGAGCCGCGCTTCGTCGGTGTCCATTAAAAAGCGCTGGTTTTCCGTGTCGACCGTAAGCGCGCTCCAGGGCACCGCAAACAGCTTTTCGCCCATGCTGAGAAAGCCGCCGAAGGACAAGACAACATAGCAAACCCTGCCGGTATTGATGTCCAGCATGATTTCCTTGATGCTGCCCAGCTTCTCGCCTTTCAGGTTGTAAACATCGTCATCATCGAGGGTGCTGGCACTGAGTACCCGGGAACCAAGACGGCCAACGGCGGCGCTACCGGTGCTGATAATTTCGTTATTCATTTCATTCTCCAGTCAAATCATTCAGGAATTACGTGTTGCAGAGGCCGAATGCACTTCTCAAACATTCGGCATCATTCACATTGGCTTACTTGCCTTGGCTGGCGTCTTTGAGATCTTTCTTGAGATCGCCAAATGAGGCCTGGACTTTTCCTGCGGAATTTTGAATCTTTCCCTTGATTTCCAGCTCCTTGTTGCCAACCGCCTTGCCGGCAACTTCCTTGACTGCGCCCTTGGCTTCTTCGATACGGCCTTTGACTTGATCCTTGTTCATGATCTGATCCTTTATGTGATGTTGGTCGGGAGCGCCGAATTTGCTGATCACCGCTCACGTTTTGGAGAATAGGCAGGAAATTGCCGGCAATCTGTACGTTGGCGCGCATAGGTGTGAATCTGGAAAACTGATCAGCCAGCGGATTTATTTGCGCTGCTATGTGCTACCCCGTACCGAACAAAGCCTGCCGATTGGAAATGATGGACAAGCTGCATAGCCATCCCAACATCCAGGAGCAAGAAAATGAAATCCAGCATACTGAAAGACGAAGAAACGAAACGCCCCGCCCTTTCTGATATCAAGACCTTGCGCAAGCGGGCTCGACAGGACATCGAAAAAGGCGCCGTCACAGCGGGTTACAGCGCCGACCGCAAGCACGTGATCAAGCTGCTCAATGAAGCGCTGGCGACTGAACTGGTCTGCGTCCTGCGTTACAAACGCCATTACTTCATGGCCTCGGGCATCCATGCCGCGCCAGTTGCCGCCGAGTTTCTGGCCCATGCGGCTGAGGAAATGTCACATGCTGATCTGATCGCCAAACGCATTGTTGAACTGCGCGGCGAGCCGAATTTTTCACCCGATGGTTTGTCTGAGCGTAGCCATGCGGAATACGCCGAGGGCGATTCGCTGAAAAGCATGATTGAGGAAGACCTGATTGCCGAACGCATCGCCATCGAAAGCTATCGCGAGATGGTCGCTTACCTTGGCAATGAAGACTCAACAACGCGCCGCATGCTGGAAGGCATACTGGCCAGTGAAGAGGAACACGCCGAAGACCTCTCATCGCTGCTGGTCGGCATGAAGGACTACGGAAAACTTTGACTGGAGTGCAAAACTAATGAGGGCGAATGGCAAGACGTAGTCATTCCTCGGTGTGGAGCAAGGCACTGCAGCGCACGTTGAAGGTGATGACGCGAAGCGCCGTGCGGGTCGGCACCAAAGCGATCAAAGATTCGTTACGTGCCGGACTGATCTCGCCCAAGCGCACGTTGGCGAAAAAATCTGTTCCCCTATCGGCCAACTGGAGTACCGGTATTGCCGTTGGTACGGCGGGACCACGGCGCTATCGGCTGTACAAACCATCCGGCCTGCGGCGCAACGAAAAACTGCCCCTGCTGGTCATGTTGCACGGTTGCGGACAGGATGCCGATGCGCTGGCCGCCAGCAGCCGCATGAACCAGATCGCGGCCCGCGAGCGCTTCTTTGTGCTTTACCCGGAACAGGATCGTCTATCGAATCTGCAAGGCTGCTGGAACTGGTACGACACGCGCACCGGTCGGGCGCAAGCTGAAGAAAATTCGATCAATGCGGCGATTGAGAAAATTTGCCTCACTCAGGCCGTTGACCGTAACCGAATCGCTTTGGCCGGCATTTCAGCCGGTGCCGGCATGGCGGTGCTGCTGGCAACGCATCATCCGGAGCGTTTTAAGGCCATCGCCATGCATTCAGGTATCGCCCCCGGCGTTGCCCACTCTTCGGCCAGCGCGATCAAGGCGATGTTCGGGCAAAGTGCGACGCCCTCGCCCTTGCCGCCGATTGCAGCGGATGCCCGGCTACCCGCCCTCCTGGTCATTCACGGCCTGGCAGACCATGTCGTTGCATCAAGTAATGGTGCAGAAGCCGCCTTGCGCTGGGGCGAACGGGTTGGGGCCAAAGCCAGCAAGCCGCGCACCGTACAACGTGGTGCGCGCTATGCGGCAAACATCACCGACTATCGCCGCCAAGGCCTAATTGTTGCGACACTTTGCGAAGTCAGCCGACTCGGCCACGCCTGGAGTGGTGGCGCAGCCGGTCATGCCTACAGCGATCCGAAAGGCCCGGACGCTTCCCGCATGATCTGGGCTTTTGTGGTTAAACAATTTGCGCGGGTAAATCCATAGAAGACACTCCGGACCGTGCATTTCATTCGGTCGTCTGGCCGTTGAAATGCTCCTTGTCGCCCTCGGCATCAGCCCGCGTCTCATGCACCACGCCATCCCGATGATTGGGCGGCGCATAAATCGTATACAGCTTGAGCGGCACATTGCCGGTGTTGATGATGTTGTGATTGATCCCGGCTGGAACAATGATTGCGAAACCGGCTTCAATTGCCATTCGTACGCCATTCAAAAGCGCCTCGCCTGAGCCTTCCTCAACGCGGAAGAACTGATCGACCTTATGAATCTCGGCGCCAATGTCTTCCTGGGGCCGCAAGGACATGATGACGAGCTGGCAACTTTTCACCGTGTACAGCACCTGGCGAAACTTGTTATTCCTGACGGCCAGACTTTCAATATTTTGCACATAGCCTTTCATAGCAACTCCTTGTTTTCGTTAATTTAACGATCGCCTGGCTTCATCCGCACGCGAATGGCTTAGCGCAATCCGAAAAAAGACAAAATGGCGATGATGACGACCACCAAGCCAACGATGTAAATAATGCTGTTCATTTGAGTTTCCTTTCCGCAGGGTTGAAGCCGACTCGATCATTGACGGCGCAATGCAGCACGCCATGACTCAAGGTACCCCTGGCCGGCCCCAAGTTCTGTATGCCAGCGCACCGAAGCAGGCGCTTTGCCCGCTGATAATCCAGTTGACTGCTGACCTGGCCTGCCAGGTGGTCGCACCATCAAAAAAAGGAAACCCCCATGATCCGCATCGAACTGCAGATAGCTTTGACTTTCGAAATTGATGGCGGCGGTGCCGATTTCGTTTTCAACGTGCACGCAGCGCACACGCCCAGCCAAACGATTACCGGCGAACACCTGAACTTGAGCCAAAGCGTGCCGCAACGTATGTATACCGCGCCGGAAAGCGGCAATCGCTATCTTTGCCACCGGCACCGGCATTCCGCTCGGCTTTGTGCGCTTTGGTACCGGACGCGATGCGGCAGATGTGGCCTTTGCCACCATCTTTGGCGGGGTCAGAACGCACGCGGCGGTGATTCGTGCCATTGCCGTTGAGGATCAGGAAATGGTTTAGTGCTGCCCCGCCATTGCCGTGAAGCGTTTTCGACCGATCGTGATGGCGATATTGGTCCATGTTTGTTCTCCTTGGTATCCGTAAATTACGGATGAAATTGGAGGGTATTCGGCGTTGACCGCAAGATCTGTGCGGCGCCACACAAAAACCAGGAAACTCATGCAAATTTCACAACAGCCCCTCATTTCCTTGATTTGAGACGAGAAAACTCGGTCACTGTAAAACCACTGAAATCCGCTCCATTTAGTATCAATGTTTGCTGAGCATCAAGAGAATTGATAAGTGGTCAAAAATTGCCATAAAAGCATTACCAGACTGCCATTGCTGTGTGATTCTGAAACTATTCGAGTGGCAGCTGATTTGTGCCACCCAGCGCTCTGCATTACTGCGGATACAAAAAATATCGACGTGTTTGCAATATTTGAGCGCGATACCTCCATCCAAATATTGCCTGTTCTCGACGACAATAAAATCATTGGCTTGATCAACAAAGAACGATTTATGGGGCAGATGGCCGGGCGCTTTCACTGGGAGGTTTATAGCAAGAAGCGCTGTACCAAGATGATGGATGACAAGCCCATCGTTGTCGAAGCCAGTATGCCGATCCGTGAGGTAGCCAACCTTCTCCTTGGCTCCGGCATAAAAAATGCCTTATCGGAAAGTTTCATCATTGAGCGATCTGGAAAAATATTGGGTACGGGCTTTACCAGTGATGTTCTGGCAACACTCCTGGCCTATGAGCAGGAGGCGGCGGAGGAACTCAGGCAGCATCGCGATCACCTTTCCGAGATGGTCGAAGAGCGAACCCGCGATCTGATGCTGGCAAAAGTGGCTGCAGAAAAAGCGAATCAAGCTAAAAGTGAATTTCTAACCAACATGTCGCACGAATTACGAACTCCTTTGCATGCGATGCTGGCTTTTTCTGGTTTCGGCATTCAAAAAATCAATGCCGGTTCAAGGGAAAAGCTGGGGCAGTATTTTTTGCATATTAAAGAGAGCGCCGAACGCCTAACCCATCTCGTCAATGATCTGCTGGATCTTTCAAAGCTCGAAGCTGGGAAAATCACCTTAAACCCGGTTATAACCAATTTGGGTGATCTGGTCTTGCAAGTCATCAGCGAATTTGATGCCTTGTCCGCACAAAAAAATATTGAAATGCATCACCATTTTGATAGTGAATTAGCATTGATTTCCTGTGATATCGAACGTATTCATCAAGTGTTGACCAATATTATTGGTAATGCGATCAAGTTTTCGCCAGCGAGCACAAGGGTTTCCATTTGCCTCAGAACTCTCATCAAAGAAACATCAAGCTCACCGATGGATCAAAGAATTGAGCTGCAAATTATCGACCAGGGACCAGGGATTCCGGATGCTGAGCTCGATACAATTTTTGATCGCTTTATACAGTCAAGCAAGACCAGATCCGGCGCGGGTGGCACCGGTCTAGGCTTACCTATTTCCCGCGAAATCATGCGCTTGCATCGCGGCAGTATTTCAGCCAGCAATAACCCGGATCGCGGCGCGTGCTTTTCGATTAAATTTTAAACAGTGCAGGAACAAGCTTGAAGATTGCATCGCCAGTGCGGCACGACTACAGTCTCTGTCTCTAACGCAATTTTGAGATACCGACGATCATCAATATGAATCCACTTGAAAGCACCCTACTAATTTGTTTATTGATCGCCACCAGCGCATTTTTCGCCATCTCGGAAATTTCGCTGGCTGCCGCGCGCAAGCTCAAACTTGAGCAACTACTCGAAGAGGGCGATGCAAGAGCCGCTAACGTACTGCTCTTGCAAGGGAAACCAGGGCATTTTTTCACCGCCGTACAAATTGGTCTGAATACGGTTGCCATCCTCGCCGGGGTGGTTGGCGAAGGTGCCTACGCACCGGTTTTCTCGGCATTTTTTAATCAATTTACGAATCACGAGATAGCCGAGACACTGGGTTCGGTTGCCTCATTTTTGGTTGTCACCACTTTCTTTATTTTGGTGGCTGACCTGTTGCCGAAACGTGTTGCCATCGTTACCCCGGAAGCGATCGCACTGCGCATATCCGGCCCGATGCTGTTATGCCTTAAATTCATGAAGCCGCTGATCTGGGCTTTCAACGGAATGGCGAATCAAGTGATGGGGCTGCTCGGTCTGCCCAACACCCGTCCTGAAGACATCACCCCGGAAGATATTGTCGCGATGGCCAACGCTGGCGCTGAAGCCGGTGTCGTGGCAAGACAGGAGCGGCAAATGATAGAAAACGTCTTCGAACTTGAAATTCGTACCGCGCCATCAACAATGACTGCTCGCGAGAGCATCATCTGGCTGGAGCGTACCGAGAGCGAAGAAAGTGTTCGTGCCAAGATTATTGCCCATCCGCATGCCAAGTTCCCGGTCTGTAATGGCGGCATTGATCAGACAATTGGTTACATCGACTCCAAAGACATTCTCAGTCGCCTGCTCAATGGTGATCGACTTTCGCTGCATAGCGAGGGCTTGTTACGCACCCTGCTGATTCTCCCGGAAACCTTGACCCTGGCCGAAATCATTGAACAGTTCAAAGCCATGCGTGAAGACTTCGCTTTGATCATCAATGAATACGCGTTAATTGTTGGCCTGATCACATTGAATGATGTGACCAGCACGCTGATGGGTAATTCGATGGTTGCCTTGACCGAAGAGCAGATCATTCAGCGCGATGCCGATTCCTGGCTGGTTGATGGCATGACGCCGGTCGGCGACCTGGAACAGGCTCTCGACATAGAACCCTTTCCCGATGATGACCAGTTTGAAACCATTGCCGGTTTTCTGATGTATGTGCTGCGCAAGGTGCCTCGCCCAACCGAAAGTGTCGAGCATGCCGGATTCAAGTTCGAGGTGCTTGATGTGGATAATCATAAAATTGACCAACTGCTCGTCACTCGTTTAAGACATCGGGCATCTGCAGCCCCTGAAAATTAAGCCCGATTCGCTGTTGACCGTAACTCTTGCCGGGATGCGGCGCGATTGACGGCTGAGGGGTGATTCGGCGATACTCCCGCCTCTGCAATTTGAGTAAAATCCTCAACTTACCCTTGGCAAGCCCTAATTACACAGGGCATTGAAGTTCTGATCCCCTGGATGGTCAATGCAATACCAAAATGTTTCAATATTAAGTCTCGCGCACATTGATGCTCCTCACCGTGTTACCTCTTCCGAGATGTCCCAACAATTCGCCCCGACCCTGCAGCGTCTGGGGATGCGCGTTGAAGTTCTCGAATACGCCTCAGGGATAGAAGCACGCCGTTATTGGGATAAGGGCGTCCAGCCCAGCGAAGCCGCCGCCTTGGCCGCAGAAAAAGTACTTCGTGACTCTGGCATTGATCGTTCGCGGATTGGCATGATTGTTAATACTTCGGTCTGCCGTGACTATATTGAACCATCGACGGCTTGCCTTGTTCATCACCGCTTGGGCTTGTCCCCGGAATGTCTGAATTTCGACTTGGGTAATGCCTGCCTGGGTTTTTTGAGCGGCATGCAGGTGGTTAGCAACATGATCGAACGGGGTCAGATTGACTACGGCCTGATCGTTGACGGCGAAAGCGCCCGCTTTGTACAAGAGGCAACCATTGCTCGCCTGCAGCGCCCGGAAACAACCGTCCAGGATTTCCTCGAACAGTTCGCCACCTTGACCTTGGGTTCCGGGTCGGTCGCCATGCTGCTCGCCCGTACCGATCTCGCACCGAACGGACATCGCTTTACCGGCGTCGTTAATCGCGCTGCCACACAACATAGCGGATTGTGTCGCGGCCAGAATGACCACATGGTGACGGATGCCAAGGGCTTGCTGGTGGCGGGCCTTGAACTTGCGACCGAAACCTTTGGCTTCGCGAAAGCAGATTTTGGCTGGATGAGTGACGGCGTTGATCAGGTCGATGAATACGTTTTGCATCAGGTCAGCGGCACCCACACGGTTAATCTTTGCCAAACCTTGGGCATCGACAGCCAAAAGGTTTTGGCGATCTACCCTGAGTTCGGCAATATGGGCCCGGCTTCGGTGGCTATCGTCCTTTCCAAAGCGGCTGAAAGCGGACGCATTCACAAGGGTAGCCGTGTCGCACTGATGGGCATCGGCTCCGGGCTGAATTGCAGCATGGCCGAGGTCATCTGGTGAGAGCGTTCGACCCGGCGCTCTACCCCTTTAAATCAAATTTTTTCGACCGCGGCGCAGGCCTGCGGATGCATTACCTTGATGAAGGCGGCGATGGCCCACCGGTTCTGATGGTGCACGGCAACCCGTCCTGGTCCTTTTATTACCGAAATCTGGTTCAGGCTCTGTCCAGCACACAGCGCTGCATCGTGCCTGACCATATCGGCATGGGTTTGTCCGACAAACCCGACGATGCTGCTTACGCCTACACGCTGGCGCAGCGCATTGATGATCTCGATGCCTTGGTCAACTCTTTGAACCTCAAGCAACCGGTGACCCTGGTCGTGCATGACTGGGGCGGTATGATCGGTTTTGGCTGGGCAGCCAGGCACCCGGAACAAGTTGCACGCATTGTTATTCTGAACACCGCTGCTTTCCCTTTACCTGAAGACAAAACCTTTCCCGGGCCGTTGAAATTGACTCGCACCCCGCTGGGTGCACTGCTGGTGCGTGGATTCAACGCCTTCTCGTGGGGCGCCACTCAGGTCGGTTGCAAGCGCAAGAAAATGAGTCCGGAAATTTCGCTGGGCTACCGTGCACCGTACGACTCCTGGAAAAATCGCATCGCCACCTTGCGCTTCGTGCAGGACATTCCGCTTGCGCCAAGCGATGCCGGTTTCGCGCTGGTTGAAAGCATTGCAACGAGCCTGTCTCAATTCAAGGCGACGCCCACCTTGATCGTCTGGGGCGCGCTGGATTTCGTGTTCGATGATGCGTTTTTACGCAAATGGCAAACCGTACTCCCGCAGGCAACAGTGCATCGTCTGGCGGATGCTGGTCATTACGTACTTGAAGATGCCGCAGAAGAAGTCATCCCGCTGATTTCTGATTTCATTCGCGCCTGAGCGCTTTGCATGAGCGATGCCCTCGATTCCGGCGTCTGTAACATCGCCGCCGCCCTGCCCCGGATGGCCCGCCTGCAAGCGCAGACGCTGGCGGTGGTTTTTCCGACCGGGCACGATCAAGACGGTCGCCGTACCTATAGCCAACTTACCTACCAGCAACTCGACGAGCAAAGCGATTTAATTGCCCGCGGGCTGAGGGCTTACGGGCTGACGCGGGGCATGCGCACCGTCTTGATGGTCAAACCCAGCCTTGAATTTTTCGCCCTGACTTTCGCCCTGTTCAAAGCTGGCATCGTCCCGGTGATGATTGACCCAGGACTGGGCCTCAAACAACTCAAGACCTGCCTGGCGGAAGTCGAGCCGGAGGCTTTCATTGGCATACCGGCGGCCCACGCTGCACGGATTTTGCTCGGTTGGGGACGCCACACCATTCGGCATCTGGTTACGGTCGGCCGACGTTGGGGCTGGGGGGGCGTTACCCTGGCGCAGGCAACGAGCCTGGGCGTGGGCAGCGGCTCCTTCCTTGAAGATACACAGGCCGATGAAACCGCCGCCATTCTATTCACCAGTGGCAGCACCGGGATCGCCAAGGGCGTGGTTTACAGCCACGGCAACTTCATGGCTCAGGTTGAATTGATCCGGCAAACCTACGCTATCCAACCGGGTGAAATTGACCTGCCGACCTTCCCTTTGTTCGCGCTGTTTGACCCTGCACTGGGCATGACCACTATTGTTCCGGATATGGATTTCACCCGTCCGGCCAAGGTTAACCCTGAAAAAATCAAGGCGGCGATTGAGGACTGGGGCGTCACCAACGTCTTCGCCTCCCCTGCCTTGTTGAATACGGTGGGCCGCCACGGGGTAGAACACGGTGTGCGCTGGCCAACGGTGAAACGTATTTTGTCCGCCGGTGCGCCGGTGCCGGCTGTCACGCTGGAGCGCATGCAGCAAATGCTGCCAGCGGGTGCCGATATTTTTACCCCCTATGGCGCTACCGAATCGCTTCCTGTCGCCAACATCAGCAGCCGTGAAATTTTGTCCGGCACCCGTCTCTTAACCGAGCAAGGTGCCGGGGTTTGCGTTGGCCATGTCGTGCCGCCTAACGCTGTACGGATTATTGAAATCACCGATGACGCGCTGACCGAGTGGTCGCAAGTGCGGGAAATGCCGGTTGGCGAAATTGGCGAAATCACGGTGCTCGGCCCGACCGTGACTGCCGCGTATTTTGGCCGCCCGGAAGCGACTCGCTTGGCCAAAATTGATCGTGAGGGAAAAACCGTCCATCGCATGGGTGATGTGGGTTATTTCGATGCCGACGGTCGACTGTGGTTTTGCGGGCGAAAATCGCATCGCGTCGAACTGACCGGCAGAACGCTCTTTTCTGCCCCGGTCGAAGAAATTTTTAACACCCACCAGGCTGTTTTTCGTACTGCATTGGTTGGCGTAACAATCAAGAACCTGCGTGTTCCCGTCCTCTGTATTGAACTTGATAGTGAAGCCAAAACCAGCCAGAGCGAGCAGGAACTCTTTGCGTCAATGCAATTGCTCGGCGCCAAATTTGTAACGACCCAAGGCATTTCACATTTTCTGATTCACCCCGGTTTTCCCGTCGATATTCGTCACAACGCCAAGATTGGGCGGGAAAAACTGGCGGACTGGGCGCAGGGAAAACTATCGTGATTCTGGTGACCGGCGGCAGCGGATTTCTGGGTGGCGCAGTGGTGCGTCGCCTGGTGGCTCGGGGTGACCAGGTGCGCTCACTGCAACGTCAGGACTCGCCTGCCCTGCGTCAATTGGGTGTTGATCTCGTCCGCGCCGATCTGGCTGATCGAGAAGCCGTCATTGAGGCCGCCAAAGGCTGTGAGGCGGTCATCCACATCGCCGCCAAGGCGGGCGTTTGGGGCGCCGAAAATGATTACTACCAGACCAACGTTTCAGGTACGCGCAATATCCTTGATGCTTGTCTGGCAAACAAGATTCAACGACTGGTCTATACCAGCACGCCATCGGTCATCCATGCGGGCGGCGATATTGAAGGCGTCGATGAAAGCGCAGCGCTCGCTACCCATTTTGAAATTGCTTACCCAGCCACCAAAGCCGAAGCCGAACGATTGGTCCTTTCCGCCAATAGCCCGGTGCTCGGCACAGTTGCGCTCCGACCACACCTGATTTGGGGGCCGAACGACCCGCAATTAACCGCACGCGTTCTGGCGCGTGGCAAAACCGGGCGCTTGCGGCTGGTCGGCAAGGGCCTGAAACTGATTGATTCGGTCTTCATCGACAACGCTGTAGATGCGCATATTCTGGCGCTGGACCGCATTTTTCCGGGGGCACCATGCGCTGGCAAGGCCTACTTCATTACGCAAGGCGAACCGATGCCGCAGCGCGATCTGATCAATGGCATCTTGAGGGCGGGAGGTCTAGCGCCCTGCCAGAAATCGATTTCACCGCATGCTGCTTATGCAGTGGGCGCCATCATGGAAATGCTCTGGAAGATGCTGGGCCGTCAGGATGAACCGATGATGACCCGATTTGTCGCCAAACAACTGTCGACCGCGCACTGGTACAACATTTCAGCAGCAAAGCGCGATTTGGGCTATGAACCGCAAATCAGCGTTGTTCAAGGTTTGCAGATTCTGGAAAAGTCACTCAGAACCAAGCTATAGCGAATAAATCAGTCAGGTTCTTTGGTTTCGATCACTGCCAATGTTTGTGTGCCAGCAATGATCATGCGAACCATCAGGACGATCTGCCTGGCTAAATCAGCTTGCTTTTCTTCCGGTAAATCAAGCGCCGTTGCTCCCATCGTAAAAACCAGGCGAGTAATTGCCTTGGCGGTCAACGCGGGTTGGTATAAACCTGAGTTTTTAAGTTTCGCCAGACGGATCAGATCCTGGCCGAGTTCCTCTTCAAAAAAACTCAACTGCCTTTCTACGGCATGTTTGAAAGCATCTGAGCCAACCGTTCCCTCGCGCAGCAGGATGTGCAGTAGTCGGTCATCGGCGCGTAGTTGTTCCATGAAGGCATCGGTACAACTTTGCACGACGCTTACATCCAAAGAGGCCCGTTGACGTGCCTCGCCAATAATCTGACGCAATGACTCCCCGGCCATATCGATCAGCGCCACAGCCAGTTCGTCCATATCCCTGAAGTGGCGATAGAAACTGTTCGGTGCGATCCCGGCTTCACGCGCCACCTCACGCAAGCTGAGTGTTGAGACACTGCGACTCGGCCCCAGCAACTTCAGCGCCGCTGCAATGATGTCCTCGCGCGAGATGATTGGTTTGCGACCAAGTGGACCCAACGCAATTTTAGGTGGGTTACTGCTCATGGATTCCCTCGAAAGAAACAGTGAGGCATCAAAACAAACTAATTAATGCGCAACTGTATAGACGATTGTATCGTATTGGATATACTACGTGCCGCCCACTGCCAGAGTACATGAGTTTCCGAAATTTCCGCTGATTCCATGTCAATTTATGGGGGCAGCGAATGCCTTCTGCGTTGGCTTATTTTCCTGCTTCTGATCTGCAGATGTTCGGTTTTTTGGCATGGCAGATTAACCCGATCGACCTACGCTGTTCCGGTCGCGATGCTTTTGATATGTATTTCTTATCCTTGATAGGTTAAACGTGAAGTCATCTGAGCTAACTCCTGTCGGCCATTGGCGGTCAGGCCCCCAATTCCCCGTTTTCGAGCCATCGGCGATCAGCCAACTGCTGACGCAAATTCGTGAACCGGTACATATCGTTCGTGATGCTGCGCGAGCCCGTATTGGCTTGGTCACCCAGGGCGCTGCGGTGACAACGCCAGCCGCTGGAGATTTGCCTTTGCTGGCAACGCTGCCCGCCATCTATCCGGAATGGCTGGGTGATCGCTCGTTTTGTGAAGTACATGGCGTGCGTTTCCCCTACGTGGTTGGCGAAATGGCCAATGGCATCACGACAACACGCATGTGCATCGCGATGGCCGAGGCTGGCATGGTTGGCTTTTTCGGCGCCGGCGGGCTGGGTTATCCACGTGTCGAAGCAGCAGTTGATGAGCTGGTTAGCAAGCTGGGTAAGCGTCTGCCGTGGGGCGTCAATCTGATCCACTCGCCCAACGAGGTGGCGCTGGAAAACCGCGTCGCCGATCTGCTGATCCGCAAAGGCGTGCCGATTATTTCCGCCTCGGCCTTCATGGGCCTGACCCCGGCGATTGTGCGTTGTGCCGCTGCCGGCCTGCACCTTGATGCAAATGGCCGGATCGTGCGCAAACATCGCGTGTTTGCCAAAATTTCACGGCGCGAAGTGGCGATCCGTTTCATGTCGCCAGCCCCCGCCGACATGCTTAAAGATTTAGTGGCAAATAAGCTGTTGACCGCAACAGAGGCCGAACTTGCCGCAAAAATCCCGGTGGCTGAAGATATTACGGTTGAGGCGGATAGCGGCGGCCACACCGACAATCAGTTATTGGTTGCGCTGTTCCCGACGATCATGGCCTTGCGCGATGAGCTGGTCGTTCAGCACGCTTACGACCGCCCGATCCGGATTGGCGCAGCCGGTGGTCTGGGCACGCCCGGTTCGCTGGCAGCCGCTTTTGCGATGGGGGCCGCCTATGTGGTGACCGGCTCGGTTAACCAGGCCGCGGTCGAATCGGGTTTGTCCGAAGCGGGCAAGACGATGCTCGCTGAGGCTGATGTCGCCGACGTGATCATGGCGCCAGCGGCGGACATGTTCGAGCTTGGCGTCAAATTGCAAGTACTCAAGCGCGGCACGATGTTTGGTGTGCGCTCGGCCAAGCTGTACGAAGCCTGGCACTCGAATGCTTCACTGGAAGCCATCCCCGCCGAGCAGAAGGCCAAACTCGAACGCGATGTGCTGCACGCCACTTTCGACGAAATCTGGGCCGAAACCAAGGGTTTCTGGCAAAAGCGCGATCCCGCCGAAGTTGTCCGTGCCGAAGCTGATCCCAAGCACCGCATGGCGCTGGTTTTCCGCTGGTATTTGGGCAAAGCCAGCAAGTGGGCAATTGACGGCGAAGCTTCGCGGCGCGCCGACTATCAAATCTGGTCAGGCCCGGCAATGGGCGCTTTCAATCGCTGGGCGGCGGGTTCTTTCCTCGCCGAGCCTAAAAATCGCAGCGTGGTTCAGATTGCCTTGAATCTGCTTGAGGGTGCAGCCGTGATTACCCGTGCTAGCCAGTTGCGCAGTTTTGGCTTGCCGGTACCCACCACATCCTTCCAGTTCAAGCCCCGCCTCCTTTCCTGAATTTAATTGTTGCTCTGACGTCTTTTTCGCAGCCGAGCGCTGCTCACGCAATCGAGATCATTTTTCATGTCCAAAATCAATCGCCAGCAAATCCCCATCGCCGTCGTCGGCGTCAGCGCACTCTTCCCCGGCTCGACCGATTGTCGCGGCTTCTGGACCGACATTCTCGCCGGCAAGGATCTGATTACCGATGTGCCGGCATCGCACTGGCTGATCGATGATTATTACGATCCCGATCCCAAGGCGCTCGACAAAACTTACGCCAAGCGTGGCGGGTTCATGCCGCCGGTCGATTTCGATCCACTTGAATTTGGCCTGCCGCCGAGCATCATCCCCGCCACCGACACGGCGCAAATTCTGGCCCTGATCCTCGCCCAAAAGGTGCTCGACGACGCGGCGCAAGGCCAGTTTGCCAGCATGGATCGTGAGCGGATCAGCGTGCTGCTCGGCGTTACCTCGGCTCAGGAACTGCTCGGCAACATGGTCAGCCGCCTCCAAAAGCCGATCTGGCTGAAGGCGCTGCGCGAAAGCGGCATTCCGGAATCCGAGGCGCAGGAAATTTGCTTGCGCATCGCCAATAGCTACACCCCCTGGCAGGAATCCTCATTCCCTGGCCTGCTTGGCAACGTCGTCGCTGGCCGTATCGCCAACCGGTTTGACCTGCGCGGCACCAATGCGGTGACTGACGCGGCCTGCGCCAGTTCACTGGCTGCGGTTTCAATGGGCATCAACGAATTGCAACTCGGCCAGTCGGATCTCGTCATCACTGGCGGCGTCGACGCGATGAACGACATTTTCATGTACATGTGTTTCAGCAAGACGCCGGCGCTTTCGCCGACTGGCGATTGCCGGCCATTCTCGGATAGCGCTGACGGCACCTTGTTGGGCGAAGGGATCGCGATGATGGCGCTCAAGCGCCTCGACGATGCCGAGCGTGATGGCGACCGCGTTTATGCGGTAATCCGTGGCATTGGTTCGGCTTCCGATGGTCGCGCCAACAGCGTTTATGCGCCCTTGCCGGAAGGTCAGGCACGTTCGCTGCGCCGGGCTTACGAAGTCGCCGGTTTCGGCCCGGAAACTGTTGAACTGGTTGAGGCGCATGGCACCGGCACCAAGGCCGGTGATGCCGCCGAGTTTGCCGGCTTGCAGCTCGCCTTTGGCGGTGCGCGTGAAGATAACCAATGGTGCGCGCTGGGCACCGTCAAATCGCAGATCGGCCATGCCAAGGCGGCGGCTGGTGCGGCTGGTTTGTTCAAGGCGATCATGGCCCTGCATCACAAGGTTTTGCCACCGACGATCAAGGTCGAGCGGCCCAATCCCAAGCTGGAAATCGAGCAAAGCCCGTTTTACCTGAACACCCAGCGCCGCCCGTGGATCCGCGATGGCGCCCATCCGCGCCGTGCTTCCGTATCCAGCTTTGGTTTTGGCGGCAGCAATTTCCACGTGGCGCTTGAAGAATATGTGCCCTCGGTTGATACCGGCAAATTTGCCTGGCGTCTGCGCACCGTTCCTACCGAGTTGGTGCTGCTCAGCGCCGCCAGCCCGGCTGAACTGGTGACCAAATGCCGTGCTTTGGCCAGCAGCAAAAAAGAGCTATGCCATATCGCTCGCGAGACGCAACTGGCCTTTGTTGCCAATGACAGCGCTCGCCTGGCGATCATTGCCGCCAATACGGGCGAGTTGTCCGAGAAGCTGACGCAGGCCGCCGCGACGATAGCAAAATCACCCAACGCTGCCTACGCCACCCCAACCGGTGTGCATTACGCGACTGGCACGGCAGATGGGGGTCAGCTAGCCTTCCTCTTCCCCGGCCAGGGTAGCCAGTATGTCGGCATGGGTGCCGAAGTGGCGATGGCTTTCGATCAAGCGCGTCAGGCCTGGGATGCAGCGGCCGATTTGCCGTTCGACGGCGTGCGCCTGCATGACGTGGTCTTCCCAAAACCGGTGTTTTCCGACGTTGACCGTGACCTTCAGCAAAAAGCACTGACCGCGACCGAATGGGCGCAGCCTGCGCTTGGTGTGCATAGCCAGTCACTGGCGAATGTATTGCACAGCGTCGGCGTGCACCCGGCTTGCGTTGCCGGTCATAGCTTTGGCGAAGTTTCTGCGCTGCACGAGGCGGGCGTACTCGATGCGCAAAGCCTGGTTAAAGTGGCACGTCGGCGCGGCGAACTGATGCGTGATGCGTCGGCAGTCCCCGGCGCGATGACTGCTGTGGCCAAAACCATTGAAGAGGTACGTGCGGCAGTCGCCGAGAGTGGCGCCAATGTCGTGGTTGCCAATCACAATTCACCGACGCAGGTGGTTCTTTCCGGCTCGGTTGAAGAAATCACCAAAGTTGAAGCAGCTCTTGCGGCCAAGGGTATGACCGCCAAGCGGCTGCCGGTTGCTACCGCGTTCCATAGCCCACTGGTCGCGGGTTCCAGCCTGCCCTTTGGTGAGTTCCTGCAAGACGTCAAAATCAACGCGCCGCAACTTGACGTTTTCAGCAATGCCACAGCCACTACCTATGGCAAAAAACCAGTAGCAATTCGCGAACAACTCGCCGCTCAGCTTGCCCAGTCAGTGCGTTTTGTAGAACAAATTGAAGCAATGTACGCCCGTGGCGTGCGCACTTTTGTTGAAGTCGGTGCCGGTAGCGTGTTGAGCGAACTGGTCGGGCGCATTCTGGGTGAGCGTCCGCACCGTGCCATCAGCTTGGATCGCAAGGGCAAGCACGGCGTCAGCACTTTGCAGGAAGGCCTTGGCCGCCTTGCACTGGCTGGTATCAACATCGATTTCGCCCCGCTCTGGGAACAGTTCGCGCCGCTATCTGACAAACCGGTCAAAAAACCGGCGATGACCTTGCAAATCATCGGCGCCAACTCTGGCCGTCCTTACCCGCCGGCTGGCGGCAGCAAGGATTTGCCGCCGCCCAACCCGCCGCGTGCCTTGCCGGAACCGATCATTATTCGTGAAACGATCACCGTCCCGGTTGCGGCAGCCCCGGTTGCAGCGACTGCTGCCCCTGTTGCACAGCCAAATGTGCAACAGTCGGTAGTGGCCGTGAGTCATGCACCAGAGGCTAATCAGGCCTGGATACATGCTTTCCAGGAATCGCAGCGTCAAACTGCCGAAGCGCATGCGGCTTATCAGCGTTCGATGGCCGATAGCCACATGGCTTTCCTCAAAACTGCCGAGTCCTCGTTCTCCGGTCTTGGTGCGATGCTCGGTGGTGCTGCGCTTGCACAACCCAGCGCTGCGCCTGTGTTAGCGGTTGCTCCGCCAGTTCAGTACGTCGCTGCACCGGTACAAGTGGTCGCCGCAGCACCTGTTGCCGTTACACCCCAACCAGTCGCCGTCGCTGCTCCTGCTCCGGTTCAGGCCCCGGCCCCGGTTCAAGTCGTGGCGCCGGTCGTCAAGCCAGCCGCCGCACCGACGCTTGATCTTCAAGCCTTGATGATGACCATCGTCGCCGAAAAAACCGGCTATCCGCAGGAAATGCTTGGCGCTGAAATGGAGTTGGAAGCTGACCTCGGCATCGACAGCATCAAGCGTGTCGAAATTCTCTCAGCCATGCGTGAGCGTGCGCCCAGCCTGCCGGAAGTGAAGCCGACCGAACTGGCTACCTTGCGTACCTTGGGTCAGATCGTTGAGCACATGCAAGCTGCCGGGGGGGCTGCTTTTGCTGCTGCGCCGGTAGCTGCAGCCGTAACGCCGGCAAATACCGCGCCGGGGGTTGATCTTCAAGCCTTGATGATGAGCATCGTTGCCGAGAAAACCGGCTATCCGCAAGAAATGCTCGGCGCTGAAATGGAGTTGGAAGCCGATCTCGGTATCGACAGCATCAAGCGCGTTGAAATTCTTTCGGCCATGCGCGAGCGCGAGCCGAATCTGCCGGAAGTTAAACCGACCGAATTGGCCACCTTGCGCACCCTGGGCCAGATCGTTGAACACATGCGTGCTGCGGGTGGCGCTGCCTTTGCTGCTTCTGCCGCAGTCGCCCCGGTTGCCGCACCAGCTGCCTCCGGCGTTGATCTTGAAGCCCTGATGATGAGCATCGTTGCCGAGAAAACCGGCTATCCGAAAGAAATGCTCGGCGCGCATATGGAGCTGGAGGCCGACCTCGGTATCGATAGCATCAAGCGCGTCGAAATTCTCTCGGCGATGCGTGAGCGTGAGCCGAACCTGCCGGAAGTGAAGCCGACCGAATTGGCCGCCTTGCGCACTCTCGGCCAGATCGTTGATCACATGCGTGCAGCCGGTGGTGCTGCCTTTGCTGCTTCTGCCACGGTTGCCCCTGTTGCACCAGCCGCCGCTTCCGGTGTCGATCTCGAAGATTTGATGATGAGCATCGTCGCCGAAAAAACCGGCTATCCAAAGGAAATGCTCGGCGCGCATATGGAGCTGGAGGCTGACCTAGGTATCGACAGCATCAAACGCGTTGAAATTCTCTCGGCGATGCGTGAGCGCGAACCGAATTTGCCGGAAGTGAAGCCGACCGAATTGGCGACCTTGCGTACTCTCGGCCAGATCGTCGACCACATGCGTGCAGCCGGTGGCGCAGCTTTTGCCGTAGCCCCATCTGCTGTTGCACCGGTTGCAGCACAGGCTGCCCCGGCGATTGATCTCGAAGCCCTGATGATGAGCATCGTCGCCGAGAAGACCGGCTACCCGCAGGAAATGCTCGGCGTGCATATGGAGTTGGAGGCTGATCTCGGCATCGACAGCATCAAGCGCGTCGAAATTCTTTCAGCGATGCGCGAACGGGCGCCCAATCTGCCGGAAGTGAAGCCGACCGAATTGGCAACCCTGCGCACCCTCGGCCAGATTATTGACCACATGCGTGCCGCCGGTGAGCCAGCCAGCCCGGTATTGGCAACTGCCGCCGCCGCTGCGCCGCAAGCCAGTGTTGAACGTTTTGCCGTGCGTGAAGTGCCGGCCAGTCCGGTCGGCATGGCGCTTTCAGGAATCCTCGGCGCCCAGCGCATGGTGGTGACGGATGATGGCGCCGGTGTCGCAACGGCGCTGGTGGCAAGTTTGGCCAAGCATGGTGTTCAGGCCAGCGTGGTCACAAGCGTGCCGGCGGATGCCGATGCGGTCATTTTCCTCGGCGGTTTGCGTGCGGTTAAAACGGTTGATGAAGCGGTCGAAATCAACCGTGAAGCCTTCCGCGCCAGTCGTGCGGTTGCAGCGCGGATGAGCAACGAAGGTGGTGCATTTGTCTTCGTGCAGGATACGGGCGGCGATTTCGGCTTGTCCGGCAGCAACCCGACGCGTGCTTTCCTCGGCGGCGTCAGCGCCTTAGCGCGCACTGCGGCGCTGGAATGGCCGAAAGCAGCCGTCAAAGCGATTGATCTTGAGCGGGTTGCCGGCAAAGGTAAAAAATCGCGTGATGCCAGCGTGCTGGCTGAAGCGATTGTTGCCGAGTTGCTGAATGGCGGCACAACGCTGGAAGTCGGGCTGCACGCCGACGGACGGCGCACAACGCTGGTTTCGGTACAAACCCCTTCGCCCAGCATTCCGGCGGACAACATCAATAGCAGCTCGATCATCGTCGCTTCCGGCGGAGGCCGTGGCGTGACTGCCGCTGCCTTGCTCGCACTGGCCAAGGCCAAGCAGCCGCGTATCGTCCTGCTCGGTCGCACCGCATTGGGTGATGAACCGGCGGAACTGAATAGTTTGTCCAGCGACGCTGATCTCAAGCGGGCGCTGATGCAACGTGCTCAAGCTGAAGGCCGCAAGGCAACTCCCGCCGAGTTAAATGGCCAGTTGGCAAACCTGCTGGCGCTGCGTGAAATCCGCGCTACGCTGGCCGCGCTCAAGGTGGCAGGTTCAGAAGCACAATATGTTGCGGTCGACGTCGCCAATGAGGCGAAATTGTCAGCCGCGCTGGAAACCGTCCGCCAAGCCTGGGGGCCAATCACTGCTCTGGTTCACGGCGCAGGTGTGCTGGCTGACAAGCGTATTGAAGAGAAAACCGACGAGCAGTTTGATCGTGTCTTTGACACCAAGGTCAGCGGCCTGCGTGCCCTGCTGGCGGCAACCGCCAAAGACCCGCTCAGCGCGCTGTGCGTCTTTTCATCCGTCGCAGCGCGTACCGGCAACCTCGGCCAATGCGATTACGCGATGGCGAATGAAGTGCTTAACCTCGTCGCCTGTGCCGAGCGTGCGCGCCGTGGGGATTCCTGCGTGGTGCGTGCGATTGGTTGGGGCCCCTGGGAAGGTGGCATGGTAACGCCGAGCCTGAAGAGTCATTTCGAGCAAATGGGTGTTGCCCTGATTCCGCTGGCGATAGGCGCCCAACGCTTTGTTGATGAAATGATCGGCAGCAACGAAGACACGACGGTCGTTATTGGCGGCGCACAGGGCGATGGTGCCTTGGGTGCCAGCGTTACGCCACAAGCTACGGTTGAAGTCAGCGTCAATCAGACATCGCACCCTTACCTCGCCGACCATAGTCTGGCCGGCGTGCCGGTTGTGCCGATGGTGCTGGCGGTTGAGTGGTTCCTGCGTGCCGCACGCGCCTGCCGTCCAGACCTCGTTCTGGCTGCAGTCAAGCAGGTCAAGGTATTGCGTGGCATCAAGCTGGAAAACTTTGCCGGGGCTGGTGATCGTTTCGTGATCAGCGCCCATCTGCTGTCGAATGGTTCAGGCGCTGAAATTGGCGTCGAACTGCGCGGCAAGAATAACGTTCTGCACTACAGCGCCACCGTCGGCATGACCGAAGCGGCAGTTGCTGCACCGGCCAGCCAAGCCAAACCCAAGCTCGATGCCTGGACGCAAAAAGCTGTGTATGACGGCCATGTGCTGTTCCACGGGCCTAGCTTCCATGTGATCGACGCCGTGCAAGGCGTTTCGCGTGATGGCCTTGCCGGCACCCTCTCGGGTACGCAAAAAGCGGCCTGGCCTGGCGTTGCCTGGCGTAGCGATGCGGCGGCGATGGATGGCGGCTTGCAACTCGCGCTGCTCTGGTCGCGCCACGTGCTGGGCGGCGCCGTGCTGCCGATGGCGCTGGGTGAATACCGCAGCTACCGTGATGGTTTAGCCGATGGGCCGATTCAGGCTATCGTTTATGGTCGCAAAATTCACGATGCGCGTACCGTCTGCGATATTGCCTTCTCGGATGCCAGCGGCAAAATGATCGCCGAGTTGATTGGTGTCGAGACGGTTCTGCGCCCGGGCGAGACAAGCACAGCCTCTGCCCACGCATGAAACAGCCGATGATGAGTTTTGAGCCGATTGCCATCATCGGACAGTCCTGCACGCTACCCGGTGCACTGTCGCCGGAAGCGTTGTGGGCCAATGTGCTGGCCGGTCGCAGCAGCATTTCCAAAGTGCCGGCTGAGCGCTGGGGCTTGCCGCACGACAGCGTGATGGGCAGCGTCAGCCAGTCGGCTGATCGCACCTGGTCCGACGTTGGCGGCTACGTTAGCGGTTTTCAGTTTGATCCGACCGGTACGGCGGTGCCGGCTGAGGAATTACTGGCTCTCGATCCGCTGTTCCAGCTGACAGTACATGGGGTGCGCCAGGCGCTGCAAAGTGCTGGCCTGCCCGGCCCGGCTCAAAACACCGGTCTGGTGCTTGGCAATCTTTCGTTTCCCTCCGCCGCACAGGCGCGCTATGCACAAAGCGTCTGGCTCAATCAGCAACCCCGGCCGCACGCCAAAAACCGTTTCAACTCCGGCCTACCCGCCCATCTGACCGCCCATGCGCTAGGCCTTGGTGCCGGCGCTTTTGCACTTGATGCCGCCTGCGCCTCGTCGCTTTACGCCATCAAGCTGGCCTGTGATCGCCTGCATGATCGCAGCGCTGACGTGATGGTGGCTGGTGCGGTCAACCAGGCAGATGACCTGTTTATTCACGTCGGTTTTTGCGCCCTTTCTGCCTTGAGCAAAACCGGCCAGAGCCGCCCTTTCCATCGCGATGCCGATGGCCTGGTGCCGGCTGAAGGCGCCGGCTTTGTTGTGCTGGAACGGCTGTCCGATGCGCTGGCCGCTGGCCGCAAGGTGCTCGGCGTGATTCGCGGCGTTGGCTTGTCGAACGACGGTCGTGGTCGTGGCCTGCTTGCTCCTTCGGAAGAAGGCCAGGAACGCGCCCTGCGTCTCGCTTACGAACAGGCCGGTTTGCAGCCTGCCGACATCGGCCTGCTTGAATGCCATGCCACTGGTACTCCGGTCGGCGATGCTACCGAACTGCGCAGCATGGCGAAAGTCTTTGCTGGCTGCTCGAATGTGCCGATCGGCTCGCTCAAATCCAACCTCGGCCACCTGATTACTGCTGCCGGCGTTGCCGGACTGATCAAGGTGCTGGCGGCGATGGAACATGGCAAAAAGCCGCCAACGCTCAACATTGATCAACCCAACGACGCACTGGTCGGGACGCCATTCCGCCTATTGCGCGAAGCCGAAGCATGGACTGGCCCGAAACGCGCCGGTATCAGCGCCTTTGGTTTTGGCGGCAACAACGCCCACCTGATTGTCGAAGCCCTGGAAGAAACGCCGGCAGCGGTGCGCTCCTTTGCCACCGCGCAAAGGGCGTCTGACGAGATTGCCATTGTCGGCATTGGCGCTCGTGTTGGCCGCGGCGACAGTACTGCCGATTTCACCCGGGACCTGTTTAGCGGAAAAAATACTGCTCAAGCCCGGCAAACCGTTAGCGTCGCCCTCGACGGCCTGCGTTTTCCGCCCAACGACTTGCAACAGTCGTTGTCCCAGCAAACGATGGTCCTTGAAGCAGCGCGTGAGGCGGCAATTGGCATCACCCTGCCGCGTGAACGCACCGCCGTCTTGGTCGGCATGGGCTGCGATGCCGAGGTTTCCCGTTACGGCACGCGCTGGCGTTTGGCCAACGAAAGTAGCGATCCTGCCTGGCTGGCGGCAGCCCGTGACGGCATTGTGCCGGTGCTACAATCGTCTGGTGTGGTTGGCACGATGCCCAATATTCCCGCCAACCGGATCAACAGCCAGCTTGATCTGGCTGGCCCGGCATTCACCGTTTCCGCCGAGGAAGCCTCGGGTTTGACTGCCCTCCATCTCGCCGCGCGCGCTTTGCGTTGCGGGGAAATTGATGCGGCGCAGGTGGGCGCTGTCGACCTCTCGCACGAACCGGTGCATCTGGCTGCCCTCGCCGCGCTTGGCCACAGTACGCCGCCGGCAGACGCTGCCGTCATGCTGACTCTCAAGCGCCTGGCCGATGCGCGCCGTGATGGCGACCCGGTTTTTGCCATCCTTGATACATCGGCAAGCGTTGCCACGCTGCAATTGGGTGATGCGAATAATGGCGTTGACCTCGCCGCCAGTTTTGGCAAAGCGCATGCTGCCAACGGTTTGCTGCATGTCGCAGCGGCAGCGCTGGCACTGCATCATGGCGCTCGTCCCCAAAATGGCGCAGCGGCAACCCCTTGGTTTGGCGAGCGTATCGCCGAAATTTCTGTCTCGGTACTTGAAGCACAGACTGCAAACGCACGCTTGAAGGGTGTTTCAGACCAAGGCGTCGGCGCCTGGCTGACCGATGCCCCTGCCCGCTTGCATGTATTTTCCGGCGCCAATCAGGCAGCCGCGCTGGCCGCACTGCGCGCTGGCCAGCAATCTTCAGATGGTCTGGCACGTATCGTTCTGGTTGCTGCCAGTGCCGAGGAATTGGCGACGCGCAGCGAACAGGCGCAACGCTGGCTGAGCAGCGGTGGCCCGGTACCGGAAGGTGTCGCCTTCCGCGAATCGCCGATCAGCGGCCAGACGGCATTTGTGTTCACCGGCGCCGCCGCTGCATATCCCGGGATGGGGCGCGATCTGGCGCTGGCCTTGCCGAAACAGGTCGCCGCCGTCGCTGCCCGTTGCTCGGAAATGAAAGCTGCCACCGACTGGCTCTACGGACCGGGCGACGGCAACCCGACGCACCCGCTTGATCAATTGTGGGGCACCTCTTTCGTTTGCCAGTTGCACGCCGAAATCACCCGGCATTTGCTCGGCCTCAAGCCGGCAGCGACCATCGGTTATTCCTCAGGCGAATCCAACGCCCTGTTTGCGATGGGCGCCTGGAACGATCTTGGCGAAATGATGAAGGCCAGCCGTAGCGGCACCGCCTTTACGGAAGACCTGGTTGGCGCCTTTGCCGCAGCTCGTCGTGCCTGGAAAAAGCTTGGCCTGGCGGGGGCAGAAAGCGCCACCTGGGCGAGTTATGTGATTGCCGCGCCGGTCGAGGAAGTCAAGGCTGCGCTGGCTGGCGAAGCGCTGGCCCACCTGACGATCATCAACAGCGCCGAGGATTGCGTGATTGGCGGCGAAGCCAGTGCCTGTGCGCGGGTTGTTGAAAAAATCGGCAAGGAACGTACCCTGCCGCTGGGTTACGACATGGCGGCACATTGCCCTGAAGTCGAGGAAATTCGCGATGCCTGGTGGCAACTCCATCACCGCAAAGTGAGCGATGTTTCTGGTGTTCGTTTCTACACCAATGCGACCAACACCTGGTTCAAGCCCACGTCCGAGGCTGCGGCCGATGCAATTACCGGGCAGGCGGTTGATACGCTTGATTTCACCCGCACCATTGAACAGGCCTGGGCCGATGGCATCCGCGTGTTCATCGAACACGGCCCGCGTGGCGCTTGTAGTGGCTGGATCCGCAAAATCCTCGGCGAGCGCGAGCATCTGGTGGTGCCACTCGACATCGCTGGACGTTCCGGTGTACGGCAAGTGCTCAATGCGGCGGCGTGGCTGGTTGCGGCGGGTATCAAAGCCGATGTGGCGGCACTCGAAAGTGAGATCGCGCTTGCCGCACCGGATAAATCTCCAGCCGGCAGGTTGCTGACGCTGCCTGCACATGCCCCAAGACCGATTGTTCCGGTCAACCCGAAAAAACCCGTTATTTTTTCAACAGAACTGCCAAGTACAAGGCAAGCGGATGAATCCTATTTACGTGAAAAACCACTCCCTCTCCACCAACTCGTTGGGGGAGAGGGCCGGGGAGAGGGGGAGCCTTTGGGTTTTCAAACAACAACCCCTCTCCCTAACCCTCTCCCCGCAAGCGGGGCGAGGGGACTGGTTTTTCACCATTCAAGGGATGGCACACAAATGATGTCGCCAGCGCCGTATCTTGAACCCGTGTTACCAGCTTCGGCGAAGCGTGCCGAGCACCCTGCACCTGCAGCGATAGCGCCCGTTATGCCAGCAAAACAGACGGTTTTTTCTATCGCACCTAGTGTTTCAGTTCCCTCTATTCCTGCGCCGCCCCCGGCTGCGCGCCCTACCCAGGCTCCCCTGATGAACGACAATCTGTCCCGCCTCATGGCCCAGCAAGCGCAACTCGCCAATATCCATCAGGCCTATATTGCGCAACAGTCAGCAGTGCATGAACGCTTCCTAGCCCTGCAACAAGCCGCTGAAAACACGCTGCGCCAAGCTTATGGTGCCGCTCCACAAGTCGCACCGACCGTGCTTTCCATGCCGCAAGCCATTCCTGTGGCACAGCCCTTGCCGCCAGTTGTCGCAGCGGTAGTCAGCCCGGCGCCGCAACCCGCACCGACAAAGGCTCAACCAGTTATCAAACCGGTAGTTCAGCCTGCCGCCAGGCCACCAGCACCAGCGGTGGTAATTAAGCCTGTCGAAAAACCGATCACACCGGCCCAACCGGCCATCCTGCCCGGCCCCAAATTTGACCGTGCCCAGCTCGAAATACTCGCCGGCGGCAAGATTTCCTCCGTCTTCGGCCCGCAGTTTGCCGGCCAGGACGGCTACGCCCGCCAGGTCCGCATGCCTGAACCTCCGTTGCTACTCGCCGACCGCGTTACCGGTATCGACGCCGTCGCCGGTTCGATGGGCAAAGGCACGCTGTGGACCGAAACCGACGTGCTTGCCGATAGCTGGTATCTCGATGACGAAGGCCGCATGCCGGCGGGCATCATGATTGAATCCGGCCAGGCCGATTTGCTGCTGATCAGCTGGCTGGGCATCGATTCGCTCAATCAGGGCGAGCGCGTCTATCGCCTGCTCGGCTGCGACCTGACTTACAGCGCCGGTCTGCCGGTTCCCGGCGACACGCTGTGTTACGACATCCACGTTGACGGCCATGCCACCCAGGGCGCCGTGCGTTTGTTCTTCTTCCACTACGACTGCAAGGTACGCGGTGAAACGCGATTGACCGTGCGCAACGGTCAGGCTGGTTTCTTCACCGATGAAGAACTCGCCAACTCAGCCGGTGTCCTGTGGGATCCGACAGAAGAAGTCCCCGCTGAGGCTCAGGTCGATGCCCCGGCAGTCAAATGCACGAAAACCAAGTTCTCTTCCGATGAATTATTGGCCTTTTCTTCCGGTCGACCGTACCAATGCTTCGGTGCCGGTTGGGAGACGACGCAGCCGCATGTCCGCTCGCCGCGCATCACCTCGGAGAAGATGCAATTCCTCCACGAAGTCACCGAATTCGACCCGCAAGGCGGCCCCTGGGGCCGTGGTTATTTGCGCGCCGAAACGCCGGTCACGCCAGATGACTGGTTCTTCAAGGGCCATTTCAAAAACGACCCCTGCATGCCCGGCACGCTGATGTTCGACGGCTGCCTGCAAGCGATGTCGATCTACCTCGCCGGCCTCGGTTTCACCATCGAGCGCGACGCCTGGCGCTTCGAGCCGGTGCCGGACAACAAGATTCCGATGCGCTGCCGTGGTCAGGTTACGCCGAGCAGCAAGCACCTGATTTACGAAGTATTCGTTTCGTCGGTCAAAGCCGGCCCGATCCCCACCGTTTTTGCCGATTTGCTGTGCACGGTCGATGGCCGCAAAGCATTCCACGCTCGCGGTGTCGGTCTGCAACTGGTGCCCGATTGGCCGCTGGAACACTGGCAACATCTGGCCCCCGCCGCCACCCTGCTCTCCGGCCAACCTGTGCCTTTGCGCTCCCTGGCCGGCCTGGTCGATTATCGCGAACCGAAACCGGCAGCGACCGTCGATGGTTTTGCCTTCGATTACCACTCGCTGCTCGCCTGCGCCTGGGGGCCACCGTCAAAAGCCTTTGGCCCGTTCTACGCCCGTTTTGACGGCACACGCCGCGCCGCCCGTTTGCCGGGGCCACCCTACCACTTCATGTCGCGCATTACCGCCATTGACGGCCCGATTGGCGGCATGAAACCGGGCACCACGGTTGAGGTTGAATACGACGTGCCGGTCGAACAGTGGTATTTCGAGCAAAACGGCAATCCGACGATGCCTTTCTGCGTGATCATGGAAGCGGCGCTACAACCCTGTGGCTGGCTCGCCTCTTACGTTGGCAGCGCGCTCACCTCTGAAACCGACATGCTGTTCCGCAATCTGGACGGCACCGGCACGCTGTTGCAGGAGATTTTCCCGAGCAGCGGCATCTTCCGGACCAAGGTCAAGATTCTGTCAGTCTCGCAAAGCGCCGGGATGATTATCGAAAACTTTGAAGTCGAATGTTTTGTTGGCGAGCAACGTGTTTTCGAGATGAAAACCGTGTTCGGCTTCTTCCCCAAGGAAGCCTTCGAGAATCAGGTCGGCCTGCCGGTTTCGCCGGAAGAACGCGTCTGGATGGAAGCCCCCGCCGAGCAGATCATCGATCTCACTGCCCGCCCGGCAAAATATTGCGACGGCGCCCTGTGCCTGCCGGGGCCAATGTTGCTGATGCTCGACCGCGTTACCGGCTACTGGCCGGCAGGCGGAGCAAAGGGTCTGGGTGCCTTGCGCGCCGAAAAAACCGTCGATGTCGATGAATGGTTCTTCAAGGCCCATTTCTTCCAGGACCCTGTACAACCAGGCTCTCTGGGCGTTGAGGCGCTTTGCCAGTTGTTGCAGTTCTATATGCTGGAAAACGGCATGGGCGAAGGCATCACCAACCCCCGTTTCGAGCCGCTGATGCTCGACCAGCCAGTGACCTGGAAATACCGTGGTCAAGTTGTGCCGAAAAACAAGGTGATCGGCAGTGAATTGCGGATCACTGAAGTGGGCGAAGATGAACACGGTCGCTTCGCGATTGCTGAAGGCTGGCTGTGGGTTGATGGCAAACGGATTTATTACACCAAAAACCTCGGCATGCGAATTGTTGCCGGTGCTGAACCGACTCCGCCGAAAAAGCTGACGGATGAAGAATCCAGCGATGAAACACTGGACCCGCAGCGCGATCACTGGCTGCTCGATCATTGCCCTACCTGGACCTTGCCGGCGCTGCCGATGATGACCATGGTTGATCGCCTGGTTGCTGCCGCTGAAGCCTTGCCCAATACCTCAGTTAGCGCCCTGCGCGATGTTCAGGTACATCGCTGGCTGCCGTTTTCCGGCGAAGCACAACGCCTGCGCACCGAGGTAAGCGGTTCGGGAAACGAGCGCACCGTCAGCTTGCTAGCCTGGCGCGAGTCGTCGAACGCGGCACTATCGCGTTTTGAACCAGTTGCCAGCGGGACTGTTGTCCTGGGTACCGCACTAGCCCAGCCTGAGCCATTTGCAGCACTTGCCGACTCGGTGGAGGAGGCCAATCCCTACACTTCGGGAGCAATATTCCACGGCCCGGCTTTCCAGTACCTGACTTCGCTGAAAATTGGTGCAAACGGCTCAACCGCGATCCTGCAAGCCGATCAAGGCAGCGTCCCGCGTGGTGCGCTGCATCAAGGTTTGCTCGATGCCGCGACGCACGGTTTGCCGCACGATGAATTGTCACGTTGGTCGGATCGTATTCCGAACGACGTGGTTGGCTATCCCTACCGCATCAAGCACCTGAATCGCTACGCCGCCTTACCTGATCACGGTCAACTGCGAATTGAGGCCCGTTTTGCCGGTTTCGATGGCGAAGAGCGCTTCCCGATGCTCGACATCCAGATGATTCAGGATGACAAGGTGCTGCTCGATTTCCGCCTCGTTGAAGTCTTGTTGCCACGCGGCCCTATTGGCACTGCGCCGCGTGAACAACGGCGTAGTTTCCTGCGTGATCGACAGCACGTTCCGTCAATTGCGCTTTCAAGTTTCGATGGCACCACCACCCAACTCAGCGCCCAAGTCATGCGCCAGAGCGACTGGTTGCCCGGCAATGTCGCCGCCATCTACAACGTGGCACCTGAACGGCGTGCCGATCTGCTGGCCGAAGTTGCCCAGAAAGAGCACGTAGCACGACGCGCTTTCGTTCATCCGTCCACCGTGACGCTGGACGAAAACGGCGCAAGTGCCGCCATCCGCCCGCTCCGCCTCCATCCGCTCAAAGTCACACGAGTGGGTGACGATGTTCAAGTCGTCGATGCCTCGCCGCCGGTGCAAAATCTTTCCGTCGTACGCAACTACTGGGAAAAGCACTTCAGCGTCGGCGAATGGCCGGTCGAAGACATTTATTACGGTCTCGTTGAACGTTTTGTCGGCGATGTCGTGATCGCAGACCCTGCCGCCTTTGCTCAGGTGCAAGGCCGTAGTTGTCTGTACCTGGCCAATCATCAGGTCGGTATCGAATCGCTGCTCTTCAGCCTGATCATTTCGGCACTGAGCAAGACGCCGACAGTCACGCTGGCCAAAGCCGAGCATCGCACCAGTTGGCTGGGCAAGCTGATCGCCCACAATTTCTCCTATCCTGGAGTTGTTGACCCCGGCGTCATCACCTTCTTTGATCGTGATGACAAGGAGTCCTTGCTGCGCATCGTCGGCGAACTGGGCAGCGCCATGAAGCAAGGCGGCAAGAGCGTCATGGTGCACGTCGAAGGCACGCGTTCGCTGGCCTGTCGTACGCCGGTGATCAAAATGAGCAGCACTTTCATCGACATGGCACTGGCCATCGGCGCACCGATCATTCCAGTGCGACTGGTGGGTGGTTTGCCGGTGACACCGCTTGAGCAGCGGATCGAATTCCCGACCGGTTTTGGTCGCCAGGACTACTGGCTGGGCAAACCCCTGTTGCCCGAAGAACTGGCAAAACTGCCGCTCAAGGAACGCAAGGAGCGGGTAATCGCCGCCATGAATGCGCTCGGCCCGGAGCTTGCTAGCGAAGTTCCGCTACCCGGCGACGCACGCTTCAGTGCCGAAGTTGCGGCATGGCAGGCACGCAGCGGTGCCTGCCTGGAAGATGCCGTGTTGTTCACCACCCTGGCTGAGCGGCAAAATCCGGGTGCCGAGATCAAGGCGCTGATCGCTGGCGCTCATGCTGGTGAACTTACGGTCAACGCCGATCCTCGCTCACAATGGCTGGGCCAGCTAGCAACGCGCCTGTTCGGCCCGAACGGCCCAGCCGTCAAGGGACTGCGCTAGTCGCATGACGACCCGTTTGTGGTGGGTCCGCCCTGAGAATTTTCAGGCCAGCCCCGCCGCGCTGGCGCTGCTCAATGATGAGGAGCGCCAGCAGCAACAACGCTTCATCCCGCCGGCCAAGAAACACGAATTTCTGGTCACCCGCGTTCTCGTGCGTAGCGTACTGGGCGAGATGCTGGGCATGGCTCCCGATTCGTTAGCATTTGTCCGCAATGAATGGGGGCGTCCGGCACTTGCGCCTGAATTGGTGACTACGCCGCTTCACTTCAATATCTCGCATACGGATGGTTTGGTCGTCTGTCTGGTTTCTAACGAACACGAGCTTGGGGTCGACACCGAACAACTAAGCCGTGCGCCAACATTGCTCAAACTGGCAGCGAACGTCTTTGCTGCTGATGAACTAAATGCCCTCGGTCAGTTGCCAGATCATGAAAAAGAACAACGCGCTGTTGATCTGTGGACGCTAAAAGAGAGCTATATCAAGGCGCGTGGCATGGGGCTTGCGCTCCCGCTTGATGGCTTTGCCTTCCACTTTGAGCCGGACGGTATTCGTCTGGAAATTGCACCGGAATTGAATGATGACGGGGCAAACTGGGCATTTCAGACCCGGATGCTTGGTTCCCATATCATCAGCACCGCCCTTGCGTTACAAGGCCAAGATAAATCGTCAGCAAGCATAATCCAGTTTTGCGAGTTCCACAGAACCGACTGATTCCAGAACGATGACGCGGGAAGCGTCTTTTGGGCAGTGTTGTTGATGATATAATTCATCCGGATATAGTTGCATTTCCCCCGTACCAAATGACATTCAGTTCATTTGATTTGTTTTTAACTACGATTTAAGAATAGTTAGCTTTCGTCAAATTCAGGCTTTCCTGGCCCTTGGGTCGCAAAGCCAAAAATTTGAAACAGAAAGCCCAACTCCCCAAAGTTGGGCTTTCTGCGTTATGACTACACATCGTTTGCCGAGTGTTACTACCATGCCTGCTGATACCGCCTACTGCTACCACTGTGGAAAACATCATCCCATTGAGGAAATGCGGCAAGTTGTCACCAAAGGTGGCAAGCGCTGGCGTTGCATCAAAAGTATTGAAGCAACCAAAAAGCCAACCGCTGAACGTGATGCCTTTGGCAATACCGTGACCTCAATCAATCGCTCCTTGAACCAGAACCGCATGAAGGCTCAAGTCAAGGAATAAAGCGGTGCCGCACATCGCCCCGCTGCCTGCCGACCAACTCGCAGCTATTGCCCCGCAAGACGTTCAACGCCTGGCCGCACGCATGGCTCAGGATGCCTTTGCCGGCATTTTCCGCCTGACGCTGAACGGAAGCGCCAAGGAAATGGAAGATGCCCTGGCCGAAGTTGAGCCGCGTTGTTTCAACTGGTGCCAGGCCGGCAATAGCAACGAAGCCCAAGCGCTACGCATGGCCTTGTTGATCAGCGGTATTGATCAATGGGGCCTGGCTTACAGCCAAACCTTCGGCCTGAACGCCATTCCCGGTGTCACCAGCCTGCTTGGCCAGTTGCGCGGACGCCTTGAACCCCAGCTAGACGCGCTCTTCCAGCAGTTTTACAGCCAGCTTGGCAGTATCGAAACTGATGCGGTTGATTTCAAGGTTGAAGTCCGGCGCAGTATTCATCTGGCGCTTTGGCACGCCATGGTCGCCTGCGAGAAGGAAGCTGAAGCTCAGCAAGTCCTGAAATGCCTCGGCGGCATGATGCTGGTGCTGGATGAAAAGATGCCACAACTAGGCTGGCGCCTGCTGGCCGATGCGCTGGCCAGCATTCAGATCAGCCTGCTTTCCGAAACCATTGCCGCCTCGGCACTGGCTCAGGAAACTACCCAGCAGCTATTTGAAGCACTGCGTCAAGCGTTGCCCAAGGAACGTTTTCAGGCGATTCTGGCCTATTCTGGCCAAGCGGTATTGGCTTGGCAGCAATCGCGCCGCCCGGCCAATTAAAAAAATCAGTCTTTTTCGGCGTCGACCGGAACCGTCTCAGCTAATAACTGTTTCGCCCTGGCTGCACGTAATTCAGGCGTTTCCATACTGATCCGGCCAATCGAGCCGCTGCGATAATCAGTCAGCAGAATTACCGCCGCCTTTTCCAGATCCAGTTCACCGCCACGGCCTTTTTGCAGGCAGCCACGTTTCCTGGCGACCGCTTCAATCACGCTGACCGCATCGAGATTGTCCGTCTCAATGCCATAGCGCGCCTTGAGTAGTGCCGGGTAATGTTCAAGCAGGAAACCGGCAAGGAAGGTGGCGACTTCTTCGTCAATATAGGCATTGACGCCAACAGCATGGCTGGCAGCCAGCATCAGGCCGTCAATCGGGTGCGCGATGCGTGGCCAGAGCATGCCCGGTGTATCGTAAATAGTCAGCCGTGAGCTGATGTCGATACGCTGCTGGCTCTTGGTGACCGCCGGCTGATCGCCGACAGCGGCAACCTTTTTCTTGACCATGGCGTTCATCATGGTCGATTTGCCGACGTTGGGAATGCCCATGATCATCAGGCGCAGCGGTTTGATCGCATCGCAACGGTGCGGCGCCAGTTTCTGGGCCAGTCCGGGGATGCGCGCCACGTCACTGGCCTTCTTGCAGGAGATGGCGACGGCCATCACCCCCGGCTGTTTGCTGAAATAATCAAGCCAGGCCTTGGTCGCCACCGGGTCAGCCATATCGGCCTTGTTGAGCAGCTTCAGGCAGGGGCGCTGACGGAAGGCGCGCAGCTCGTGAATCATCGGGTTGCTTGAAGCAGCCGGCAGGCGGGCATCAAGCACTTCGACCACAACATCGGCCATAGCCAGAGTTTCGCCCGCTTTTTTGCGGGCTTGGGTCATGTGACCCGGGAACCATTGAATAGACATTTCTGAAACAAATCCTGAAGTTAGGCGCGTATTATCGCAGGTCGAATCTGCGGAACACACTTTTATGCACATATGGGTCGATGCCGACGCCTGCCCCGTCGTTATCAAGGAAATTCTCTACCGCGTCGCCGAACGCACCAAACTGCCGCTGACGCTGGTTGCCAACCAGTGGTTAAAAACGCCGCCTTACCCCAGCATCCGCACCATCCAGGTGCCCAAGGGCTTTGACGTGGCTGACAATTACATCGTCGATCAGGCAGTTGCTGGCGATCTGGTGATTACGGCAGACATCCCGCTTGCCGCTGGCGCTATCGAAAAAGGCGCCCTCGCCCTTAATCCACGCGGCGAGTTGTACACCAAGGAAAACATCAAGCAGACGTTGGACATGCGCAACTTTATGGAAACCTTGCGCAACAGCGGTGTTGAAACCGGCGGTCCGCCAGCTTTCAATCAGGCTGACCGGCAGAATTTTGCCAATCAGCTCGACCGCCTGCTGGCCAAACGTTAAATAACTTCGCGCGCCTCCAGGAAACTCAGCTTCGGATACTTTTCCTTGACCATGTTCAGGTAAACATTGTTCGGCGCGAGGTAGACCGGATCTTCCGCGCCATCCAGCGCCACGTTGGCGCTATAGCGGTCAGACAACTGGCGGAGTTCTGCGGCATCGCCCTGAATCCAGCGGGCGGTGGCGCAGTTGTAACTTTCGAAGATCACCTTGACGCCGTATTCGTTTTCGAGACGGCTGGCGACGACATCAAACTGCAGGATACCGACCGCGCCAAGGATCAAATCATTGCCGGAAAGCGGGCGGAAAAGCTGCGTTGCCCCTTCTTCAGCTAGTTGCTGAAGACCTTTCTGCAATTGTTTGATTTTAAGTGGGTTTGCAATACGTGCCAGACGGAAATGCTCAGGTGCAAAAGAAGGAATCCCGATAAAACGCAGGTCTTCACCCTCGGTAAAAGTTTCGCCCAGACGGATGGTGCCGTGGTTGGGAATACCGATGATGTCGCCCGGATAGGCTTCGTCTGTCGTGCTACGGTCACGCGCCATGAAGGTGATGGCGTTGTTAACCGCGACCATTTTGCCGCCCTGCTTGAGCTTCATGCCGCGCTCGAAACGACCGGAACAGACGCGCACGAAAGCGATGCGGTCACGGTGCTTGGGGTCCATATTGGCTTGAATCTTGAACACGAAACCGGAAAATTTTGTTTCGCTCGGCTGTACTTCACGGGTCGTCGATGGCCGCGCAATTGGTGCCGGTGATAATTCGACGACCGCATCGAGCAAACTTTGCACACCAAAGTTGTTGACCGCAGAACCGAAGAAAACCGGCGACTGCTTGCCGGCCAGATAGTCGGCGGCATCAAAGGCATGCGAAGCGCCGCGCACCAGCTCGATGTCGGTGCGCAGCTCATCGGCCTGGCTGCCAATCAGCTCATCCAGACGCGGGTTGTCGAGGCCCTGAATAATTTCCGAAGTGCCCTTTTCGGCCTGCGGATCGAAGAAGGCAATGGCGTCGTCGTAGAGATGATAAACACCGCGGAAACGCTTGCCCATGCCGATTGGCCAGGTAATCGGTGCGCACTGGATGCCAAGCACGGATTCGATTTCGTCAAGCAGATCGATCGGCTCCTTGCCTTCGCGGTCGAGCTTGTTGATGAAGGTCAGGATCGGCGTATCGCGCATGCGGCATACGTTGAGTAGCTTGATCGTCTGCGCCTCAACACCATTCACCGAGTCAATCACCATCACCGCCGAGTCGACCGCGGTCAGCGTGCGATAAGTGTCTTCCGAGAAATCCTCGTGGCCGGGGGTGTCGAGCAGGTTGATCATACATTCGCGGTACGGGAACTGCATGACGGAGGAAGTCACCGAAATGCCGCGCTGCTTCTCCATTTCCATCCAGTCTGAAGTCGCATGGCGCGAAGCTTTGCGTGCCCTGACTTCGCCGGCAACCTGAATTGCGCCGCCGAACCACAGCAGCTTTTCGGTCAGCGTGGTTTTACCCGCGTCAGGGTGGGAAATGATCGCGAAGGTGCGACGGCGGAAAATTTCGGTTTCGAGGGGAGTCACGGCAGGCGGTATAAGAGCGAAAAGTCCGCAATTATACCGTTGCCGCAGTGCAACAAGCCGGCCTTGCAACATATCAATTATCGCAATTTGCTATTTATTGCAACTTGCGATAATGTCAGCCCATGAAACTGATCTCAAACAAGGCACTGCGCGACTTCGCTGCAACCCAACCAGATGCGGAAGTACCACTTCAGGCGTTTCGGCTGCTGATTGAGCGTGGCAAATTCAGCAATTTTGCTGAGTTGAGGTCAACGTTTCGCGGGGTGGATAAGGTGGGCGAGCGCTATATATTCAATATTGGTGGCAACAAATACCGCTTGGTGGCAGCCATTGCTTTTGCCCCGCAACTGCTGCGGTTCAAGGCAGTACTGACCCACAGCGAATACGATAAAGGAGACTGGAAATGAACGTACTGGATATATTGGCGCCGTGGGAAACAGTCAACGCAGCTCTGGGCTTGTCCGGCCCTATCCGCGACGAGGCGCACTACGTGGCGCTACTTGCATTTGTTGACGAAGCATTTGATCGCTTTGGCGGCGATGAGGCGCACCCGGTATTTTCCCTGGTTTCGCTGGTGGCAGATCGTCTTCGCGAATACGAAGCGCGCATTCATCCGTGGCCCAATACGGCAACGCCAGCCACCGTACTTCAAGCTTTAATGGATGAACACGGCCTCAGCCAAAAAGACTTGCCAGAGGTCGGCACACAATCGGTGATCTCCGATGTATTGGCTGGCAAGCGGAAAATCAACCTGCGCCAGGCCAAAGCACTGGCCCAACGCTTCAGTTTGCCGATGGATGTGTTTGCTGGGTGAATTGTTACGGTCAACCGCGAAATTGGGGTGAATTTTTCAGACCCCATTGAATGATCACGTAATATAAATAATTTCAAGGAAACCAAAGCTGCCATGCCCATCCGGACTGATCTATGGAAAGTATCCGCCAATCCTCAGCCGCTCCCCGAAGCGAAACTGGTCAGTGAAAAGATGCTGGAGGACATGATCATCGCCGCCCCCCGGCTGCTCTCCGACGAATGGATGCTGATCGGTCGTCAGGAAGACACCGGCTTCGGCGGGCGTATCGACCTACTGGCCATCGCCCCCGATGGCGCGCTGGTGCTGATCGAACTCAAGCGCGACAAAACACCGCGTGATGTTGTCGCCCAGTCGCTGGATTACGCAAGTTGGGTAGACAAGCTGCACGCCGAAGATGTTGCCGCGATTTATGCTCGTTTTGCCCCCGGTAAAAACCTCGCCGACGACTTCCAGAAGCGCTTCGGCCTGGCGCTTGACGAAGACTCATTGAACGAGAGTCACCAAATCATCATCGTCTCGGCCTCTCTCGACGCCAGCACGGAGCGCATCGTTGCTTACCTGAGCGAACGTGACATCCCGATCAACGTGCTCTGCTTCCAAGTCTTCGCCAACGGCAACGAACAGCTGATCAGCCGCACCTGGCTGCTCGACCCAGTCAAGACCCAAGTTAGCGCGGCAACCAAGCAGAATGGCACGAATGAGCCGTGGAACGGTGAGTTCTATCATTCGTTCGGTGTTGGCGCGGAACGATCTTGGGAAGATGCAGTTCAATACGGTTTTATCTGCGGCGGGGGCGGTGCCTGGTACAACAGGACGCTACAACTGCTCAACCCCGGCGACCGTGTCTGGGCAAAAGTTCCAGGAGCCGGCTTTGTTGGCGTTGGCCGCGTTACAGGCCATGCTCTGAAATACAACGACTACGTCATCTCGACACCTGATGGTGACATCCCATTCAATGCCGTGCATCTAAACGGGCACTACCATCAGCACCTCGCCGATGACGACGAGAAATGCGAATACTTCGTCTCCGTTCACTGGTTACAAACCGTCCCCATTACGCAAGCGGTTCAGGAAATTGGCATGTTCGGCAATCAAAACACCGTCTGCAAACCAACAACCCCGAAATGGCGGTCGACGGTTGAACGGCTTAAAGAACGATTTCCCCAGTTTGATGCGCAGTAGCCCATTCTTGGAAATTTAATTCAAATCATTTGGCAGTTTCCAACCGTACGCCAAATCCCAGCCATGCTACGGGGCCAGCAGCGGCAGCGCTTCCCGATACAGCGCACGACTCGCATAAGCCAGCCAGGGCAAGGTCAGCGGCAAAAGCGGCAGAATCAAAATACTGCCGATGATCAGTGATGAAATCAGTGCCGCCCAAAGCATTGCCGGGATGAAATTGCCGAACACGATTTTGACGCTGCTGGACACGGCACCAACAAGCGAAGCCCGGCGTTCGCAGAGTAACGGTACAGAAAATGCCGAGACACAAAACAGCAGCAGCGCGACAACGAAGCCGGAAGCGGCACCCCATTTCAGGAAGCTGAAGACGCCGCTCGTCGCTGGCACCAGATCGGTCAGCCAGACTGGGGCCGCGCCGACCATGTAGCTGTAAAGAATGGCGGCATCGGTAATAAAGATCATGAAAAGCAGCGCACAAACTAGCGCGATGACCCAGACCGAGGGCGAGGCGTTTTTGAAACCGGAAACAATCGCCCCCACGCCAACGCTTTCACCGCTCTCGCTGGCCTGGGCGATGCCGAAGAAACCAGCCAGCACCGGCGGGCCAATCAACATGAATCCCCCAGCCGCAGCGATAACGAAGGGCGTCATCCCGCTCGCCAGCAGGCCACCAATAATGACCAGTCCACCTAACGTAAAAATTGCCGCATAGGCAATGCTGGTCATGCGTGTTGCATTCGCCAGATGCCAACCTTCGGCCAGGGCTCGACGCAGGCTGGCAATACTGAGAGGCACGATAGTCATGGAAATTCCCTGCACGATTGACGGATTGAGAGATGGTCATTGAGCATACTCAATCCGTCCAGCCCGGCGCGCTAAGATAAATCAAATTTGCATGAGGAATTTGATGATCTATTTCATCACTGCCCTCGCCTGCAAAGGGCTGCTATTGGGTAATTGCACGCTGATCAGCACTTTGGCACCGCTGGCGGCGCTGCCTTTTGTTTCAAGTCGATTATCTCCGGCGGGTTTGAGGTTAAGTTCCAACTTTTTTACTCCCTCAAGAATGGTGAGTTTGCCAGTCGCTCCAGCGCTTGCCACGGGCTGGCCGTGATTGCTGACATAAACAATCAACTTGTCGCCTTTAGAAACCAGCTCGAACTGGGCCATTCCCGCTTCGGCAACAGTCCCGCCGTATTGCGCCTGACCGTGTTCGGCATGCGCAAACACCGTTGGGCTGAACACCGCCAAAGCGAAAACGAGACTTGAAATTGAAAGCTGTTTTTTCATGATGAGAACTCCTGGGTGAAATTAAAGTGCGTCATTGCCTGCGCTACGCTCCAGTCGCTCAGCCGCTGCACGGCCAAAGCGCCAGAACAGCGCGGGGGTTAAAAAGGTGTCAAGAAAAGTAGCGCTGATCAGGCCGGAGAAAATCACCACCGCCACCGGGTAGAGAATTTCCGTTCCCGGTTGCTCGGCTTCAAACAACAGCGGGGATAGCGCAAAGGCGGCAACCAGTGCCGTCATCAAAACCGGCGTCAGGCGTTCCAGCGAGCCGCGAATGATCATCGCCTGATCAAATTTCTCACCCTCAAAGCGCATCAGATTGAGGTAATGGCTGACTTTCAAGATGCCATTGCGGGTCGAGATGCCGGCCAGCGTGATGAAGCCAACCAGCGCGGCAACCGACAGCGGCTGCCCGGACAGCCACAGCCCGGCGACGCTGCCGACCAGCGCCAGCGGCACATTGGCCATGATCAGCCCGGCCAGCAGCGCTGACTGGTAGCGGCTGTAAAGCACCATGAAAATCAGCGCTGCCGAGCCGAGCGCCAACAGTGCAATCAGCCGCGCCGCTTCTTCCTGCGCCTTGAACTGCCCACCCAGAGTAATGAAATAGCCTTCCGGCAAGCGGAATTCGCTGGTCACCTGACGAATATCAGCAACCACATCAGATAGCGCCCTGCCCTGCGCGTTCACCGAAAGTACGATACGCCGCCGGCCATCGTCGCGGCTGATCTGGTTCGGCCCGTCGGCATCCTCAATGCTGGCCAGTCGTGACAAGGGCACACGGCCGCTCGGTGTCTCGATCAGGATCTGTTTCAAGCCATCCAGCGAACGCGCGCTCTCCGGCAGACGGACAACGAGATCGAAACGCCGGTTGCCTTCGACAATCTGCGTCACCTTCTCGCCATCAACCAGCGTTTGCAGGGCGCGCAGCAACTGGCTGGCGGAAAGCCCATACTGCGCCGCCGCTTCGTAATCAATGCGAACCTTGATCTGTGGCGCCAGCACCTGCTTTTCGATTTCCAGATCGGCGATACCGGAGATTTCCTGCAAGCGGCCCTGCAACAGGCTGGCCTGGGCGCGCAGGGTGTCGAGGTCTTCACCAAAAATTTTGATCGCGATCTGCGCCCGCACGCCGGACAGCATGTGGTCGATACGGTGTGAAATCGGCTGGCCCAAGTTTATGCTGGCCGGCAAGTCTTTAAGTTGCCGGCGAATATCGCCATAAACCTGCTCCTTGCTGCGTGAAGAAGGCTTGAGTTTGATCTCAAGCTCTGAGACATGAACGCCTTCAGCGTGTTCATCAAGTTCGGCACGCCCCGAGCGGCGACCGACGTGTTCGACTTCCGCCACACCGCGCACCCGGTTTTCCGCCTGCGAGGCGACGCGGATAGATTCTCCGAGCGTTACACCGGGATTCAGGCGCAAGGTCAGGACGATAGAGCCTTCGTTGAAAGGCGGCAGAAAAGTGGTCGGGAAAAACGGCACCGATACCGCCGCCACCAGCACCGCACCAGCAGCCAACCCGATCAGTGGTCGCGAATTGGCCAGAACCCGCTGCAAGCGAGACTGATAGTGCTGCTTCAGCCAACTCACCAGCCGCGTGTCAGCGTGACTCAATTGCGCCAGACGCGGCAGGAGGTAATAAGAAAGCACCGGCGTTACGGTCACCGCCACCAGCATCGAGGCCAGAATCGAGACGATGTAGGCAATGCCGAGCGGCACGAAAAGTCTGCCTTCCATACCGGGCAGCGCAAAGAGCGGCACAAAAACCAGCGCAATGATCAACGTTGCATAAACAATAGCCGAACGCACTTCCAGCGAGGCCTTGACGATAATTTCTAGCACCGGACGCTGGCCGCCGCGCTGCTTTTCCTCGCGCAAACGACGCAGGACGTTTTCGACATCCACCACCGCATCATCGACCAGTTCGCCAATCGCAATCGCCAGGCCGCCCAGCGTCATGGTGTTGATCGACAGGCCCATGAATTTGAAAACCAGCACGCTGATCAGAATGGCGAGCGGGATGGCGGTTAGCGAGATGATCGTCGTGCGCAGGTTGCCGAGGAAGAAAAAGAGGATGACGGCAACAAAAACCGAGGCCAGCAATAGCTTGCCTTGCAGATTATTGATCGATGACTCGATGAAATCCGCCTGACGGAAGGTGACACGTGGCGCCGCCATGCCTTTGGGCAGACTGGCTTGCATATCGGCCAGCGCATTTTCCAGGCGCTTTGTCAGGTCGACCGTATCAGCCGTCGGTTGCTTCTGGATGCTCAGCACCACCGCCGGCCCACCGTTGAAACCGGCATCGCCGCGCTTGATGGCGGGAGCAAAAGCCACCGTCGCGACTTGTTTCAAAAAAATCGGCTGACCATCGCGCGCCGTCAGCGCCAGATTTTGCAGGTCTTCAAGGCGCGAAGTCCGGCCCAGATGGCGTATCAAATATTCACGCCCGTTGAGTTCGAGGAAGCCGCCCGAGGTATTGGCTGCGTAGCCGCGTAGCGCCGCTTCGAGCTGATCAAGCGTCATTCCAAGGTCGGCCATGCGCCGGGTATCCGGCTGCACCTGGAACTGCCGCACTTCACCACCAATCGGGATTACTTGCGCCACCCCGGCCACCGCCATTAGCCGCGGGCGCAGCACCCAGTCGGCGTATTCGCGCACCTGCATCGGGTCGCTTTGCGCCATATCGACCGGCATGGCGACCAGCATGATCTCGCCCATGATCGACGAAATCGGCCCCATACGCGGCGTAATGCCCGGTGGCAGCGCACTTTCCAGCGTGCCCAGGCGTTCGCTGACCATCTGCCGGGCGCGGTAAATATCGACATTCCAGTCGAAGGCAATATAAACAAAAGACAGACCGGCGCTCGATACCGAACGGATGCCGGAGACACCGGGCAAGCCGTTCATCGTTGTTTCGAGCGGGAAAGTGATCAGTTGCTCGACTTCCTCCGGCGCCATCCCGCCGGCTTCGGTCATCAGCGTGACGGTCGGCTTGTTGAGATCGGGAAAGACATCGACCGGCAGGCGCGCTGCCTGAAATGCCCCATAAGCCATCAGCACGACGCTGACGGCAAGCACCAGCATTCGATTCGCCAGGCTGTTTTCGAGTAGCCACTTGAACATGGTCAGCCTCTCAACGAACCTGAGAAATCAGGTTGGCGCCCTGTACCACCACGCGATCCCCCGCTGCCAAACCCTGCGTCACCATGACGCGTACCCCGTCAAAGGGCGTGGTTTGTACAGCGCGTGGCGCAAAACGCTCAGGCGCCAGCTTGACCCAAACCATGACTTCGTTGGCCTGGCTACGGCTCAAGGCAGCCATCGGCACCGGTAAGCCCATCACCCGCACCGCGAGCTGCACCTGAACCTTGACCGGCAGCCCCAAAGGCAGCGCCAAACCCGCGCCGGCAGCGTGATTCTCGAACATCAGCGGCAGGGATTGTTCGCGCAAACGGCGGCTGGCCCCGATGAAGTTGAGTGCCACGGATTTGCCGCCCGCCGCCAGCGTTGCCGACGCCACCTGATCCGGCATCAGCACCTCGTAAGCCAGCGCTTCGACATGCAGGCTATCTGGATCAACCAGTTCAAAAATCAGCTCGCGCGGTTCAACCACCTGCCCGATCACCGCATTGCTCAGTGCAATTACCCCGGAAACCGGCGCAATCAAGGCTTCCCGGTTGTTCAACCCACCACCGACGGCAGCCATCCGACCGTTCAAGCTGGCGACTTCGCTTTCCGCTGCTTCGATTTCCTTTTTCGGTACGGTATCAGCCAGCTCACGCAAGCGGTTTAGGCGCTTTTCAGCCAGTTGGCGACTGGCCTTCAGCTCGGCCAGCAAGGCATTCTGGTTGGAACGCTCGATTTGCCCGGCGGATGGCACGACCCAAGCCAGCACCTCGCCCTTTTTGACCCGGCTGCCGGCGCTCGGCAAGCCATGCGCCCCTGCCGCTTCAATCCGTCCGGGGATCATCGCCTGGACTCTGCCACCCAAATGCGGGTCCATCACCACCTTGCCGGGCAACTCGATGACCCGCGGCAAATCCTGTTTGCTGATCATTTCAGTCAGCACGCCCATCTGGCGCTGCGCCGATTTAGGCAAAAAAACGCTGCCATCCGGCTGACGTTGCGGCGTATTGCCCAGATTTGGTTGCTCTTTGGCTTCGTCATGATCATGGCCTTCATGCGCCTGGAGCGGCAAGCTGCAGCTCGCCAGCAGGCAGATGATGAGTGATAAGCGCTTCATGCTTCACCTCCATTCCGACGTTTTACGAAATACCAGACTGCAGCGCCAGCCAGCGCAAGCAGCGCGATTTGCAGCAGCCAACCACCCAGTTGCCGCTCACCGGCATCTGTTATCCCCCAAGAGGACTCGCTGCGCAGCGCGGTCAACGCCGAATTCACCGCGAAATTTGCACTGAGCAAATCACTCTCGTCGCCAGCGATCAAGGTAAAACTCAGCGGGTAGCCCCCGGGCTGGGCAAAGCGTGCCAAAAAACCGGCATCGTCGATCAAATAATCCCCGGTTTCCGGGCGAAAGCGCGCGACTGCCTTCTTGTCGCCCTGCTCGACCTCAAGGCTCGCCGCCAAAACCGGCGCATTCGATTTGTTACGGTCAACGAAGAAAATGAAGCTTTTTTCTTCGAGGCGACCAACGATTTCAAAATCGTCACTTTCGGCAACGACCACCGGGATTGGCGTCGCGGTCACTGCATGCAGCGGGCTGGCAAGTATCGCCAACAGGCAAAACAGGATTAGGAGGGGGCGTTTCATCAAGATCATCCTCATTTATTCGGGCAACAGGCCAAGTGCCTGGCGGTAGGCTGAATGCTGTTGCGCCAGATTGATTCGGGCACGGGCTGCCTGGCGCTCGGCTTCAAAAGCTTCGAGTTCGATACGCAAGCGGGTCGGCAGATCGCTTTCGCCGAGGCGGAAGGATTTATCAAAGAAGCCGCGATTTTCCGCCGCCAATCGAGCGCGGGTTTCAGCCGCGCCAAGCAGACTGCGCGCCGCTTCCAGCTGACTGCGGGCGGAAACCAGTTGCTGGGCGAGGCGCTGACGGTCGAATTCATATTGCGAACGGCTTTCGATCAAATCGGCATTCGCTTCAGCCAACCGCGCATCGTTACGCGCTCCCGATGAAAACGGAATGCGCAGGCTGAGCGCCCAGGTTTGATCCATTGCATCACCGCTCACGCCACGTTCACGCCGCGTGGACAAGGCCACTTCCGGGTTCGCCCGATTGCGCGCACGGATCAGGTCAAAGCTGCGCTGCGCAACCAGGCTGCGGGTTTCAAGATCGCGCAAGGCCGGGTGATTGGCCAGGGCATCCGACTCAAGCGCTTTCGCCACTTCCGGCTCAGCCGCTAGCGCAGCGTCACCTGGTGCCAGGCCAACCAGGCTGACCAGCCGAAAATGCGCACTTTCAGTAGCGGCTTCTGTCTCGGCGGCCAAGGCCAGCGCCGAGGCAAAAGCGCCATCTGCCTGATGCTGATCGGCGCGTGACAAATCGCCGGCAGCCACCCGCCGTGCGACATCGCCGCGCAATGCTGTCGCGCTGGCAACACGCAGCGCTGCCAAACTCTGTTCATTACGCGCCAGTTGCCAGGCCCACCAGGTTTGCCGTACTTCGCCAGCCAGTTGCAGGCGCAAGGCTGCTGCCCGCTGACTGACCGCGTCCCCCTCGGCATCGGCCAAGGCTTGCGCCCCGCCCCGCTCACCCGGCAACCAGAGCGGCAGAATCAGCCCGAGTTCCTGCTCCTGTGCCCCGCGATTGTTGTTAAAACGGTCACTGCGCGTGCCAAGCTCAATACTTGGCGGTTCGGGCGTGAACGCATCGGCAGCCTGACGCCGTGACTGCGCCGCCCGCTCGCGCTCAGCCAAGGCCTGCGCTGCTGGCTGGCGTTGCCATGCCGCCGCAAAGGCTTGGGCCAGCGTCATAGTTGTTTCGCTGTGTGCCGGGGTGACGGCAACGATCAGCAAGGCGACCAGAAAATAGGTGCGCATGGGAAATCTCCGGTTGAAAAATCACAACCGGCGGCATGCCAGATCAGCCCATGAGGGCTGCTAAAACATCAAAAAAGGGAAAAAGGCAGTCCGCCGACGATCAGACGGAGAGTGATCTGGGCGGGCGTTCCAGCCCTTCGGGAACGCGTGTCAAGAAACGTTCGCTTAAAAGCATGGCGATGGCAGCCGTGCTGGGCGGCATAAACAGCGCAAAGCTGCTGCCTTGCGGATGACCCAACTGGTGCCCAAGACAACACTGATGCAGGGGGTCAGCGCAACAATCTGCATCGGCTTGATCCGCCGCAGCAGATATCTCGTGCCCGGCATGTTCATCCATTTCAAACATCGCCGCATGCTCATGCTCAGCCATCGCCGGCACCGCTTCCCACCCGAAACTCGGGGAGATTACGGTGGCCAGCATGACCAGCAACAACCAGCGAGAGATTAAACGAAACAGCGCGTGCATCGTTTCACTATAACTGACAAGACCTTAAGCAACAACCAGGGTTTGTCGACCGTACCATTCTTCGCCCGGCACAACGCTTATCGGTTTTTCGACAACCGCTGCTTCAACGCACAGCATCTGGCGCCAGGCATCAGAAGGCATATCGGTTAAGGCGGCACAGCGTTCGACCCAGGGGTTCCAGACCACCACATCGGGGAAATTCTGATTCTGGATGGTCAGGCTATGGTTGCCGGCTTGCAAGGACAATGGCCGCTTGACGCCGTGATAAACGCGATCCGTTTCCGCCTCAATACGCAATTCGGTACCGGATTCGCGGATGATCTGATCCTCATTCGCCGCATCGCGGTAGTCACAGCCATAAAGCCCTTCAAGCGCTGCATCCTCAACCTGCACCAGACGCAGGTAGGAATGCAGCGCGCCGGTGAACTCAAATGGCTCGCCACCGGTATTTTCAACACAGAATTCGACATCGATACGGTCAACCTCCAACATCAGCGTAATTTCTGCGCGGAAAGGGAATGGCCAAATATCGCGCGTCTCTTCATCATCCGAAATTTCGAGTGCGACCAGCGCGTAATCATCGCCGCAACGCTGATCGCCAAGCGTCCACTCACGCGTGCGCAGAAACCCGTGCTTGGGCAAATCACCCAAATCCGAAAACTGCGGAAAACAGACCGGGATGCCGCCGCGGATCGCCACGCTACCGTCAAAAACCGCTGCATCCGAGAGGAAAAGCCGCTCACGACCATCCGGCGTAATCCACGACAGCACCTGACCACCCAGCTTGCTGATGATGGCACTTGAACCGCCGGGGCCGTTCAGACGCAGCGCTTCGGTACCGTTAAAGTCGATAGTTTCAATGGAGGGTTTCATTGGCATTGGGAATCACATAAAGGTTGGGGCGGACGTGCATGATTTCGACCTCATGGCCGAGCATGGTGACGCTGCCGGAACGCCGGTTGTTGCCGGTGTCGCTATATTCAAATTCATAGATGCGGCGCAACTTTAGCTGGCCATCGCCATCACGCGCCGGCCGAACAGAGCGGCCAGCGACGGTTTCATCGAGAAACAGCAGGCCTTCCTCAGCGCAAGCCCGCTGCGCGGCAGCCACACCGATTTCGCGCGCTTTGAGTGTATCGAGCCAGAACCAGATAGCGGCGCCGGCAAGCAATAAAGAAAAGGTTTCGAAAATAGGCATGGTGGCGAAGTATACTGTGCCCATGCTCAGCTACCGCCATGCCTTTCACGCCGGCAACCACGCCGACGTACTAAAACACCTGATTCTGCTGCAAATCGCTCAATATATGGGCGAAAAGCCGGCACCATTCTGGATCATCGACACCCACGCCGGCGCTGGCCGCTACGCGCTGGAGTCAGCTCACGCCACCAAACTTGCCGAATACCGTGACGGGGTTGGCCGCTTGTGGGATGCCAAGGGCTTGCCGCCTGCTGCCCTTGATTACCTTGATTTCATCAAACAGTTCAATCCGGATGGCAACTTGCGCCATTACCCCGGTTCACCGTGGCTGGCCAGCCAGGTGCTGCGCGAAAGCGACCGGCTCCGCCTCTACGAATTGCACTCTACTGACGTCAAACTGTTGCAGGAGTGCTTCAAGGGCGCCGGTCGTCAGGTCAACATTACGGCGGGCGATGGCTTTGTCGGCTTGAAAGCATTGGTTCCGCCGCCACCGCGCCGGGCGCTGGTGCTGATTGATCCATCGTATGAAACGAAAAGTGATTACACCAACGTGGTCAAAGCGCTGAAAGACAGCCTGACCCGCTTCGCCACCGGCACTTATGCCCTGTGGTACCCGATGCTGGCCAAACCGGAATCGCGCCAACTGGCCAACAAGCTGAAAAATATGGGCGCCAGCAACTGGCTGCATGCGACGCTTGAGGTTAAGGCGCCGAGCAATGACGGTTTTGGGATGAACGGTAGCGGCATGTTCATCATCAACCCGCCGTGGACGCTCGAGAAAACCCTGCATCAAACCTTACCCAAGCTGACCGAACTGATGGCTCAAGGGCCGGGCGCCAAGTTTACGCTGGAGAGCGAATCAGCCTAATTGGTTGTATTTCGCGCGCGAACCAAAGAATTTATCCACCGGATATTTTTGTTCATTCTTGAGCAGCTTGGTTCGTGCCGCCTCTGCCAGGTCAATCCCTGCGGTATCGGCAATCAGCAGCAGATAAAGCAGAATATCGGCGCATTCATCGCTTAAGGCTTCATGGCTGACTGCATCCGCCGGCAAGGACTCAACCTCTGCGTCGCTTTTCCACTGCGTCAGTTCCAACAACTCCGCCGCTTCAAGATTGAGCGAAGTAATCAGATTGCGTAGCGTGTGGAATTGCTTCCAGTCGCGGGCATCACGGAATTCGCGAAGTGCTACGGTCAACGCCGCAAAATCGTTCATTTTTTGTTCCAGCGAGCCGTACTTACCAGCTATTTATTTGATTTCGATGGTCGCCGTTTTGCCAGACTTGCCGCCGCTCTTCAATAGCAGATCGCCAATATCGGTATTCTGATTTTTCAGGGCGATATCCAGCGCTGTTTCGCCGGATTCAAGGCGCTTGTTGGGATCAGCCTTGTTGGCAAGAAGCAACCTGACGATATCGAGTGAGCCGCTACGCGCAGCCGAAATCAAGGGTGTGTGACCATTTTCGCTGGCTGCATTGACGTCAGCCCCGGCCTTGACCAACACCTTCGCAATCTCCAGATGGCCGTTATAGGCGGCGTAAGTGAGCGGCGTCCAGCCCGGCATATTGACGTTGGCACCACCGGCAATCAGTCGCTCAACCACCGACAGATGGCCGCGAAAAGCGGCCATGCGCAAGGCGGTATCACCCGCTGAATTCCGTGCATTGACCTTGGCTTTCAGTTTGATCAAGGAATCGACCAATTCCAGATGGCCATCACGCGCCGCCAGAATCAGCAAGGTATTGCCTTCAGCATCGGTTGAATCGACCGACGCACCACGCTGCACCATCTGAGCTACATCACTCGTATCGCCCATTTTGGCCGAGTTGATCAAATCGTCGTAAGTTGCGGCAGATGCCTGAAACGAAAGCAGCGAGACGATGGCGAGTGTAATTAGTTTTGTTTTCATGATCATTTATTGGGGTCTGATGGCATGTTTGAATAGACGGAAAAAATTCTCTGTCGTTGCGGTTGAGACTGTTTCAAGCGTTTCGCCACGCAAGCGGGCAATTTCTTCGGCAACGTGAAGCACGTAAGCCGGCTGATTTTGTTTGCCGCGATAAGGCACTGGTGCCAGATAAGGCGAATCGGTTTCGACCAGAATCCGGTCCAGCGGCGTCTTTTGAGCCACTTCCTTGATTACCAGCGCATTCTTGAAAGTGACGATGCCGGAAAACGAAATGTAGAAGCCGAGATCAAGCGCTCGTTGGGCAATTTCCCAATTCTCGGTAAAGCAGTGCATGACACCGCCAACCGCCTGCGCACCCTCCTCCTCCAGCAAGCGCAGCGTATCGTCAGCCGATTCACGGGTATGGATAACGAGCGGTTTGTTACAGGCAATCGCGGCACGAATATGGGTTCGAAAACGCTCACGCTGCCATTCCGGGCGATCTTTCTGCCAAGAGTAATCAAGACCGGTTTCACCAATCGCGATCACTTTTGGGTGATTAGCCAGATTAAGGAGGCGCTCCAGATCTGGCTCCTCGGCATCGGTGTATTCAGGATGGACGCCCACCGTCGCGTAAAGCTGCGGGTAACTTTCGGCCAGTGCCAGAACCCGGGGGAAATCTTCAAGATTGACGCCAATACAGACGGCGCAACCGACGCCATTATTTTGCATGCGTTCGAAAATTTCCGGCAGGCGTTGTGCGAGATCAGGAAAATCGATGTGGCAATGCGAGTCGACCAGCATGGAACGGCTCAGAGGGTGTGCGTCGGACGCGTGGACTGCATGACACCACCAAGCAGGCCTTCAATCTTGCGGCGCGCTTCCTGACCACTTTCATCATTGTTGAAATGAACGCCAATACCCTGAGCGCGACCATTTTGCGCGCCGGCCGGGGTCACCCAAACAACCGTTCCGGCAATTGGCAGCTTAGCCGGGTCTTCCATTAGCGAAAGCAGCATGAAAACTTCATCACCCAGGGTGTAACCACGCGTTGTCGGAATAAAAATCCCGCCATTGCGCAAATGCGGCATAAAAGCCGCGTAAAGCGCGGATTTTGAGTTGATATTGAGCGAAAGAACGCTAGGGCGTTGCGGGGCGGGTTTAACTTCACTCATTTTGTATCAGTTTTGAACAGGGCTCGATATTCCATGAACAGGCCCTCAAAAAACAGACGGGCATTGAGCGGTTGTTCCGCTTCCCGGCGTCGCTGAAGTAATGCGCGGTAGGCCGGTAATAAACGCGCAGAGGGAATCATATCAGCCAGTCCGGATATTGTGCTCTGCTGCGGCAGAAAATAGCGAACCGGCAAGGCGTTATTGGCCAGCGTCAGATCAACCATCCACTTTTGCATAGCCTCGACCACAGCCTTGAGCTGCAGTTTGCCCTTGCTGTCCTTGACCAGCTTTTCGAGTTCTGCCGCCGAAGCAATCGGGTCCGGCCCGTTTTTGATCGATAAGCGTTTGACCAGTAATTCCAGCCAGCCACCTTGGCTGGAGTTGGCCAATTCAATCGCTAACGTTGGCGATCCACCAGCCAGTGCCAGCCAGCGTGACGAATCGCTAACGCCAGCCTGCGCCAAAAAGGCCTCCGACATTTTGACCGGTGGCAGCGCAACCGGAACCACCTGACAACGACTGCGGATCGTCGGCAAAAGCTTTAGCGGCTCATTGGAAACCAATAAAAATAAAGTGTCTGCAGATGGTTCTTCAAGTGTTTTAAGAAGTGAGTTGGCGGCATTGCGGTTCATCGCCTCAGTCGGGTTAACCAGCACAATACGCAAACCGGCGCGGTGCGTACCGACCGTAAAGAACTCATCCAGCTCACGAATTTGATCAATGGTGATTTGCTGGCTGGCTTTCTTTTTACCCTCTTCGGTATCCGCATCAACTGCCAGCGCATCAGGCTGCAACAGGCGAAAGTCAGGGTGATTCCCTTGCTCAAACCAATTGCACGCCATGCACTGACCACAGGCTTTGCCATTACTGGTTTTTTCACAAAGCAACCCGGCGGCAAATTCACGCGCCAGTTCAAATTTGCCTAGCCCGCGCTGTCCAACCAATAACAAGGCATGCGGCAAACGTTGGCGCTGGTCTTGTAGACCGCGCCAGACATCCGCATGTAAATCAATAATATTCATATACTTGAGATTGTTTCTTCAAGTGTTTTGCGAATATCTTCAATGCTGCGTTGTGCATTGATCACACGAATGCGTGAAGGATTGTGGTTGGCTCGATCAATATAGGCTTGCCGCACGCGTTCGTGGAAATCGGCGCGCTCCTGTTCAAATCGATCCAGCACACGGCTGGCTAGCGCTATTCGTTCTCGGGCAATATCCAGTGGTAGGTCAAACAACAGGGTCAAGTCAGGCTGAATATCCGCATGAACCCAGTGTTCAAGTTGCTGCAATTTGCTCCGATCAAGACCTCGCCCACCGCCCTGGTAGGCGAAGGTGGCGTCGGTAAAACGGTCGCAGACCACCCATTCACCTCGACTGAGCGCCGGCTCAATGACCTGCGCCAGATGCTCGCGGCGGGCAGCGAACATCAACAAGGTTTCGGTTTCGAGATGCATGGCCTCGTTTAGCAGCAACTCGCGCAGTTTTTCGCCAAGTTGAGTGCCACCCGGTTCGCGGGTAACGTGCACAACGCGCCCCATCTGGCGAACCTGTTCAGCCAGCCATTCGACGTGGCTGCTCTTGCCTGCGCCATCTATCCCCTCAAAGGTAATGAATTTCCCTCTCACTTCGTTCCCCTTTGGTATTTATTAACGGCCCGATTATGTTCTTCGAGGGTTCGCGAAAACTGGCTGGAGCCATCGCCACGCGCCACGAAATACAGAGATTCACTTTGCGCCGGGTTCAGTGCCGCCTGAATTGAAGCCATGCCGGGCATGGCGATTGGCGACGGCGGCAAACCGGCACGCGTATAGGTATTGTACGGCGTGTCGGTTTGTAAATGACGTTTGCGCAAATTGCCGTCGAAAGTAGTGCCCAGGCCATAAATCACAGTGGGATCGGTCTGCAACAACATGCCACTGCGCAGGCGATTAACGAAAACGGAAGCAATCATCGGTCGATCCGATTCCTTGCCAGTTTCTTTTTCAACAATGGAAGCCATGATCAATGCTTCATAGGGCGTTTTGTAGGGCAAACCTGCCGCACGCTGCGCCCAGGCTGCCTCAAGTCTGCTTTGCATGGCGCGATAAGCGCGGCCATAGAGTTCAAGATCGGTCGATTGCTTGTCGAACAAATAGGTATCGGGAAACAGCAATCCTTCAATACTGGCCGCTGGAATACCCAGTTTGGCAAGCAACTCAGCTTCGCTCAGATTCGCGGTCAGGTGCTGCAAATTGGGATGTTGATCAATCCGGGCGCGCCATTGGCGAAAGGCCCAGCCTTCAGGCAACATCAATTCGCCCTGCGTAACTTCGCCGCGTGTCATTTTGGCCAATAGCTGCAAGGGCGTAATGCCTTGCGTTACCGAGTAGCTACCCGCCTTGATCGTCGTTTCTGCGCCTTTGATGCGGGCCAGCATAACAATTAGGCTGGGTTCTACATCAACCCCGGCTGCCTGAATTTGCATCGCGGCGGACCGCAAACCAGAGCCTGGCGTAATACGAAACTCGACCGGCGAACCGCGCATGGTCAAAGGTGCATTGGACCACCACCAGGCGGTTGCGCCAATCCCGGCAAGTATTAGTATCAGCAGAAATATTGAACGGATCAGGTAGCGCAAGGGAACTCGCAGGCAGAAAGCGGGTCTTGGGCTGGGACAACAAGCCCGATAGAAGGGGCTATATAATATCTCAAACCCAACAGGAGCCTTCATGAACCCCAACTGGCGCAGCTTTCTGGAATCTACCGATGCTGTTATCGATGGAGCCTCCAACGAAATTCTTCATTTTGGCGATGCCGCTGCTGAACTCAAGGCGGCGCAAACCCTGACCGTACTGGTGCCGCTGACCCATCTCGGTCAATTGCACGCCGCTGGCGATGACGCAAAGACCTTTTTGCACTCGCAATTCACCAGTGACATCAATCATTTAGGGGCTGATCAGGTTCAGCATTCGGCCTGGTGTTCCGCCAAAGGGCGCATGCAGGCAAGTTTTATCGTCTGGCGTGATGGTGAAAACTACCAGCTTGCCTTGGCCGCCGATCTGCAGGAAGCCGCGCAAAAACGCCTGCAAATGTTCATCTTGCGGTCCAAGGTTAAGCTCTCCTCACAGACCGAAACTCATGTTTTACTCGGACTCGCTGGGCCGCAAGCCGGCGAAGCGCTGGCGGATGCCGGGCTGCCCTGCCCTACGGCAGCAATGACTTGTGCCACAAGCAATGGGGTTCAGGTATTGGCGATGGAGGCTGGCCGCTACATTATTTCTGCCCCTTTTGAAGCGATGCCGGCACTTTGGCAAAAACTTTCGATCAAGGCGCGCCCGGCAGGATTACCAGTCTGGCGCTGGCTGGATATCAAAATGGGTTTCCCGCTGGTTACGCTGGCAACCAAGGAAGAGTTTGTGCCGCAAATGGCTGATTTCGAGAAGCTGGGTGGCGTCAGCTTCCATAAAGGCTGCTACCCCGGCCAGGAAATCGTTGCGCGCACCCAATATCTGGGCAAGGTTAAACGCCACCTCTTCCGTCTGAAAAGCAAAATTCCGATGCAGGCGGGTGCGGATCTTTATTCACCGGACAACCCGGATCAGGCTTGCGGCATGGTGGTCAGTTCCGCAGCTTCACCGGATGGCGGTTTTGATGCATTGGCGGTCGTCCAGTCCAATTTTGCTGCCAATTTGCATCTTGAGTCACGCGAAGGTCCGCTCGTTGAAGCGCTTGCGGTCAACCCGTAAAACAAGGCAAAAATGTGCCTGATTCTCGTCGCTTGGCGTGCGCATCCAGCATTTCCGCTGGTTGTCGCTGCCAATCGTGACGAGTTTTATGCCCGGCCAACGGCGTTCGCTACGCGCTGGCCAGATGCACCGAAAGTCATTGGCGGTCGTGATCTGGAAGCGGGTGGCACCTGGCTGGGCGTAATTGAACAAGGGCGTTTTGCCGCGGTCACCAATGTTCGCGAACCAGGCGTTGCCAAAGGAGAATTGTCACGCGGGGAATTAACGCGCAATTTCCTTGAAAGCCGGCAATCGCCGGCAGATTATTTGGCAACACTTGATTATGCCGCCTACTCTGGCTTCAACCTGTTGCTCTCGGATGGCGCATCACTGCATTACGCGAGTAATCGCGGCCCACAAATTCAGTCACTGACACCAGGCATTTATGGTTTATCGAACCATTTATTGGACAGCCCGTGGCCGAAACTGATTTCTGCTCGCCAACGATTTGCTGAAGCTTTGAGCTGCCTGCCGGCCAGCCAGCGATTTTTCGATATCTTGCGCGACGATGAAATCGTTCCTGATGAGCAACTACCAGATACCGGCGTGCCGCTCGAATGGGAACGCCGCCTTTCAGCTATTTTTGTACGTTCGCAGGATTACGGAACGCGTGCCTCAACCCTTGTTACGGTCAACGCTGAAAAATCACTATTTTTTGAGGAACGCAGCTTTGGCCCGAACGGCCAGCCGCTTCAGTCTTCAGTGATTTCAACCGGCGTATAAGCCGGAATCAGATCAAAGAGTTCAACGATGTCGGCGTTACGCATGCGAATGCAACCATGCGAACCCGGCTGGCCCATTTCGGCGCGCTCCGGGCTGCCATGAATGTAGATGTAGCGGCGCATGGTATCGACACAACCCAGTCGGTTATTGCCCGGCTCGCAACCCGAAAGCCAGAGGATGCGGGTCAAAATCCAGTCGCGACCGGGGAATTCCGCATCCAGCGCTGGCGTCCATATTTCGCCAGTTGGGCGGCGGCGCACAAAAACTGCATTTTCCGGCGCACCAGCACCAATCTTGGCCCGGATCAGGTGTTGACCGCGCGGTGTCTGGTAACTGCCAAAAACTTCGCCCACGCCCGCTTTGGCGGTCGAAATCGAGTACTCACGCAACGTTTCACCCTGCTCATCGAACAGGGTCATCCTTTGGCGAGCGACGGAAATCAGTAGTTTCATGGTGTTTTTTTGCGCCGGCCAGCAAAAAATTGCGACAACATGGTGCTGCATTCATCGGCCAGCACACCACCAAGCACCGTTGCGTGATGATTCAGTCGCTCAACCCCAAAAAGATCAACCACACTGCCGTGAACGCCGGTTTTGGCATCACGCGCCCCATAAATCACCCGGCTGATCCGCGCATGCATGATCGCCCCGGCGCACATGGCACAAGGTTCCAGCGTCACGAATAACTCGCAGCCTGGTAGCCGGTAATTGCCCAGCTTTTGCGCAGCATCGCGCAAGGCGGCAATTTCGGCATGGGCGGTCGGGTCACTTTGACCAATCGGCGAGTTAAAGCCACGGCCGACAATCATCCCATCCTTGACCACCACCGCACCGACCGGCACTTCGCCCAGACACTCAGCCCCACGCGCCAGCGAAATCGCCTCGCGCATGTAAAATTCGTCGCCGAGAGCAACGATGGGCTCTGGACTTACTCCCATTCGATCGTTGCTGGCGGCTTGCCGGACACGTCATACACAACGCGATTAAGGCCACGAACTTCATTAATAATGCGATTGGAAACCCGGCCAAGCAGTTCATACGGCAGGTGTGCCCAATGCGCAGTCATGAAGTCACTGGTCACCACAGCGCGCAAAGCAACCACATTTTCGTAAGTGCGCCCATCGCCCATCACGCCGACGCTCTTGACCGGCAGGAAGACGGCGAAAGCCTGGCTGGTCAGGTCGTACCAGGTTTTACCTATGTCAGCCGCAGTACAAGCACCAGCCGCAACGTCGCGTTCGGTTGCTACGGTCGACCGCAATTCGCTGATGAAAATATCGTCGGCCCGTTGCAGCAAATGGGCAGATTCCAGCTTGACCTCGCCGAGTATGCGCACACCGAGGCCGGGGCCGGGGAACGGGTGGCGATAAACCATTTCGCGCGGCAGGCCGAGTTCGACACCAAGTTCGCGCACTTCATCCTTGAACAATTCGCGCAGCGGCTCAAGCAGCTTGAGGTGCATGTCTTCCGGCAGGCCGCCGACATTGTGGTGGCTCTTGATGGTATGGGCGCCCTTCTTGCCCTTACCAGCGGATTCGATCACATCCGGGTAGATGGTGCCCTGCGCCAACCATTTCGCGCCAACCAGCTTTTTCGACTCAGCCTGGAAGACTTCTACGAACTCCTTGCCGATGATCTTGCGCTTCTGCTCCGGGTCGGAGACACCGGCCAGCTTGCCCATGAAGGCACCGACCGCATCGACACGAATGACTTTGACCCCAAGATTGCGTGCAAACATTTCCATGACCATGTCGCCTTCATTGAGGCGCAGCAGGCCGTGATCAACGAAAACGCAGGTTAGTTGATCACCAATGGCGCGATGAATCAGCGCCGCTGCGACGCTTGAGTCAACGCCGCCGGACAGGCCAAGAATCACATCATCCGAGCCGACCTGAGTCCGAATCGAAGCCACCGCTTCGGCAATGTAATCACCCATCACCCAGTCCGTGCCACAACCGCAAATACCATGCACGAAACGTTCAAGAATAGCGCGGCCCTGTAGCGTGTGCGTCACTTCCGGGTGGAACTGGACAGCGTAGAACTTGCGTCCCTCATCGGCCATGCCAGCAATCGGACAGGACGGTGTCGAAGCCATGACTTTAAAACCGGCCGGTAATTCCATCACGGAATCGCCATGGCTCATCCAGACCTTGAACATGCCGTGGCTCTCGGCTGTCGTAAAGTCGGCGAGACCTTTGAGCAATGCTGTATGGCCGTGGGCGCGGACTTCGGAATAACCAAATTCGCGGGCTTTTCCAGCCGCTTCGGCAGACATGACCTTGCCACCCAACTGCTGCGCCATGGTCTGCATACCGTAACAAATCCCAAGCACCGGAATCCCCAACTGAAAAACGATTTCCGGCGCACGCGGCGTGTCGCCATCAGTCACCGAGTTCGGGCCACCTGAAAGAATAATCCCGCTGGCGCCATAGTTGCGGATGAAATCGTCGGCTACATCGTAAGGATGAATTTCGCAGAACACCTTGGCTTCGCGCACACGGCGGGCGATCAACTGGGTGACCTGAGAGCCAAAATCGAGGATGAGAATTTTCTGGTGAGCCATTGCTAAGCCTTGAATGAATAAAGGCGGCCCATGCACGAAACTGCAGAGCCGCCTTCAAAGACACAGAGTCGATTACTCGACGTGGTAGTTGGGTGCTTCCTTGGTGATCTGTACATCGTGAACGTGCGATTCGCGAATGCCGGCCGAGGTAATTTCGACAAAACATGCGCGCTCATGCATTTCAGCAATGCTGGCACAACCCAGATAACCCATTGACGAGCGCAAACCACCCATCAACTGGTGAATCACGGCGAGTACCGGACCCTTGTAAGGAACACGGCCTTCAATGCCTTCCGGCACAAACTTTTCGACGTTCGAGGTGTTTTCCTGGAAGTAACGATCCGAAGACCCCGCCTGCATCGCCCCCAGCGAACCCATGCCACGATAGGACTTGTAAGAACGCCCCTGGAACAACTCAACTTCGCCAGGCGCCTCTTCGGTACCGGCAAACAAGCCGCCAAGCATGACCGTGTCAGCACCCGCCGCAATCGCCTTGGCGATATCGCCTGAGTAACGAACGCCGCCATCGGCAATCATCGGCACGCCGGTGCCTTTGAGTGCGTCGGAAACATTCTGAATCGCCGTGATTTGCGGCACACCAACGCCAGCAACGATCCGGGTGGTACAGATTGAACCAGGGCCGATACCGACCTTGACCGCATCAGCACCGTTATCGAGCAGCGCACGAGCGGCATCACCCGTCGCAATATTGCCGCCGATGACTTCAATATGCGGGAAGTTTTTCTTGGTCCAATTGACCCGATCAAGCACACCTTGCGAATGGCCGTGCGCGGTATCGACAACGATCACATCAACGCCGGCTTCAGCCAGCAAGGCAATCCGCTCCTCGGTACCCGGCCCGACGCCAACCGCAGCGCCAGCACGCAAATGGCCGGATGAATCCTTATTGGCGAGCGGATGTTCCGTCGACTTGAGAATATCCTTGACCGTAATCAGGCCACGCATATGCCATTCATCATCGATCACCAGTACGCGCTCAAGGCGGTGTTTGCGGATCAATTCTTTGGCATCCTCGACGCTGGCGCCTTCGCGCACCGTGACCAGACGCTTGCGCGGGGTCATGATGGCTTTAACTGGCTGATCGAGATTGGTTTCAAAGCGCAAGTCGCGGTTAGTAACAATACCAACCACCTTGCCCGCCTTGTCGATCACCGGCAGGCCGGAAATTCGATATTGACGGGTGATTTCGAGAACTTCACGCACCGTCATCGACGGCGGAATGGTAATCGGGTCTTTAAGAATGCCGGATTCAAATCGCTTGACCTTCGCCACCTCAGCCGCTTGGGCCTTGGCAGTAAAGTTCTTGTGAATGATGCCAATACCACCCTCCTGTGCCAGCGCAATGGCGAGGCGACCTTCGGTCACAGTATCCATGGCAGCCGAAAGCAAAGGCAGGTTTAATGTAATGTTTCGTGTCAGTCGAGTCGAAAGACCAACATCACGTGGCAGAATCTGGGAGTGCGCGGGGACGAGCAGAACGTCGTCAAAAGTTAGGGCTTTTTGCAAGAGGCGCATGGCCTTTAATCCAAGGTCACAAAATCGTATTATACAGAAAACACTGAGAACTCCCGATAGCTATGAATAAGCTCTTGATATTTACCCTTGGCACGGCGTTGACCGTAACTGTCTTGAATGCGAGCGCCCAAACCTATCATTGGAAGGACAGCGCCGGCCGTACAGTGATTTCCGATACGCCGCCGCCTGGTTCTGCCAAGGAAGGCTCGCGCACGATCGGCGGCAAAACGCAGGCAATTAATTCAACCAGCGCCGCCCAACCTGCCGAAGCGCCAAAAACATTTGCCGAGAAGGAAATGGATTTTAAAAAGCGCCGGCAGGAGTCTGCCGAAAAATCGGAGAAAGAAGCCAAAGAACGCTCTGCTGCTGCAGAGAAGCGTGATAACTGTGAGCGTGCGCAGAAGCAGGTTGCCTTGCTGGAGTCAGGTCAGCGGATTGCGACGGTTGACGAAAAAGGCGAGCGTCGCATCATGGACAGTGCTGAACAAGCTATCGAAATGGAACGTACGCGGCTTATCGCCAGCGAATCCTGTAAATAACCAGATTCTGCTGTTTCAAGCCTCGGCGTCGGAGTCCCCGGCGCCTTTTTTCATCACTTTGCCTTCGGCTGCGCGCTGTTTGCGTACTTCTTTCGGATCAGCAATCAACGGTCGGTAGATTTCGACGCGATCCTTGTCGCGCAACACGCTATCAAGCTTTGATAGCTTGGCAAATACGCCAAATTTGTTTTTCTTGAGATCAATTTCCGGGTGTTTGAGCAGAATGCCTGAAGTCTCAAGCGCCTGCTGCAGACTCGAGCCTGCCGGCAGTTTCACCTTGATCAGCAACTGCTTTTCGGCGAGCGCGTAGCAAACCTCGATGTTCAGCATTTCAGTCATGATCATTTCCATAGACTTGTGTAGCACGTCGTACAAAGGCATCGACGAAGGTATTGGCGATGTGATTGAAGACCGGCCCAATCACCCTTTCGAATAACTTGCTGGAAAACTCATAGTGCAACTGAAATTCAATTTTGCAGGCATTTTCAGCTAGAGCCTTAAAGCGCCATGAACCTTCCAAACGACGAAATGGGCCATCGACCAGACAAATTTTCATTGAAACCGGATGTTCCTTGTCGTTCTGCGTCGTAAAACTGGATTTGACACTGTGATAATTGATATGCAGCGTCGCCACCGTTTTTAGCGGGTCGCGAAATTTCACTTCGGTTTTGCTGCACCAAGGCAGGAAAACCGGATAATCCTCGCAAGAATCCACCAGCGCGAACATGCGAGCAGCAGATTGTTCAATCAATACGGTTTTTTCGACCAGAGCCATGCGGCGTCAGCGTTCCTGTATCCTGTAAAATAGCGATTTTAATGGATCAACGGCAGCATGAGCATTACGGTCAACAAAAAAGCTTATCACGACTATTTTGTCGAAGAAAAGTATGAAGCAGGTCTTGCGCTCCAGGGCTGGGAGGTCAAGGCGATTCGTGCTGGCCGAATGAATATCAAGGAGTCCTACGTCATCATCAAGGGTGGCGAGATTTTTCTGATTGGCATGCATATCACGCCGCTGCTGTCTGCCTCCACCCACGTCAATCCTGATCCAACCCGTACGCGCAAGCTATTGCTGCATGCAAACGAGATCATGAAGCTGATCGGCAAGGTCGAACGCGCCGGTTACGCCCTGATCCCGCTTGATCTGCATTACAAAACGGGCCGTATCAAACTGGAAGTTGGTCTGGCCAAGGGCAAAAAACAGCACGACAAGCGTAACGACGAGCAGGAAAAAGACTGGAAGCGTGAAAAAGAACAGATCCTGAAGGAAAAACAGCGCTAACCCGCCTTGGGTGCCCTGCTCTACTGGGTTGATCACCGTCGCGGTTAGAGCTTTGACTCCCCCGTCGCAATTTATTCATTTAAGCTGGAACCTCAACCATGTTGCAAAAAAATCCGAAATTCTCAGGTGTCACTGGTCCTGTCGTCATCATCGTCATGGATGGTTACGGCATTCCCAAGACGGATGTCGGTAGCGCGATTGCCGCCGCAAGAAAACCGACGCTTGACCGTTTATTTGCCCAATATCCGAACATCACTTTGCGCGCACACGGCACCGCTGTCGGTATGCCGTCGGATGATGATATGGGTAATTCCGAGGTTGGTCACAATGCGATTGGTGCCGGTCAGGTATATAGCCAGGGTGCCTCACTGGTTTCCAACGCTATTTCGAGCGGTGCAATTTGGCAGGGTGAAGCATGGCAACAAATCATTGCTGGAGCGAAAGCAGCACGTGGCGTTGTGCATTTCATTGGTCTCTTCTCCGATGGCAACGTTCACAGCCACATCGACCATCTGAAAGCGATGGTTGCGCAGGCCAAAATTGAGGGCATCAAGACCGTCCGCATCCACGCCCTGCTTGATGGCCGCGATGTACCGGAAACCAGCGCGCTTGAATACGTTGTGCCGTTTGAAGCCTTCCTGGCCGAGATCAGCAGCGATGGTTTCGATGCGCGGATCGCCTCCGGCGGAGGTCGCCAATTCATTACGATGGACCGCTACGATGCCAACTGGGCGATGGTTGACAGAGGCTGGAAGACACACGTTTTAGGCGAAGGCCAGCAGTTCCCGAATGCAACTGCTGCGGTCAACGGCCTGCGCGAGCAAAATTCGGGCACCATTGATCAGGATTTACCAGCATTCGTCATTGGCGAAAATGGCGCTCCGGTAGGAACTATCGAAGATGGCGACTCGGTGGTCTTCTTCAATTTCCGTGGCGATCGCGCCATCGAAATCACCCGTGCCTTTGAGGATGCCAGCTTCGACAAATTTGACCGGGTTCGCAGCCCGAAAGTGACCTACGCCGGCATGTTGCAGTACGACGGTGACTTGAAATTACCGGCCCGCTTTTTGGTTGCCCCGCCGGCGATCAAGGACACCACGGGCGAATGGTTCGCAAAATCGGGAATTGCCCAGTTTGCCTGTTCGGAAACCCAAAAATTTGGTCACGTAACTTATTTCTGGAACGGCAACCGCTCCGGCAAGTTCGAGGGTGAAACCTGGCAGGAAGTCGCTAGTGATGTGGTGCCTTTCGAGCAACGCCCGTGGATGAAAGCCGCTGAAATTGCCGATGCAATGATCGCGGCCCTGCACAGCGGTCAATATAAGACCCTGCGTTGTAACTTCGCCAATGGCGACATGGTTGGTCATACCGGCAATTTCCGTGCGGCGACGATGTCCATTGAAGCCCTTGATCTGGAGTTGGCGCGTATTCTGCCGGTGATTGATGCGCTGGGCGGCGTTGCATTGATTACGGCTGATCATGGCAATGCCGACGAAATGTTTGAAATCGACAAGAAAACCAAGCAACCGGCACTGAACGCGGATGGTTCTTTCAAAGCCAAAACAGCACACACACTGAATCCAGTGCCGTTGATTCTTTACGACAACACAACCGCCGGTAAGCTGAGTCTGAAACAAACAGAAACTGCCGGTTTATCAAATATTGCGGCCACTGTTGCTAATTTGCTGGGTCTGGAAAAACACCCCAGTTGGGATGAAAGCCTGCTGGACGTATCCAGCCAAGCTTGATGCACCAAGCAATTTGCCACTGCCAACCAGTGGCAAATTGCATTTTCAGGCGACTTCGTCGATCCAGGCCTGCTGGATCGCTTCGAGTATTTTTTCGCCGCAATGCTTGGGATCGTCGTTGAAATCCGGCAGCGCCATCACCCAATTGCGCAGGTCGACGAAATTCAGCTTGAGTGGATCCTTATCAGGATGCGCATCGCTCAGTTCAATGGCGATATCGTTGATGTCCGTCCATTTCATTTGCGGTGTCCCTCCTTCGCCATGTTAATGCTGTACTTGGGAATTTCGACCACTAAAGGCGTTGACCGTACCAATGCCTGACAACCGAGGCGGGAATTGGGTTCCAGGCCCCAAGCTTTGTCCAGCAAGTCTTCTTCGATCTCTTCGGCTGCTTCCAGCGAGTTGAATCCCTCACGCACAATGACGTGACAAGTAGTACAAGCGCAGGACATTTCGCAGGCATGATCGAGTTCAATACCATTGGCGAGCAGGTTTTCGCAGATTGACTTACCTTCTTCCGCTTCAATCACGGCGCCTTCCGGGCAATTCTCAACGTGCGGCAGGACGATCATTTGCGTCATGCGTCTTCTCCCATTTTGATGTCATCCACCTTGCGGCCGGACAACACTTTCTTGATACTTTGATCCATACGGCGATGGGCAAATTCCTGGGTTTCAAAACCCAGATCGTCCATGGCAATATTGATCAGACGACGGTTATTACCCTGCATCGATGCGGTCAACTTGGCAATGGTTGCCAAAATTTTCGCCGTTTCGGTCTCGTTGAGCAGATGCGGGTCTTCCTTCATGGCTGCTTCGGTCGCTTCGATCATGCGTTGCGCTTCGACGATGGCCTCCTTGAGCGCGCGATTGATCGCGTCATCCTTGGCGTGCGTCATTGAGTCCTTGAGCATGCCGGCGATTTCGTCGTCAGACAGGCCGTAAGAAGGTTTGACGGTAACGCTGGCTTCAATGCCAGTTGTTTGTTCGCGTGCAGCAACCGCCAGCAGGCCATCAGCATCAACCTGAAACGTTACGCGAATGCGCGCAGCGCCCGCCACCATCGGTGGAATGCCGCGTAATTCAAAGCGGGCCAGCGAGCGGCAATCAGAGACCAGTTCGCGCTCGCCCTGCACAACGTGAATCGCCATCGCTGTCTGGCCATCCTTGAAGGTCGTGAATTCTTGAGCGCGAGCGGTTGGAATTGTTGAATTGCGCGGAATCACTTTTTCGGTCAGGCCGCCCATGGTTTCCAGACCGAGCGACAGCGGCGTTACATCGAGCAAAAGCCAGTCATCCTGGCCGGTCTTGTTGCCGACCAGCAGATTGGCTTGGGTTGCCGCACCGAGCGCGACTACCTTGTCCGGATCAAGATTGGTCAGCGGTTCCTGGCGGAAAAAATCACCAACCGCCTTTTGCACCTGCGGCATGCGGGTTGCCCCGCCGACCATAACGACGCCTTTAATGTCTTCAGCGCGCAAACCGGCATCACGCAAGGCTTTTTTGACCGGTTGCATGGTTTTGGAAATAAGGGTTTGGGCAATGCTGGCAAAGGTGGCGACATCGAGCTTGATATCGACCATTTCCCCGGTGGACAAGCGTGCGGTAATCGGCGCTTCAGGGTTGTTGGTCAGATATTCTTTGGCTTCGCGGCAGCGCATCATCAACAGACGGCCATCTTCCGGCGAAAGCGGTTGCAATTTGGTCTGTTCGATAACCCAACAGAAGATTCTGTGGTCGAAGTCATCGCCACCCAGCGCGGAATCGCCGCCCGTCGATAAAACCTCGAACACGCCCTTGGTCAGTTTGAGGATGGAAATATCAAACGTGCCGCCACCGAGGTCGTAGACCGCATAAACCCCCTCAGCACCGTTATCCAGTCCGTAAGCGATGGCAGCTGCAGTCGGCTCGTTAAGCAGGCGAAGGACATTGAGGCCAGCTAACCGTGCGGCATCCTTGGTGGCCTGGCGCTGGGCATCGTCAAAATATGCCGGCACGGTAATCACAGCGCCAACCAGATCGCCAGCCAGTGCGGTTTCGGCACGCAGTTTGAGGCTTTTCAGGATTTCGGCAGAGACTTCAACCGGGCTCTTGATACCAGCGATCGTCTTGACCTTGACCATACCCGGTGCTTCGATGAAGTCGTAGGGCATCGACTCCACGTGCGCAATGTCCTTGAGCCCACGGCCCATGAAACGCTTGACCGAAACGATGGTGTTGCGTGGATCAACCGCCTGCTTGGTCTGGGCATCGTAGCCAACCTCAGTAGAACCGTCCGCGTGATAGCGCACGACCGAAGGCAGCAAGGGACGCCCCTGGTCATCACTCAGGCAGATCGAAATACCACTACGCACGGTGGCGACCAGCGAATTGGTCGTTCCGAGATCGATACCGATGGCAAGCTTGTGCTCGTGGGGGGCGGCCGACTCACCAGGCTCGGCAATTTGAAACAGGGCCATTTTTATTCTTCCAGCGACGCCAGCGCGTCGTCGATTTCGTGCAAAAGTTTTTCCAGAAACATCAAGCGGCGCACACGGTCGGTTGCCGCAACATGGTCGTTGAGATCAAACAAAGCTGCCAGTTCTTCAAAACGGGCATTGATATCACTACGCAGACGATTATGCAGATGTTCAAGTTCGTGATGATCGCCGCCTTGGCGCGCTTCCATCACCGCTTCACGCCATTCCATCTGCTCCATCAGGAAATCAGTGGGCATGGCGGTATTGTTTTCCGCCTGAATGTCGTGCCCAGCGAGGTGCAGCAGGTATTTAGCGCGTTCCAGCGGCTTTTTCAGCGTCAGATAGGCTTCATTAGCATGCGTCGCCCACTGCATCGACATCCTGCGCTCGGCATCGCCAGCATTGACAAAACGATCCGGGTGAACCTGCGCCTGAATGTCACGATAACGCGAATCAAGATCGGACAAATCAAGCCGGAAGGCCTGATCCAGTCCGAATAGCGAAAAATGATCGGCGCGAAAGTCCATCAGACGTTAAACGATTCGCCGCAACCGCATTGATCCTTGACGTTAGGATTATTGAACTTGAACCCTTCGTTAAGTCCTTCGCGGGCAAAATCGAGCTCCATCCCTTCCAGGTAAGGCATGCTCTTGGCATCGACAAAAACCTTGACGCCATTGCTCTCGAAAACCATGTCCTCAGGGTCAACTTCGTCGACAAACTCCAGCTTGTAAGCCATGCCAGAACAGCCGCTGGTACGAACCCCGAGGCGCAGCCCGACACCTTTGCCGCGCTTGGTCAGGTAATTGGCAACGTGCTTCGCTGCCTTGTCGCTCAAGGTAACGCCCATGTTTATTCTCCGTGCTTTTTCTTGTAATCCGCCACAGCTGCCTTGATGGCATCCTCAGCCAGGATCGAACAGTGAATTTTAACCGGCGGCAATGCTAATTCTTCGGCGATTTCCGTATTTTTGATCGCCAAAGCCTGGTCGACCGTCTTGCCCTTGACCCATTCGGTCACCAGCGAAGAAGATGCAATGGCCGAACCGCAGCCGTAGGTTTTGAACTTGGCATCCTCAATCACGCCGGCCTTGTTTACCTTGATCTGCAACTTCATCACATCGCCGCAAGCAGGGGCACCAACCATGCCGGTGCCAACGCCATCGTCCTCCTTGGCAAAAGTGCCGACGTTACGCGGATTTTCATAGTGATCAATGACTTTTACGCTATAGCTCATGTTAATTCTCCTAAATTCAGTTATTAGTTGTTAGTCGCTAGCAAAAACTGCTAATAACTAACAACTACCGACTAGCGACTAGTGCGCTGCCCATTGAACGGTACTGAGATCAATGCCGTCCTTGTACATATCCCACAGCGGTGAAAGTTCACGTAGTTTGCCAACTTTCGCATTTAACAATTTGATTGCATAGTCAATTTCTTCTTCGGTCGTGAAGCGACCGATGCTGAATCGGATCGAGCTATGCGCCAGCTCATCATCACGACCAAGCGCACGCAACACGTAGGAAGGTTCCAGGCTGGCCGAGGTGCAGGCCGAGCCGGAAGAGACGGCGAGATCCTTGATTGCCATGATCATCGACTCGCCTTCAACGTAGGCGAAACTGATATTCAGGTTGTGCGCCACGCGCTGTTCGAGATTGCCATTGACGAAGGTGGCCTCCATCTCTTTCAGTCCATTGAGCAGACGATCACGCAAAGCGGCGACGCGAATATTTTCCTCGGCCATTTCTTCCTTGGCCAGACGGAAGCACTCGCCCATGCCGACGATCTGATGCGTCGGCAACGTGCCGGAGCGGAAACCGCGTTCGTGCCCGCCGCCATGCATCTGCGCTTCCAGGCGAATCCGTGGCTTGCGACGAACGTACAACGCACCAATACCCTTCGGGCCGTAAGTCTTGTGGGCGCAGAAGCTCATCAGATCAACCTTGAGCTTGCTCAGGTCAATCTCAACCTTGCCAGTTGCTTGCGCTGCATCAACGTGAAAAATGATGCCTTTCTCACGGCAAATTTCGCCCAATTCGGCAATCGGCTGAATGACGCCAACTTCGTTGTTGACGAACATGACCGAGGCCAGCACGGTATCCGGGCGGATCGCCGCCTTGAAAACTTCCAGATCGAGCAAGCCATCTTCTTTGACATCAAGATAGGTGGCTTCAAAACCCTGACGTTCCATTTCGCGCACGGTATCAAGCACGGCCTTGTGTTCGGTTTTGACCGTAATGATGTGCTTGCCCTTGGTGCCAGCGTAGAAATTGGCGGCGCCCTTGATCGCGAGGTTATTGGATTCGGTCGCACCGGAAGTCCAGACGATTTCCTTGGGGTCGGCACCAACCAGCGCCGCGACTTGTTCGCGTGCTTCCTCAACTGCGGCATCGGTCACCCAGCCAAAGCTGTGCGAACGAGAAGCGGGGTTGCCAAAATGCTCGCACAGGTAGGGAATCATTTTTTCCGCAACCCGTGGGTCGACCGGCGTCGTTGCCGAATAATCAAGGTAGATGGGGAGTTTCATCGTATTTTTCTCGCTCTGTCGAAATGTTCAATCAGCCGAATTAAGCTGCTATTGCTGTCAGACCTTGCAGATTTTTAATCGTTGCCTGCAAGGCGTTAATGAATTCATCAATTTGTGATTGGCTATTGGCCCGCCCCAAACTCACACGTACGGAACCGCGCGCCATTTCCGATGGAACCCCCATGGCCCGCAAAACATGCGAAGGCTCCGGATTGGCGCTTGAGCAGGCGGCACCACTGGCTATCGCAAAACCGGTACGATCCAGCTTGCCAACCAAGGTTTCACCATCAATATCGGCAAAGGCAAAGTAGCTTGTATTGGCCAGACGCGGCGCATCAGCACCGAAAACCTGCCCACCCAGCGCAACAATGCCGCGCTCCAAAGATTCTCGCCATTTCGCCAACTGCTCCGTGTCTTCGGCAAGACGCTGCGCTGCAAGTTCCGCCGCCACGCCAAATCCGACAATTGCCGCCACGTTTTCAGTGCCGGAGCGCAGACCGCGCTCATGCCCACCGCCGGCGATCAAGGGCTGCAATTCCACCCGTTTATCAAGAATTAGCGCGGCTGCGCCCTTGGGCCCATAGGCCTTGTGCGCAGAAAGCGTCAATGCATGTACACCACCCGCATTCAATTCCCGAAAATCAATCGCCAACTTGCCCAGCGCCTGCACGGCATCGCTATGAAACCAACCACCCGTTGCGCATGCAGCACCAGCCAGGCTGGCAATATCCTGAATAACGCCGGTTTCATTATTGGCCATCATGAAAGAAAACAACTGTGGCTTGGCAGCCAGGTTTTCAATGAAATGCTCGAAAATCACCCTTCCAGCGCCGTCGACCGCAACATTTTGAATTTGCCAACCCTGCCGGGCCAATCGGGCTGCCGGTTTGAGTATGCAAGGGTGTTCAATAGAGCTAACCGCAAGGCTCGATGGTTTCAGACTGGCCGCAGCACCTTTAATGAATAAGTTATTGGCCTCGCTGCCGCCACTGGTAAATACCACTTCCGTTGGATGTGCATTGACGGCGGCAGCTACCTGCTGGCGTGCTTGATCAATGGCACGTCGGGCAGCCCGACCATATTCATGACGGCTGGACGGATTGCCGAACTGGCTTTCCAGCCAGGGCAGCATGGCCGCAAGCACCGCAGGATCGAGCGGCGTTGTGGCGTTGTGGTCGAGATATGCCGGCTGAAACATGATTTATCTTCAAGCCGACGTCGTGGCCTTTTCACGCACAACCCGCGTGCGGGGTTGCGGTCCAAGCCGCGGTTTGACTTGAACCACGACGGGTGCCACACCGAGTTTTTGCTTTTGACGCTCGACCAGATCGGCCAGAGTCACAGAAGATAGGTATTCATACATTTTGGCATTGAGCGTAGACCAGAGATCGTGCGTCATGCAGCGGTGCTCGTCATGGCAGTTTTCACGGCCACCGCACTGCGTCGCATCCAGCGTTTCATCGACGGCACGAATGATATCGGCAACCGCCACCTGATCGAGTGGACGTGAGATGCAATAGCCACCACCAGGGCCGCGCACACTATCAACCAGCTTGTAGCGACGTAGTTTTCCGAACAATTGCTCAAGATAAGACAAGGAAATTTTCTGCCGATCGCTAACACTGGCCAGCGCAACGGGCCCCTCTTCGCCGCGCAAAGCGAGATCGATCATGGCTGTTACGGCAAATCTTCCTTTGGTGGTGAGTCGCATTTTGAGCCCTTGTCTAATAACCTACTGTTACGGTCAACTATATCGAAGGTGGATCAAATTAGTCAACTATTTTACTCAGGTATTTTGGATCGAAGCTGTCAGCCGCCAGCACCTCGCTATCGCACTTGACGCCTTGTGCATCAAGTTCCCTGATCAGGCTGGCAAAGCGCCGATCAGTCTCGGCGGCATGATCGAGCAAACCATGAATAGCCTTGGCCAGCGGGTCATCCTGATCACGGCCAACGGCATAGGCCGAGAAACCCATCTTCTCCGCCTGTGCTTCGCGCTCCTTGCTCTGCGGCGAGTTATCGAGAATGCGGGCCGGATTACCAACTGCCGTTGCACCAGCCGGTAACGGCTTGGTGACAACGGCGTTGGAACCCACCTTGGCCCCGGCTGAGATCGTAATCGGCCCCAGCACCTTGGCCCCGGCCCCTATAACAACCCCGTCCTCCAGCGTTGGATGGCGCTTGCCCTTGTTCCAGGAAGTGCCGCCGAGCGTTACACCGTGATAAAGCGTGACATCGTCGCCAATCAATGCGGTTTCACCAATCACGACGCCCATGCCATGATCAATGAAAAAGCGGCGGCCAATCGTGGCGCCGGGATGAATCTCGATTCCCGTCAAAAAACGTGAAATATGCGCCGTAAAGCGCGCCAGCCAACGCAGGCGATGACCCCAGAGCCAGTGTCCAATGCGGTGAAAAATCAGGGCATGAATGCCGGGATAACAGGTAAGCACCTCCCAAAACGAGCGTGCCGCTGGATCGCGGTCAAAAACCGCACGAATATCCTCACGCAAGCTGCGGAACATGACTCCTGATCTCCCTTGTTGTAACGGGGGCGAATTGTAAAATACTCGACTGAATTTGTCAGCTATTCGCAACAGTCAAGTGATCTATAATGCGCGCTCGATTATTCATACATTCTTAATGTGCTAGACCGCCTGACCGCTACCCTCCTCGCTTCCTGCCTTGCCTTTGGTGCCTGCTCAACCCCGGTGATGGCGCCAGAAAAAGTAACGCGAGGTGATTTCCGCCTGATCGAAAATTACCTCTCGGAGCTGGTTGACCGTGAGATGCTTGACCACGAAATAACGGGTATCAGTATTGCGCTGATTGATGACCAAAAAGTCGTCTGGCAAAAAGGCTTTGGTTTTGCCGATCTTGAAAACAAAATTCCAGCCACCCCGGAAACCATCTATCGCGCCGGTTCCATCTCCAAAGTTTTCACTGCGGCAGCTACCATGCAGCTCGCGGAGCAGGGCAAAATCGACATCGATCAGCCACTGGTCAAAGCCTTGCCAGAGTTTTCAATCAAATCGCGTTTTCCCGATGCGGCGCCAGTCACGCCGCGCAATGTCATGACGCATCACTCCGGCCTGCCGTCAAATTATTACCGCGGCCTGTATGTACGTAATCCAGCCCCGTTTGAAGTGGTACTTGACGAGATTCGTGACGAATACCTGAGCACGCCGCCCAACACCGTTTTTTCTTATTCCAATCTTGGCATGGCACTTTTGGGTGCATCGGTCGAAAAAATTAGTGGTCAGGCCTTCAACGACTACATGGGCCAGCATTTTTTCCATCCGCTCGGCATGACCCAAAGCAGTTTCGCCTCTCGCGCCGTTACCAAGGCGTATGACCACAACAAACCAATTGAAGTCTTTTCCCTGCGCGACATGCCGGCAGCGAATCTGCTGAGCAATGTCGCTGACCTCAGCCAGTTCGTCAAAATGCAATTTGCCGAAGGCCGCGCTGGCAAACAGCAAATACTTTCGCCCGCAACAACCCGCGAAATGGTCCGTGTGCAAAATGCCAATTTCCCGCTCACCTTCGATTCCTACGTCGGCCTTGGCTGGCTGCTAAGCGGCATCCAGGTGCCCGGCGCAGGTTTGGTCGCAAGTCACGGCGGCTCGCTGCCCGACTCGCACAGCATGATGTCGATCCTGCCTGACCACAAACTGGGCGTCGTCATTCTCTCCAATTCCGCCACTTCCGCCGGTTCGGTCAGCAAAATTGCATCCGAATCCTTACGCCTGATGCTGGAAGCTAAAACCGGTATCCGCCCGCCGCCCAAAACAATAGTTCGCGCCGAAGAGCGCGCGCCCAGCGCGGAGGAATTGCGTTTCTTCAATGGTCACTTCGACACGCTGGTGGGTCTGGTCAATGTTTCAAGTGAATCGGGCAAGATCAACGTTGAAGCGGTTGGTCACCATTTTCAGCTGGTACCCCATGAAGATGGTCAGCTCAGCCTCAAGTACAAAATACTTGGCCTGGTACCGGTACGGGTTGGTGTTTTTGAGGACATTCGGCTATCGACCGCAACCGTCAATGGCCGCCAGATCCTTGTGGGCAAACTTGGCGGCGAAACCCAGATTTTCGGTGAAAAACTGCGCCCGGCGTCAATACCAGACAATTTCAGGAAGTTCGTCGGCAATTACGAAATCATCGACAAAAATGATGGCCCGACACCCGATAAAATTCTTCTCAAGGAAGAATATGGGCAACTGGTTGGTGAATTGAGTTTCCCCGAAAAACCGGAACTGATCCTGCGCATTGCTTTTCGACCAGTTTCAGACAATGAGGCCGTTACCGCTGGTTTGGGTAGTGGCCGTGGTGACACGCTGCGGCTTATCAAGGAGAACGGTGAAGATCGCCTTGCTTTCTCCGGCCTCCTTTTACGCAAAATACTCAATTAAGCCATGAACAATCTGCATCAGGAACTGAAGGCGTTCATCATCGAGACGATGAACCTTGAAGACATCACCAGCGCTGACATTGGCGATGAAATGCCACTCTTCGGTGACCAAGGCTTGGGGCTTGATTCAATCGATGCACTCGAACTCGTGCTCGCCCTCAAGAAAAAATACCAGGTAATTCTCGAAGCCAATGACCCGGCGACGCGCGAAAATCTCGCCTCAGTTGCCAACCTTGCCCGTCTGATTAGCAACCGACCAGTTTGACATTTGTTTCATGGAGAATAAAAAAGCCGGCTAAGCCGGCTTTTTTATTCTCCACAACAATTACTCGGTGTAGAAATTAACGTCATACGGGTAAGGCTTTTGCGGCACCTTGGATTCAGCGTTGTTCGCTGTCGTAGCGGTATCCTGTTTTTTGTCCCACCACAGCGCACGACCAGCTTTCTGATCCTCCACCCAGGCTGGATTGTTTTTTAGCTGCTCGTCCATCCACTTGGTGTGATCAGACACGTAGCTTGTATTTACCTCACCCATTTTCTGCTTTCCTCTGGCTAATCAAGCGAATGGCTGAATTCTAGCATGGCAGCGAAAGACGATGGGGTGCGCCATATATCAGACACTTATTTTGGTGAAACGGCCCTGTAAAACGTGTGACTTATTGATGATTTGCGGCGAGAAAATGATAGAATGCGCCCCGCTTGCCCAAGTGGCGAAATTGGTAGACGCACCAGATTTAGGTTCTGGCGCCGAAAGGTGTGGGGGTTCGAGTCCCTTCTTGGGCACCAAGTGGTTGATTTTAAAAGCATTAAAAATTCATTAAACCCGCCTGTGTGCGGGTTTTTTGTTGTTTTTTGTCTGGACAGAGTCATGCAGCATCAGCAATTGCCGAGATCATTCTCTGCTAATCGATAGAAAAATCTCATTGGTTCGTGCTCCCTGTCACTCCCTTACAATGTCGCCCATGAAACCAGAACAATATTGCCAGGAAAAGTGCGCGGCTAACGGCTCCTCTTTTTATTACAGTTTTCTTTTCCTGCCCCTTGAGCACCGGCACGCGATTATGGCGCTCTATGCTTTTTCCCATGAGGTTGAGGGCGTGGTCGATGACTGCAGCGATATTTCGATTGCTTCGACCAAATTGAACTGGTGGCGTCAGGAACTCGAACGTGTTGCCAATGGCAAGCCAACCCACCCGGTTGGCCTGGCTTTGAAAGCCGTCAGTGGGCAATTCAGCCTGCCCAAGGAGCAACTGATCGAAATCATCGATGGCATGGAAATGAATTTACAGCAGTCGCGCTACCTTGACTTCAAGGGACTGTCGCTCTACTGCTATCGCGTTGCCAGTGTGGTCACCCAGCTTGCAGCGGGAATTTTTGGCAGCACTGACCGCCAAACCCAAAAGTACGCGCATGACCTCGGTATGGCGTTTCAACTCATCAACATTATTCGCGATGTTGGCAATGATGCCCGGCGCGGTCGCATCTATATCCCGATGGATGAACTCAAGCAATTCAACGTACCGGCGGCTGATATTTTGAACGGCAAATATTCCGATAATTTCACCGCCTTGATGAAGTTTCAGACCGAGCGTGCCGAGAAATACTACGCCCAGGCTTTTGACCAACTTCCGGCAGTTGACCGCAAGAGCCAGCGTCCTGGATTGATCATGGCGCAGATCCAGCGCACCCTGCTTGACGAAATCAAACGTGAGAACTATCGAGTATTGCATCAGCGTATTTCACTGACGCCAGTACGCAAAATCTGGATCGCCTGGAAAACCTGGTTTTCGGGTTGAAATCGAACGTGGGCTACCCCACACACGGTAGTCACTAAAGCCGCTAGAATTGCCCACGATGATTTCCCGCCAAGTCCTGCCCGCCATTTTCCTTATTCTCTCAGCCCACAGCGCTATCGCGGTTAGCGAAGACTGGGCAATGGCACTGGGCAGCCAATTGCAAATTCTCGAAAAAGAGCCGGGCAACCGTGAAGCTCGCAAGGAAGCCTGGCGAGCCGCCATGCGTCTTGGCCTGTTTGAGGAAGCGGCAAACCTCGCAGCGCCACTTGACACTAAAGAACAACGTTCACTAGAAGGGGATCGGATTGCCCTGGCCATCCGCCACGGCATTATTGATCGCAACACCTTACGCGGGCCGGAAAAGTTTTTTCGCCTTGATTCGGCGTTGACCGCAACAGATCAGCTGGCTGCCGATTTTCTCGCTGGCAAAACGCTGGATGCCGAAGACCAACGTCGTTTGACTGATCGCCTGAGCGCCCTCGCCAACCGGCGCCGCGCCGCTGATGCAATCAGTCTCTACGAAAGCTTTCTGGCCCGTGGCCTGCCGGTGCCGCAGTGGACCAAACGCGATATTGCCGGCAGTTATCTCGAATTGCGTCAGCCACAACATGCCGTCAGCCTTTATTTCGAGGTAGTTAGTGCCAATCAGGACGATTTCGACGCTAACCTGGGCCTCTTCTATGCGCTGGTTGAGTCTGAAGAACTGGATGCGGCAACGCAACACATCGACACCTTTGCCGCCCGCCTGCCGGAACGGCGTAATCGCGATGGCAAATACAACAGCTAGCGCCTGAGCAGCGACATTACCGCCGATCAAGCTCGTCTCTACAGCGACCGCCTCAAGCAGGCACAGGCCAGAATCGCCACCCGGACTAGCGCCTCTCCCTTCAACAGTGAGGCCCGCCAGACCCGCGCCTCACTTGCGCTGGCTCGTGGCTGGCCGAATCTGGGGGAACAGCTTTTGTTGCGCGTTGTTGGTGCCGACCCGCGCAACCCGGCAATTCACGCCGACCTCGCCGAAACCCGCCTCAGTCTGCAAAACTGGCCGGCCGCACAGATCAGTTTTGAACAGACACGTAGGCTGGATGCTGATCATGGCGCCGTCAAACGTGCGGCCATCAGCTTTGACCTGCACCAGCGTTACGAGTTTTCGATTGATGCCGGTTACGGCCAGGGTGACGGTGCCAACTATTTCGGCAACCGCGACTGGCATGTCGATACCTGGCTTTACAGCCGGCCAATTGCCGATAACTGGCGCGTGTTTTTTCACAATTACACGGCCAATGCCGATTTTGACGGCAGCAAAACCACTTGGGCCCGCAGTGGTGCCGGAGCCGAATGGCGGTGGCTCAACTGGCGTTTAACCGGTGAGTTGAATGGCGGCAGCAGCGCATCAGCCGGTCTTGCCGCAACGGCGCGCTGGAAGCCGGATGACTATTGGACACTCTCCGGCGCAGTGGAAAGCCGAACCAACGAGCTTCCCTTGCGCGCATTGCGTGACGGCGTTTTTGCCAGCCAAGCGAGTCTGAATGTGGATTGGCGCGCCGACGAGTCACGCAAATTTTCGCTTGGTTCCTCATTCACCGATTTTTCCGACAGCAACCAGCGCAGCGCGCTCAATCTTGCCTGGCTCGAACGCTGGTACAGCGGCCCACGCTGGATGCTTGAAACAACGCTGGGCGCCGATGGCTCACACAACACGCTGGAAACTGGCTTCAGTTATTTCAACCCAAAAAATGACCGTTCTGCGTGGTTGACCGTAGCCGTTGAGCAACTCGGCTGGCGCAATTACGAATACTCGTTCCGCCAACGTCTGGCGCTAACCGCCGGGCGCTATTGGCAGCTAGAAAATAATGTTCAACCCGGCAATATCGAGGCCATCGAATACGGCCACCGCTGGGAACTCGACCGTGATCTTTCGCTGCGTTACAACATAGGCCGCAGCCTGCGTCCTTATGACGGCGTTCGCGAAGGACGCACTTTTGGCAACCTGAGTCTGCTATGGCGCTTCTGATCCGTTTTCTCCTGCTCTTGATCGCCCTGCCCGCTTTGGCCGAGCCGGCCAGTAATGACTTCATTGCGCTGAGTTATCACGAAGTTGAAAACGACAGCACGCCGATCAGTTCGCCAACGGCGGTGCGCGCCTCTGATCTCGGCGCCCAGTTTGCCTGGCTCAAGGCCAATGGCTACCAACCGGTCAGCATCGACGCCATCGTCACCGCCCGCAACGGTGGCCGGGCTTTGCCGCCCAAAGCGGTGCTGCTGACTTTTGATGACGGTTTGAAGGATGTTTATACCCGCGCCTTTCCGTTGCTCAAATTATTTAAATACCCGGCAGTGATTGCGCTGGTCGGCACTTGGCTCGACGTACCCGCCGGCAAGTTGGTCGATTACGACAATACGCCGCGCCCCCGCGAGCAATTTGTCACCTGGGATGAGGTACGTGAAATGCAGGCATCCGGGCTGATCGAAGTCGCCACCCACGCTTACAACCTGCACCACGGCATTCTCGCCAACCCGCAAGGCAATACCGAACCGGCGGCGATTACGCGGCTTTACACCAATCGCCGTTACGAATCGGACAGCGAGTATCTGGCGCGCATCCGCAACGACCTTGCCAGCAGTAGCCAGTTGATTGCCCGGCAAACCGGCAAAGCCCCGCGCATTCTGGTCTGGCCTTACGGACGCAGCAATCTGGCCGGCCAGCAAATCGCCCGCGAACTGGGCATGAGCATTACTTTTACGCTGGAAGATGGCTCAACCAATGCCGCCACACCGCTGATCCAGACTCGGCGCTATCTGGTTGAAAATAGCCCGTCCCTGCAGGAGTTTGCCGAACTGATGCGGCGTTCCTGGTTACCCGACCCGGCCCGTAGTGTGCGCCTCACGCCTGGGCAGTGGCTGAATGAGGAAGACGAACTTTCAAGCACCCTCGACCGCCTGCTCAGCTTGCAACCCAATATTGCTTTCGTTGCGCCGAATGCTTTGCGTGATGACAAGGATGCGGCACTCTTTATGACCACCCGCCGCCCACTGGCCGCCGATAACCTCAACCGGATCGGCTGGCAAATTGAACGCCGCGCCGGCGTACCCGTGTTTATTGATTTGCCTGACTCCTGGCTTGGCGATAGCGAATTGATTGCCGACCTTGCCCGTCAGGTTAATTTCGCGGGTCTGCGTTTGAGCGCTGAACCGGGTAGCGCAGTGGCCCAGCAAGTGCGTAACGCCGCTGAACGCTGGCGTTGGCCGCTGAATCTGATTTACTCATTGGCAGAAGTGCCGGTTGAATCGGTCTGGACTAACTTGCGTTCAGGCGACTTGATCGCCCTGCCGGCCAGCTTAACCAATAGCGCTGCGCTACCGGTTAGCGCAAAAACACGGGTATTGCTTGAATTTGACCCCGCCCTGCCCACCGCACAAATCGCCGAAAAAATGCGCCAACTGGAAGCCGAGGGTTTCCGTCAATTTGGCCTCAGCGGATTCCCGATTCAGGCCCTGGATCAAATCAGCCCAGTCCTCTCGCTGCGTTCGCAGCCGCAATTGAAATGATCACCCTGCCGGCGCTGTTGGGTGATTTCTGGGGTGCAACCCTCGCTTACGTTTTTTTCTATCCAGTACTGATGTCGGTCGTCTGGATGGTTGGCGGGATCAGTTTTTTCTTCCGTTTTGAGCGTCGACCGCACCGCATTGTCAGCCAGCCGCCAGCGCGTACCGATTACCCGCTGATTGCCGTGCTGGTTCCCTGTTTCAACGAAGAGGCACACGTTGAAGAAACCATCGAAGCGCTGATGGCATTGCAGTACCCACATTACGAAGTGATCGCCATCAACGACGGCAGCAAGGACCGCACCGGCGAACTGCTCAATGCGCTGGCCGAACAATTCCCAAAACTGCGCGTCATTCATCAGCTACAAAACCAGGGCAAGGCGGTCGGGCTGAATACTGCCGCATTGATGACACGCGCTGAAATTCTCGTCGGTATAGACGGCGATGCCCGCCTCGACCCGCACTCGCTGCATTGGCTGGTCCGCCATTTCGATGATCCCGAAGTTGCCGCCGTCACCGGCAATCCACGCGTCCGTAACCGTTCCACTCTGCTGGGACGGATTCAGGTCGGCGAGTTTTCATCCATCGTCGGGCTGATCAAACGCGCCCAGCGCTCGGTCGGTCTTATTTTTACGGTATCCGGCGTGATCACCGCCTTCCGGCGCAGTGCCTTGCACGAAGTCGGCTACTGGAGCCCCGAAAAGCTGACTGAAGACGTTGATATTTCCTGGAAACTGCAACTAGCCGGCTGGGAGATTCACTTCGAGCCACGCGCCCTGTGCTGGATTCTCATGCCCGAAACCATCAGTGGTCTCTGGAAACAACGCCTGCGCTGGTCGATGGGCGGCACTCAGGTGCTACTCGACTACTGGCCTAAATTAATTTCCTTCCAAAGGTTGCGCCTCTGGCCACTATTCATCGAGTACGCAATGAGCATGGTTTGGGCTTGTCTATTTGCCTTGCTCGCGGTCTACCGACTTATTGACCTGATTATTTACAAGATTGACCTGCAGAGTGCACCTGTCCTGCTCATGGGCTGGGCCGGTTTACTCATCGGCACCACCTGCCTGCTGCAGATGATGCTCAGCCTGATCCTTGACAAACCCTACGACCAAGGCCTGCTCAAAAACTATTTCTGGATGATCTGGTATCCCATCATTTACTGGGTAATCACGGCAGCAACCGCCGTTGTTGCTCTGCCCAAAGCCTTCATACGAAAAACAGGAAAACGCGCACGATGGATCAGTCCCGACCGGGGCGTCAGACCAGACGCCTCCCGCTGATTATTGAACGATCCGATCTTACCCACCCGCTACGGCGGGTGCTGGCGCTCGTCATCACAACTGCCGCCTGGGGTTTGTGGATCGCCATGTGGATACCATTTATCGCAGCATTAGGGCGTTATTACGGCTATCACTTACCGGAAATCACCTTCCCCAGTCAGATCAGTCTTGATTCATTTCTCGCCCTCATCCGAGTTACCCCCTACGTTCTGGCCTTCGCCATGCTGATTGCACTGGCCAGTATTCTTGGCGAGAAAATCAAGGCACGCACCCACAAAAAGAATGAACGCTGGCGCCCAGTCGGCATGGAACGCCTCGCCACCGGCGCAGCGCTCGATCCGGAATTGCTTGCACAATGGCAGATAGCGCGCATTCTCTATGTCGAACACGGCCCCTTGGGGCGCGTCACCAACGCCAGTGCAACCTACACCAGCCGTCCGGATTGAATCCGCAAGGTTCGCCCGCAACGCGCAGCAATCGCCTCATCGTGCGTCACCAGAATCAGCGTTGTTCCCTGTTTGGTATTGAGATCAAACATCAGGTCGATAATCTGTTGCCCCGTCGCCGCGTCCAGATTACCCGTCGGCTCATCGGCCAGCACCAGCCTGGGTGATGGCGCAAAAGCCCGAGCCAGCGCCACGCGCTGCTGCTCGCCACCGGAAAGATGCTTGGGATAATGCTTCAAACGGTGTTCCAGACCAACGCGCCCCAGCCAATCGCGGGCGGTTGCGGTCGACGCCTTGGAGCCGGCCAATTCCAAAGGCAACATCACGTTTTCCAAAGCCGTCAGCGAAGGCAACAACTGGAATGATTGAAAAACGAATCCGAGTAACTTTCCGCGCTGCCTGGCCCGCGCATCTTCATCAAGAGCCGCCAACGCGATGCCATCAAGCCGAATTTCACCAGCAGTGGGAACATCCAGCCCGGCCAGCAGTCCGAGCAAGGTCGATTTGCCAGAACCGGAAGCGCCAACAATCGCGATTGTTTCTCCCGGCATGACGGAAAAGGAAATATCCTGCAAAATCGTCAGCGGCTCACCGCCGCTATCGACGGTTTTCCCCAACCCAACCACATCAACCACCGGTTTATCTGCCATGCGGCTTGCTCTCTTTCTGTTGGTCCTGCTTTTCTCCACCACCCCGGCGCTCGCCACTAAAACCATTCTGGTCATGGGCGACTCGCTTTCAGCTGGCTATGGCATTCAAACGGAACAAGCCTGGCCATCCTTGCTAGCCCAGCGAGTTAGCGAAAAACGGCTTGATTATAGCGTCGCCAACCTTTCCATCTCTGGGGAAACCACTGCCGGTGGCCGTTCCCGCTTTAGTCAGGCGCTACGCGAATACAAACCGGCTGTGGTTGTAATAGCACTGGGCGCCAATGACGGCCTGCGTGGCCTGCCGCTAGCGCAAATGCGTGAGAATCTCAACGCCATGATCGAAGCAGCCCGCGCTGTGGGAGCCAAAGTTCTGCTGGCCGGTATTCGCCTTCCGCCAAACTATGGCCCGTACGCCATCGCATTTCATACCAGTTTTGGCGAAATCGCCCGCCAGCAAAAGGTTGTCTTGCTTGATTTTCTACTTGCCCCGATCGCCACCAAGCAGACTTATTTCCAAGCCGACAATCTGCACCCGACTGCGGCAGCCCAGCCACTCATTCTCGACCACGTCTGGCCAGCGCTCGCGCCATTATTACGCTGAGCAAAAAACAAAAAAGCGCCCCGAAAGGCGCTTGATTGCTTGAGTCTGGCCAATTGCTAGCTGGCGGAGACGGAGGGATTCGAACCCTCGATGCAGGTTTTGCCCGCATGCTCCCTTAGCAGGGGAGTGCCTTCGACCTCTCGGCCACGTCTCCGTGTCCAGATCTCAATGAGGCGCGGATGATATAGCCTTCGCGCCTTTTGGTCAAATTTACTGATCGAGTCCGAAGGTGCGATGCAGAACGCGAACCGCCAGCTCCAGGTATTTTTCATCCAGAACAACCGAAATCTTGATTTCAGAGGTCGAGATCATCTTGATGTTGATGCCCTCGTCAGCCAATGCCTTGAACATCTTGCTGGCGACACCCGGATGGGAGCGCATACCAACACCAACCGCGGAGACCTTACAGATCTTGCTGTCACCGGTCACTTCGCGGGCACCCAGCTTGGTTTTGACACCTTCAAGAATGGCTTGTGCCTTGGCAAAGTCGCCACGATTGACGGTAAAGGAGAAATCCGTCGTATCGTCATGGCCGACGTTTTGAATAATCATATCGACATCGATGTTGGCATCGGCGATGGCACCCAGAATTTGATACGCAATGCCCGGGGTATCCGGCACGCCGAGAACGGTCAGCTTGGCTTCATCGCGGTTGAAGGCGATACCGGAGATGATCGGTTGTTCCATTTTCTTATCTTCCTCAACAGTGATCAGCGTACCTTCCCCTTCGTCCTGGAAGCTGGAAAGAACGCGCAGTTTGACCTTGTATTTGCCGGCGAATTCAACCGAGCGTATCTGTAGCACCTTGGAACCGAGGCTGGCCATTTCCAGCATCTCTTCAAAGGTAATGGTGTCAAGCTTCTTGGCTTCCGGCACGACACGCGGGTCGGTGGTGTAAACGCCATCAACATCGGTGTAGATCTGGCATTCGTCGGCCTTCAATGCGGCAGCAAGCGCCACACCTGAGGTATCAGAGCCACCGCGACCAAGCGTGGTGATATTGCCATCAGCATCAACCCCTTGAAAACCGGCAACAACAATAACGTTGCCCGCATCAAGATCGCGCCGCATATTGGCTTCTTCTATGGAAAGAATGCGCGCCTTGGTATGAGTGCTATCCGTCAACACCTTGACCTGGCCACCGGTATAGCTTTTGGCTTTACAACCGATATCCATCAAGGCCATAGAGAGCAAGCCGGTAGTGACCTGTTCGCCTGTAGACATGATGGCATCCAGCTCGCGGGGATCGGGATTGGCCTGAACTTCTTTGGCTAAAGCGATCAGCTTATTGGTTTCACCACTCATGGCAGACACTACAACCACCACTTGGTGACCTTGGGCCTGGAACCTGGCAACACGGTTGGCGACATTTTTGATGCGCTCAGGGTTGCCAACCGAGGTGCCGCCGTATTTTTGAACAATCAACGCCATGAATTCATCCGTTAAAACGTTGGAAACATGAAAAAGAGGGCAGGATTTTACCCTACCCCAAGCATTTTTCGGGAAATTCGATTACAGATCAGCCAATATGCGTAAATGTGCGCCAACGCTACGTGCTAGCGAACTCATTACGTAACCGCCTTCAAGCATCGAAACAACTCGCTTGTTGCAAATTTCTGCAGCCAGATTTTTCAATTGCTCGGTGCACCAGGCAAAGTCTCGCTCAAGTAACTTGAGTCCGCCCATGTCGTCCTCGTAATGACCATCAAAGCCAGCCGAGATAAAAATCATCTGCGGGTTGAATTCACGCAGACGCGGCATCCAGACCTGAGTCACCGCATCACGGAACTCTTCGCCGCCAGAACCTGCTGCTAGCGGCACATTGCACATGTTGGCAGCCGGTTTGTCAGCACCGCTATAGGGATAGAACGGGTGCTGAAAAATACTGCACATCAGCACCTGCTCGTCACCGGCAAAGCAGTCTTCCGTACCATTACCGTGATGGACGTCGAAGTCGATAATCGCAACACGCTCCAACCCATGCACCTTGAGTGCATGGCGCGCTGCAACACCAATATTGTTGAAAAAGCAGAAACCCATCGGGGTGGCTTTTTCACAATGATGGCCAGGTGGGCGTACGGCACAGAAGGCATTTTCGATTTCGCCCTTCATTACCAGGTCGACCGCATGACAGCCAGCGCCAGCTGCACGCAACGCAGCTTGCCAGGTATGCGGGTTCATAGCGGTGTCGGGGTCGAGGTGTACAACACCGTGTTCCGGCGAGGCGCGTTTGATGCGCTCCAGATGGGATGCGGGGTGTACGCGCAACAATTGTTCAAAGGTTGCCAATGGGGCGTCGTAATAAACGAAATAGGCATCCAGCCCCTGGGCGATGAGGTGATCGCTGATGGCGGTCAAGCGCTGTGGGCATTCCGGGTGATGTGCACCCATGTCGTGTAACTGGCAATCGCGATGGGTGATAAAGGCAGTGGTCGTCACTTGTTATCTCTCTGCAAACCGGCGCACTCAGCGGCGCTCGATAAATGTCATTATCGACCCATTCTGCACGCGGCTTCAAGCATTACAATGAACTGAATGCATAATTATGGTGTATCCACATGTTGCGAACGACACTTTCCTTGCTTACACCGCGGTCTGGCCCGCTGGATAATCTGCTCACCGAAGCCGGCAAAGTCATTCTTGGCAAAGACAAAGAAATTCGACTAGCCATGGCCTGCTTGCTTGCCGGCGGGCATTTACTGATTGAGGACTTGCCGGGTGTTGGGAAAACCACGTTGGCCTACGCCTTGGCGCGGTTGCTGGGACTCGCGTTTTCGCGAATTCAGTTCACCTGCGATTTGCTTCCGGCTGACATTATTGGTGTCTCGATTTACGAACGTGAACAGGGGACATTTCGCTTCCTGCCTGGGCCTGTTTTTTCTCAAGTGGTGCTGGCGGATGAAATTAATCGGGCCACGCCGAAGACTCAAAGTGCATTGCTTGAGGCGATGGAAGAACAACAGGTCACCGTCGAGGGCGAAACGCGCAGCTTGCCGAATCCATTTTTTGTGATCGCCACCCAGAATCCGGCTCACCAGATCGGCACGTTTCCCCTGCCTGAGTCTCAACTGGATCGCTTCCTGATGCGGGTCGAACTAGGCTATCCGGATCGTGTCGCTGAGCGAGCTTTGCTTTCAGCTGGTGGGCAACGCGAGAAGGCTGACCAACTTTCCGCGGTCCTTGCAGCAACAGAAATATCGGGCTTGCAGGCAAAAGTTGCGCTGGTTCATGCTGCGGCACCGCTAATTGACTACGTTCAAGCCTTGCTCGAAGCCACTCGCCACAATCCCTGTTTTCAGCATGGTTTATCACCACGCGCCGGCCTCGCTTTATTAGCGGCTGCCCGCGCCTGGGCCTGGCTTGATGGCCGTGAGATGGTCCTGCCCGACGATGTTCAGGAAGTCCTGCCGGCTGTCGCTCGTCACCGACTACGCTCTACTCAGGGTAGTGGCATGGCGAGCGCCGAGGATATCGCCAGCCTGATTCGTAGCGTCGCCATTCCCTGAGTCGTGAACTTGCTGGCCAGTTTCAAGCAACGCTTATTTCGCTGGCACAGCGACGGTAGCGCTACGTTCCGCCTGACCCAACGCCGCATTTTCATTTTGCCGACACGCGCCGGCATCGTCTTTGCGATTACCCTTGCCGCCATGTTTACCGGCGCCATCAATTACGATCTGGCATTAGGTCATGCACTGGTATTCCTGCTCACCGGGCTCGGCCTAATTGGCATGATTCACACTTTTCGCAACCTCTTTGCGCTATGGATTACGCCGGGGAGAGCTAAGCCAGTCTTTGCTGGCGAGTTGGCATACTTCCCAATCGAGTTGCGCAACGACCGAAAAATTGCGCGCCTGGGTCTGGAATTGCAGGCATTGGACAATCCAAGCATCGGCACGCAGATTGCACCTGAAGAAAGATGCGAGGTGGCGATTCCTGTGCTGACCACCCAACGCGGCTGGCTGACGTTGCCACGGGTTCGCCTGTCCACGGTCTATCCACTCGGCTTGTTATACGCCTGGAGTTATCTGCAGCCTGATATGCGTTGCCTGGTTTACCCAAAGCCAATCAGCACGCCACTGCCGCCCGAGCAATCCACTGCAATCACCGGAGAGCGTTACGGGGATGGCGGTCAAGAAGACTTCGCCGGATTTCGCAATCGCCAGCCAGCTGATTCACTGCGCCATGTCGCCTGGAAGGCTAGCGCCAGAGACGCCGGCCAACGCCCACTACAGATCAAGCAATTCGCCGGCGGCGCCGAACAGGAACTGCAACTGGATTGGCAATTAACGCCTGAAGCAGCCGATAGTGAAATACGGCTGTCGATTTTATGCGGCTGGGTTCTGGCGGCAGCAGGTGCTGGTATCTGTTACGGTCTACGCCTCCCGGGGCAAGAAACTCTGGCCTCTCGCGGTGACGCACACCGCTCGCACTGCCTTGAAACATTGGCGCTCTTTAGCCATGAGCACACCAGCCACACAAATGCTTGATCACCGCTGTGCACTCTGGATTTTTGCGACCTCACTGGCCACCACCATCCCGCACGCAATGCACCTGCCACTTTGGCTCAGCGCGCTGACGGCCAGCATAATCACTTATGCTGGCTGGCTCTGGTCGCGCAATCAACGCCTACCAGGTCGCTGGTTGCTGATTCTGCTGGTCGGCATCGCCTGCGCTGGTGTTTTGGTTGAATTCCGAACCCTGCTTGGACGTGATGCGGGTGTCGCCATGCTGGTTCTGTTCATGGCGCTTAAACTCCTTGAGCTACGCAGCCAGCGCGATGCGATGGTGCTGATCACGCTGGGTTATTTTCTGCTGCTCACCCATTATTTTTATTCACAAAGTATTCCCACGGGCCTCTGGCTGATTACCAGCATGACGCTGGTTACCGCTACCTTGATTCGAGTACATGGCGGCCCAGCCAGCAAACCATTACCCACTCTGCGCTACGCCGGCCTGCTAAGCTTGCAGGCAATCCCGTTCATGCTGGTGCTTTATGTTTTGTTCCCACGCATCTCAGGCCCACTCTGGGGATTACCACAAGACGCGCACAGGGCACGTAGCGGTCTAACGGAACAAATGTCTCCTGGCATTTTTTCCAATCTGGCCTTGAGTAGTGAAATCGCATTCCGAGTGCGCTTTGATGGTGCGATACCCGCTTCTGACAAACTTTACTGGCGCGGTCCGGTGATGGAAGCGTTTGATGGTCGCACCTGGCGACCTTATACCGGACAATCCCGTCTGCCTATCATTCAAGCATTGTCGCCGCCGATTCGCTACGAAAGTACGATTGAGGCAAATCAACAGCGCTGGTTACTGGCCCTCGATTCACCGGCGCCTTCACTCAAAGAATTTGCCATCAATGGCACGTTGACCGTAACAACTCGCCAAGCTCTGAACCAGCGTGCCCGGTTTGGGTTAGTTTCAGTCACTGACTATCGCTTTAATATCGAGGAAGATGCTGAAGTCTTGCGCCGTAACCTCAATTTGCCAGCCAAACTGAATCCACGAAGTCGTGCTCTCGCCGAAAGTTGGCGCGAAAAATCTACTAGCCCGATTGCTACGGTCAACTTGGCGTTAGCCTTATTTTCCACGGAAAATTTCACCTACACCCTGCAACCGCCGCTACTGGGCGAACACAGCATTGACCAATTCCTGTTTGAAAGTCGGCGCGGTTTCTGCGAGTACTATGCGGCAGCATTTGTCGTCCTCATGCGCGCTGCAGGCATTCCTGCCAGGGTGGTCGGAGGCTATCAGGGAGGTGAACGCAATCCAGTCGACGGCTTCCTCGTCGTTCGCCAATCCGATGCCCACGCCTGGGCCGAAGTCTGGCTAGCGGGACAAGGCTGGGTAAGAGTTGATCCAACATCTGCCGTATCACCGAACCGTATTGAAGGCGGTATTGCCTCCGCCATGCCGGCTAGCGAGCCCCTGCCAGCACTACTGACAATACGCTCAGACTGGCTACGCGGTATTCGGTACCGCTGGGAAGCAATCAACAATGCCTGGAATCAGGAGGTGCTCGGCTATAACCCGGAGCGCCAACGCCAACTACTCTCTCACCTTGGCCTTCACGACAATAACTGGCAAAGCCTGATCGCCTTGCTCGCCGGCCTAAGTATTACGCTTTTATTGGCAATCGCCGCCTGGACGCTTTACCACCGCCCACGCCTCGATTCCGCTCAACGTCTCTGGCATACTGCCTTGAGACGAATTGCGCGAAGACAAGTAAACTGCGCGCCCTGGGAAACCCCCTTGGCCCTGCAACGTCGAATTGAAGCAGAGAAACCCGAACTGGCGATCAGTTTTGCCGCCGTAGTCGACGCCTATCTAGCAAGCCGTTACGGTGCCAGCACAAAAAGTTTAAGCGACCTGCGCGTAGCCATCGCGCAATTACCCTGATGGAGAATGATTTGAAGCATATTTTCGGCACTCTGTTGTTTGCCACCTGCATGACCTCAGCCACTGCAACTCAGGGCGCTTTTACCAGCGACCCGGCGGTCATCGATTTTGCCCGCAATATGGAGCAACGCCACGGTTTTAGCGCCGATGCCCTACTCAACCAGTTTGGACAAACCCGGCCCAACGCCAAGGTTTTGCAATTGATCAAACCACCGGAATCACCCACTCAACGCTCATGGGAACGTTATCGCCCACGTTTTTTGAATAACGTACGTATTGATGGTGGCGTTCGTTTTTGGCAGGAAAATCGCACCGCTCTCACCCGTGCTCGTGCGCTGTATGGCGTTCCCGAAGAAGTAATTGTCGCAATCATTGGGGTTGAAACCGTATATGGGCGAAATACCGGGGGCTTCAGTGTCATGGAAGCACTAGCCACCCTTGCCTTCAACTACCCGCGTCGTGCCGATTTTTTCCGTGAAGAGCTGGAGCAATTTTTCCTGCTGGCGCGCGAAAACAATTTGGATGCCTCAGCAATCAAAGGTTCATTTGCCGGAGCCATCGGCATTCCGCAATTCATGCCCGGCAGCCAACGGCGTTACGCAGTCGATTTTGATGGTGACCAACGAGTCGACCTAAGCAATAGCGTTGAAGATGCGATTGGGAGTGTTGCCCGCTTTTTGGAACAACATGGCTGGCAAGCAGGACAACCGGTTGCTGTCCCGGCCCAATTGAATGGGGAGCCTGATCGCGCACTGATCGAAGCTGGCATTCGCCCCAGCTTGAAAGCATCAGATCTCACCCAGCGCGGCATAACGGGCAATGTCGCCCCCGAGTCAATACTCACCCTGATTGATCTGGTCAGCCCTGGTCGAGCAACCGAATATTGGCTTGGCCATGAGAATTTTTACGTTATCACCCGCTACAACCGCTCAAGCTTTTACGCCATGTCGGTATTTCAACTAGCGGAAGAAATTCGTAAACGCAAACAGGAAAATTAAACCGGATAAAAATTATTTACCCTTTTTGCGAGGCGCAACCTTATCGGCTGCCGTGGCTTTGTCTGCGGCGGCACCTTTCTCAACCACCCCAAGCTTATCATTTTCAGCTGGCGCCTGGCCGTACATCAATTTCCCATTTGATGTTTGCTGGTCATCGCGGAACTCACCTTCCCAGTAATCGCCATTTGACCATGTCAGGCGGCCCTGACCATGCTTGTTGCCAGCCACCCAAGCGCCCACATAAACATCGCCATTTCGCAAAGTATAAGTACCAGTCCCGTGAGGCTCGCCGCTGCTGAAGCTGCCTTCATAGCGATCCCCGTTGGTGTAATACAAACTACCCACACCATTGATCATATCGTCAGACCATTCACCGTCATAGCGCTGACCATCCTGCCAAGTAAACACACCCTTACCGTGTTTCCTGCCGGCGAGCATCGAACCCTCATAGCGATCCCCGTTGGCCCACTCGATCAGTCCATCACCCGTCATGGCACCACTTGATCGATCAAGCGACAATTTCCCCGTTGCGGTAAACGAATCCGTCTTAATCACACGATCTTTAGATTCCGCATAAGCATCAGCAGAAGGGTTTGTTTTGGCCGGCAGAGTTACCTCAGCGGCCGCCGAAACAGGCATAGGATCAGGCTTTGGTTTCGACAAAACAGCGCTTGCCGCCTTGTCAGCAGCCAAACCTGTGGAGTCCTGCGGGACCTGTTTGGCTATCTGAATAACTTCCTGTACTTTGGCTGGCGCAGGCACCTGGGCCGCAACCACCCTTTCCGGCGGACGACCCGCGACTTGTGGATTGAGCGCGACAGATGGGCGACTGTTCGGTGAGAAATAAAACTCGCCAGTCATTGATGACGACTCCCACGGCATTTGCGCGTCGCGTGTTGAGCGCGCCACTTCACGTCGAACATTTTTGAAAACCTGTTCGATAGTTAAACCAGGTTCTTTAATATAGCGAAGAAGTGCCTGCGTGTATAAGCCATTTCGCCCATCGCCATCGGCTGCGGTTTTGCCGGGAGCCGTAGAGTACGCGATCATACTACCCTTGGGCGCCTCCATCTGGGCCAAGCCACCGGCGCTCCCCAGACTACGACTCGTTCTGCGCTCGAAAGGATTATTTCGGCAGGCATCGAGAATCACGACGTTCAACTCACTATTACTGAGTTGGTCAAGTACTCCATCCACATCGACAGATTCGACGCGAACCGAAGATTCACTTTTGATTTCAGCATCAATCGGAATCAGATAATTTTTACCTCTAACTTGTAGGCCATGCCCAGCATAGTAAAAAAGAGCAACGGAATCATGCGTCAGTAATTCACCAAATTCAGAAATAGCGCGATTCATCTGCTTTTGCGTGGCATCAATCGCCTTTATCACCCTAAAGCCCGAGCTTTTCAACGCCGCTTCCATATCATTAGCATCATTTACCGGATTGCTAAGTGGCGCTTCTTTGTATTTTGCATTGCCAATGACCAGTGCGATACGGCGCTCCGCCGAAAACGCAGGCGAATTCAAGCCAAGAAAAAATACAACCAACATCAGAATAGATGCAAAAAATCGCGAAAACATCGTTAATCAGCGTCTCTGGTTAATATGCGTGAGTGATTTTACTATAGTAAAGAATCTCGCGAGATACCGCCCCGCTTAATGATCTTGCGTATTTGATCAAGTCCTTCCATCTGGATTTGTCGAACTCTTTCGCGAGTTAAACCCAGATCAGCTGCAATCGTATCGAGCGTCACCAAATCAGCGCCATTCAAACCATAGCGGCGCTCAATCACAATCCGCTGACGCTCGGTCAGTTGCGCCAACCATTCACCAAGCAAGGAACCCAATTCATTCGACTGCAACAGCAACTCGGGATCCGCGCTATTTTCATCAGCGATCGCCTCGCCTATCGTGCGACTGGGATCAATTTCAAGCGGTGCATCCAGCGAAGCAATATGTTCATTGAGCTGCAAAATTCGACGCACATCGGCAACCGGTTTATCGATCAATGCGGCAATTCGTTCCACCGAATGGTCACGCGTTTCGGCTGACTCCAGATGGCGCAAGGCACGCAATACAACATTGATTTCCTTGACCACATGTACCGGTAAACGAATGGTGCGCGATTGATTCATGATGCCGCGCTCTATGCCTTGACGTATCCACCAAGTGGCGTAAGTAGAAAACCGAAATCCGCGCTCCGGATCAAATTTTTCTAACGCGTGAATAAGGCCGAGATTCCCTTCCTCGATCAGATCAAGTAGAGGAATACCACGATTAAGATAATGTTTCGCAATATTCACGACTAGTCGCAAATTATGCTCAATCATTTTTTGCCGTGCCGAAAAATTACCGGCCCTGACTAAGCGTGTGGCAGCCAGTTCTTCGTCTGGGGTTAGCAGTGGCTTGGCACCGATTTCGTTCAAATAAAGCTGAGTAACATCCTCGATAAGCTCTATTTCACGAGGTATAGACTCCGGTTCAGGATGCGACTCTACATCACAGAGTTCAGCCTCGACCTCGTCATCAGACTCTTCAGGAGCACCCCCTACTTCGCTCATCTCTTCGGCAAATAAGGAGCAGGGTCAATCGGCTTACCTTGCTTGCGAATTTCGAAATGCAGCTTTACTGCATCTGTATCGCTATTTCCCATTTCAGCAATTTTCTGACCACGGGTAACCAGATCCTTTTCTTTCACCAAAATCTTGCGATTGTGTGCATAAGCCGAAAGGTAAGTCGCATTGTGTTTGATGATAACCAACTCACCATAACCACGTAAACCAGCACCGGCATAGACAACCTTGCCGTCGGCAGCAGCCAGAACCGGATCACCTAACTTTCCGGAAAGATCCAACCCCTTGTTTCCTGATTCGCTATATGGTGCGCTCACTTTCGCGGTTGAAGGCCATGCCCAAGAAACATCATCAGGGCTGGAAGGGGCTGCAATCGCAGGTGCAATCTCTGGTTTTATTTCTGTTTTGGTTTCTGGTTTCGGTTCAAGCGCTTTGGGGGCATCTGCCAAATTATTTAAGCGCGCGTAAGCCTCTTCCGAATAAGGCTCCTTGCCCACTTTTGGCTCACGTTTCAGATTGCTAATTGCTGGGGTAGCCTGGACCGTAGCTGGCACAACAACAGGTACCGCATCAAGGGAGCGTGATTCGACAATTGGGCCACTAGCGACAGGATTGGCAACAACTGCAGCAGATGCTTCTACCGCACTAGGCGGCGCAATACGCAAAACCTGCCCTTCCTTGATCGCGTTGATGTTTGTTATGTTATTCCAGGCCGCAATATCACGGTGATCCTGCCCGTTATCCAAAGCAATGCGATACAGACTATCACCGCGTTTTACCGTGTAATAACCGGCACCGGAGGGCTGAGCCGCTTGGGAGCTGGCACGGGATTGTGGTGATGTATTGCGGTCGACCGCAGGAGCTGGCGCTTGTGACATACAAGCAGCAAGAATTAACGTTGAAACAACAGTAAGAAACGAACGAATCATTGCATTCCAGCCAAAAGAGGGACAAATCGCACCGCATCAAGACGAGTCTCGACGAAGCCTTGGGTTGTATGTTCAATGAAGCAAAGATACTGCTCAGTCGTACCAACTGGCAAGACCAACCTGCCGCCCAATGAAAGTTGTTCAAGAAGCGCTCTGGGGACCTGTGTCCCCGCTGCAGCAACAATAATACTGTCGAATGGACCCGCCTCGGGAAGACCAAATTGTCCATCGGCGTGCTTTAAACGAACGTTGAACTGTTGCAAAGCCCGCATATGGGATTTAGCTTTTTCAAGCAATGGACCCAAGCGCTCAATCGCATAGACCTCATTACTCAACTGCGCCAAAACTGCCGCCTGATAGCCACATCCTGCTCCCACTTCGAGCGTCTTGCCGATCGTTAGTCGCCCATTAAGCAACAACTCAATCATTCTGGCGACAATATATGGCTGAGAAATAGTCTGTCCCATACCAAGAGGTAAAGCCGTATCCTCGTAAGCACGTGAGGCAAGCGCCTCTTCAACAAAAACATGCCGTGGCACCTTAGCCATCGCGGTCAAAACAGACTCGTTACGTATACCTTTTTCACGCAACCGCTCAATCATACGCGTACGTGTGCGTTGTGAGGTCATACCGATTCCGTGCACAGTACCTAGACTCATTTCATCCAATGCTGCACGACAGACATTTGTGCATTGTGAGTCAAATCAATCTGAAGCGGAGTAATAGAAACAAAACCTCGATCAACTGCATTGAAGTCAGTTCCCGGGCCAGCATCTGCAGCAGCTCCTGCTGCACCAATCCAATAGACCGTTTCATTTCGCGGCGACAACATTTTAACGACAGGTTCCGCTTTATGACGACGCCCAAGGCGAGTTACCTCACGGCCTTTCAATTCAGAGTATGGGATATCTGGCACATTTACATTTAACAAAACCGGCTCAGCTATCGGCTGTCGGTTAAATCGTTCGACCAGTTCACGAACAACACGGCCAGCAGTTTCAAAATATTTACCGCTAAAACTATTCAATGACACAGCGATTGATGGAATACCGAGCAAATAACCCTCCGTTGCCGCAGCAACAGTTCCCGAATAAATCGTATCGTCACCCATATTGGCACCATGGTTAATTCCGGAAACAATGATATCGGGCAAGGAATCCAGCATCCCCGTCACAGCCAAGTGCACACAATCAGTTGGTGTCCCATTAACAAAATTAAACCCATTCGCAGATTTTTTTAACAAAAGTGGGCGATCAAGCGTTAATGAATTACTTGCCCCACTCCGATTTTGCTCAGGTGCGACAACAACAATTTCGCCCAAACCAGTTAATGCATCAGCCAATGCCTGAATCCCAGGGGCGAAATAACCATCGTCGTTACTTAATAAAATACGCATATCAGATGCCAAGTGACTCCATGCTATTTCCGCTTAATAACCAAGCCTCAACCCACTTTGGCTTGCGACCACGCCCGGTCCATTCCAGCGCCACATCTTCCGGGTGCCGATATTTAACCTTGACTTTATTAACTGATGGAAGCTTAATTTTTGATTCTTTGGCAACTAAATCTTCGAGCGCATATCCGCGCGCTTTAACAAATGCACGCGCTTCATTAAGAACATTTATTTTATCCTGCATCTCCCGACGCTTTAATTCGAGAGGAATCTGCTGCTGCAGATCGCGCAATTCAGAAACCGACAATGACGAAAAATCCATGATTACCTCCTAATCGAAAAGGGCGTAACGAATTTAATTCGTATGAATCGAATAATCAAGATATTAAATTAAAAAACCGGCCTAAGCCGGTTATCTAATTTGGTCGGGGCGGCGGGATTCGAACTCGCGACCCCTTGCACCCCATGCAAGTGCGCTACCAGGCTGCGCTACGCCCCGACAAGGTAAAAATTATACCTTAAAACGCTGGAGAATTAAAGGCGTAACAACTCAATAACTGACTGCAAATCACCACGCAGACCGGTAGATGCTTTTTGAGCTACTGATTTATCGACCGAGGCCTCTTCAAATGTGCCACCTTCATCCAAACGATTTCGTGCTCCACTAATCGTAAAGCCCTGACTGTAAAGCAACTCACGGATACGACGAACCAACAACACTTCATGGTGCTGGTAATACCGCCGATTTCCCCGACGCTTGACCGGTTTGAGTTGATTAAACTCCTGCTCCCAGTAGCGCAAAACATGTGGTTTGACACCACAAAGCTCACTAACTTCACCAATTGTGAAGTAGCGCTTCGCCGGAATGGGTGGGAGCTCCACGCCGTCGTGGGGTTTAAGCCGCGGTTCCATCGCAGGCCAGTTCAACGTCAGACTTTAATTTCTGACTTGCATGAAAAGTAACAACCCGACGGGCTGTGATTGGTATTTCCTGGCCAGTTTTTGGGTTGCGCCCAGGCCGTTGTGGCTTGTCACGCAATTGGAAATTACCAAAGCCGGATAACTTAACGCCATCACCGGTTTGCAGAGAATTGCGAATCTCTTCAAAGAAAGCTTCGACCATATCTTTCGCCTCCCTCTTATTAAGCCCAACTCGCTCAAAGAGCAGGTCGGCAAGTTCGGCTTTGGTTAGCGTGATTGCAGTTTTTTTTTCGTCAGGCACGAAGTTGAGCTCCAAATGCCTGCTCCAAACAGGCCATCAGATTCTGCGTTGCAGCGTCTACTTCAGAATCTTGCAAAGTGCGTTGAGTATCTTGCATAACTATCCGAAACGCAAGACTTTTTTTGTTTTCAGGGACGCCTTTTCCGGTATATATATCGAATAATTGAACATCTTGAATCAAAGCCGGAAGTCGCGTTTTTAGCTCATCAAGCAAGGTCTGCAAAGGGAGATTTTGATCAACGACAATAGCTAGATCCCTGATCACGGGTGGAAATTTTGAGACCTCACCATAGGCGGGTATCTTGACTACCTTTACCGCCTCGAAATCGACCTCAAAAAGAACAGGAGCTTGCGGCAAGTCGTATTTTTGAACCCATTCAGGATGAAGCTCACCGATACAGCCGATCATATTTCCATCAAGCATGACGCTGGCCGAACGCCCAGGGTGAAATGCTGAATGCGTAATCTTTTGAAAGATTAACCGTGCGGGCGCAAACAACGCTTCAAGATCACCTTTGATGTCGAAATAATCAATTTTTCGCGATCCGCTGCCCCAGCCTTCAGGCAAGGCACTACCGTAAGCCAGGCAAGCCAGCTTCCAGGGTTGGTTAAAACCAGCGACGGGAAAACCGGACATGTCGCGATGGAAGCTGCGGCCTGTTTCAAATAATCGAATACGGCTTTGCTTACGTTTGAGATTGGTTATCAAATTAGAAACCAGACCGCCAATCAAGCTTGAGCGCATCACCGCCATTTGGCTTGCGATAGGGTTAGCGAGGCGTATGGGATTGACATTTTCTGAGAAATCAGACTCCCACGCCTCTTCGATAAAGGCAAAATTAACGACTTCCTGGTAACCGCGATCAACTAGGAATTGACGCGCGCGTGCCAGTGGGCGTTGCGCTTCCGGTTGAACCAACATTGACAAGGGACCACGTGGCGCCGGTGCAGGAATGTTGTCATAGCCGTGCAAACGAGCGATTTCTTCGATCAAGTCTTCCTCGATCTCTATATCGAAACGCCAACTTGGTGGCGTCACAAGAAAATCTTCACCTTGACGAGCAAAGGGCAAGCCAAGGCCAGCAAAAAGCTTGGCAATTTGTTCTGTCGTAAAACTCATGCCGAGAACTTTGGTTGCACGCGCGGTACGCAAACGCACGGGATGGCGAGCTGGAATTTCGGCTTTGGCCTCAACAACCGGACCCACTGCTCCACCACAGATATCAAGAATCAAACAGCTAGCGCGTTCGATTGCACGGCGGGTAATACCAAAATCAACGCCGCGCTCAAAGCGATGCGATGCGTCTGATCCAAAACCGTAGCGCCGAGCTCTACCAGCAATAGACTTGGGTGAAAAGAAAGCGGACTCAAGGAAAAGCTCGCTGGTTTCTAGCGTAACACCACTCTCCTCACCGCCCATGATGCCAGCCATCGCCAAGGGTTTAACATCGTCGGCAATAACCAGCACATCACTATCAATGCCGATTGTCTGCTCATTCAGCAGCAGCAATTTTTCACCCGGGAAGGCCATGCGCGCATGGATCGCACCAGTTAACTTTGTATTATCAAAGACATGTAGTGGCTGCCCCAGTTCGAGCATCACATAGTTTGTGATATCAACCAGCGCTGAAATAGAACGGATTCCGCTGCGCTGAAGTCGACGCTTGATCCAGTCCGGGGTAGCAGCTTTTGCATCAACGCCCGTTATAACGCGACCACAATAAAGTGGACAGGCCTCTGGCGCATCGAGAATAACTTCACGCTTGTCGGCAATGGTCGTTGCCACTTCTGGTGCATCAACAAACTCGACCTGCGCCCCGGCAATCGCCGCCACTTCGCGAGCCACACCGGTTAGCGACAGGCAATCAGCACGATTCGGGGTCAGTTTTAGCTCAAAAACATGGTCATCAAGATCAAGATACTGACGAATTGACTGACCAACGGGCGCATCGACCGGCAGAATTAGTAGACCCGAAGCCTCTTCGGCGATACCGAGCTCCTTGGCCGAGCAAAGCATGCCGGACGACTCGATACCACGCACTTTGGCGATTTTAATAACGAAATCACCAGGCAGTTTGGCACCCGGCAAGGCGCACGGCACACGCAAGCCAACCGCCACATTCGGTGCGCCGCAGACGATGGTTGTCGGCTCGCCACGACCGGTATCGACTTTGCAAACATTTAGACGATCGGCATCCGGGTGCTTGACGACTTCCAGCACCTGAGCGACAACGACCTCATTGAATGGCAGTGCGACCGGCTCCAAACCCTCAACTTCGAGGCCGGCCATGGTCAGCAAGTGGGAAAGCGCTTCGCTCGACAGCTTGGTATCGACGAAAGTACGTAGCCAGGATTCAGAAAATTTCATGCAAATTGCCTCAGGAAACGGAGGTCACCTTCAAAGAAAAGGCGCAGGTCATTGACGCCGTAACGCAACATAGTCAGGCGGTCTGGGCCGAAGCCGAAGGCAAAGCCAGTGTATTTTTCCGGATCAATGCCAGCGTGGCGCAGCACATCCGGATGGACCATGCCACAACCAGCAATCTCTAGCCAACGACCTTCAAGCGAACCGCTCATGAAGGCAACGTCGATTTCGGCAGAAGGCTCGGTAAATGGGAAGAATGAAGGACGGAAGCGAACCTTAAGATCGTCGCTCTCGAAGAAACTGCGCAAAAAATCGGCGATTACGCCCTTTAGGTCGGCAAAGGAAACGCCCTCACCCACCCAAAGCCCCTCAACCTGATGAAACATCGGCGAATGGGTCGCATCGGAATCAACCCGATAAACCCGGCCCGGTGCGATGATGCGAATTTCGGGCATATTTTCCAGTTGACCGTAACGTTCTACGTGCGCCTTCATGTAGCGCGCCTGGATTGGGCTGGTATGGGTGCGCAGCAAAACCTTATCGGCAACGCTACCGTCCGGGTTCTGCAGGTAAAAAGTATCGTGCATCGAACGGGCCGGGTGATCCTCTGGAGTATTCAATGCAGTGAAATTGAAAAAATCTTCCTCAATCTCGGGGCCATCAGCCACTTCAAAACCGATTGAGCGAAACAACGCCTCAATCCGCTCCAGCGTAAGCGTCACCGGATGCAAACCACCGCGCGCTTCAGCGCGACCAGGTAGTGTGACATCAAAAGCCTCTTCCGCCAGACGTGCCTCAAGGGCTGTTTTACGGATCGCTTCGCGGCGCTCATTGAGTGCATGCTCAACCGCAGTCTTGGCAACGTTGATAGCCGCACCTGCTGCTTTTTTCTCTTCAAGCGGCAGCTTGCCCAAGCCCTTGAGAAGTTCAGTGATCTGCCCGCTCTTGCCCAGAAAACGGGCTTTCACCTGCTCCAGCGCATCGGGGTCAGAAATAGCAGCAAATGCCGACTCGGCTTCACTGACGATTTGATCGAGATTATCCATAAACTTTCACCAACAAAAAAGGAGGCTTGCGCCTCCTTTTTTTAATTACGCTGTCGCTCAGGCGCCGAGCTGTGCCTTGGCCTGATTGGCCAGTGCAGCAAATGCAGGCTGATCGAAAACAGCCAGATCGGCCAGAACCTTGCGGTCAACTTCAATATTGGCCTTCTTTAGGCCATTCATGAAGGTGCTGTACTTCATGCCCAGCTCGCGAGCTGCAGCATTGATACGGGCAATCCACAGTGCGCGGAATTGACGCTTCCTTTGACGACGGTCACGATACTGATATTGACCAGCCTTCATTACCGCCTGTTTGGCAACACGATATACGTTCTTGCGACGACCGCGGTAACCCTTGGCCTGAACGAGAATTTTCTTGTGACGAGCGCGCGCCGTTACACCACGTTTAACTCTAGGCATCTCTTATCTCCTTATGCGTAGGGCATCATGGCGCGAACGGATGCTGAATCGCTCGCATTGACGGTAACGGTACCGCGCAAATGGCGCTTAACCTTGGTGGTCTTCTTGGTCAGAATGTGACGCTTGAAGGCTTGACCGCGCTTGATGGTGCCACCAGCGCGGATCGAGAAACGCTTTTTGGCGCTGCTCTTGGTCTTCATTTTGGGCATTTAGATGCTCCTTAATGACATGCTGTCAGGTGGCTCCCGGCGGGAACGCTTTTACTACCCGAACGCACTTATAACTACTTTGCTGCTATTACTTCTTTTTGGCCGGGGCGATGATCATGATCATCTGACGACCTTCCATCTTCGGCATCTGCTCGACCTGGCCAACGGCCTCGAGATCGGCCTTGATTCTTTCCAACTGACGCATCCCAAATTCCTGATGCGACATTTCGCGACCACGGAAGCGCAAAGTCACTTTGACTTTATCTTCTTCTTCCAGGAAGCGCGTCATATTTCTGAGCTTGATCTGGTAATCATTTTCGTCCGTACCCGGGCGCAACTTGATTTCCTTGACCTGTACCTGCTTCTGCTTCAGCTTGGCTTCGTGCGCCCGCTTCTGCTCCTGGTACTTAAACTTGCCATAGTCCATGATGCGGCAGACAGGGGGCGTTGCTGTCGGCGCGATCTCAACCAGATCCACGCCTGCCTCTTCTGCCATTTGCAAGGCAGCGCGGACATTCATGATGCCTAGCTGCTCACCCTCTACACCCTGAAGACGAATCTCCGGTACTGTAATTTCTTCGTTGAGGCGATGCGCCTTGTTCTGAGCTATGGTGAAACCCCCGAAAACAACAATAATTAAGCCGTGCCACTACGCGCCGCGACTTCATCCTGAAGTCGCTTGATCAAGACATCTATGGACATTTGTCCAAGATCCTGACCACCGCGTGTTCGCACGGCCACCAGTCCTTCCGCTTTTTCCTTATCGCCCACAACGAGCTGATAAGGTAGTCGGTTCAAGCTATGTTCCCTGATTTTATAGGTTATTTTCTCGTTGCGCAAATCCGCATCGACCCGAAAGCCTGCCTGATGCAGCTTTTGAGCGACCTCGGTGGCATATTCGGCCTGTTTTTCCGAGATATTGAGTACAATAACCTGCACCGGCGCCAACCATAACGGCAACGCCCCGGAGAAATTCTCGATCAAAATACCAATGAAGCGCTCCAGCGAACCAAGAATGGCGCGATGCAACATCACTGGCACTTTGCGGGTATCGTCGGCACCTACATATTCAGCACCGAGACGTCCCGGCATCGAGAAGTCGACCTGCATTGTGCCGCACTGCCATGAACGTCCGATTGCATCCTTGATGTGGAATTCGATCTTCGGCCCGTAGAAAGCGCCCTCACCCGGCAACTCCGCCCACTCAAGACCGGATGCCAGAAGACCGGCGCGCAACGCAGCTTCTGCCTTATCCCAAACTTCGTCAGAACCAACCCGCCCTTCCGGGCGCAACGCCAGTTTTACTGCCACATCATTAAAGCCAAAATCGGCATAAACCGTCTTGACCAGCGCGTTAAAAGCAGTGACTTCAGACTCAATCTGATCTTCGGTACAAAAAATATGTCCATCATCCTGCACAAAGCCGCGGACGCGCATCAAACCATGCAGCGCACCAGTTGGCTCATTGCGATGGCACGAACCAAACTCACCATAGCGCAAGGGTAGCTCACGGTAAGAGCGCAGATCAGCATTGAAAACCTGAATATGCCCCGGACAATTCATTGGCTTAACTGCGTAATCCCGGTTTTCCGACGCAGTCGTGAACATATTGTCTTTGTAATGTTCCCAGTGGCCAGATTTTTCCCACAAGGATTTATCAAGAATCTGCGGGCAACGCACCTCCTGATAACCGCTGTTACGATAAACGGCACGCATGTATTGCTCGACTTCCTGCCATATCGCCCAGCCTTTTGGGTGCCAGAAAACCAGACCAGGCGCCTCATCCTGCATATGAAACAGGTCGTACTGCTTACCAAGGCGACGATGGTCACGCTTTTCAGCCTCTTCCAGCATGTGCAAATAAGCGTCGAGATCTTCTTTTTTGGCCCAGGCAGTACCGTAGATACGCTGCAATTGCTCGTTACGATGATCGCCGCGCCAGTAAGCGCCGGCAACCTTCATCAATTTAAAAATCTTGAGCTTAGCCGTGGTTGGGACGTGTGGCCCGCGGCAGAGGTCGATGAAGTCACCTTCACGGTAGAGCGAAACCTGCTGATCAGCGGGAATGGCAGCGATCAGCTCAGCCTTGTAATTTTCACCCTTACCCAGGAAGAAATTAACCGCATCGTCGCGCGACCAAACTTCACGGGCAATAGGAATGTCTTTTTTCGCCAGTTCAGCCATCCGCTTTTCAATAGCAAGCAGATCTTCCGGCGTAAATGGGCGCTTATAGGCGAAATCGTAATAAAACCCGTTTTCGACGACAGGGCCAATGGTGACTTGCGCCTCCGGAAACAACTCCTTGACCGCGTAGGCCAGCAAATGCGCCGTTGAGTGACGGATCAGATCCAAGCTTTCCGGATCTTTGTCGGTAATAATCGCAAGATCAACATTTTCTTCGATGCGGAACGACGTATCAACCAGCGCGCCATTGACTTTACCGGCCAGCGCCGCACGCGCCAGACCTGCACCAATGCTTGCTGCAACTTCGGCGATTGTTACCGGTTGCTCGAAAGCGCGAATAGAACCATCGGGCAGTTTGATATCAGGCATGGCAGGCCTCAGGGCAAAAAAAAAGCGCGGGGTGAGCCGCACTTTTTTGTCAAACAAAAGCTAACTCGATTATTTTTTCTTAATTGCTACGCAAGTTCGGAAAGTCATCAATTTAGCTCTGTCAGGAATTTGGTAGGCGGTATTGGAATCGAACCAACGACCTCCACGATGTCAACGTGGCGCTCTAACCAACTGAGCTAACCGCCTGAAGAGACGCGCATTATACGGATAGTAAAGTTGATGTCAACTACCTTTCACCAAAATCAACGAAGCAAGTACACTCCACACTCAAGGAGTGGAAAAGACAATGAGTGAAGGCTGGATAATTTTTGGTATTTGCGTGATTTTTGTTCTCGGTGCAGCGCTACCACTGATCAGCAAGCGCGACGAAACACCACTACCGCCCGCCAAGGAAACCTTGCGCGACTGGCGTAACGAAAAATAAGGAACCCTCATGGAGTCACGGATTACCGAACTCGAAATCAAGATTAGTTACGCCGAAGATCTGGTTGATGAGTTGAATCGCACTGTTTTTCGGCAACAGCAACAAATCGACACCCTTGCCCGAGAAATAAACTCGCTGCGACAGCAAGTACTCTCTGCTGTGCCACAACAGGTGAATAGCCTGCTAGACGAATTACCGCCCCACTATTAACGTAGTTGTCCTTCACTTCGCTCGCTGTGATCAACTGACGCGGTACTTATACCTGCCAGAAGTGCGCCCAGCACGGGCGCACCAAGAAAAAAGCCCTGAAAATCAGGGCTTTCTATTGGTTAATGCGTCTTACAGCGACGCATGGAAAATCACTGGTAGTACAAACCGCCATTGATGTTCATCGTAGCACCGGTCATGAAGCCAGCGATGTCAGAAGCCAGATAGGCACAGGCGCCACCGATTTCTTCTGGCTTGGCCAGACGCTTCATCGGCACGGTGTCAATAATGCTCTGCAGCACTTCTGGTTTGATTGCCATGACCATTTTGGTGGCAACGTAGCCTGGGCAGATGACGTTAACGGTCACGCCCTTGGCAGCCAGTTCGGCAGCCAGTGCTTTGGAGAAGCCAATAACGCCAGCCTTGGCGGCGGAGTAGTTGGTTTGACCAGCCTGACCCTTGACGCCGTTAACCGAAGAAATGTTAACGATACGGCCCCAGCCGCGGCCGGCCATCTTGGCTGACACTTGCTTGGTCATGTTAAACAATGAGGTTAGGTTGGTGGAGATAACTGCATCCCAGCCGTCCTTTTCCATTTTGGCAAACATCTTGTCGCGGGTGATACCAGCGTTGTTGATCAGGATATCAACCGGACCAGCAGCAGCTTCAGCTTCGTTAACCATCTTTTCGCAATCTTCCAGGGAAGACACGTCGCCTGCAACGCAAACAAAATCATTGAAGCCTGCAGCGGCCATTTCGGCCAGCCAAGCATCCTTGTTATCAAACTGCGGGTGATAAGAAGCGACCACCTTGTGACCAGCCTTGGCCAGTTCCTGGCAAATTGCGGTACCCAGACCACCCATAGCGCCGGTTACGAGAGCAACACGTTGAGTCATAGTTATTCCTTCCTGTTGTTGGTTTAAAGCGGGGTAAAAATACGGAGGTTAGTACATGTGCTGACCACCGTTGATGGAAATATTGGCTCCTGTGACAAACGCTGCTTCATCAGAAGCAAGGTAAGCCACGAGGCCGGCGATTTCTTCCGGTTTGCCCAGTCGATTGACCGGGATCTGCGGCAGAATTTTTGAATCGAGAATTTCTTGTGGGATAGCCGTCACCATCTTGGTGCCAATATATCCCGGCGAAATAGTGTTGACCGTAACACCTTGCTTGGCAACCTCCAGTGCAAGTGCCTTGGTAAAGCCATGCATGCCGGCCTTGGCGGCCGAGTAGTTGGTCTGCCCGAAAGCGCCCTTCTGCCCATTTACCGAACCGACGTTGATGATACGACCCCAGCGGCGTTCAGTCATACCATCGAGCACCTGCTTGGTCATGTTGAAAACCGAATCGAGATTGGTATGGATTACTGCATCCCAGTCGGCCTTGGTCATTTTCTTGAAAGTCATGTCACGCGTAATGCCGGCATTATTAACCAACACATCAACCGGACCAACATCTTTGGTTACGATTTCAATGCATTCACGTGCTGAATCAAAATCGGTTACGTCACAGGGATAGGCTTTAAACCCATAACCCAGATTGTGCATCCCTTGTAGCCAGTCCTTGACCTTTTCATTGCCCGGGGAATAGGTTGTAACTACCTTGAAGCCAAGCGCTGCCAATTTAATACAGACGGCTTCGCCCAGCCCACCCATTCCACCTGTCACCAGTGCCACTCTAGACATCGAATTCCCTCCTCCGGAAATTGATCAGACTGCGCGTTCCTTAACGTAACGACCCGGTGCCGGTTCGATCGGCTTGTATTTTGTAGTGCCCGGTTTGCGTGGCGCACGCAATTCACCAGCGAGTGGTTTGAGCCAGGCAGCCCAATCATTCCACCAACTGCCTTTTTGTTCATTTGCTGCGGTCAACCAGCCATCTGCATCGATTTTTACATCGTCGTTAACCCAGTAACTGCGCTTGTTCTTGCTTGCCGGGTTGATAACCCCGGCAATGTGACCGGAGGCGCCCAAAACGAAGCGCACATTGCCGCCTAGCAAGCGGGTGCTTTGATAAGCCGATTGCCAAGGAACAATATGGTCTTCGCGGGTTGCCAGCAGATAGACCGGCATGTCGAGCCGCCCCAAATCAACTTTTTGACCGCACATTTCCAACTTGCCAGGAACGCGCAAATTGTTATCGTGGTACAGGTTACGCATGTACCAGCAAGCAAAGGGGCCGGGCAGATTGGTCGAATCAGAATTCCAGTACAACAGGTCAAACGCCTTTGGCTTTTCGCCTTTAAGGTAGTTGTTGGTTACGTAATTCCAGACCAGATCATTGGCGCGCAGCAAAGAAAAAGTGCTCGACAAATCACGGGCAGGCAATAAGCCACCTTTACCAATACTGGCTTCACGTGACATCAGACCGTTTTCGTCAATAAACAGGCCAATTTCACCGGTATCGGCGAAATCCAGCAAGGTGGTGAGCAAGGTCAGCGAGGCAACGCCATCTTCTCCGCGAGCCTTCAGTACCGCCAACGCGGAAGTCAAAACCGTGCCACCAACACAGAAGCCAAGCGTATTGACCTTCTTGACCTTGCAGAGATCCTGAACGACATGCAATGCCGTAATCGGCCCTTGCTCAAGATAATCCTCCCAAGTCAGGTGACCCTGCTCTTCCTTGGGATTGCGCCAGGAAACGAGGAAAACCGTATTACCCTGTTCAATCATGAAACGGATCAAGGAATTGTCCGGCTGCAAATCCATGATGTAAAACTTGTTGATGCAAGGCGGCACAACCAGCAAGGGCACCGCGCCAACCTTAGGGGTTAGCGGTGAGTACTGAATCAATTGCATCATGTCGTTTTCAAAAACGACGGCGCCTTCGGTGGTTGCTATATTTTGGCCGACTTCAAAAACCGATTCATCGGTCATCGAAATGCGCCCCTTTTCAAAATCCTTGATCAGGTTATTGACGCCATCGGTAATGCTCTGCCCCTTGGTTTCCAGGGCCGTTTTGATGAATTCTGGATTGGTTGCCGCAAAATTGGTTGGCGCCATCGCGTCCGAAACCTGGCGGGCCAGAAAACGCATGCGATTTTTGGCTTTTTCATCCTCGGCCGGTACGATCTCAACCAGTTCCTTGACGAATTTGGTGTTCAGCAAATAAGCCTGATGCATGTAGTCATAGACTGGACTTTCGCGCCACTCGGGCGCGGAGAAGCGGCGGTCGCCTGCTTCCGGCGCCACTTTAAAATCCTCTTCCTTGCCCTGCTGCTTGGCCAGCACCGATTGCCAGAGGCGCATCTGCTGATCCATGAAATCGCGCTGGATGTTGGTTAATGCTTGCGGATCGACTGGTGGTGGTGACGCAGTGTGCGGATTTCCTGCCTTGCTCAAAAAATCCATAAACTGCTGGGTCATATTCTGGCCGGCTTGCATAAATGGCGAGCCTGCACCAAAAAAAGCATCGTTGTTATTCGATCCCTGCTGCGTCATTGGTATCTCGCTTGGAAGTGTGGGGCTGGAACTTGTAGATTCTGCATACGCTCCCAAACGCTGTCAATGGATTTGCATGCATAATTAGGCCATGTACATCATTGCTATTGGATGGCTCTGGGTGGCGCTGCTGATGGCCATTACCGAGAGCAGCGTCACAGCCGGTCTCATCACCTTGTTTTTGTGGGGATTGCTACCCTGTGGCCTAATGCTGTGGTTTAGCGGGACGCGTGTTCGCCGCGAGCGGCAGGCGTATCGCGAACTACTCGCCCGCCAGCGCGCGGACGAGAGCAATCGAACCGACACCCAGTCCGATCAGTAAAACTTGCTGGATCGTAGCACGCAGGTCTGTGCGTTTGTGCAAGCCCGGGATCAGGTCAGCGACCGCCACGTAAATCATGCTGGCAGCGCCCAGTCCGAGCAGCGTTGGAATCCATTCAGTAAGTTGCGAGAGCGCAAAATAGGCCAGCATGGCACCGACCAGCGTTGCCAGGCTGGATAGCAGATTAAAGACCAACGCCCGCACTTTGCTATAACCGGAGTGCAGCAGGATCAGGTAATCACCAACTTCCTGCGGGATTTCATGGGCAATGATCGCCAATGAGGTGACGATGCCGAGTTCGGTGCTTTGCAGGAAGGCTGCCGCAATCAAGATGCCATCGACAAAATTGTGAAAAGTATCGCCGACCAGGATTAGCAGGCCGGAACGACCGTGATCGTGGGCTGGAGCCTGAGCGTCGTGTGCTTCACAGTGGTCGTGGTGACAGTGGCGCCAGAGAACCAGTTTTTCGAGAACAAAGAAAGCCAGAATACCGAATAGGAGGGTTGCGGCCAGGTTATGTGGGTTGCCATGCTCAAGTGCGTGCGGGATGATTTCCAGAAAGGCTGCGCCGAGTAGCGCGCCAATCGCGTAGGAAATCAGCATGTTGACCCGCTGCGTTCCCACCGCAACGCTCAACGCCGCCGCTGCACAAACGCTCAGTAGCCCGCCAGCAAGAGAAACGGCAATGATCCAGGAAAGAGTGCTCACGGGGATTTCAAACGGTGGAAAAGGCGCAGATTATACGCGCTAAGCCTGATCAGCCAGCCAGATCAGGCTGGCCATCCGCCCTGTAACACCATCACGGCGATAGGAAAAGTAACGCTGAGGAGCGCTGAAGGTGCAGGCGTCACCACCACTAATCTCGGCTACCCCCACCCGATTCAGGCGCTGGCGAGCTAGCTGATAAATGTCGGCCAACCATTTACCCGGTGCATGCGTGGCAAAGGCTTTATTCGCATCAGCCGATCTGGCAACAAAGGCAGCTCTCACCTCATCGCCCACTTCAAAACAGGCAGGCCCGATGGCTGGGCCGAGCCAGGCAAGTATTTCACTTGGCGCTACACCCATGCTGGTGATGGTTTGTTCAAGCACGCCATCCAGCAGCCCGCGCCAACCGGCATGGGCGGCGGCGACCACGCTACCGGCATGGTCACAAAACAGGACGGGAAGACAGTCGGCAGTCATCACTGCGCAAACCTGGTTGGCTTTACGAGTAAATGAAGCGTCTGCCGTCGATAAAATAGGGCAATTCTCGGCGTTGACCGCAACAATCCCATGCACCTGCTGCAACCAGAGCGGTTCGCCTGGTAGTAACTGGCGTAAAGCAGCTCGATTTGACTGCACATTCTCAGCCAGATCGCCAACGTGTTCACCGAGATTCAAACTATTCCAGGGGGCTACGCTGTAGCCGCCACCACGCAAGGTTTGCAGGGCACGAACCCTAGCTGGCACTGGCCAGTCAGGGTTCAGTGTTTCAAGCATAACGGAGACTGTCGAGCAGGTCGCGCATGTCTTCCGGCATCGGCACTTCCCACTGCATTTTGAGCCCGGTCAGCGGATGAACCAGACCAAGTCGGGTTGCGTGCAGCGCCTGTCGAGCAAATTGTGGCAAGCGGACATTGGCCTTGCCATAAACCTGATCACCGACCAACGGATGGCCGATTGAGTTCATGTGCACGCGAATCTGGTGCGTGCGGCCGGTTTCAAGTGAGCACTCCAGGAAGGTGCAGTAGGTGAATTTTTCAAGGATGCGATACCAGGTCAGCGCTGGCTTGCCCCCTCTGCTTTCCGGCACAACTGCCATTTTGATGCGCTGTACCGGATGGCGGCCAATCGGCGAATCGACACCCCCATCTTTTTTCATAGTGCCAGCAGCCAGAGCCAGATATTGACGACGAACGGTACGGGCCTGCAACTGGCGCACCAGATCAGTTTGCGCCTCCAATGTTTTGGCCACAACGAGTAGGCCACTGGTGTCCTTGTCGAGACGATGGACAATCCCGGCGCGTGGAATTTCATTGTTGTTTGGCAAATGGTGAAGCAAGGCATTCAACAGTGTGCCGCTCCAGTTGCCGCTTCCCGGATGAACCACAAGGCCGGCCGGCTTGTTGATGACAATCAGGGTTTCATCTTCAAAAACAATATTCAGCGGAATATCTTCCGGCTTTTCGGCTAGCACAGTTGCATCGACAGGTTCGGAGATCAGCAGTTTTTCCCCCCCCATCAATTTGTGCTTGGGCTCAATATCAAGAACTCCGTCAACCGTAACCAGGCCATCTCTGACCCAGGCTTGCAAGCGGTTGCGGGAATGTTGGGGAAGTAGTTCGGCAAGAATCTGGTCGAGACGGCGACCGCCGCAACTATCAGGAACCGTCAGGCGTAGCAGCTCAGTTCGGCTATAATCTTCGCAGTTTTCAATAGGATCGTTCATGATGCGAAGTTTACCCGCATTCCAGCCTTTTTCCGCTTGCTTTCGCCTGTTGTTGGCGCTTTTCCTCGCCGCTATGGTTTCAGCATGTGGTTTGTTGCCGGAAGAAAAGGATGAAACAGTAGGTTGGTCAGCCAGCAAACTGTACTCCGAAGCCAAAGATGCACAATCTGATGCCACCTGGGACAAAGCGGCCAAATATCTCGAAAAACTTGAGGCGCGTTTCCCGTATGGCCGCTTTGCACAGCAGGCTCAGCTTGAACTCGGCTACGTTTATTGGAAAGCTGGTGAAGTGGGTTCTTCAATGGCGGCCTGTGACCGCTTCATCAAATTACACCCCAATCATCCGGCAGTTGATTACGTCTATTACCTCAAAGGCCTGGTCAATTTCAACGAAGACTTGGGTTTTGCTGGTTATATCAGTTCTCAGGATCCCAGCGAGCGTGACCCCAAGGCTGCAAAAGAATCTTTTAATGCGTTTCGTGAATTGGTGACACGGTTTCCGAAAAGCAAATACACTCCCGACGCCATCCTGCGCATGAATTTCCTTGTCAACTCAATGGCTGCACAGGAAGTCCATGTTGCTCGCTACTACATTGGTCGTGGTGCTTATATTGCTGCAGCCAACCGCGCCCAAACTGCAATCAAGACCTATCCAAATGCACCGGCAGTCGAAGAGGCCATGTTTATCATGGTTGTCGCCTACGACAAGCTGGGTATGCTTGATTTGCGTGATGACGCTGATCGCATCATGCACAAGAATTACCCGGAGAGCCGTTTTTTCAAAGACGGCCTCATGCGCAAAACTCCCTGGTGGAAACTCTGGTAATCAGCTGCCCTGCTTGATTGCCAGAATTGCCTGATTGCGCAAGGTGCGCAATAAAGACAATTCTTTTTCTGGAATATCGATACCACCGGCAGCATCGTGATCGGCGTAAATCAGGGCAATTGAATTACCCTTCATATTAAGTGGAAAAAGCACGAATGAGTGCGCTGGAACCGCCTTGCGGTACCAGTCCGGGATGCGGGCAGCAATCTTCGGATCATCAATATCGCTGATCAGAATATCCACGCCTTTTGAGGTTGAGGCGTGAAAAACGTCGGGCGAAAAAGTCAATGGGAAGCGGAAGGCCTTGGCGACTTCGTTGGCATTCGGCCCAAAGCCAAAACGCCCCTGCATGACACCAGCCTTGGCGTCACGAATGCACAACACCACCCGCTTAAAGCCCATTGCCCGATACATGGTTTCGAGAATGATGCGCAGGATGTCGTTGAGCTTGAATCCGTCGACCAAGGTGTTGCTGATGTCCTGAATACCTGCGGTCAGCACAGACTGGGCATCCACCCGGTCATCGTCGCCACCTTCGCTTGAAGCCGGGCCGGAGAATGGGCTTGGTTCATGCAGTTGGGTGCCGTCCGTCGGATCCGGCTCAAGTGCTTCGTCGACCGCAACAGAGCCATCACCACCCAGAGCAAATTGCCGCATCTGTTTGCCAAAAGCCGTTTGGCCGAGATTCAAATGAATCACCCGAGCAAAGTCGCCAACCTCTTCAACTGCACGCTGGACGGTTTGCTGAATTTCTTTTTGATCAAGCGAGATGGCATCGGCAAAGCGTGTCATCAATTTACGCATTTCCTTTTCGCGAGCCTCTGGTGTGGCTTGCGAAATTACGCTACACATTTCATTGGCCATGCTCGACAGGATGCGCAAACGATCTTCCTGGCTACTCGACTTTTTGACTTGTCCAGCCGGCATTTTGCGCATGGTACCGACAATCAGGGCAGGAAAACCCCATTGTTTGGCAATGGCTGTGCCGAGATCTTCAAACGAGATGGCCAGAACCTGTAATGCGGCCTGATCTTCGCTACAGTTTTTCTGGGCGACGATGCGGCGAATTTCATCGCTTTCTTCCGGAAAGTAATACTGAGAAAGCAAACGCCCCAAATTATGAAACAGCGCGCAAATGAAGCTTTGCTCCAAATCACGCATCTGGGCCGTGGCACAAATATCTTTGGCCAGAATACCGGCCAGTGTAGCGCGTAAAAAATCTTCTTTGAGTTGGTTGGCATTACCCTTGTTTTGCATGTGCTCAAAGAGCAATACGGTAATCGCAATATTGCGTACCGCCTCGAAGCCGAGGACGATAACCGCACGCGATACGGTGCTGATACTGCCACCGCCGGCAGGCCGAAAATAGGCTGAATTGACCAGACGGAGCAACTTGTTGGTCAGCGCAAAGTCTTTAAGAATAGAGTTTGAGAGTTTGTTGATGCTCTCTGTTTCGCTATTGGCAATTTTATTGATCGCCGTAACGGATTCCGAGAGAGCCGGAAAATCGCTCTTGTGTCGCATGCGGCGCAACAGAAAATCGAGCGTTGACTGACGCCCGTCACCCTCCCGCTTTTGCTCCTCTTCAGGGTCAAGATAGTTGTCGATTGCCTCGCCAAATTGCGTTGCGCTCTGGTAACGCAGAAGCGGATCGCGGGCCAGAGCCTTGTACAAAATAATGCTCAAACGCTCGTCGACCGCAAGATTTGCCGGAAGACGAATGTCTTCATTTGAAATCCTATGCATGACCTGGAAAATGTTGTCGCCTTCTATCGCCCGGCGACCGGTCAGCATTTCGAAGAGGATCAGGCCAGCGGCGAAGATATCGGAACGCTCGGAAACTTCACGTTTTGCGACATACTCGGGCGCCATGTAAGCTGGCGTGCCACTGTATTCTGCGGCATCTTCCCCGGCGCTACCTATCCGCGTCGCAATCCCGAAATCCATGACGCGCGGCGCAGCGTTTTCATCGAGCAGGATATTCGAAGGTTTCAGATCGCGGTGGATGATGCTCTGCGCGTGCGCATAGGCAACCGCATCGAGAATTGGCCGGAGCATGCTGGCTGCCTTGACTGACGACAAGGCGCCGCTGCTGGCCAGAAATTCGGCAAGATTTTTTCCCGGTACATATTCAAAAACCAGGTAGAGATCACCGCCCTCCTCGCCTGCCTCAAAAATCGGCACGATATTGGGATTGCGCAGTTTGCTGACGGTACGCGCTTCATCAAGCAGCACTTTGTTTTTGGCGGCGTTGGGCTGGGTGAAGCGAACCGTCTTGATCGCGATCTCGCGTTGTAATTGCGGATCAAATCCAAGATAAACCACACTTTGCGCGCCCCGCCCCAATTCGCTGCGTACTTCAAAACGTCCAATTTTTTTTGCCATGTTTATTTTTCTATCCAGATCAGGCGCGGAACGCCATCTGCCGCCCCATGCACAATGGCATTTTGACCATAATTTGCCGCTATTGTTTTGGCCTCAGCCAATTCAATATCAGCAATGAAACAAGTTTCTTCAGCAGACCAATCGCCCGTGTCAGCTTCATTTTCACCAGCGTAGGGTTCGTAACCCGCTTCCAGCAATTCAATCTCCATCTGCGACTGACGAGCCATGTTGGTTTCTTGATCCAGCTGTTTGGCGCCAGGATTATGCGCAGTCAGGATGGCGAACTCAGTGGCACCGGTTGTTTCCAGCCAGCGACGCAAAGTTTCAGAGGCTAGCTCAAGGCGTAATTCGCACAGGCCACCCGGCAGAAAAACCCGGTAAGTTGTTGCCCGGTAAGCTGCTTCCAGTTCAGTCGTCTTCGCCATCGAAATCCGTTATCCCTATTAATTGCTCGGATTCACTGACTGGCAGCGCCTCCACTTCTTTCAGTTTTCGCGTCAATTGGCGCGTTCGTGTTTCTGCTTTGCTGATGCTGTTGCTGGCTTCATCCAGCTTTTTCCTGGTATGCGCCAAAGCTTCGCCAAATTTACCAAATTCAGTTTTCACCGCACCCAACACCGCCCAAACCTCCGCCGAGCGTTGTTCAATGGCCAGCGTCCGGAAGCCCATTTGCAGACTATTGAGCATGGCTGCCAATGTTGTGGGGCCGGCCAAACTGATTCGCCAGTCGCGTTGCAGGGTTTCAGCCAGGCCGGGACGGCGCAAAGCCTCAGCGTACAAACCCTCAATCGGCAAATAGAGTAAAGCAAAGTCGGTGGTATGCGGCGGCGAAATGTATTTTTCGTGAATGCTTTTAGCTTCGCTCTTCAAGCGGCTTTCGATTGCGCGAGCCGCCTCTTCAACTTGCTGCGGATCGCAACGATCCTGCGCATCAAGCAAGCGCTGGTAATCCTCAATCGGGAATTTGGCATCAATCGGCAACCAGACTACCGCGCCATCGCCTTTGCCGGGCAAGCGAATGGCGAAATCAACGCGTTCATTACTGCCCGGCACAGTAGCCACATTGGCGGCAAACTGATCTGCGGTCAGCAACTGTTCAAGTAGCGCGGCCAACTGAACCTCGCCCCAGGTGCCGCGTGTTTTGACGTTGGTCAGCACCCGTTTGAGATCGCCAACGCCAGCCGCCAACGTCTGCATTTCACCCAAGCCGCGATGGACTTGCTCAAGCCGATCACTGACCAGTTTGAAGGATTCACCGAGGCGTTGCTCCAGCGTTGCGTGCAGCTTTTCATCAACGGTACGGCGCATTTCTTCCAGCTTGGTCGCGTTATCGGCCTGCATTGCGGTCAACCGTCCTTCGACGGTTATTTTCAAACGCTCGAATTTTTCATCTAGCCCGAGAGAGAAGCGATTCAATTCTCGGGCGAAGGATTCAAGCCGTTCAGCCTGCAAGCTGCCAAACTGGCTAACTTGCGTGGTCAGCGCCTGCGCCAGTAGATTGGATGATTGGGCGCGCTCTTCACGGTCATGGAACGATTCCTCGGCATCCTCGCGGCGATTGCGCGCCAGTTCTTCGCGCAATTCACGCTCCAGGCGGGTCAGTCCTTTTTCCTGGGCATCAAGCAGCGCCCGCCAGCGCAAATCCTCATCCTGGCTGCGATTGCTGCGCAAAAGCAGCGCGACTTGCAGCAGGATAATGACGATCACCCCGGCCAATAAGGCCAAGCTCATCGTTTCACTCATCAGGATTTAGCGCAGCGAAAAGTCGACACGACTAGCCTTGCCCTTTTCATCCGCCTCAGTTTTTGCTGGTAACAGGAAAACCCGTTCAGGCGAGACCTTGCCCTGCTCAATCAACCAGCCTTGAACTGATTCCGCCCGACTAACCGCCAAAGACCGCACATCATCAGGTGTCGCCGGCAGGTTGGTCAGCATCAGCTTTTCCATTTCCTCGACCGGTAAATCCTTCTGCAGGCCCACCACGTTGCGCGGTTTGGGAAATTTAGCTTCCTTGTAAGCGCGCTGCAGATAAACCGGGTATTCGCCGGGAGCAAACTCAATGCGTTCAAGTGAAACCCCTTCGCCGCCCTTCTTCAGCAACTCCTTGAGTTTCTCACCCTTGGCCGCGCGCTCAATTGCAACCCGTTTGATGCCTTCCTTGTCAGCCTCCGGATCGGCACGCCCGGTAATTTCAAGTTTCAGCGCCGAGCGTTCATTCAGTGCCTTGGCCAAGGCCTCCAGTTTCTTGCCTGCGGCATCATTCAAGCTGGCGCGCCCGGCAGCAAATTCAACATTGGAAAGCTCCTCGCCACCACCGAACATTGAGCCGAGCAAGGCAAAAGGTGAAGAGACGGCCTTGACGAACAGATTGACGATGACTTTCACCACCAAGCCGCCCACAGAAAACTGCGGGTCATCAAGCGATCCTGAAATCGGCAGATTCAGATCAATTTCTCCCCGATTGTTCTTGAGTAATGAAATTGCCAGATTGACCGGCAAAGTCGTCGCATCAGGGCTTTCAACCTTGTCGCCAAAAGTGAATTGATCAAGAAACAGGTGATTTTCAGCCGCTAACTGATTGTTCTCCAGCTTGTACGCGACGCTTAACGAGAGCTTGCCTTTCTCGATGTTGTAACCAGCGTACTTACCTGAATAGGGCGAGAAACCAACCATGTCGACGCCCTTGATATCGGCTTTGAGATCCAGGTAGGACTTGGCTGCCAGCGGATTCAGCTTGGCCAGAATCTGCACCGGTGCAGTGTTGGCATAGGTGCCGCGCAATTCCATATCGGCCACCGTATTGGCAACAGAAGAAAGTCCGGTCACCCGCCCGCCCAGCTTGGCGACTTTGACGGTGTAATTCGGTTTAACAAAGAAATCAGAGAAATCAACCGTGCCGTTATTCAGCGTGATTTTCGCAATCTTGATTGGTATGGCCGGAGTTTTCTCAGCCGCAGCAACAGGTGCCGGCGTGACCTTATCGGTAACCGGTTTAGCCTCGTCCTTTGATTTTTTGACAATACTCGCCACATTGAGCTTGCCATTCGGGTCAATAACCAGGCGTGAGTAAAAGTCAGTCAGTGCAATTTCGCCGACATTGACCGCCATTGGCTGCAGATGGAAATCAATGCCGCCCAGGAAGAGCGAGCGCCACTTGAGAAAATCAGCATTGTTTGCCTTGTCGACCGTCAGCAAGTCGCCCAGCGTTACGGAACCCTTGTAGCCGGCATTGAAACCCTGTTTGCCTATCTCAACCGTCACGTCGCCCTTGCTCGACATCTGGCCGCGGGTCAGGGCAATGTTGAGTTGCTCGCCAAAATACGGTTGTAGCGGCAAAACCGGTATGGCTTGGGTTTCCACCTTGAGATTAGCCAATAGCGGGAAAATCTGCACACCGCCATCGACTTTCAGGCTGCCCTTTTGGTTGACCTTGGTTTTGAGCGAGATCGTGCCTTTTTTGTTCGGCTCGCTCGACAGGTTTTCGCCTGTCAGGTTGAAACCATCAATCAGCTGCACAGCTGCCGGCGTGGTTGCTTGATCCTCTATCCGCAAGCTCAAGTCGTTGATTGCCAGTTTGCCCACGCTGCCCACCCAGGGACGTTGGTCAGAAAGCTCCTGGCCAGCCTTTCTCACCGTCTTCAACAAGGGCGAGCTGACCCATTCGATCTTGCCTTCCTTGTTGCGCAGCAAGCGGGCGCGGGTGCCCGAGTTGCTCACTTCGCCAATCTCGACGCGGTGGCCATGCAAATCGACCTTGACGCTCTTGGCCACCATGCGCTCAACCCGCATCCGCTCACCAAGATCGATCTGATAGGAGGCTTCAACAATTTCAATCGGCTCCAGCAACTTGCCATCAATCTTGCCGACCTGCGCATTGATGTTGCGCACCTCGCCCTGGACTAGTGAAATGTTGGATTCATCTTTCCAGTGCAGCAGGCCATTGGTCAGACGAAACTCACCCAGCGTCCATTCCAGCGGCTTGGCGGCAGTCTTTGCTTCCGGTGTCTGGCCCGCATTTGGCGAGCCGGCCATTTTGTCACTGAGCGCAATCACGTTGAGCAAACCGCTACGATTGACCTCCAGGTTGGCATCCAAGCCATCAAGCGCAATCCCTTTAATCTGGAAACGCTGATTGACCAGATCGGCATTCTCGATCTCGACATCCATTTTTTTCCAGGCGATCAGTGGCGAACCACTCGTTTCATTCACCTTGAGTTCGGAAAGATGAACCGCACCAACCATCGTCAACGAAAACAACTGGTCGCTTAGCTCCTTGAAAACCAGCTTCAATTCGCTGTCGACCGTACCCTTTGCCAAAACCAGCGGGATGGACGCTGGCAAATAAGCTTGCAGGGTAGCCAGATTGAAACGATCAATATCCAGACTGATTTCACTCTCGCGGCTATCAGTAAACGGTTTGCTAACCCCCTCAAGCAAAATTGGCGAATCACCAAACTTGGCAGAAAAATGCGGCGTTACCTGAACATCTGCCTTGTAAGCCATGCTTGAAAGAAAAGGCAGGCGCAAATTGATGTCACTGACGGTGTGCACTTTGCCAACCGGCTGGTCATCAAAAACCAGCCTGGCGCCCAGCAACTGAATGTTGTTGATCGAAAAACGTGGTGTGGGCGATGGCTCTGAGGGCTTCATCCACTCATCAAGCAGGTCGGAAATATCGTATTTGCCATTGGCCAGCCGGGCCACCGCAATCCGCATTCCTTGCAGGCGAATTTCATCAATCACCGGCGCAGCCTGGGCGATTGAGAGTGCCGACAAATTAACGAACAGCTCGTCAAAACCGAAGGCTTCCTTGCCGCCGGTTTCCTTGACGGCAACGCCCGTAATTTTTGCGGTGAGTGCGAAAGGATTGATCTCAATGCCATCAATACTGACCGTGCGATGGAATTGCGTCGAAAGCTGCTTGACCAACAAGGATTTAAGCAAGGGAGGCGCAGCAAAGAATCCGAAGGCGCCAAGCGCAAAAAACCCCATAACAAACCACCGTGCAAAACGGCGAAACGTTGGAGTGTTTATGGTGGAGAGTACTTTGCTGCTCGCCGGAGTATTGTGAGGTTCTTGTTCGGCCATGATAATCTACCGTAATTACAGGACTGGGGCGGAATTTAACATACCGTACCCGCGAAACACGGCAAAAAAACATGAAATGGAGACTGGACGACATTCGTAGTGCATTCGCTGCATTAAAACAGGGCAGCACCTGGCTGGTGATCGGCATCATTGCCTTGTTTGGACTACTTGCCTACGCAACTTTTCAGTTTGCGATACGCACCGACTCGGTCTTGCGCAACCTGAAATACACGATGGCCGCCTGCCGTGAAATGACCAACGGGCCAATCATTTTTCTCTTTTGCGGCATGATGTTTTTTCTGTTTTCTGCCGCTGTAACACTGGGTGAAATTCAACGCTATTACCATTTCCGCATGATCGGCAGCAAACATGAAATGCACCAGTCCCAGAGGCACGGCATCGGCTGGGGAATTTTTGCAATCACCATCGCAATTAGCGGCCTGGTATTTTTCAGCATGAATTGCACCTGAGTCTCGGGCAACATGAAGATACTGATTGTTGAAGATTCTCGTGCCACGCTGCTGATCGTCAGCAAATTTGTCGAGCGTTTCGGTGCACAGGCAATTTGCACCGAAAATGGTGAACAGGCGATTGCCGCATTTCACCGCGAACAGCCTGATCTGGTCCTGCTCGATGTCATACTGCCCGATATTGATGGTTTTGCCGTTGCCCGCCAGTTACGGGCGCTGGAAAAACCGGGTGCCTGGACGCCGATCATCTTTCTTTCCGCAATGACTTCCGACAGCGATCTCGAAAAAGGGATTGCGGCGGGCGGCGATGATTACCTCTACAAACCGGTCAGCGAAGCCGTACTCAGCGCAAAAATCCGCGCCATGCAGCGCATTATCCAGATGCGCACCTCGCTGGTCGTTCTGGCGCGTGAGCTGGATGTTGCCAATCAGGAACTCAAGCGTTTATCGGCCAGTGACGGGCTGACCGGCATCGCCAATCGGCGCTTCTTCGACGATTATCTGTCACGAGAATGGCGGCGTGCCCGGCGTGGTTCGGGTGAAATTGCCCTGCTCATGTGCGATGTCGATCACTTCAAGATTTTTAACGATACCTACGGCCATCAACCTGGCGATGATTGCCTGCGCCAGATCGCACAAACCCTGCGCAGCACAATGGAGCGCGCCTCGGATATCGCTAGCCGTTACGGCGGCGAAGAATTCGCAGTCATCCTGCCCGATACACCGCTGGCCGGCGCTCGAATTGTTGCTGAAAAAGTTCGTCTGGCGATCCACAACCTCAATCTGGCCCATGCTGGCTCACCCCATCGGCACGTCACGATCAGTGTTGGCGTTGCCGCATTGGCCCCAGCCGATTGCGAAGGTGGGCCAAAAACACTGATAGAAGCAGCCGACCGCGCCCTTTATCAAGCCAAGTCTGCCGGGCGGAATCGGGTCTGCTGCCACGAAACTGAATTGGAATCCTGAGTCATGGCCAAACGTTGCTCTGTAATCATCGTCGACGACAATGACATGATGCGCAGCATTCTGCGTGGCATGTTACGTGGTGAGGAATACGAGGTCATCGGCGAAGCACGCAACGGCGTTGCTGCGGTCGACATCGCAAATCGCCTGAAACCTGACATCATCTGCCTTGATGTGATGATGCCGGAGAAAGGTGGAATCGAAGCTCTCTGCGAAATCAAGGTGGCGCGACCGGAAACCGAAGTGGTGATGATTACCAGCAGTTCAGATCCGGAAACCGTGCAAGGCGCGATTCAAAACGGCGCCAGCGGCTACATCGTCAAGCCCTTTAATGCTGCGAAAGTGCTTGATACGCTGGCCCAGATCAGCGCCAAAAAACGCCAGAAATAAGTCCTTAAAAGTTGTTACGCCACTGACGGATGGCGGCAAAAACTGCGACGTTTGAGCGGTCGACCGCAGCATGTTCCAGTGCGGCAGCAATTACTGCCGGCTCGCCGCTGCGTAAAAATGGATTGGTCGCTTTCTCATCGCCCAATGTTGATGGCACGCTTGATAAACCATTTGCCCGCAACTCGGCAACGCGCTTGACCCGCTCCCCCAGCGCCACATTCAAAGGCTCCACCGCGACGGCAAAGCGCAAGTTGGCTTCGGTATATTCGTGGGCGCAATAGATCAAAGTCTCTTCAGGCAAGGCGGCAATTCGCGCTAACGAATTGCTCATTTGCGCCGGCGTGCCTTCAAATAAACGACCACAACCCGCGCCAAACAAGGTGTCACCACAAAAGAGCGCGCCCGGCAGGTAATAGGCCAAATGCCCCAGCGTGTGGCCCGGCACCGCCATCACACTGACTTGCTGACCGAGTACAGTGATCGTTTCGCCCCCGCACAATGGCCGATTGCAGCCTGTGATAGACTCATTTCCCGGCCCGAATACCTCGGCTTGCCAACGTTCGAGCAGCGCGGCAACACCGCCTTGGTGATCGGCATGATGGTGGGTAATGAGGATAGTTTCCAGCTGCAAACCAAGCCTATCAAGCTGTTCCATGACCACTGCCGGATCGCCAGGGTCGACCACGGCGGCGCGGCCACCACTGATTAGTAGCCAGATGTAGTTATCCTTGAATGCAGGAATGAGCAAGATTTTTTCGAACATCCCCGAACTATCGAGCGAAGGTCGCCGGATGTCAATTCCGGGGCTGGAAAACTGGCTAAGTTCCGCGCAAGGTCGCTATGTGCTCGACTGGGAAAAAACTCGGATCGACGAAGCCGTTTCTGATGTTTTTGGTTTCAATGCCCTGCAACTCGGCATGCCGCAAATTGATTTTCTGGGCGCCAACCGGATTCCCTTGCGCCAGCACGCCGGCGAGTTTGGCCCGGTTGATACCCTGTGCCAGCTCGACGCCCTGCCCTTTGCCGCGCACAGCACCGACCTCGTCGTTTTGCCGCATGTGCTTGAATTCCATCACAACCCGCATCAGATCCTGCGTGAGATCGAACGTATCCTGATACCCGAAGGCCAGCTGGTCATCCTCGGCTTTAACCCAATCTCACTCTGGGGGCTAAAAAACCGTACGAAACGTACTGGTGAGTTTCCCTGGAACGGCAATTACATCTCACCGCTACGCCTCAGGGATTGGCTAAAATTGCTCAGTTTTGAGGTTGACCGTAACCGTTTCGGTTGCTTTTCCCCACCTTGCGAACAGGCCGCCTGGCTGCGCCACTGGCATTTCATGGAAGCCGCCGGCAACCGCTGGTGGGGGCTGCCCGGTGGGGTTTACATGTTGCGCGCAATCAAACGGGTGCATGGCATGCGACTGATTACACCGCCCTGGAAAACCGCCTCAATCCGCGCCAAAGCGCTACGCCCCGCTGCACAAAAGGAAAGTAATGACCGCTGAAGAAACCGTAGAAATTTTTACCGATGGTGCTTGCAAGGGCAACCCCGGTCCCGGCGGCTGGGGTGCCATTTTGCGTCTCGGTCAACATGAGAAAGAGCTGTGGGGCGGCGAAAAGGAAACGACCAATAACCGGATGGAACTGACCGCGGCAATCCGCGCCATTGAAGCCCTCAAGCGCCCGATTGGTGGAAAAATCTACACCGACTCGCAATACGTCCTGAAGGGCATCAACGAGTGGATCCACGGCTGGAAGCGCAACGGCTGGAAAACCTCGGATAAAAAACCGGTCAAAAATGCCGACCTCTGGCAACTTCTCGATGCTCAGGTAAAGCAACACAAACTGGTCTGGGTCTGGGTCAAAGGCCATAGCGGCCACCCGGAAAACGAACGCGCCGATGCGCTGGCCAATCGTGGCATTGATGAATTGAAGGCTTGAACATGCGTCAGATTTTTCTCGACACCGAAACCACCGGCCTCGATCCACGTCAGGGCCACCGAATCATTGAAGTGGCCTGTATTGAAATGGATAATCGCCGGCCCACCGGCCACCATTTGCACAAATACATCAATCCTGAGCGCGAAATCGATGCCGGCGCAGCGGCGGTTCACGGGATTACTCTCGATTTCCTTGCCGACAAGCCAAAATTTGCCGATATTGCCGATGAATTCCTGGAATTCATCAATGGCGCCGAACTGATCATCCACAATGCGCCCTTCGACATTGGTTTTCTCAATGCCGAACTCAGACGGCTCGACCGCGTCCCGGTCGAAACGCTGTGCAAAATTACCGATACGCTGAAGATGGCGAAGGAATTGCACCCCGGCAAACGCAATAGCCTGGATGCCCTGTGCGACCGTTACGAAATCAATAACTCCCAACGTACCTTGCACGGTGCGCTGCTCGACACCGAATTACTGGCTGAAGTTTTCCTCGCCATGACGCGCGGCCAGAACGCCTTGATGATCGAGCCGGATGATCACCAGTCGCGCTCAACGCTGGTTAATGGCGAAGCACGCAAGGCGCGTAAACCGCTGATCGTCCGCGCTGCCAGTGAAGCAGAAATCACCCAGCACAATCTGGCACTGGCCGCGATCAATAAGGAATCCAAAGGAGCTTGCCTTTGGCTGACGCAGATGGAAGCAGCGAACCCCACCGCCAGTGAGCCTTCGTAGCCCGGGCGCATGGACAAAATCGCTGGCCTTTATCGGATGGAGAATTTGCCGATGGCATCTGGTTTAACTTTACAGTGGCTGGCATTCGGTTGAATATTGAGCGTACTCAGGTGCTCACCATCATCGGTAACGAAATGCCACTCTCCCGCTTCTCGCTCAGCAGCCGTTTGTGGCTGGTTTTGGCCTTGGCCATGCTGCCTTTGCTCGGCTTGACCATCAAGGATTACTTTGATGAGCGCAATAATGCGCTGGCCACGATCGAGCAAAATGCCCGCTCCCTGCTTTATGGTGCGCGAATTGAAGAAGAATCGGCCCTGCGCGACGTCGGCTACATTCTGAAAATCATGAGCCGGGCCAATGAAATGGAAGAAATCGAAACCGCCTCATGTAGCGCGTTGTCGAAACGGCTGCTCACCACCTTCACCAATTTTTCAAATGTCGGTGCGGCATTGCCTAACGGTGATGTCATTTGTTCTGCGCTGCAATTTCCCGAACCGGTCAATATCAAGGATCGTATTTATTTTCAGCAATCCCTGGTTGGCAACCAAATCAGCAAAGGTCAATTTTTGCTCGGAAAAATCTCCGGCAAACCAGGCATCATCTTTGGCATGCCCTTGCCTGACAAAACCGGCAATTTGCGCGCGGTACTCTTTGCTGCCAGCAACATCGGCTGGTTTGATCGACTGGCGCATAACTATCAACTGCCTGAAGGCTGGACTTCTGTCTTGTTTACGGATGAAGGACGAACCTTGTCACGGCATCCCAATCCTGAGCAATGGCGGGATGTTCAACTGGCCGAACAAAGCCGCCTCAAACTGGTCAGCGCCCTGAAAGAGGGCAAGGACAAGGTCGTGATGATCGGGCTTGATGGGGTGAATCGCCTGTTTATTCTTGCGCCGCTAAAAATGGCTGATGAAAAACTGATCGTCGCCATCGCCGCCCCGGTGGACAAAACCCTGACCCCGGTTGAAGAAGCCTTCTGGGTGCGTTTTTTCACCCTGCTTGGCCTTGCCCTGTCTTCTATTCTCGTCGCACGTTTTTACCTCTACCAACTGATTGAAAGCTGGGTTGGCAATCTGGAACAGGCGACGGCAGCTGTTGCGCAAGGCGATTTGGCGCGGCGCGTTGCAAGCGCCAACCTGCCGCGTGAACTCGGGTTGCTGAATACCCGTTTCAACGAAATGACCTCCTCGCTGCAAGCGCGCGATGATCAATCCAATACGGATCGACTGGCTATTGAAATCCTCAATCAGCAACTCTCGCAACAGATAGCCGCGCTCAAAGTGGCTGAGGCGGGCTTGCGCCGCTTATCAACGGCGGTCGAACAAAGCCCGGCCAGCATTGTGATTACTGATCTCAGCGGTAGCATCGTTTTTGTTAACGAAGCTTTTGCCCAGGCCAGCGGATACACCCAGGCAGAAGTCATCGGCCAGAATCCGCGCATTCTTCATTCCGGACAAACCGATTCAGAAACCTACCGGGAACTCTGGTCGACCTTGAGTGGCGGGCAAGTCTGGCGCGGTGAATTCATCAATCAGCGCAAAGACGGTTCGCATTATCTTGAACTGGCCAGTATTTCTCCCGTGCGCGACCCCAACGGTGAAATAACGCATTACGTCGCGGTCAAGGAAGATATTACCGAGCGGCGGCAAAATGAGGCTGAACTGCTCCAACACCGCGAGCATCTCGAAAAACTGGTCGAGTTGCGGACCAATGAACTGGCCGTCGCCAAGGAAAAGGCCGATGCCGCCAATCGGGCAAAGTCCGAGTTCCTGGCCAATATGAGCCACGAAATTCGCACGCCGATGAACGCCATCATCGGCCTCAATTACCTGCTCAAACAAACCCCGTTGCAGGCTGATCAAATCGACAAGTTGAACAAATCTTCGGCAGCGGCTGAGCATCTGCTGCAAATCATCAACGACATTCTTGATCTTTCAAAAATCGAGGCTGGCAAACTGGTGCTGGAAAATGCCCTGTTCTCACCGGCTGATGTACTACAAAGCATCGGCGTCCTGATTCGCGATCAGGCTGCGCGCAAAGGTTTGAGCCTGGAGATCAAACACGACGCTTTGCCAAAGCATGTTTACGGTGACGTTACCCGCTTGCGTCAAGTGCTGCTCAATTTTGCCGGCAACGCCATCAAATTTACCGAACATGGTTTGATTTCACTGGCCGGCGAGCAACTATCGAGCGATGGCAAGGAAGTGGTTTGCCGCTTTATGGTGACCGATACCGGGATTGGCATCCGCCCGGCCGATACCGCTCGCCTGTTCCGCGCCTTTGAGCAACTCGATGGCTCGACTACCCGGCGCTTTGGCGGAACCGGCCTGGGCTTGGCGATTGCGCGCCAACTGGCAGAACTGATGGGGGGCGAAGTCGGCGTCGACAGCACACCTGGCGTTGGCAGCCGCTTCTGGATTACGGCTCGACTCGGGGTCGCCGAAGAAGACTCGAATCTCTCAACAGAACTGCCGGTTTGGGATGAAAAGCAGCTCAAAGGACGTGTTCTATTCGTTGAGGACGAGCCGATCAATCGCGAAATTGGCGAAGATCTGCTCGCCGCCGCCGGGCTGGAGGTAGTCGTGGCTGAAAATGGACTGGTTGCGGTCAACTGCTTTAAACAGTCAAATTTTGATCTGATCCTGATGGACGTCCAGATGCCGATTCTCGATGGCCTCGGGGCAACCCGGCAGATTCGCGCACTGGCTAATGGCGCCAGCCTGCCGATCATCGCGCTGACCGCCAATGTTTTTGCTGCCGACCAGCAAGAATGCCGCGCTGCCGGCATGAGTGACTTTTTGCCCAAACCGGTGAATCCTGATGCCCTCTATGCCTTACTCGGCAAATACCTGCCCGCAGTGGGTATCGTCTCTGGCAAATGAACCTGAAAACCGTAGTCAGCACCTCTGAAATAGCGCAGCTTGCGGTGCCAAAACGCGCTTATCTTGTACAGTGGCTGGTGCTGGTGGTTGCGCTCCTGCTGCTTGGTGCGCAACTTGTCTATGATCAATACCAAACCCATCAACGGATCGAAGCCGAAGCGATAAGCCGCTTGGAGAACCACAGCCTGGTGGTGGTGGAAGAGCTTGAGCGGCGCTTGCACTCAATGAATGTGGTGCTTGAAAAGCTGCGCGAGATGGTGACTTTGCAACGAACGCAGCGTAAAGAGCAAGCCGTCGTCACCAACGAACTGGCAACCCTGACCCAGGCGCTGGAAGGCATCCGCACCCTAACCGTGTTTGATGCCAGCGGCACCGTGGTGCACAGCAATCGCAGCGAACTGATTGGCAAAAACTTTGCACAGCGCGAGTATTTTCAAACAGCACTGAAACTGCCAAATACCAAAACGCTTTATCTGAGCGAACCTTTTGTCACCGTGCTGGGCGCCTACACGATGACCGCTGGGCGCATGGTGGTGGGGACGCAAGGTGAATTCGCCGGACTGGTGACCGCCACCTTTGATAGCGAAAGCCTGGGCCAACTGCTCCATTCGATTCATGCCGGGAAAGAAACCTCCCTTTCCGTCACACATGGCATCGGTAAATTACTGGTTCTAGTCCCTGAGCTAAAAACCGCACCGCCGGGGTTGTCGATCAACCATTCTGATTCACTTTTTCAGCGCCATATCAAAAGTGGCCAAATGGCCAGCCTGATGAAAGGGATTTCGTTAACCGTTGGCAGCGAGCGTTTGATGTCGATGCGCACAGTACAACCGCCCGATTTGCAGATGAGCGCAGCACTGATTGTCGGTGCCGCCCGCAATCTCGATGAGGTCTTCGCGGCCTGGCAAGAACAGACGCAAACCCGCGCCATATTATTCCTGCTCGTCACTTTGCTTACCGCGTCGGCCCTGTTTTTCTACCAGCGCCGGGAATACACATTTGACCGCCAGATTCTGCAGAAAGAAATTGAACGCCAAAGATCCCTGCTGGTATTGCAGCGTTTTATCGACCATCTGCCGGGTACGGCTTACGTCAAGGATGCGGACTCGCGAACGCTGATGGCCAACCGGGGTTTTCAAACCCTGCTCGGGATTGATCCGGCAAGCATGATCGGCAAAACCAGCCAGGATTTATTCCCTGGTGAATTCGGCCAGAAAATTACTGAAGATGACCGCAAGGTGCTGGCCAGCGGTGTAACGACGGTCATTGAAGAAAGCTTCAATGGCCGCGATTACGAATCGACCAAATTTGCCATCGACGACGGCAGCGGCCAGCGTCAGTTGGGTGGCATGACGATGGACATCACATCACGCAAGCAGGCCGAACGCGAACTGGCAAAGCAACTCAATGAGGTGCTTGAACTTAACCGCAAACTAGCCAATGCCGAAGAGGGCTTGCATCGTTTATCGACTGCCGTTGAGCAAAGCCCGGCCAGTATTGTGATTACCGACCTCGACGCCAATATAGTTTTCGTCAATCAGGCCTTTACCGAAGCCAGCGGCTATTCCATGCAGGAGGCGATCGGCAAAAACCCACGGATTCTGCAATCTGGCAAGACAGCGCGCGAAACTTACTGTTCGCTATGGCCAACCCTCACCGCCGGCCATGTCTGGCGGGGTGAATTCACCAACCGGCGCAAGGATGGTTCAACTTATCTGGAGTTGGCAACCATTTCACCAGTGCGCGACAGCAGCGGGAAAGTCACCCACTATGTAGCAGTCAAGGAGGATATTACCGAGCAGCGGCGCAACGAAACCGAGTTGATCAATCACCGCCAGCACCTCGAAGAGTTGGTCGATCTGCGCACTTACGAACTGGCAGTCGCCAAAGAAAAAGCCGATACCGCCAATCGGGCAAAATCAGACTTCCTGGCCAATATGAGCCACGAAATTCGCACGCCGATGAACGCCATCATCGGCCTTAATTACCTGCTGATGCAAAGTTCCTTGCAGCCTGAGCAGATCGAAAAATTGAACAAGGTTTCGGCAGCTACCGAGCACTTGTTGCAAATCATCAACGACATTCTTGATCTCTCGAAAATTGAGGCCGGCAAGCTGGTGCTGGAAAATCACCCGTTTTCTCCGGCGGAAGTGCTGCGCAGCATCGCCGTGCTGATCCGTGATCAGGCGGCAGGCAAAGGGTTGCGCCTTGATATAGATCCCGATGGGTTGCCGCTGCGCGTTTTTGGCGATGAAACCCGGTTGCGCCAAGTGCTGCTCAATTTCGCCAGCAATGCTGTCAAATTTACCGAACAGGGCTCAATTAAGCTTTCCGGCGAGCTTCTGTCGACTGACCATCAGGAAATCGTCTGCCGCTTTATGGTGACCGATACCGGCATCGGCATTCACCCCACTGACTCGGCTCGTCTGTTCAATGCCTTTGAACAACTCGATGGCTCGACCACCCGAAAGTTTGGTGGCACCGGGCTGGGCCTGGCCATTGCCCGCCATCTCGCCGAATTGATGGGCGGCGAAGTGGGTGTCGACAGTACGCCGGGGGTCGGCAGTACCTTCTGGATTACGGCGCGCCTGGGGCTGGCTGATGATGCGGCGGTTTTGCCTGCCCTGGCGTCGGTGCAAAACATAGTGCAGCGGAAAGGCCGTGTCCTGCTGGTTGAGGACGATGAAATCAACCGTGAAATTGGCAAGGAAATGCTTGAACTGAGCGGTGCAGAGGTTTTGACTGCCGAAAACGGACTGCTTGCGGTCAACTGCTTTAAAGCCTCAGATTTTGATCTGGTGCTGATGGATATCCAGATGCCAGTGCTCGATGGACTTGAAGCATGCCGTCAAATTCGCGCGCTGAACAACGGTGCAATGGTGCCGATTGTGGCCATGACGGCCAATGTTTTCCTGGCTGACCAATTGAAATATCACGCTGCCGGGATGAATGACTTTTTGCCCAAACCGGTTAACCCGGAAGCGCTCTACGCACTGCTTGGCAAATATCTCCCAGCTTCAGTCACCGCCACCAATCTACCTGCTGCGCCGCCACCGGAAGCCTTAAGTCACCCGCTTAGCCCGCAAGAGTTATCTGAGCAACTCGACCAACTGGCCGAGCTGCTGCGCATCGGCAGCATTCAGGCCAACCACCTCTTTGGACAACTGCAATCCGCATTGAAACTTGGGTTCCCTGCCGAATTTGCAGCTTTGCGCCAGCACATCAACAGCTTCAACTTTGAACCAGCGATGACTATCGTGGCCAGTATTCAAGCCCAACTGCGCTGAATTATTTTTCCAGAGGCCGCTCTATCTCTTGTCGGAGTTTGAGCGACGGGGGAAACTACCACTTATAGAATAAATGCGTAGGAGTCTCAGGCTATGTTGCATCCGGATCAAGCAAGGCAAGCACCGATCAGGCCGATTGTGCTGGTGGTTGATGATTTACCGGACAACCTGAGCACCCTTTCCGAAATGGTCAGCGGCCTCGGCGTCGATGTCCGGGTTGCGGCCAATGGTCCGACAGCGCTCCGCTTCGCCAGCCTGGAACCGCGCCCCGACCTGATCCTGCTCGATGTGATGATGCCCGGCATGGATGGTCATGCCGTTTTGCAAAAGCTCCGCACCCAAGCTGAAACCCGCAACATTCCAGTGATTTTTGTCACCGCCCTCGACAGCACTCAGGATGAAGAACTTGGCCTGCAGGAAGGGGCGGCTGATTACATCACCAAGCCGATCAAGCCGGCAGTGCTGCGTGCCCGTGTTTTGGCCCAACTCGAATTAAAAAAGGCACGCGATCTGGTGGCCGGGCAAAAGGCCTGGCTGGAGCAGGAAGTCAGCCGCCGGATGGCGGAAAACAAACAACTTGAATCGCGTCTGCAAGTCGCCCTCAACACCGCCGGCTTCGGTGTCTGGGAGCATGACTACGCCAACGGTCGCAACGAATGGAGCACCAGCCTGGCGCAGATTCTTGGGCGCAGCAGCGGGCCGACAACCGTTGCCGAAGCCTTGGCCATGATTCATCCGGAAGACCGTTTCAAGGCCGATGAATGCATGCTTGCAGCGAGCGATGAATTCCACATTGAAGAAATGCGCATGCAGCATCTGGATGGTCATTGGGTCTGGTCCGAAGTCCGCGGACGGGTGCTGCAACGCGATGCAGATGGCAAACCAATCCAGGTTTTGGGTACGATGGCCGACATCAGCCGGCGCAAGGCCGCCGAGGCTGAGCACCGTCTCTCCTCGATAGTTTTTTCCGGGATCAGCGACGGCGTTTGTATCACCGACCCGCAAGGCCAGATCATGCTGACCAATCAGGCATTCTCCAAAGTGACTGGTTACAGTGCGGCGGAAGTCTTGGGCAACAATCCTCGTTTGCTGCGTTCCGGCGTACATGGTGCCGAGTTTTACCGGGATATGTGGGAAACAATTACCCGGCACGGCAACTGGCAAGGTGAAATCACCAATCGGCGCAAGGATGGTGAATTAGTCCAGGAATGGCTGAGCATATCGGCGGTGCACGACTGTGGCGGTCGACTGACAAATTTCGTCGGAATCTTCAGCGATTTATCCGAACGCGCAGCCGCTGCCGAGCGTATTCAATACCTGTCCAGCTACGACCCGCTGACCAACCTGCCCAACCGCAACCTGTTTGCTGACCGCCTCAATCAAGCGCTGATCAACGCCCACCGCTTCAATCGCGAAACAGCGGTGATCCTGCTCGATCTCGACCGATTCCGCATTATCAACGACACGCTCGGCCCGCCGGTGGGCGACGAAATTCTGGTCGAAATTGCCCGCCGGCTTAATTTGCAGGTGCGTGAAGGCGACACTATTGGCCGCCGTTCCGGCAACGAGTTTGGCTTTGTGATGGCCAATATTAGCCATGAGCGCGATGTTATCGCCCTCGCCCAGCGCATGCTTGATGCGATTACGGTTCCCTTTGCCGTCGGCGGGCAATCGATTGTCATCACCGCCAGCATTGGCATCAGCGTCTCGTCGCGCAATGGCAGCGCAACCGATACCCTGCTCAAAAGCGCCGATGCCGCCCTGCTGCGCGCCAAAAGGGCCGGACGCAACACCTTTCGTTTTTATTCGCCGGAAATGGATGCCGATGCCGAGCGTCGTCTCGGGCTTGAAGCCGAGTTACGCAAAGCTTTGCAGCACAATCAACTGACGGTTTATTACCAACCGCAGATCAGCCTCGAAAGTGGCAACCTGATCGGTATGGAAGCCTTGCTGCGCTGGAATAATCCGCGTTTTGGCCCGGTTTCTCCTGCCGAGTTCATCCCGATTGCCGAAGAAACCGGCCTGATTTTGCCGATTGGTGAATGGGTATTGCGTAGCGCCTGCCGGCAAACCCGTTTATGGCTGAATCTCGGGCTGGTCAATCTGCGGGTTGCGGTCAACCTGTCTACCCGCCAATTTCGTCAGGCCAACCTGCCCGACCTGGTCAGCGAAGCCTTGGCCGAAAGCAGCCTGCCACCTGGCGCGCTGGAGCTGGAGATTACCGAAAGCGCCTTTATCGACGATGTCGAAGAAGCCATTGCCCAATGCCGTGCGCTCAAGGCAATAGGCACCAAGCTCTCACTGGACGATTTCGGCACCGGCTATTCCTCGCTCGCCTATGTTTCGCGCTTCCCCTTCGACAAAATCAAGATTGATCAAAGTTTCGTTCGCGACATAATCGAAAACCCGGTTAATGCGGCGATTGCCACCGCCGCCATTGTCATGGCGCGCAGCATGAATTTGTCAGTGCTTGCCGAAGGCGTTGAAACCGAAGCCCAGGCGAGTTTCCTGCGCGGGCGGCGCTGCGATGCCATGCAAGGCTATTTATTCAGCCGGGCGCTACCCGCTGCCGAGTTCGAGCAACTGCTGATCGGCAACAAACGCTTGCCGCTGCCTGACAAGCCGCACGAGTTTCAACAGACGCTGCTGGTCGTCGATGACGAACCCAATATTTTGACCTCGCTGTCACGTCTGTTGCGCCGTGAAGGCTTCCAGATTTTGACTGCGCTTTCACCGAGTGAGGCGTTTGAACATCTGGCCAAACAGCCGGTGCAAGTGATTCTTTCCGACCAGCGCATGCCGGAAATGTCCGGCACCGAGTTTCTCGCCCGCGTCCGTCAGCTTTACCCGGATACGATCCGCATTGTGCTGACCGGCTACACCGATCTTGACTCAGTGACCGGGGCGATCAATCGCGGGGCAATCTACAAGTTTTTGACCAAGCCGTGGGACGACGACCAGTTACGCGAGCAAATCCGTGATGCTTTCCGCATGGCCAAAGAAATCCAGCGCTCAAGTAATGGCCAATAAACCGCTACTCGCTTTCCTCAAGCTGTTTCTGCCGCTCACGCTGCTCGTCGTGTTCGCCAGTTGGCTCTATGACCAAAACCAGGACGAGCGCCTGCTGGCCAAAATCAGGAATCAGGAAGCGCTTGCCGTTGGCTTGGCTGGCTCGTCGGTGCAGCGTGACATTCAAACCATCATTGGCGACCTGAATTTCATGGCTGAACACTACGCGCTTCAGAAAGTAGTGAATGACCCAGCCTCCCCTGAGTCATTCCGACTGGAGGTCAACTTCACCAGTCTGATCAAGGCCAAGAAATTCTATGACCGGGTGCGCTGGATCGATGCCAGCGGCCAGGAAATTGTCCGGGCGGAACGGATCAATGAGGAAGCCCGACTAATCGCCAAAGATCAGCTACGCAATCGAAGCGAGCGCTACTATTTTGCTGAAGCGATGCAGGTTGAAGCCGGCAGCATCTACGTTTCGCCGCTTGATCTGAAAGCCGAAAGTGGGCAAATCGAAATCCCGTTCAAGCCGATGTTGCGTCTCGCCATGCCCTTGGCGGACAAGCAGGGGATTAAAAAAGGCATTGTCATCATCAATTACCTGGCGGAGCCGATGCTGCACAGCTTTGCCGCCGGTACGCCAAATGGTGCCACGCATATTTCACTGCTCGATGGCGCCGGCAACTGGCTACATTCGCCCAATGTCGCGGATGAATGGGGTTTCATGTTCAACGACGCTACGCGCACCCTGGCCAATCGTTTTCCCGCCACCTGGGCCAAAATGCAGCGGGCCAGCGGTCAGTTTGAAGATGAGAACGGACTATGGACTTACGAAAGCATTTACCCACTAAATCCTGGCAGTGATTACCGCTGGCTGGTGGTTTCACATATTGAACCCTCACAACTGGCCGCATCAACTGCTAATAACGAGCTGGGCTATCAGACTTACTCCAGCTTGCTGCTCCTCGTTTTTGGCCTTGGAATTTTCTATTTCCAACGTAACCGGGGGGAGAAAGAGGCCTCGGAGCAGCGCTTCCGTGCTGTTTTTGATTACGCAATGGTGGGTATCGCAACCACCTCGCCAAGTAAAGGATGGCTTACGGTCAACCCCGCTTTATGCCGCATTTTTGGCTATGAAGCGCAGGAGCTAAAGCAAAAAACCTGGGCTGAACTGACCCATCAGGATGATTTGAGTGCCGACATCAAGCAATTTGAAGGCGTTTTGCGTGGTGAATCCGACGGTTATTCGATGGAAAAGCGGTTTATTCACAAAGATGGCTCGGTGATTCATGCCTTTATTTCCGCCCGCGCTGTCCGTGCGACGGATGGGAGCATTGATTATTTTGTTGCGATCGTTGAAGACGTCAGCAATTGGGTATTGGCCGAGCAGCAATGGGATGCCTCGGTCGATACCTTGCAGCGTTTCATCGATCACCTCCCGGGCATGGCTTACGTCAAGGATGCATATAACCACCTGTTGGTTGCCACGCACCGGGAAAAATTTTTAGATGATTTGAGCGAGCAAAACCGTGCCGATGAACAGCGGGTTTTAAAAACCGGCATCACTGAAGTGATCGCGAGTCATTTGAATGGTCGCTTTTACGAAAGCACCAAATTTGTCATTCCTCGCCAGGAGGGAGCCGCAGACCTGGGCAGTATTACCCTGGATGTGACTGATCGGCACCAGGCTCAACTCAAACTGGCCCAACAAATTCGCCGTTCTGCCGTGATGCTTGAACTACCCAAAAAAGCCGAGGAGTTAGCCGAACAGGCTTTTATGAAATACGCGCTGGAGCGTGCCGAGGAACTGACTGAAAGCGTGATCAGTTTCATGCATTTTGTGAATGACGATGAAGCGACCATCGAACTGGTGGCCTGGTCGTCGAATACGCTAGCCAAATATTGCACCGCCGCTTTTGATAACCACTACCCAATCACCGAAGCCGGCATCTGGGCCGATGCGGCACGCGAGAAGCGGCCCATCGTGATTAACGACTACGCCACAGCCCCCAATAAACACGGCCTGCCGCCCGGCCACTCCGCCCTGCTCCGCTTGCTCAGCATTCCGGTCATGGAAGCTGGCAAGGTGCGCATGATGACCGGGGTTGGCAATAAGGCTAGCGACTATTCGGCTTTCGATGTTGAGACGGTGCAACTGATCGGCAACGAGGCGTGGCGTATCGTGCGCCGGAATCGTGCTGAAAAATCTTTGCAGCAGGCGACGCAAGTGGTCAATGCCAGCCCGGTAGTTTGCTTCCGCTGGGCGGTAAGCGAAGGCTGGCCGGTTACTTTCGTCTCTGAAAACGTCAATCAATGGGGCTACCGCGCCGAGGACATCATGGCCGGTCGGCCACCTTATGCTGATCTGGTGCACCCGGATGATTTGCTGCACGTAGCAGATGAAGTGGCACGCAACACGGCCTCTGGCGTTGCTTCCTACGAACAGGAATACCGTCTTCTGACCCAAAAAAATGAGGTGATTTGGGTCGTTGACCGGACCAATGTGCATCGCAATGCAGCGGGTGAGCCGGAATATTTTGATGGCGTATTGACCGACATAACTGAACGCAAACGCCAGCAACTCAAGCTGCGCGAAACCCTTGCGCAACAGCAAAGCCTCAACAAACGGCTGGAAGAAGCCAATAACCAGCTGCTGCAATCGGAAAAAATGGCCTCGATCGGCCAGTTGGCCGCCGGTGTGGCGCATGAGTTGAATAATCCGATTGGCTTCGTTCATTCCAATCTCGGCACGCTGGATGGTTATCTGCACGACCTGATGACGATCATCGCGGCCTATGAAAAAGCGGCGAGCGACACCGGATGTTCTGTCGAAGCCGTCCATCGGATCAGGGACGAATGCGATTACAACTTTATCAAGGAAGATATTTTCAGCCTGCTCAGCGAATCGAAAGAGGGCCTTGGCCGGGTGCGCAAAATTGTTCAGGATCTCAAAAATTTCTCGCGCGTCGGCGAACAGGAATGGCAGGAAGCCGATTTGCACCAAGGCCTTGATTCGACACTGAACATTGTCTGGAACGAATTGAAATACAAATGCAAGGTAGTCAAGGAATACGGTGATATTCCACATATTTTTTGCATGATTTCGCAACTCAACCAGGTCTTCATGAACTTGCTGGTCAACGCCGGCCATGCGATTGAAACGCAAGGAACGATCACGATTCGCACCAGCCAGGCAAGCGGGAACGGGGTTTGTATTGAAATCAGCGATACCGGCAAAGGCATTGCGCCGGAAAACATCACCCGCATTTTTGAGCCATTTTTTACGACCAAACCGGTAGGTAAAGGGACCGGGCTGGGGCTATCGCTTTCTTACGGCATTGTGCAGCGTCACGGTGGGCATATTGAAGTCGATAGCCAACTCGGCATCGGTAGCACTTTCCGCGTACTGTTACCGATACAGCCAGTTAGCGAGCAGCAAAAACAAGATTTGGAGATTTCATCATGAGCGAGGCCCTTGCCTCCCCTACCCTGCTTTTTGTTGATGACGAGCCGGGCATTCTTTCCTCCTTGCGCCGGCTTTTTCGCCCGCACGGTTACCGTATTTTCATCGCCGAGAGCGGTGCCGCCGGGCTGGAAATCCTGGCGAATGAGCAGATTGATCTGGTGATTTCCGACATGCGCATGCCGGAAATGGATGGTGCAGCCTTTCTCAAGGAGGTTCGCGCCGGCTGGCCCGAGGTCATGCGCATTCTGCTGACCGGCTACGCGGACATTACCTCGACGGTGGCCGCGATCAATCAGGGCGAGATTTACCGCTACATTTCCAAACCGTGGGACGACAACGAAATTGTTACCGTGGTGCGCGAAGCGATTGAACGCCAGAATTTGAAACTTGAAAACCAGCGCCTGACGGCCTTGACCCAGGCCCAAAATGAGGAATTGAAGTTGCTCAACGCCAGCCTTGAGCAAAAAGTGGCCGAGCGCACCAGCGAGTTGCGCCAGGCGCTGACTTTGGTCGAGCAAGCGCATGGCGAGTTGAAAAAATCATTCCTGACCAGCGTTCAGGTCTTTGCCGGCTTGATCGAACTACGCAGCGGTTCGGTCGGCACCCAGATTGCCGGCCACGGTCGCCGGGTTGCCGAACATGCACGCAGCGTTGCGCTGCGCATGGGGCTGGCCGATGCGGACGTGCAGAACATCATGCTGGCCGGCCTGTTGCACGACATCGGCAAAATTGGCCTGCCGGATGAATTGCTGGGCAAGGCATTCAATACCTTGAATGCGGAACATCGTGCCCAGGTGATGAAACACCCGCTGATCGGCCAGAATATTTTGCTCGGCATCAACAAGTTCAAGGAAGCCGCCGTGCTGGTTCGCCACCATCACGAATGCTATGACGGCAGCGGCTACCCGGATCGCTTGTCCGGTATTGCCATCCCGCAGGGCAGCCGGATTCTGCAAGTGGTCAATGAATATGACTCCCTGCAAATTGGCACGCTGGTCCAGCGCCCATTAAAACCAGCGGAGGCCATGAGTTTTCTGGTCGAGAATCGCGGCAAGCGTTACGACCCGGTTGCGGTCGACACCTTTTTCAAGCTGATTTCTGAAACGCAAAAAACCGGCCCCGTCGAATTACCGCTGCGCAGCATGCACCTCAAGCCGGGCATGATGTTGACGCGTGATTTGCAGCATGGTGACGGTTATATGTTGCTCGCCAAAGGCAGCGTACTAACCGCTGAAATCATTGCGCAACTGATCAAAATGGAACACAGCGAACAGCAAATGCTGACGCTTTATATCCGCCAGGAGGAAAAATGAGCCGCATCCTGATTGTTGATGACGAGGATTCCATCCTCAAGGCCTTGCAGCGTTTGCTACGTCTGGCCCCCTGTGCTTATGGCAACCAGACCTTCACGCTGGACGTGCATGCCTTCAATACGCCACAAGCGGCGCTGGAAGCCGTGCGCCACGAAGAATTCGACCTCTTGATCAGCGATTACCGGATGCCGGTGATCGACGGCATCGAATTTCTCAAGGCGGCCAAGGCAATCCAGCCCGATGCAGCGCGCCTGATTCTGTCCGGCTATGCCGACTTGAACGCACTGGTCCGGGCGGTGAATGAAGTCGGCATTGAACGCTTCATCGGCAAACCGTGGAATGATTACGACCTGATGTCAGCCATCGGCCAGGCTTTGGCGCACCGCGAATTACTGCTCGAAAACCGCGAACTGGCCAATCTGGTGCGCGTTGAAATGGGTGACATTTCGCCAGAACAAGTTGAGGCCGAACGCCTGGAACGGATAGAGCCGGGAATTACCGAGGTGAATTGGGGACCGGATGGCTCGGTGGTGATCGACCCCGAGTTTCAAACCAAATCATAGTGGCTATCAAAAAGGACTGATCATGGATGCCTTTGTCTGGGACGAGCGCTACATGACCGGCGAGCACATCGTCGATAGCGAACATCAACAATTGGTCAGCATCATCAACCGGGTGGTTGAGCAGGTATCGAACAAAACGCCGGAATCGGAAATCAACGAAATCCTCGCGCAGCTGGTCAACTACGCCGTTGTCCATTTTCGCCATGAAGAGGAATTGATGGCGGAATCCGGCTGTGATCCGCGCTTTATTGCCGCCCACACCGCGATTCACCGTGAATTTGCCAGCCAGGTGGTCAAAATGCGCGAATTTTCGGGTGCCGGATCGGGGACCGAAGATTTGTTGCGCTTTCTGACCAGTTGGCTGGCCCACCACATTTTGGGCATCGATCAGGCAATGGCCCGTCAGATCCGCAAAATTCGCGCCGGTGAGCAGGCCGAAGCCGTTTATCTCGAAGAAAAAAAACGCGCCGATGATCCCAGCACATCAAGCTTGCTTGATGCCATGAAATCCCTCTACCGCCTGATTGCGGTACGCAACGATAGCCTGCAAAAACTGAACGAAAGTCTGGAAAGCCAGGTTGCCGAGCGTACCCAGGAGTTAAGCAAAACCAACTCATCGTTACAGCAAGAACAGGATCGCCTGAAAAATGCAATGGCTCAGGTCGAAATCACCCAGAAGAAACTGTTTGAGTCGGAGCACAAACGCAATGAAGCGGGCAAAAGGCACATGGAGCTTTTCCTCGCACAAATCATTGATGGCGACCCGGTACCAACTTTTGTGATTGATGCCAATCACCGTGTCACGCACTGGAACCGCGCCTGTGCCGCGATCAGCGGGCAAGCCAGTAACGATGTGGTCGGCACCGATCAGCAATGGCGTCCTTTTTACAGCAGCCCGCGCCCAACCCTGGCTGACCTGATCGTCAACGGCAGCCTGGATGAGCAGCTTGAAACTTATTACCAGGGCCTGTTTCAGCGTTCAAAAACGATTAACGGGGCTTTTGAGGCTGAAAAATTCTTCCCTGATCTCGGCCAAAGCGGTCGCTGGCTGTTTTTTACAGCGGCACCACTGTGTGATGCCCAAGGCAATTTGGTTGGGGCGATTGAGACCCTTCAGGATGTAACGGTTCGCCATCGCGCTGAAGATGACTTGCGGGAATATCAGAACCAGCTTGAAGGTCTGGTCGCTACTCGCACCTCTGAGTTAGCATCGGCCAACGCCGTGCTTGAGCAAGACCGGCGCGAACTTGAATTATTGCTATCGAAGGTTGAGGAAGCCCAACAACAATTGCTGCAATCCGAAAAAATGGCGGCAATCGGCCAACTGGCGGCGGGCGTTGCGCACGAAATCAATAACCCGGTGGGTTTTGTTAACTCGAATCTGGGTTCCCTGAAATCTTACGTCGAAACGCTGTTGACCGTAATCAGTGCCTACGAAGGGGGTGATGCGGCACAAATTTCCCAGGTGCGTGCTAAAGCCGACCTCGATTTCCTGCGTGAAGATCTGCCCTCACTATTGGCCGAATCGCAGGATGGTTTGAACCGGGTGACCAAGATTGTTCAGGATTTGAAAGACTTTTCTCGCGTTGATCAGGCGGAACGCCAGCAGGCTGATCTCAATGCCGCGCTGGAAAGCACCTTGAACGTGGTCGCCAACGAGGTCAAATACAAGGCCGAGGTGGTGCGTGAACTGGGTCAAATTCCAGCGGTCGATTGCGTTCCGGCACAAATCAACCAGGTTTTCATGAATCTGCTGCTCAATGCGGCGCAGGCAATTCACGACAAGGGCAAAATTTTTATCCGCTCCGGTCTGGAAAACAACCATGTCTGGTTTGAAATTGAAGACACCGGCAAAGGGATGAGCGCGGAAATTCAGCAGCGAATTTTCGAGCCGTTTTTCACCACCAAACCGGTCGGCAAAGGCACCGGGCTGGGGCTTTCCATTTCTTACGACATCATCGTCAAAAAACACGGCGGACGGATGGATGTGCGGAGCCAACCCGACAAAGGCACTTGCTTCCGCCTTTGGTTACCATTAACCGCGCCAGTTTCGACCTGAACGATCATGTCTGATACCCCCTACATCGCTACCGACCAACTGCACATTGGTCTGTATATCTATCTTGATCTCAAATGGTTCGAGCACCCCTTCCCCTTTGGGCATTTCAAAATAAAGTCGGAAGAACAGATCAAGACGATCCGTGGATTGGGGCTAAAGAAAGTTCGCTACAACCCCGAACAAAGCAGCCTCAACCCGCCCTCCGCCAAAGTGCAGACGCCTGCCTTGGCTGAGGAGCCCAGCCCGTATATCGCCAAAGCGCTGGAAGCCAAGCGCGTCATGATCGAACGCATCAAAGTGCAACGCGAGGCGGCGGCACGGATTGAGCATGCCTTTGTGAACACGGCCAAGACGGTACGTGAGGTTGAGAAAAATATTTACGCGAATCCGGCAGAAACAGTGCATCAGGCGAACCAGCTTGTCACACAAATTGCCGATTCCATCCTCTGTGCGCCGGAATTGGCGCTGCATGTCATGGGCGACAAAACCGGTGGCGAGGAACTGTATTTTCATTCGCTGAATGTGACCATGTTGTCGATGATGGTGGCGCGCGACATCAAGCTGCCGCAAGAGGTAGTTGGCACCCTGGGCATGGGCGCGCTATTTCACGATATTGGGCACAAGGAAATCCCCAAAAAAATTCTGATGAAGCTGGAGCCGCTAACCCAGGCCGAACAGCACTTGTATGAAATGCATTGCCAATATGGGGTAGAGATTGGCAAACACCTGCAGTTTTCTGCCCCGGTTCTTAAAATAATTCATGAACACCACGAATTTTTTGATGGAAGCGGTTATCCGCAAAAGCTCAAGGGGGAGTCGATTGGTCTGCTCTCGCGCATCGTCGCAATAGCCAACCACTATGACGAACTGTGCAACCCGATCAATATCATCAACGCTCTGACACCGCACGAGGCGCTGTCGATCATGTTTGCCAAGCTGCGTAACAAGTTCGACCCCAAACTGCTGCAGGTCTTCATTCGTTGTCTGGGGGTTTATCCGCCGGGAACCATTGTCCAGCTCTCGAATGGGGTGATCGGCATGGTGGCGACGGTGAATACACTCAAGCCGATGAAGCCGATGCTGGTCGTATACGACGCGTCAATTCCCAAGGATGAGGCGATCCTGATCGATATGGCAGAGGAAACTGATCTGAATATTTCCAAAGCGATCCGGCCAGCTCAGGTACCGCTCGAAATTTATAACTATCTGAGCCCCCGCAAACGCGTCAGCTATTACTTTGATGCGGCTCAGCACGGACTGGAGCAAGCACCATGAGCAGTCTTGAGCGCTTGCTGATCGACCACTGCCCGAACATGATGCTACTGGTTGAACCAGCTAGTTTGCAGATCATCATGGCCAACCAGATTGCCGCCCAAACCCTGGGTTATTCCCGCGAAACGCTGCTCGCAATCAGCATCACCGAAATTGAAAGCTCCTTGCAGGACGTTTTTTACTGGGAAGATGTGCGCAATGGTCAGTTCGCCAACATCGAAAATCAGGAAGGGCTTTATCAATGTCGCGATACATCGATGCTGACGGTGACTAAAAGCATTGAACGGGTCGATCACGAGGGAAAGCCGCTGCTGCTGATTCAGGCCACCGCCATCCAGAACAAACGCCGAGTCGAGGATGCGCTCGAACATACCCTTTCGCAACTCAGGGCGACGCTCGAATCGACCGGCAACGGTATTCTGGTGATCGACTGGCAAGGCAAGATCGCCAGCATGAATCGCCTGTTCAGCAAAATGTGGAATATTCCTGAATCCATGCTGCTTGAACGCAAGGATGCGGAAATTCTTGAGTTGATCGTCGGACAAGTGGTCGAGACCAATGCCTGCCGTGCCCGCTTGCAGGCCATACTCGACAATATCGATAGCGAAGAGATTTTGCAGCTCAAGGATGGCCGATTTTTCGAGTGCAAATCGCGTCCGCAATATCTTGGCGAACGCATTGTTGGCCGGGTCTTTGGCTTCGATGACATCACCGCAGCCAAACTGGCCGAGGAAGCCTTGCGTGAGTCACGCGACAAACTTGAGGAGCGCGTGCTGGAACGAACCGCCGACCTTGAAAAAGCCAACAAGGGGCTGGAAGCAACCAAGGTTTATCAGGAAGAATTGATCAAAAAACTTAAGGAAGCGCAGAACCAGTTGCTGCAATCGGAAAAAATGGCCGCGATTGGCCAACTGGCGGCGGGGGTTGCCCATGAAATCAATAACCCGGTGGGCTTCGTAAACTCCAATCTCGGCTCACTCAAAATCTATGCCGATAAGCTGTTGACCGTAGTCAGTGCTTATGAAAGCAATGATCCCGCACAAATTAGCGAGGCACGCCAGAAAGCTGACCTCGAATTCCTGCGCCAAGATCTGCCCTCGCTATTGGCTGAATCGCAAGAAGGTTTAGGTCGTGTGACCAAAATAGTTCAGGACTTGAAGGATTTTTCTCACGTTGATCATGCCGACCGGCAGATCGCCGACCTCAATGCGGCGATGGAAAGCACCTTGAATGTGGTCTGGAATGAGTTGAAATACAAGGCTGAAGTGATCCGCGAGCTGGGCGAAATTCCACCGGTCGATTGTGTGCCGGCGCAGATCAATCAAGTATTCATGAACCTGCTGGTCAATGCGGCTCAGGCCATTCCCAAGCAGGGCAAAATCTTTGTCCGCTCCGGTCTTGAGAACGAGCAGGTCTGGTTTGAAGTTGAAGACACCGGTAGCGGCATGAGTTCAGAAACTCAACAACGAATTTTTGAACCGTTTTTCACCACCAAACCCGTCGGCAAAGGCACCGGGCTGGGGCTATCGATTTCCTACGACATCATCGTCAAGAAACATCATGGGCGCATGGATGTAAACAGCGAGATCGGCAAAGGCAGCCGCTTCCGCCTCTGGCTACCGCTGGTTTACGCTGAACCGGGTTAAAGGAAGACCAAGCAGGGCTAGAATAATGCAACATAACGGCGGGGGAAGCCATGAAAAGAGACATCACGCCCACCAGCGTTGAGCGGTTGATGCGGGAAGACGATTTCATCGTTTCCAAAACCAACGCGAAGGGCATCATTACTTACGGCAATCCGATTTTTATTGAATTTTCCGGGTACTCCGAAGCCGAGTTGATTGGCTCGCAGCACAACATCATCCGTCACCCTGATATGCCGCGCGCCGCCTTCAAGCTGGCTTGGGACACGATCCAGGCGGGCAACGAGTTTTTTGGCTACGTCAAGAATATGTCCAAGGATGGCAGTTTTTACTGGGTTTTCACCCACATTTCGCCTGATTTCTCTTCAAGCGGTGCCATCGTCGGCTACACCTCGGTACGTCGTTGCCCGACCCGCACCGCGCTTGAGAAAATTGAACCGGTGTATCGCCAGATGTTGCAGGCTGAAAAAGCAGCCGGCGCACGCGACGCAATTGCCGCTGGCACCCAAGTGCTGGTTGATGTGTTGAAACAGACAGGAATGGGCTATGAACAACTCATCTTTGCACTTTAACCGGGCTTGGCTGACCATTCCTCTGATTGCCGCAGGATTTGGCGCGGCATTCTGGAATCCCTGGGCCGCCGCGCCGTTTTTGCTTTTAGCCATTGCGCTTGTTGCATTTACGGGCCAGTCAGGCGCCACTTCGCCCACCGCAGAACTGAATCGGGTTTTGCATAAAATCAGCGAGGGGGAACTGGTTTATCGTCTGCCTCTGGCATTCTCTGACCCAACGCTGGAGGCAATGCGGGTTAATTTGAACTCGGCGCTTGATCAAACTGAAACCACGTTCCGCGAAATTCTCGGTGGCATGGAAGCCAGTTCAGCCAGCCGTAGCTGGCGCCGCCTGCAAATATCCGGCGTACACGGCACTTATAAGGATGTTTTGGGCAAGGCACAGATTCTGCTCGATCAGGTCAATAGTGCGCAGGAGTCAGTCGCTCTCGAAGCCTTGTTGTCGCGTATATTTTTGCGTTCAGAGCGCGGCTTGTCGATGGCGATTGATCATGTCAGCCGCACACTTGACGACGTTGCCGGTAACGCTGCTCAATCCGCCGAACTCTCGGCGTCTTTTTCAGAATCAGCCAGTGCCATGTCGGATGCCGCCGAGCGCATGTCCGTTGCGCTTGGTCTTGCCCAAACTTCTGCCGAAAGTGGAACGCAGGCATTGTCAGCGCTTGGCAGCAAAGCCCACGATATCAGCAAGCTGACCGGTCAGATCGATGGCATTGCCAAACAGACCAATCTACTTGCCCTGAATGCGGCGATTGAAGCTGCCCGAGCCGGTGAAGCGGGTCGTGGTTTTGCGGTTGTTGCCGATGAAGTTCGCAAGCTGGCTGATCAATCACAACGTTCGGCCAAGGAAATTTCAGCCGCCATTCTGGCGATGAGCGAGGCAATGGATATCGCGATTGCCCAAACCAACGAGCTTAACCGTTCTGTCTCCAGCGCCAGAACTACCGCTGATGAATTTGGCTACAAACTCTCTGCATCAGCCTCTTCTGCCGCGCAGGTTGGCGAATTTTCTATCCAGATCGGCAATGGAACCCAGGCGATGGAGTCGTCCATGAGTCTGGTCGGCATGGCGCAAAAAGCCCGTACCGATGCCAGCGCCATCCTGCATGGTGAAGTTATTACGGTCGACAGCCTTTCCGAGATGGAAAAGAAGGCCGTCAAAATTGCCCACTCCAAAAACTGGGTCAAAGGCAGTGCGGATCGCGAGGCGCTGATCGAAATCTACGACGCCCTGTTTGCGAGCATCGAAGCCCGTATCAAGTAGGTCGGGTTTCAACCCGACAATAGCAATGCTGGGTTAAAACCCAATTAATCCAGCACGGCGCTTTCATCAGAGCAACGCCAACACTTCAACTCCGTGATCAGGACAGTTCGGATCATTGATTACGTTAGCTACCCTGCCCGTTTCGTCGATGATGAAGGTCACCCGCTCACTGAATTTGGCCAGGTTGCGCAGCAAGCCACCAATGCCGGAACCGGCAACGCCATAGTCCTTGGCGATGGCGAGATCGGTATCCGCCAGCAAGGGGAAATTAAGGCTGAATTTTTCGGTAAATTGTTTGTGCGACTCTTCGCCCTGGGCTGAAACGCCAAGAATGGCCGCGCCGCGTGCCGTGATTTCAGCATTGGCATCGCGCAGGCTGCAGGCTTGTTTGGTGCAGCCCGGTGTGTCATCCATCGGGTAAAAATACATCACCAGCTTTTTGCCACGATAGTCGGCGAGACGAATGGTTTGTCCATTGGTTGAAACTGCCGAGAATTCCGGTGCCGGATCGCCGGCCTTGAGATGTGTTGTCATTGGAAATGATTCCCACGATGAATTACTGAAAGATAGGCTGATCTGCCACTGGCATTTCAGGCAAGAAACTGGATTTTTATCGAACGCTGATTTCAACCCGACGATTTTTTGCTTCTGCTACTTCATCTTCGGTGGCTACCAGGGGTTCGCGTTCGCCACGACCGGCAATTTCAATCGCCGCGGGACTAAGCCCGGCATTGACCAAAAGATCGCGCACAGTACTCGCCCGCTTGATCGAAAAAGCATCATTGCTTTGCACGCTGCCGACCCGATCGGTATGGCCAATCACCCGGATTTCACCAGCGGCGCGTGCTGCCAGATCAGCCTTGACTTTATTGAATTCAAGCAGGGATTCAGGCGTCAGCGTATCGCTGCTGCCCTGCATGAAATACACCGTGTAGCTGCTGGCCCGGGCGGGCAATGCGGCTAGGGCATCAGCAAAACGCTCGTTCACTTCAGCCGGCGAAGACTGGTAGCCACTGACCGAGCCGGAACGCCGCACTGTCGCCGCGTAAGGCTGGTCAAGAACAATTTCGCCGCCCTTGTCGCGAACCACCACCCCACTGGGACGCCCGTCAGCCGACGGCAACAGGATGACGCGCTCGCTGGCGCAACCGGCTGCTAACAAGGCAATAAGCAGACAGGAAGCAGAAAGTTTATTCGTCACTGCCATCTCCCACTTCGACCACAAATTCGGTACCACGAACCCCTAAAACGGAAGTCGGTGTGTGGAAATCAACCGACTCCGGCGTTAGCTTGGCTATTTTGCCGGTGGCCACGGCCAGCGTTCCCTTGCGCACGCCTATCGACATACCACCAGCGTTGGTTGTCGTGTCGAAACTGAATTTGTTGATGGTGACCAGTGAGTTCGGGCCGCCAGAAAGCAGGGTATTGTCCTTGAGCGTAACGCCAAAGGAGCCATCAGCACCGGAGCGTACTTTATCGCTGACAAAAACCGGGCTACCCACACCTGCCGCAACTTTCTCGCCAGCGCGTTCGATATTGACCTGCCCTTTGCTGCTCTTGATCATCCCCGCCGCTTCATTGGACCATGCACCACCGGCCAAAGCCAAGGAAATCACCGCGCCAAGCACGCTCCGATATACTTTGTTCATTCGTCTCTCCCAAATCGCATTGCAATGCCCATCCATCATTCTACGGAACTTTCGATCCCCGCGCGCTTTGCTGAGTTGCCTGGCTTGCTGGCCTACGTAGCACAGCAGGGGCAGAAGCTGGGTGCATCGGCCACTGAATCGGCACGCATACAGCTGATTATTGAAGAATTGGTCAGCAATAGCATCACGCATGGTTATGGTGGGGAATGCGATCGCCGGGTGACGGTTGCATTGCACGTTCAGCCCAATGGTTTGACCCTGATTTATAGCGATCAGGCGCAGCCCTTTGATTTAAGCCGGATGTCGGCGAGCGACCCGGTTGACGACCAGATTGGTGGCTTGGGGATCAATTTGATCCTCGGCTTGGCCCGCAGTATTCGCTATCAGCGCGGCGTTGACCGCAACATTACCGAAATCGATCTGTAAATCGCTTCAAGCCCCGGCGCGCAAGGCAAGCAGCGGCGGCGTGTTGAGCAACTGGCGGATGGCCAGCCAGCCAACGCCAGCCGCCAGTAGCGCACCGATGATGGCGGCCTCGACCGGCAGCCAGAGATTGATCGGCAATTCCATCAGAAAAACCTGGCGCGCCAGCACTTGCCCGAGAACACTGGCGCCCAAGGCGGCAATCAGCCCGGCGATGGCACCAACCACCAGCAATTCGGCGAGCAGTGCCTGACGTAATTGCCGGCGCTGCGCGCCAAGGGCACGCATAACCGACAGCTCATAACGGCGTTCGTCAAAAGCGCTCATCAAGACCGAATAAAGCACCACCCCACCGGCCAGCAGGGTAAATAGAAAGATGAACTGGACGGCGCTCGAAACCTGTTCCATCACGGTTTGAATTTGCTTGAGCACCTGCTCAACATCGATCAAAGTCAGATTGGGAAACTGTGCGACCAATTCGCGGCCAAGCATCGCCTTGTCGGCTGGCAAATAAAAACTGGTGATATAGCTGGCGGGCGCATCGTCGATCACGCCCGGTGGCATCAAGACGAAGAAATTGACGCGCATCGAATCCCACTCCAGCTTGCGTAAACTGCTTACCCGCACCGCCGTTTCCTTGCCGGCAATGGTGAAGGTCAGCGCGTCACCGAGTTTGATGCCCAGCGTTTTGGCCAAGCCTTCTTCAACGGAAGCCAAACCCTGCCCCGCTTCTTCCGGCTTGAACCAGGCGCCTTCAATCAGCCGATTGCCCGGTGGCAGCGCAGCGCGCCAGGACAGGTTGAATTCGCGATCAATCAGGCGCTGGGCTCGTTCATCGTCAGGATAGTCGACGGCACTGACGGTGCGCTCGCCGATGCGCAACAAGCGGCCACGGATCATCGGCGACAATTCGGCGCTGATCCCCGCCTCCGCCAACGATTTGGCCAGCGCTAGGCGCTGATCAGGCTGAATATTGATGATAAAACGATTCGGCGCATTGACTGGCGCGGCTTTTTGCCAGGCGGCGACCAACTCGGCGCGGGTTACGGTCAACAGCAAAATAGCCATTAAACCAATCGCCAAGGCGGCAATCTGCAAGGCACTCGAAGCCGAATGGCGCCCCAGATTGGCCAGCCCTTGCCGCCAGCCAAAGCCGCCAAATGTTCTGACCCCTGCCATCATGCTCACCGCCAGGCGTGCCAGCCCCCAAAAAATCAGCGCAGCCAGTGCAAAACCTGCCGCTGCCATGCCGCCCAGACGCAAATTACCGGCCACCAGCAAAATCAACCCGCCCAGCATCAGCAGGCCGATCAAGTAGCCGCCGAGTAAAGTGGCTTGCGGTGCGCCCAACTCACGACGCAGCACGCGCAGGGTGGGTACTTTGCTCAGTTGCAACAAGGGCGGGAATGCAAATCCGAAGAGCAACACTAGCGCCACGATAGCCCCCTGCCCCAGCGGCAACCAGCCGGGCATGGGCAATTGCAACGCCAGCAATTTGGCCAGCCAGGCGATCAATACAAAATGCGCGACAAAACCGACCAGGCAGCCGATCAATGCCGACAAGCCACCCAGGCAAAGAAATTGGATTGCGTGCAAACGCACCAGGCCGCCTTGCGTCAGCCCAAAGCAACGCATCACCGCGCAGGCGTCAAAATGACGTTGCATGTAACGGCGTGCGGCCAAAGCGGCAGCCACGGCTGAAAGAATTACGGTCAACAGCGTGGCGAGGCCTAAAAAGTGCTGTGCGCGGTCTAGTGCATTGCGAATTTCCGGTCGCGCATTGCTCGCGTCTTCAAGACGTTCGCCGCGTTGCAGGCGACCATTCAGCCAGTTACGAAAGCCCGAGACTTGATCAGCTTCGCCAGCCAGCAAAAGACGATGGCTAATACGCGAGCCGGCTTGCACCAACCCGCTGCCCGGTAAATCATCCATGTGCATCATCAAACGCGGCGCGAGGGCAAAAAAGTTGATTCCGCGATCCGGCTCCAGCGTCAGGATGGCCGAAACCAGCAAGGTTTTAGCGCCAACCCCCACTTCGCCGCCCGGCACAATCTGCAATGCCCCGGACAACCGCTCATCAAGCCAGACGTTGCCGGGCGCTGGTCCCGTTTTAACCGGTAGCCCAGCCTGGTTGGCCTGCGCTGCGGCAAATAACTTGCCGCGCAACGGATAAGCACTGCTGACGGCCTTGATGTCGACCAGTTGCGGCTGCGCCGCGCCCATGACCATGCTGGGAAAGCCAATCGTTTCGGCCAGTTGCAGGCCACGTTTTGCCGCCTCCTGAACAATCTCGGGCGACCAGGGGTGATCGGCAATCAGCACCAGATCACCGCCCATCAACTGTTGCGCCTCGCGCTCCAGCGCCAGGCGCACGCGATCAGCAAAAAAACCGACCGCAGTGACCGCCGCGACGGCAACCGCCAAGGCCAGAAATAACAAGCGCAGTTCGCCGGAGCGCAGCTCCCTACCCAACATTCGCCAAGCCAGACGCCACATCAGCGGATCGCCCAGCGGCTACGAAACTCGGCAGGCGCCAGCGCACGGCCATGTAAAAACCCCTGCAGCTTCTGGCAACCCAGGGCACGGAGAAAGGCTGCTTGGGTATCGGTTTCAACTCCTTCGGCAACCACTTCAAACCCCAGGCTCTCGGCCAGCGCCATCACACTGCGAATAATGGCTTCATCCCCCTGATTGATGCCGATCCCGGAAACAAAGGATTGATCAATTTTCAATTGCTGGACCGGCAGCATTTTCAGATAACTCAGCGAGGAATAACCCGTACCAAAATCGTCGAGCGACAAGGTAATACCCATATTGCGCAGGCGATCCAGCAAATTGAATGCATTGCCGACCGCCATCACCACCGATTCAGTGATTTCAAGCTTCAGGCAAGCCGGGTCGATCCCGGTTTCGCAAAGAATGTCGTCGAGGGTATCGATGAATTCCGGACGTTCAAGTTGTTTGACCGATAAATTGACCGACAACTGCGGCAAATCGAACCCACTAAGTCGCCACTGCATGACTTGCCGGCAGGATTCGCGCAATACCCAGTGGCCAAGCTTGATGATGATTCCGGATTCCTCGGCCAGCGGAATGAAGCGCGCTGGCGGCACCGTTCCCAACTCCGGGCTGAACCAGCGAACCAGCGCTTCGGCACCAACCAGTTTGCCGCTCTCTGCGTCTACCTGAGGCTGTAAATGGACCGCTAGTTCGCCATTTTCCAGCGCCCGGCGCAGCAGGTTTTCCATGCGGATTTTTTCCTGCGCCGCGCTGGTCATTTCCGGCGTATAAAAATGGTAACGCCCCCGACCAATCGCCTTGGCGCGGTACATTGCCGAATCGGCGTTACGCATTAAATCAACCACGGTCAGGCCATCCGCCGGAAAAAGGCTGATCCCGACCGACGCCGACAAAAACAGTTCGTGCTCGCCGATGCGGAATGGTTCATCGAAGGCAGCAACGATTTCCTCGGCCAGATTGGCCACTTCGTGGTCATTGCCAGCCGCCTCCATCAGGCAAATAAACTCATCGCCCCCCAGACGCGAGAGCATGTCGATCAGCCGCACATGCTCGGAGAGCCTTGCTGCCACTGAAATCAGCAGTTCATCACCGACCGTATGGCCGAGCGAATCGTTAACTTGCTTGAACTGATCAAGGTCAATAAAAAGAACAGCCAGACGCTGCTGACGTTTGCCCGCCTCGATCAGGCTTTCCTCCAGACGCTGGATAAAACGCCGGCGATTGGAAAGGCCGGTCAAAGGATCGTGATAAGCCAGGTAATTGAGCCGGCTTTCAGCCTGTCGCCGCTCGCTGACCTCACCGACAAGCTGCTGATTGGCCCGTTTGAGCTCTTCGGTACGTGCTGCCACCTGAATTTCCAGCGTATCGCGTGCCGCCTTGATCTTGCCCTCCTGCTCGCGAAGAATGCCTTGAGCGCGCCGCACCAGTAAAAACTGCATCAAATAGAGCGCAGCAAGCACTGAAATCAAGCCCGCCGTGATCCACGACAAGGCCCGATGCAGCGCAGCCATGAAGGGTGAAACATCCTGATAAAGCTCAAAAACGCCATCAACTGCCTTGCCTTCACCGGAAATGGGGATGTAACTGGACAGAACATCAACTTCAGAGCGAACGCCTTCAAACGAATCAATGCTGTCACGGTGCGTTAGCTCACTGGTTACAACACCACCGATCGCACCTTTAAAGCCGGCATTGCCGAGTTTGCTTTCGCCAATTTGACTCATTTCGGTAGAGAACACGGTGATGCCCAGCCGGTTATAAACCTTGACCTTGATAACGGCTGTGCCGTGCATCAAGGCAACGGTTTTAGCACGCAAGGCTTGCGTAGTAACGGCTGAACGCAGCAATTCGGCATCGCGGCCAGCCGAATTGCCAATTAGCGCGCTCAAGTCCGGCCCCAGCGCATTCTCGAAAATTTGCGCCATTGCCACATTGCGATCTTCAGCCAATGCGGTCATCTGCTGGATTGAAATATGGCGATAAAGCAGCCCGAGCAAGCCGGCAGCAAGCACAATCAAAATAAAGCTCAGGGTCGAGAAGTAGCGGGAAAGATTAAACAAGATTAAGACAGCTCGCGCAGACGTGAAACCGCCTCTTCAACCCGTTTGACGGCGATAACTTCCATGCCGGGAATCGCTTGTTTGGGGCGATTGGCTTCGGGGATCAAGGCCCTGGTAAAACCCAGTTTGGCAGCCTCCTTCAAGCGCTCCTGACCGCGTGGTGCCGGGCGGATTTCACCCGCCAAACCAACCTCACCAAAGACTATAAGTTTAGACGGCAATGCCTTGTTTTTTAACGATGATGTGATTGATAAAAGCACCGCCAGATCGGCTGCCGGTTCAGTAATTTTGACGCCGCCGACGGCATTCACAAAAACATCCTGATCAAAGCAAACAATCCCGGCATGGCGATGTAAAACCGCCAGCAACATGGCCAAGCGCTGCGGATCAAGACCAACCGTGAGCCGGCGCGGGTTGCCATGCGCCGTATCAACCAGCGCCTGAATTTCAACTAACAGGGGTCGGGTTCCCTCCTGCGTCACCATGACACAGGAACCAGCGACATCCTGCCCATGCTGCGACAAAAACAGCGCCGAGGGATTGCTGACCCCCTTCAAGCCAGTTTCCGTCATCGCGAAAACACCAATTTCATTGACCGCCCCAAAGCGGTTCTTGACCGCCCGGATCAGCCGAAAAGTCGAATGCGTGTCACCTTCAAAGTACAAAACCGTATCAACGATATGTTCCAGCACACGCGGCCCGGCCAACGCACCTTCCTTGGTCACATGGCCAACCAGAATCACCGTGATGCCGACCTGCTTGGCGAGCCGGGTCAGTTGCGCGGCACATTCTCGAACCTGTGCCACGGAACCCGGTGCACTGGAGAGCTGGTCTGACCACAAGGTCTGGATCGAGTCGATCACCGCGACTTGCGGTTTTTCAAGCTGCAGGGTGGCCAGGATGCGTTCCAGATTGATCTCGGCCATCAATTGCAGGCGGCGGGTATCAAGGCTCAAGCGACGGGCGCGCAGGGCAACCTGCTGGCCGGATTCTTCGCCGCTGATATAGAGCACTTTTTGATCGATTGAGAGCAGGGACAAGGCTTGCAGCAGCAAAGTGCTTTTGCCGATGCCGGGGTCACCGCCAATCAGCACCACGCCGCCGGGCACCAGCCCGCCACCCAGCGCACGGTCAAACTCGCCAATCCCGGTCGCGATCCGTTCCGTCTCGCGGGCCTCGATTTCCGAGAGGTTTTGCAGCCGGGCAGTCGGCGCCAGCGCCTCGAAACGATGGCCGCTGGTTTTTTCGGCGATGGTCTCGACCAGCGTATTCCAGGCATCGCAGCCCGGACACTGCCCTTGCCACTTGGGACTGTTTGCGCCGCATTCGGTGCAACTGTAAATCGACTTGCTTTTAGCCATAGGGGGCGAGGATACAACAATCAGGTGGCGACCAGCTCAAGCAAGCTTATGACCTGGGCAGCAGCCAGCGCTGCAGACAGGCTTCAAATTTCTTCAGGTCAATTGGTTTGGCCAGGTAATCGTCCATGCCGGCTGCCAGCGCATTGTCACGATCACTGTCGAGTGCCCCGGCGGTCATGGCGATCACCGGAACCCCCGGATCAATCCCGGCGATCTCACCGGAGCGGATCGCCGCCACCGCCTGAAAACCATCCATCACCGGCATCTGGCAATCCATCAGTACCAGATCGAAGCCACCGTTGGCCAACAAATTCAGTGCCTCCTGGCCGTTGACCGCAACATCGACATGGTGGCCCATGCGCTCCAGCAGTTTCAGGGCAAGACGCTGGTTGGTCAGATTATCTTCGACCAGCAGAATGCGGCCACGTCGGGCTGACTCGGCCAGGGTATGGCGGGTAATCAGCAAGGGTTTGGGTGATGTTTCGCCCGACTGACCGAGCAAAGTACGCAGACCACTTTCGAGCAGTGACTTTTTGACCGGTTTGGTCAGATAGGCATCGAACCCGGCCTCCTGACTGGCGCGCGCATCACCGCGACTGGTCAGCGAAGTCAGCATCATCAATGGCGTTGCGGCCAGCGTCGGGTCGGCGCGAATATGGCGCGCCATCGAGAAACCATCGACATCCGGCATCTGCAGGTCAATGATCGCCACGTCGAACGCTACGCCGGCAACCTGAGCGGCACGCATGGCAAGCAGCCCGGCGCTACTGCTTTCGGCAAAGACTCCCTCGCAACCAATATCGTCGAGTTGTAATTTCAGAACGCGCCGGTTGGTCGCATTGTCATCGACCACCAGCACGCGCCGTCCGTGCAGGTCACGCATGGTCAAATGATCGCTACTGCTGCCGCGGATCTGACGTTCAAGCGCCAGTTCGAACCAGAACACCGAGCCTTGCCCGGGTTCGCTGGTCACACCGATCTTGCCGTGCATCAACTCAACCAGCCGTTGCGAGATCGCCAACCCCAGCCCGGTGCCGCCAAAGCGTCGGGTCATTGAGGCATCGGCCTGGCTGAAGGGTTTGAACAGCAGGTTCTGTTGTTCCGGCGAGATACCAATCCCGGTATCGTGAATTTCGCAGCGCAGTTCTACCCGATCATCCTGAATGCCGTGTTGCGAGATATGCAGGGTCACTTCGCCACGATCAGTAAATTTAATGGCATTGCCAACCAGGTTGGTCAGAATTTGCCGTAGTCGTCCGGGATCACCGCGCAGCAGCGAGGGCACATCAACGTCGACCAGCACGGCAAGTTGAATATTTTTCTCCGCCGCCCGGAAGGCAAGCACCGAGATCACATCATCGACCATCGTCCGCAAATCAAAGTTGATGATTTCAATATCCAGTTTGCCGGCTTCGATTTTGGAAAAATCAAGAATGTCGTTGATCACGCCCAGCAAGGAACCGGCACTGCTGTCGATAATGTTGGCGAATTCGCGCTGCTCGTCATCAAGCTCGGTATCAAGCAGCAAGGCGCTCATGCCAATCACGCCATTCATCGGCGTGCGAATTTCGTGGCTCATGTTGGCCAGAAACTCACTCTTGGCCCGATTGGCCAATTCTGCAACATCGCGGGCCTGGGTCAGTTCAAGATTGGTCGTTGCCAATTCCTGCGTCCGCTCGCTGACGCGCTGCTCAAGATGCCCGGTGTAATCGCTGATGGTTTCAGCCATCTGGTTGAAGGTCTGGGAAAGTTCGCTGAGTTCGGCTGAGCCGTTGGCATTTACCCGGGTTGCGTAATCACCGCTGGCAATCGCCCGCGCCCCGGAAACCAGCTGGCGCAGCGGTCGGATGACCATTTTTTCCAGCAAGCTGAGGACGACCAGAATGGTCAGCAACATCGCCCCGGCAAGCAATAGACCAAGTTTGGAAAACTCGGCGGTACTGACCAGTTGTGCGGTATCGACCACGGCCAGATTGACCCAGCCGATTTCCTTCAAATAAGTCAGCGCAACCAGTTCGGAGCGGCCCGACAAAGTCACTCTTTGCACCTCAACCGTGCTGCTGCCGCTCACTACCCGCGCCAGACTGTCACGCAGACGCTCATGCTCGCTGACATCCGGCACCAAACTAAAGATGGTGCGCCGGTCTTCGACCCGCTTGGCGCGCGTGTTGAAATCGATCAACTCGGCATCCGGATGCACCTGGATCGCCCCGCCAGCATCGACCAAAATACCGTACACGCCCGGCGTTGCGGCGGCGACGACGGAGCGCGTAAATTCACCAAGATCGATCCCGGAGCCGGCCATCGCAATCACCGTATCGCCCTGGCGCACCTGCACGTTGATCCAGACCTTGGTTTTGCCCAGCACCAGATTCGGGTCGACATTTAACTGCACCTGATCGGTGCTACGGGTTGCGGCATAAAACCAGGAATCTTCGGGTGCCTCGCGGCGCATTACCTGAGTAATTTTGCCGCCAGGATAGGTATTCGCCCGGTCATTAAAATAGTAGTTTCCGGAGTTGACCGGGATAAAGAAAAAACTGCCATCGCGGAAATGGCTGCGATAGCTTTCCAGCTCAGCCAGCGCTTCAGCCTTCAAGCTGGCGTTGTCTTCGTCCTGTGCCCAGCGTTTGAGCAAGGGCGAATCGGCCAGCTTGCGTGACAGGGCGATTTCAGTCAGCAGCGGGCCGAGAATACGCTCCCGGTCAAACTGTGCCTGACGCTCGGCAAAGCCACGGCCCAGTCGGTCGACAATGCGCCCCGTCGAGTACTCGAAGAAAAGAATGGTCAGGCTACCGATCAGCAGAAAAATGACCACCAGCGCCGCCACAAAACGCCAACGCAAGGGACGTGATGCGGAGAACCAGGCAAATTTATTGTTCATTCAAATTTCGGCACGGCTTAAACCGGTGCATTCTCATCTTGGATAATCGGCTTGTAAAATTCTACCGGCACCCGTGCCGCCAGCGCGCAGAATAATTCATAGGCTATCGTCCCGGCTGCGCTGGCTACTTCATCCGCCGGCACTTCGCCTGCTATGCCCTGCCCCCAAAGCGTGACCGGCGAGCCGATGCCGGCTTCCGGGATGTTGGTCAGATCGCAAGCCAGCATATCCATTGAAACCCGGCCAACCGTCGCTGTGCGCTGCCCGTGCACGGCAATCGGCGTGCCGCTGGGGGCGTGGCGCGGATAACCGTCGGCATAGCCGCAAGCGACAATACCAATCCGCATCGCTCGCTCTGCGCTAAAGGTGCCGCCATAACCAACCCGATCGCCTTTAACCAGTGTTTGTACGCCGATAATCGCACTCTCAAGCACCATGACTGTTTGCAAACCGAGCGATTTGGCTGATTGCTCGGCAAAGGGGCTGGCGCCGTAAAGCATGATGCCGGGTCGCACCCAATCCGCGTGGCTCGCCGGATGACGCAGAATGGCGGCTGAGTTGGACAGGCTCACCGGCCCTTGCCAATTACCCAGCATCGCCTTGAAACGTTCCTGCTGCCAGGCAATACCACGCTCGCCATCGGCCTCGGCAAAATGGGTCATCAGCGTCAGTTCAACTTGCGGCAACTGGTGCAGCTTTTCAAGGACGGCAGGCAATTGTTCTGCGCTAAAACCCAGCCGGTTCATGCCGGTATTGAGTTTCAGGTAAATTTTTAACGGTTTTTCGCGGTCGACCGCAGCCAGCAGCATTTTCAGCTGCTCGGCACAATGCACGACGCTTGTCAGGTCAAATTCGGCCACGGCCCGCGCATCACGCGAGCTAAAGATACCTTCAAGCAACAGGATCGGCTGAGTGACGCCGGCTTCACGCAAAGCAATCGCGTTTTCCGTTTCGAGCAAGGCAAAACCATCGGCCTCATTACGCAGCGTCTGAACGGTCCGCCACAAGCCATGACCATAAGCATCGGCCTTGACCACCGCCCAGGCCTTGGCCTGCGGCGCGAGTTGCTTGGCCAGGCGGTAATTGTGCAGCAAAGCGGTGGGGGAAATACGAGCGCGGATTGGGCGCGATGTTTTCATGCAACGAGTTCCCGAAGTTTATTTTTGGCAAAATCGATAAACGTGCTGGCCAATCGTGAGCGAAAACGATCCTGCGGATAAATCAGGTTAAAGCTCCGTTTAAGCGCCGGCTTGAGCGGAATGATCTGTAGCGCAGCGGCTTCCAGCTCCTGCTCAACGACCAGCCGCGAAACAATGGCAAAGCCCAGGCCTAATTTGACCACCGCTTTCAGCGCCTCCGGGCTGCCAAGTTCCATCTGCGTTTTAAGTGCCTCCGGCTCAATTTGGTGATTGCGAAAATAGGTCTCAGTCACTTCCCGTGTCCCGGAACCCGGTTCACGCGAAATGTACTCATACTCGACCAGATTTTTGGGGGCGATGCTGGCGCTCGCGGTCAACGGGTAATCCGGCGCAAAAATGACGACCAGTTCATCACCACCGCAAATATCACTACTCACTCCCGCCAGTTTGGGCGGCGCTTCAATCAGCCCAAGATCAAGGGTGTGCTCAGCCACCCGGCGCTCGACGCTATCAGAATTGGCAACAATCAAGCAGGCACGAACCTGCGGGTAGAGCGCACCAAAGTCACTCATCACTTGCGGCATCAGGCATTCGGCGATGGTTGAACTGGCACCAATCAGCAAAGGCCCGCGCAACTCGCCACTCATTTCAGCCAGTCGGCTCTCCATCTCATCAGACAGCGCCATAATTTTTTCGGCGTAAGAGTGGACCAACTCGCCAGCCGGCGTCAGCGACACATTGCCATGTCGGCGTTCAAACAAACGGGTGTTGTAAAGCTCTTCCAGTTGCTTGACCTGAAAGGTGGCCGACGGCTGCGACATGAACAAATCTTCCGCCGCCCGCGTGAAATTGCGGTGCTTGGCCACCGCCATAAAGACCTGCAAACGCCGGTCAGCCATTTGTTTCTCCTATGCGCAATGGGCGCATTCTAATGGGAATCAAATGCCGATTCGCAAATCAGGACGACCTGAAATCCTTTCTCCTGTAAGCCACTTCCCTGCTTAACCAGAAATCCGTGGTATAAACTCGCCCAAAGTTATAACGAGACAAGAGCCCAAGTGCCATTCGGCTTCTACATAATCATGGCAGCGCAGTTTTTTTCAGCGCTGGCCGACAACGCTCTCCTGATTGCAGCGATCGCCGCCCTCCGCGAAATGCACGCGCCGACGGAGTACGAGCCGTTGCTCAAAACTTTCTTCACGCTTTCCTACGTGCTGCTTGCCGCCTTTGTTGGCGCGTTTGCCGATTCGATGCCCAAGTGGCGGGTGATGTTCATCAGCAATACGGTCAAGATTGTCGGTTGCAGCATCATGTTTTTTGGCGTCCACCCCTTGGCGGCCTACGCCGTGGTGGGTCTCGGCGCAGCGGCTTATTCGCCAGCCAAGTACGGCATCCTGACCGAATATCTGCCACACCGCATGCTGGTTGTCGCCAATGGCTGGATTGAGGGCTTGACCGTCGGCGCCATCATCATTGGTGTGGTGATTGGTGGCCTGCTGATCCGGCCCGATGTTTCTCAATCCTTGCTGGCTTTTGATTTCCCAGTACTTGATACCGGGGTCGATACAGTTGGCGAAATGGCACTTTGTGTCGTTGCCGTTTTCTACATTATTGCTGCGCTGTTTAACCTCTATGTGCCGGATACCGGGGTTGATCACAAACAGCTCAAATCCAACCCGTTTTTCCTGATTCACGAATTCAATCACTGCCTTGCCCTGCTTTGGCGTGACAAGTTGGGACAAATTTCTCTGGCCGTCACCACGCTGTTTTGGGGCGCCGGTGCAACGCTGCAATTCATCGTGATCAAATGGTCAGAGGTCGCGCTCAATCTCGACCTGTCAAAAGCCTCCATGCTGCAAGGCGTAGTTGCAGTCGGGGTGGCGCTGGGCGCAGTGGCTGCAGCCAAATACATTACTCTGCGCAAATCGATCAGGGTGATTCCGCTGGGCATTGCGATGGGCCTGATTGTTCTGGTGATGAATTTTGTGCACGAAATCTGGATGGCAGTGCCACTGCTTATTCTGATCGGTGGATTGTCCGGTTTCTTTGTCGTACCGATGAACGCCCTGCTCCAGCACCGTGGGCATATTCTGATGGGTGCCGGGCACTCGATTGCCGTGCAGAACTTCAATGAAAACCTATCCATCCTGATGATGACCGGTATTTACTACCTGATGATCAAGATGGAAGTTTCGATTTACCTTGTCGTCACCCTCTTCGGGCTATTCGTCAGCAGCCTGATGTACCTGATCCGCAAACGCCATCTGCTCAACCAGCTAGAGCACGATGACGTGATTCATCTCGACGACTCGGCGCACCACTAAAACGGCAAATCCGGGCTGGTGGTCGTTGTCGCGGATTGGCGCAAGATGCGGCGGGCCAGCAACAAATCTTCCCAGGCTTTGGCCTTTTCCGGCAAATTGCGTAGCAAATAAGCCGGGTGATAAGTCACCACCGTCGGTATTCCTTGATAGTCAAAGCGCTGACCGCGCATGCTGGCCAGCGTTTTATCCTCGTGCAAAACCGAATGCACAGCAGCCTTGCCGAGCAAGACAATAACTTTGGGTTTAATCAAGGCAATCTGGCGCTCCAGATACGGGCGGCAGGCAGCCATTTCGGCGGCTTCCGGCGTTCGGTTACCCGGTGGACGACATTTGACCGCATTGGCGATATAAACCTTGTGCTCACGTTTGAGATCAAGCGCGGCCAGCATGTTGTCGAGTAATTTTCCGGCCTGACCAACAAAGGGTTCGCCCTGCACATCCTCTTCAGCACCCGGCCCTTCGCCGATAAACAGCCAGTCAGCCTGCGGGTCACCAACCCCTAACACGGCTTGTTTGCGTTGCTGGCAAAGCGTGCAGGCGCGGCATTCGGCAACCTGGCGGGTTAAATTTGGCCAATCCAGGCCGTCGACCGCGCCAAAGTCAGCTTTGGGGGTAATTTTTGTCGTAACCGGTTCTGGTTTTTCCGCCAATCGGGAAACCGGGATTGCAACCGATTCAACCGTGGGCGGTTCGCAAACTTGCTGCGCCACTTCCGGATCACGCACCCGCCAGATCGGCCCAAGACCCATTTCGATCAATATTTGCTCACGACTCAGGCTCACAGAAGCTCCTTGTCAAAGACCAGCCCGTCTTCACGCCCAATTGCTGCCGGGTAGTAGCCGCGCCGCAGGCCAATCTGGTTGAAGCCGAAATGGCGATATAACTCGACCGCACGTTCGTTGGACGGGCGCACTTCAAGAAAGATTTTCCGGGCGCCATGCTGTTTGGCGCTGTGCATGACGTGGCGCAACAAGCGGGCGCCATAACCTTGCCCTTGGTAGCGGGGAGACACGCCAATATTCAGCAAATGCGCTTCATCGAGCACGCGCATGATGACCGAAAACCCAATCAAATCACCGCCCAGACGACAAATCCAAACGCAGTGCCCGGCCTGCAAGGAATCGGCAAAATTCAATCGTGACCAGGGGAAGGCTTGAATTGATGACTCCAACGCCGCGACCCCATCCAGATCATGCTCATTCATCGGAAAAAACTCGGCATGGAGATCGAAACCGCTCATGCCTTGCCACCCTCACGCAGCCGTTCGGCAACGGTTTTTGCGACTTTGTCACGAATATAAAGTGGAGCCGCCAACGCGGGGTCAATGCCCTCGCCGCGTTCGGCGCGCAAGGCAGCAATACGCGCAACAGTCGTTGCTGTTGGAAGGATTTCCGGGCGCAAAACCAGGTTGACCCCAACAATTCGCTCGGCAAGTGCCGGATAAGCCGCCAGCGCATTACCACAGGCCGTCCAGCCCTCCTCTCCGGGCAAAATAACATCCGCTGGGCCGCTGACGCGAATATCACCCTGCAAAATGGCCTCATTGCCCTGGACCAGATAAGCACCGGCGTAAACCTCGCCCATGCGTGCATCGAGCAGCGCCAGCACACGACTTTCGCCAGTCATCACGGCCATTGTTTCGAGGCTGGTGACCGGAATGAGCGGTAAATCACGCGCCACGGCCAGCCCTTGAGCAATGCCGCAAGCAACCCGCAGCCCGGTAAATGCGCCGGGGCCAGCCCCGAAGGCAATCGCAGCGAGCTGTGCAAAAGCGATTCCGGCCTCCTGCATCAACTCACTAACCAGCGGCAGCAGGGTTTCTGAGTGCGAACGACCTGCCGGGCAGATGCGTTCGATCAACTCACCGTCATCAAAAAGCGCACAGGAGCCGAGTTCGGTCGAGGTTTCTAGGGAAAGGATCAGCATAGCCCGGCATTTTACCGGAGCGGCCTGCGAGTCAGTGGATCCTGAATGCAGGATTTCGCAGGCTTAAAGCTTCAGTGTCGACCGCCACCACGATGCTCAAAGCCGGGGCTGCCGCCCCGACCATCGCGCTGGCCGCGTAATTCTTCGCGCAAACGGCTGCGATCTTCGGCTGGCATCTGCTGATGGCTCTCGCGTCTTTCCTGCCGCTCCTGACGAAAACGCTGTCTTTCCTCGGGCGGCAATTGCTGCCAGTGGTCGCGCATTTCCTGGCGTAACTGGCGACGCTCATCGGGTGGCAGTTGCGCCCGTGCCTGACCGGCCAAACTGAAAAAAGCGGCCAGCACAAGGAACAAGCGAAGCAATGTGGGCCAGTTGGCCATTGGAAGTTTCAGGTTTTGTGGGCGATGTCCAATTTTGCCTGCATTCACCAATCGGCCAGCAAGTCGTTAAAACGGTTTTTGTAACAACTTGTTTCAACCGCCCCATTTGCAAAAGATTGTTACCATTCAGTATCACCAATCTGCCAGCAACACGTATTCTTGCCGCCATGACAGAACGCACCCACCACCTCCTCGTTGTCGATGACGACGCCCGCTTGCGCGACTTGCTGACCCGCTACCTAGGCGAAAATGGTTTTGAGGTCAAGGCAGTTGGCGATGCCAGCCAAATGGATCGCCTGCGCACTCGCGAACATTTCGACCTGCTGATTCTTGACCTGATGATGCCCGGCGAAGATGGCCTGACGATCTGCCGGCGCCTGCGAGGCACCGGTGATTTGACGCCAATTATCATGTTGACCGCGAAAGGTGACGAGGTCGACCGCATTGTCGGGCTGGAAATGGGCGCCGACGATTACCTGCCCAAACCCTTCAACCCGCGAGAGTTGCTGGCCCGTATTCATGCCGTTCTGCGCCGTCAGTCGGCAAAGCCGCCGGGCACGCCGGATGCCGATGGCGAATTGCTGCATTTTGGCAATATTGAAGTTGATCTTGCTGCGCGCACGCTCAAGCGCGGCGACGAAACCTTGGCGCTGACCACCGGTGAATTTGCCGTGCTTAAGGTTTTGCTCCAGCACCCGCGCCAACCGCTGTCACGCGACAAATTGATGTCGCTGGCGCGCGGCCGCGAGCAAGGCCCGTTTGATCGCGCCATCGACGTTCAGGTGTCACGCTTGCGCAAACTGATCGAAGCCGATCCCGCGCAACCCCGCTACCTGCAAACGGTTTGGGGCTTCGGTTACGTTTTTGTGCCGGATGGTACAAACCGGGAATGATGCCGCGCACGCTGCTGGCGCGGACTTTTTTGCTGCTCGCCATCCTCGTATTACTGACCACCACCGCCTGGCTCAGCCTCTTTCGTTATCTTGACGCTGAGCCGCGCGCCCGAGAATCTGCCCAACTGGCGGCTTCGGCGGTCAACCTGATACGCGCGGCACTTTTTGCAGCAGCGCCGGAAAAGCGGATGGCACTATTCAGTGATTTATCGACCCGCGAGGGGATACGCTTACTGCCAGCCGAAACCGATGATCGTATCGAGCCGATGCCGGAAACCCGCTTCATCAACCTGATTCGGCAGGAGCTGGTGATTCGACTTGGCCCGAAAACGAGAATTGCCGCCGAAGTTGATGGTGTTCCCGGATTTTGGGTCAGTTTTCACCTGGATGATCAGGATGACGACGAATACTGGCTGATCCTGCCCCGTGATCGCGCCAAACGCAGCATTACCAATCAATGGCTGATTTGGGGAATGCTCGCGCTGATTCTGGCGCTTGCCGTTGCCTGGTTGATTGCGACACGGATCAGCCGTCCGCTGAAAGCACTGGCTCAGTCAGCCGCCACCGTGGGTCGCGGACAAATGCCAGAACCTTTGCCGGAAACCGGCCCGGAAGAATTGCAGGGGCTAGCCAGCGCTTTCAACCACATGGCCGCCGATCTGCAACGTCATGAACGTGATCGCTCCGAAGTCTTGGCCGGTATTTCGCATGATCTGCGCACACCGCTCACCCGCTTGCGTCTCGAGGCGGAACTCAGCGTTGCCGATGCCGGCGCGCGGCAAGCGGTGGTCGCTGATATTGAGCAAATGGAAGCGATCATTTCACAATTCATGGATTACGCCCGCGGCGATCAGGGCGAAGCGGTACTTGGCACCGATCTGAACAGCCTGCTCTACACGCTGAGCGAACGGCAGCGCTGCCTGGGTCATCCGCTTGAACTTGATCTCGCTGCAACGCTACCTGAACTGAAATTACGGCCCAAGGCGCTGACCCGTGCCCTGACCAATCTGATCGACAACGCCTGGAAATATGGCGGCCAAAAGATCAGCTTGAGCGCCAGGCTGCAGGCTGATTACTTGCTGCTTGAAGTCTGCGATGACGGGCCGGGCATTCCGGAAAACGAAATTGAACGCCTCAAGCAACCCTTTACCCGGCGCGAAAATGCGCGCACCAATGCCAGCGGAACGGGGCTGGGGCTAGCCATTGTTGAACGGGTAGCGCGGGTGCATGGTGGCCAGCTTGAACTTCTGCCCAACCCCAGTGGCGGACTGATCGCCCGCCTTAGCCTGCCACTTAGCTCTTGAGCGTCTGGCAGGTTTCCTCGAAGCAATGTTCGATGTCAGCAATTGCCTTGCGACATTTTTCCTCGTCCAGCCCAAGACGCTCCCAGGCCACCGGGTCAACCGGCATCATCAGTTCATCGCTGGCATTGGCCAAACCCATTGCATGTGCAAAGGCATCGGCAATATGCACCACATTGGCCAATGAATTAGCCTGCGCACTCGCTGCTGCGTGATGATGGGCAACCGCCTGCTGCAGGCTATCCGGGAAACGCCAGGCTTCGGCCAGCAAACCACCCACTTCAGCGTGATCGACCCCCAGAATTTCGCGTTCGGCAAGCAGCAGCGGGCAATCATGCTTTTTCCGATAATCCAGCGCCGCTGCGTATTGCACAGAAAAATTGGAGGCCAGAACCAGTTGACCAATATCGTGCAGCAAGCCACCGGTGAATGCCAGTTCAGCATTTTGTCCGGCCAGTGGCGCGAGCGCCCGTGCCGCGAGACCAACACCAACGCCATGCCGTAGATAACCCGCTGCATCAAAACCCTGGCATTGATCGACCCGAAATGCGCCGTTCATGCTGACCGCCATGACCATGCTGCGTACGGCCCGAAAACCCAGCACCACCACCGCTTCGTTGATCGTACCAACCTTGCTTTGCAGGCCATAAAAAGATGAATTGGCAACCCGCAAAACACGGGCGGTCAGCCCCTGGTCGCGGGCAATCTGGCGCGCAATCTGTTCAACATCGACCTCTTCATTGCTGAACGAAGCCAGCAAATCGGAAACCGCAGAAGGCAATGAGGGTAATTGTTTAAGGCGCGCCGTCACCTGATCCCGGTTGAGCATGGTCATAGTGGATGCTCCATCCGATGCGCCAGGACCGCCTGATAAAGGGTGCGCGTTGCGAGCGCATCACCGGCCTGGCGAAAAAGCCGGTCAAGCCGGGAGGTGATGACGGCGCGGTGCGCGGCACGCGCTGCCGGATCTTCCTCGACCTCATGCTCAACTTTGATCGAGGCGATGTCGCGGCGAGCAAGACCAGCCAGCATAGCCTCAGTCACTTCGGCACCAACCGGCACCAGCACGCGGCCCCCCTCATCGACGACTGCTGCGGCGATTTTCATGCCTGGTTTGACAACTTCCAGCGCCAGCACTTCAAGCACTTTCATTATTCTTCCCTCTGCAAAATCAGCCGTTCCTTAGAGCAGGAAACGACCGATATCGATACCGTATTTTTCCGGCAGTTCGTAGCCAACAATCCGGTCCCCGCCGCCACTGCCAAGCGGTCGCGACAAATCAACATCCTCCGGCGCCAGGTAATGCTGACGCTTGCCGTCGTACATGACGCGGACCACCGGCGTCAGCAAATGGCTGTTCGATTGCTCGATGACCACCCCCATGCGCCCACTTTCCAGCTTGACCAAACTGCCGATCGGGTAAATCCCGACACTTTTGAGGAAAAGCTGCATCATTTCCGGATCAAAGTGGAATTTGCTCCACTCGAACAGTTTCTGCACCGCAGCAGCGGGCGACATGCCCTTGCGGTAAACGCGATCAGAAGTGATGGCGTCATAGACATCGACAATCGCCGACATCCGCCCGGCTGGCGAAATCGCCATCCCCTTGAGGCCATTGGGATAACCGCTGCCGTCAAAACGTTCGTGGTGCAGTTCAATCGGCTCCAACGCCAGAGAAGGAATGCCGGGCAACTGGCGGATCAAGTCCGAGCCGAGCACCACGTGCGACTTCATGTGGCGATATTCCTCTTCTGACAAGCGCTCCGGCTTGTTGAGCACGGCGCTGGCCACCCTCATCTTGCCGACATCGTGCAACATGGCACCCAGCGCCAGGTCGTGGATAGAACTTAGCTCCCAATCAACCACCTTGGCAAAGCTGACCAACATGGCGCAAACGCTAACCGAGTGCAGAAAGGTGTAATCGTCGAGGCTCTTGAGCCGGCGCATGGTCATCATGGCGTTGCTGTTACGCATTACCGACGCGGCAATTTTTTCAACTGTCGGCTTGGTGGTGGCAATTTCAATCTGGCGACCGAGACGGATGTCATCCATCAAGTTGCGAATAATTTTGGTTGCCTCGCCAAAGGTATTGCGCGCCCGCAGCATTTCCTCGGCCAGCGAAACACGTGGCTCCGGCGCCAGGAGCCGGGCATTTTCGGCCATGCGATTAACCTGCGCCGCGGTTTCCTGCCTGGCTTCAATCGCTGTCGGAACCCCATCGCCGACATCACGACCGCGCTCGGTGTCGATATACAACTCGCGTATCCCCGCCGCAATCACATGCGCGACATTGGCTTCGCTCTCAATCATCAGGCTGTTGAAAGCGAAAGGATGGCTCAGCCAGCCCGCATTGAAGTCGCTGACATACATGCCGGGTTCGAGTTGGCTAACGGGAATTTTCTTGATCATGGAAATCGGTCATCGTCTTTGATGCCGCACCTGAAGCGGCTATGCAGTAGCCTACCAGAACCGGATGGCATGCGGGCCGCTGTCATGCGGAGATACGCTCAATCAGGACGATCGCCTGTGCCTCAATGGCGTCACCGGCGCCGAGATAGCCCAAGCGTTCATTGGTTTTGCCCTTGATATTGACAAAATCCGGGCCAATTTGCAGGTCGACCGCAACATTTGCCACCATCGCTGCCGCATGCGGGGCTATTTTGGGTTGTTGGGCGATGAGTGTGGCGTCGACATTGACCGGTCGCCAGCCCTTTTCCCGGAGCAAGGCAACCGCCGCACGCAGCAGAACCCGGCTATCAGCGCCTTGGTAACGCGGGTCAGTATCTGGGAAATGGCGGCCAATATCGCCCAAGGCAGCCGCACCGAGTAAGGCATCGGTGATGGCATGCAACAGTGCATCGGCATCGGAATGGCCGAGCAAGCCGCGCTCATAAGGGATGTCAACGCCGCCGAGAATGAGCTTGCGCCCCTCAACCAGGCGATGCACATCGTAGCCCTGCCCGACGCGAATTGTCATTTCTGCCCCCGCAGGATCAGCCCGGCCATGACCAGATCGGCCGGATAAGTTACTTTGAGATTGGTTGTTTCGCTGCGCACCAGTTTTGGCGACAGGCCAAGCGCTTCAACGGCGCTCGCTTCGTCAGTCACGGCGCGGCACTTTTCGAGCGCTTCAGTCAGTAGACCGTAACGGAACATCTGCGGCGTTTGCGCCTGCCACAAACCGTCGCGCGGTTCGGTGGCAGTGATGCGCAGACCTTCGCCGGCGCGTTTCAAGGTATCGGCGACTGGCACGGCGAGAATGCCGCCGACCGGATCATCAGCCAATTCATTGATCAGCGTCGCCAGCATGGCTTGCGACAAACAAGGCCGGGCGGCGTCGTGCACCAGTATCCAGTCATCGTCTGCCGCCACCATCGAAGCAGCGCGTAGGCCGTTGCTCACACTGGCGGCACGCGTTTCACCGCCGCAGCGCAGGGTTTCCAGCTTTGGCCCGAGTTCGCTCCAGTCGTATTGCGGCCAGAACGGGTCGTCTGGCGCGAGCACTACCCAGACGCGCTCAATCTCGCGGCAGGCAATCAAAGCGGCCAAGGTATGAAAAATCAGCGGGCGACCGAGTAAGCTCAAGTACTGTTTTGGCTTCTCGGCAGCGAAACGGGAACCGCTGCCGGCAGCGGGAACAATTGCGAAATATCGTGGCATGGCTTAATTTTACTGAATAACGATTAATAACGAGGAACCAGATGAGCTTTGTCGTCCCTGAACTGGCTGTACCGCTGGAGGCTTTTGCCACCGCACTGGGTATCGGCCTGCTGGTTGGCATGGAGCGCGAACGCCGGCCTGACTCGGCAGCCGGTCTGCGCACTTTTGCTTTGGTGGCGATGCTTGGCTGCCTGTTTGCCTTGCTCGGGGAAAAGGCCGGCGGACCGTGGATGCTGGTGGTTGGTTTACTTGTCATCTCGGTTGCGATGGTTGCCTCCAATTTTTCAGCCCAGCAGGAAGAAAAATTTCGCGGCTTCACTTCGGAGGCAGCGATCATCATCACCTACGGCCTTGGTGCCGCCGTCTGGTTCGGCTATGCGACGCTGGCCGTCATGCTGGCGATTGCCACCACCGTGCTGCTTTATTTCAAGGCAGAACTGCGCAACATCAGCGAAAAGATGACGACTAAGGACATCAACTCCATCCTGCAATTTGCGGTGCTTTCTTTGGTTATTTTGCCGATTTTGCCGAGTCAGGATTACGGTCCCTACAACGCGCTGAACCCACGACAGATCTGGTGGATGGTGGTGCTGATTTCCGGACTCGCCCTCGCCGGCTACCTCGCCCTGCGCATCGTTGGCGCCCGCCACGGCGCCGCGCTGCTCGGCATTTTTGGCGGTTTGGCCTCGTCGACCGCAACCACCATGATGTTCTCGCGCCACGCCCGCGAATTGGGCCACCTGGTACGCATGGCGGCGATCGTCATCCTGATCGCCAATGTGATGGTGATGATCCGTCTCGGTCTGGTTTCCAGCGTTGTCGCCCCAGCGCTGATCACCCAGATCGCCACTGTTTTCGCCTGCGGCATTGTGCCCGGCGTGGTGATGTCGCTTTACGGCTGGAAGATTCTCAACGCCGCCGGTGATTTGCCGATGCCGGAAGTCAAGAATCCGACCGAACTGAAAACCGCCATCTCCTTCGGCCTGCTCTACGCCGTTGTCCTGCTCGCCTCAGCCTGGCTGCAGGACATCGCCGGCAACAAGGGTTTGTACATTGTCGCCCTCGCCTCCGGCTTGACCGATGCTGACGCCAGCGTGTTGTCCACTTTGCGCATGTTCAATCTCGAAAAGATTTCAAGTGGCGAGGCTGTAATTGCCGTGACCTTGGCCCTGATCGCCAACCTGGTTTTCAAAATCGGTCTGGTCATCACCATCGCCGGCGGCAAACTGGCGCGCCACGCCCTGCCCGGCCTGTTCGCGATTGGTGCCGGGTTGGCGACGGGTTTATTGCTGGTGTAGAAATATATGGAAATTATGCTGCATTCCTCACTTACTCCCCTCGCCCGCTTGCGGGAGAGGGGTTGGGGGAGAGGGCAGCTTTACCCCTGCCTTACCGATAAGCCCCTCTCCCCGGCCCTTGTATGCTTCTTTTGCCGATCAAGAGCGGAAGTAAAATTAGTGTTTTGTTTGGCCCGGCTCGACAGCTCGATGGCCCTCTGGGACACCAAGCCCGTGGGAGAGCAAGGAGCGTCGAGCCGTTTTCTCACTGACAACCCGAACGGTTGCTTGGGCCAATAAGCCCGCATTTTGCAAGGATGGGTATGAGCGAGA
>JBDKHF010000023.1:0-39991 GCA_039797825.1 Pseudomonadota bacterium | reverse complement strand
GCTCATCAAACGCCATTCAGTTATATCGACCCTGGGTACTCAGTTCGGGGGGCACTTACACAGCGGACAGCACAGGAAATTCGAGGGTCTATTTCAGCGGCGCCAACGCCTCGCTCACCATCCCGGCAGGGCAAACACTGACGATCAATGATGTATCGACAGACACTGCCGGCTATTTCGCCGACTTCGATTACTCAAGCGGCAATGCAATAGGTCTCGTCAATAACGGCACCTTGGCCATCACAGGTTCAAGCAGCGCTATCGGCCTGGCGATTTACGGCACATTTACCAACAACGGCAATATCACACTGCCGTCCGGCACCAAAATTATCACGCTTGGCGGTAGCAACAATGTCACGCTGAATGCTGCGACCACCTTTACCGGCAGCGGCACGTTCGAAGTCAACAGCGGCACAACAAGCATCCCGAATGACCTCACGCTGAGCATCCCCTTTGAACTGACCGGCGGCACCCTGAACGGTGCCGGCAACCTCACGCTGAATGGCCCGTTCAAGTGGACTGGTGGCAACCTTGGCACCTATTCCGGCACAAACGGCAGCTTTACCACCAACGGCACGGTCACCATGGATCCTGGCGGAGCCGCTAATTATGGTGTTTTATATCTCAGCCGTCCGTGGAACCTCAATTCCGCTAGCTCATTTCTGGCTGATGGCGCATCCAACTCGCACCTGTATTTCTACAACAGCGCTGCCACAGTCAACGTAGCAAGCGGGCAAACCCTGAGCATTCTGGATTCCACCACCGACAACAACAATTACGGTGCTTATTTCGACTATTCAACAACCAACCCCGGCCTCGTCAACGCCGGTAGCGTTGCGCTCAACGGCGGTGATTTTTATCTTGCCGCCAATTTCACCAATACCGGTACGGTCAACATCGCCAATGCCAGCAATTTCCGAATCGCTGGCGGAACCACCAATCTCGGTGGCGCAACCACTTTTGCCGGTAGCGGCAGCCTCCATGTAAGCGCCGGTACGGCCAACGCCACCAGCACGATCAATCCGGCCAACCTGATTGTCGATGGCGGTACGCTCAACCTCAATAGCGACATGACCCTGAGCGGCAATGTCAGCTTGAGTGGCGGCACCCTGGGCGGCACCGGCAACACCATTGTTAGCGGCCCGTTTAGCTGGACCGGCGGCAACCTCGGCAACTCAACCGGCACCAACGGCTCCTTCACCACCACCGGCACTGTCTCGATGGATCCAGGGGGGGTGGGCACCTACGGTTATCTCTACCTCTATCGCCCTTGGAATCTCAATTCTGGTGGCTCGTTCGTCGCCGATGGAAACTATCACTCCTACCTCTACTTTTATGGTTCCAACGCGGCGCTCAATATCCCGAGCACAAAGACGCTGGCAGTAACGGATATCACCACGGACAGCTACCGATATGGCGTCATGTTCGCTGTATCCGGCACCAATCCCGGTCTGGTCAATAGCGGAAACCTGCAACTCTTGAGCGGGGACTGGGCCATTTATAGCGCCTTCTCCAACACCGCCTCAATCGACATAGCTACAAACAGCGCCCTTCATATCAATGGTGGGACCACCGCGCTGAATGGTGGAACAATTTTTTCTGGCGGCGGCGTATTCGACGTAGGCCCCGGCACAGTCAACGTTGCCACGCCGATAAACCCGGCGATCCTTGTTGTCAGTGGCGGCACGCTCAATCTCAATAGCGACATGAACCTGACGGGCAATGTCAGCTTGAACAATGGCACCCTGGGCGGCACCGGCAACACCACCATTTCCGGCCCCTTTAGCTGGACTGGCGGCTACCTCGGCAACTCGACCGGCACCAACGGCAGCTTTACTACGACAGGCTCCGTCACAATGGATCCTGGTGGTGCTTACAGCAACGGCACCATCTACCTCTATCGCCCGTGGAATCTGAATTCCGGCGCTTCATTTATCGCCGATGGCACCGCTGATTCCTATCTGTATTTTTACAATGCAGCCTCCGCAATTAATGTAGCGACCGGGCAAACCCTGAGCATCTCGGATACGACATCGGATGCCTACAACTACGGGGCTCGATTCGTTTATTCAACAAGCAATCCAGGCCTCGTCAATGCGGGCACGGTTGCACTCACCCTTGGTGATTTGTATCTTTCAACCAATTTCACCAACACGGGAACGGTCAACATCGCCAATGCCAGTAATTTCTGGATTACCGGCGGCACCACCAATCTCGGTGGCTCAACCACATTACCGGCACCGGCAGCCTGACCGTCAGCGGCGGTACGGCCAACGCCACCAGCACGATCAATCCGGCCAATCTCATCATCAGTGGCGGCGCGCTCAATCTCAACACCGACATGACCCTGACCGGTAATGTCACTCTGAGCGGTGGCACTTTGGGCGGCACCGGCAACACCACCGTTTCCGGCCCCTTTAGCTGGACTGGCGGAGAACTTGGTAATTCCAGCGGTACCAACGGCACATTCACCACGACCGGCGCCGTCACCATGAATCCCGGCGGTGCCAGCAACTACGGTTATCTCTATCTCTACCGCCCGTGGAATCTCAATTCCGGTGCTTCGTTTATTGCTGATGGCGCCTCCAATTCCTACCTGCGCTTTGTCAACACAGCCTCCGCACTCAATGTGCTGACCGGGCAAACCCTGAGCATCCTGGATTCCACCACCGACACTTACAATTACGGCGCTTATTTCGATTATTCAACATCCAATCCCGGCCTCGTCAATGCCGGTACCGTTGCACTTACCGGTGGTGATTTGTATGTTGCAACCAATTTCACCAACACCGGCACGGTCAACATCGCCAGCGCCAGTAATTTCCGGATTAACGGCGGCACAGCCAATCTCGGTGGCTCCACCTCTTTTGCCGGCAGCGGCAGCCTGTACGTGGTCGGTGGCACGGTCAACGCCACAAGCGCGATCAATCCGGCCAATCTCATCATCAGTGGCGGCGCGCTCAATCTCAACACCGACATGACCCTGACCGGTAATGTCACTCTGAGCGGTGGCACTTTGGGCGGCACCGGCAATACCACCGTTTCCGGCCCCTTTAGCTGGACCGGCGGAGAACTTGGCAATTCCAGCGGCACCAACGGCACATTCATCACGACCAGTACCGTCACCATGGATCCCGGTGGCACCGGCAACTACGGTTATCTCTATCTCTACCGCCCGTGGAATCTCAATTCCGGTGCTTCGTTTATTGCTGATGGCGCCTCCAATTCCTACCTGCGCTTTATCAATGCAGCCTCCGCTCTCAACGTGCTGACCGGGCAAACCCTGAGCATTTCGGACACCACCGCGGATGCCTACAATTACGGCGCTTATTTCGATTATTCAACGGCCAATCCCGGCCTCGTTAATGCCGGTACCGTTGCGCTTACCGGTGGTGATTTGTATGTTGCAACCAATTTCACCAACACTGGCGCGGTCAACATCGCCAATGCCAGTAATTTCAGGATCAGTGGCGGAACAAGCAATCTTGGTGGCTCCACCTCTTTTGCCGGTAGTGGCAGCCTCTATGTAAGCGGTGGCACGGTCAACGCCACAACGGCGATCAATCCGGCCAATCTCATCATCAACAACGGCACGCTCAATCTTAATAGCGATATGACCCTGACCGGCAATGTCACCTTGAGCAGTGGCACCCTGGGCGGCACTGGCAACACCACCGTTTCCGGTCCTTTTACCTGGACCGGCGGTTATCTCGGCAATTCCAGCGGCACCAACGGCACATTCACCACCACCAGCACCGTCTCGATCGATCCAGGCGGCGCTAGCAGCTACGGCACACTGTATCTCTACCGCCCCTGGAATCTGAATTCCGGAGGCTCATTTATTGCTGACAGTATCGGTAACTCTTATCTGTACTTCTACAACCCGGTCGCCACACTTAACGTGGCGACGGGACAAACCCTGAGCATCTCCGATACCACAACGGACACCTACAACTACGGTGCCATTTTCGGTTATTACACCAGCAACCCTGGCCTGGTTAATGCCGGCACCGTTTCTCTCCTCACCGGTGACTTCAATTCTTATAGCAATTTCACCAATAGCGGCACACTGAACATCGCCTCTGGCGCAACACTGACAAGAACAACAGGTTTCACCAACGCCGGCACGATAAGCGGTGCGGGCACGATCAATCTCGGAACCTCCACGCTGACCAACACCGGCACCATCGCCCCCGGCAGTGCGGCCAATGTTGGCACATTGAGCATTCTTGGCAACGTTAATTTAAGTACCGGCACTCTCGCCCTGGATATCGGCGGAACCGGTGCCGGCCAATCCGACTCGCTTTCAATCACCGGCAACGTGATTTTGGGCGGAACGCTAAATGCCGCGCTATTTGGCAGCTACCTTCCAACCATTGCCGATTTCACGCCTGCCGTCAAAGCAACCGGCACAGCGACCGGCACCTTCGCTTCCGTCGTCGCGCCAGGTGGTTTCGTCACCGGCTACAACCTGGCTGTCGGTGAAGCGGCCCGCTTGATTTACAGCGGCGGATCAAGCACCAAAACATTCACCAATAACGTCGGCGGCTTAAGCTGGTCCACGCCGGGCAACTGGTCTGACGGCATTTTGCCGGGATCCAGCGATACGGTCTTGATCAGTTCCGGCAGCAACAGCTTTGCGGTCAACCATGCCTCAGGTAACGACACGATTGGCAGCCTGAGTATTTTCAGCAACAACTCCTTGAATATCTCAGGTGGATCGCTTGCCGTCACCGGCTCCACGCTACTTGAAGGCAGCTTGTTTGTCTCCGGTTCGGGGGCGGCCACCTTGTCAGGTCCGCTGACCGGCGCCACCGCCGGAACAATCGATGTTTCGGGAGGAACGCTAACCCTCAACGGCGCCTCTTCCGCCAAATCATTACTGCTCACCGGCGGCAAAGTGGCTGGCACCGGTTCGATCAGCGTCACCGACATGAGCTGGGGTTCGCACGTCACCAGCACCGGCGCACTGGATGTTGCAGGAATTTTGACGATCAATCCGGGTGCCGCCAGAAGCTCTGGTGCGGTCAACAGCCGGGGAAGCGCCAATTTGGCCAGTAGTTATTTTGGGGTTCCCTTAAGCGACGGGGCAGTTTTCAATAACTACGGCACCCTGAATATTGGTACCAATGCCGAGTTCTGGCAGGGCAGCACTTCGGGCACGCCTTTTAGCGGCGCCTTCGACCCAGCCAATTATTTTGCCAACGGTTTTAGCGGCGCAACGGGCGCCCGCTTTGTCAATCAGGCGGGCGGTATTTTTAACCGGCGCGACTACGCTAGCGGCAGTGTTTTTTACGGGCTGGCTTTTGATAATTTCGGCACATTGAACATGGGCCAGGGCGAGCTTGGTTTGAGAGCTGGCGGAACCCTGGCGGGCACAGTCAACCGTTCGGGCATCAATTTTGGCGGGCTTTTCCTGCAAGGGGGAAGCTTCAATCTCTCAGGCAATTTGAGCAATAACGCGCTGCTTTATGTGGATGGCGCCAGCGCAAATATTGTCGGAAATCTCAACCTTGGCCCCAATGCCACCTTGCAAACCAACAGCGGCACTCTCGGCTGGGCTAGTGGCAATATGGCCCTCGGCAGCGGCAGCCAACTGACCACCAATGGTGGAAATCTGAGCATCCCATCCGCTAGCACCCTGAGCGGCACCGGTAGCGTCAATGTGGCGACCGGAACCTTGCTCAATAACGGAATTATCCAGCCAGGCGGTTCGTCCGTCGCTGGCACGCTAAACGTTATTGGCAATTTAACGATGGGCAGCGGCGGTCTGTTAATCATGGATCTGGGGGGCACCAACGCCGGCCAAAGCGATCTGCTTAATGTCTCCGGTGATGTTGTACTTGGGGGCACGCTGAATACCAAATACATCAATAGCTTTGTTGCCGGGGCGACCGCGACCAACATCAATCTGATCACCAGTTCCGGCTTGGCCAACAGCATGAACGGCAGCTTTGCGACGATCAATGCGCCTGATGCCAATACCAGTTACACATCTTCGACCAGCAGTGGCACCGGGCCTTATGTCCTGAGTATCAGCGACAGCTCGACCAATACCTGGATCGGCAACGGAACTGACAACAACTGGAGTACCGGCAGCAACTGGAGTTTGGGCTACGCGCCGACTTCAGCGCAAACCGCTTACATTCCGGACACTGCAAGCCCCTACCTGAGCATTTCAGGCGTGGGTGGTTTCGCCGTCAACAAAATTACTTCATACGAGCGGATTGATATTGTTGGCGCCAGCACCACCTTCCAACTGCTTGCCGGCGGCAATTTCAACAGCGGTTTAACGCTCTCTGATGCCACGTTGAGCGGTGCCGGCAATCTGGTCGTTAATAACGTATTCAGCCGTAGCGGAAGCGCCTCAATTAGTGGATTCACCAATGTTTCCATTACCACGTCCAGCAATTTGATCGCCGGGGCGATCAGCGCCGCCAACCAGATCGCCCTCCAGTCGACAACGGGCAGCCTCACCATTGACGGCAACCTGGCCACCACCGGCGGCGCAGCCAGCACGATCAAACTTGATGCCTATAGCGGGATTGCGCTCAATGCCAATGTGAACGCAGGCAGCGGCAAAGTGCTGCTCAATGCCGGCGGCTCGGTGACGCAGGCAGCAGGTTCAAATATCACGACCAGCGGCTTGGCGCTGCGCGGCATGTCAGGCAACTACGTTCTGGATTCAGGCAGCAACGCCATTTCCAAACTGGCTGCCGATACCCTCAATGTAAACGTCACAACCGCCAATGCCCTCGCGGTCGGCTCGCTTGATGGGCTGACCGGGCTTGTTGCAAACAAGGTGGTTTTGAACACCTTGGGCCTGAGCATTGATTACGGTGCCAGCATTACGGCCAACGCCAGCAGCGGCAACAGCCTGGTGGTTAATGTTGCTGATGGCGCCTTGATCAACAATAGCGGTTCTGCGTCGCCACTGATCGTTACCGGAGAAGGCAGATGGCTGGTCTACTCTGGAACCCCTGCCAATAACAGCAAAAACGGGATGACTTCCAACTTCCGCCATTACGCTGGAACCTACGCGACCTACGCCCCAAATGCCGTAAGCGAAACCGGCAACGGCTTTATTTATGGCATTACACCCGGAGCACTGCAAGCCAACACCATCGTTGCCAGCGGCAGCGGTTCCCAGGTTTATGGCGACACGCCAAACACAATCCTGGGCTATACCCTGACCGGCTTTGCTGATAACGAAGATAACGCAGCGAATATAGGACTGACCGGCAGCGCTGCTTTCACCGCAATTCCCAACTCAAGCAGCAGTTTTGGCAACTACACCTTGAGTTACACCGGCGGCCTGAGCAGCACGCAATATGGCATTGCGGCAGGTTCTGGCTACATCTATAACGTTGGGGCACGCCCGATTACGGTAACCGGCAACAGTCTGTCGCGCACTTATGGCGACGCCAACCCGGCACTAAGTTACTCAATAGCCGCCGATGGCGTCGGCACCAGTCGCGGTCTTTATGGCAGCGATACGCTGTCTGGCGCCTTGTTCACGACAGCCGTCCAGTCCAGCAACGTCGGCAGCTATGCAACAACCCAGGGGACGCTGAGCAACGCCAACAACGGCAACTACACAATCACCTACCTCAACGGCAACCTCAACGTCACCGCCCGCCCGATCACGGTTACCAGTGACAACCAGGCCCGCGTTTATGGCGATGCCAATCCGGCCCTGACCTATTCAGTGGCCGCCGACGGAGTTGGCAGCAGCCGTGGTTTCTATGGCAGCGATACGCTTTCCGGTTCACTGGCCACCGTCAGCCAGTCAAGCAATGTCGGCAGCTACGCGATCACGCAAGGTACTCTGGCCAACAGTAATTACGCCATCACCTACAACGGTGGCAATCTCAATATCTCGGCGCGCCCGATCACCATCAACGGCAGTAGCCAGTCACGTACTTACGGTGATGCCAATTCGTCCATTATCTATTCAGTTGCCGCCGATGGCGTTGGCACCAGTCGCGGCATTTATGGCAGCGATACGCTCGTAGGCAGCCTCGCCACTTCAGCCTTGCAGTCAAGTAATGTCGGTAGTTATGCAAGCACTCAGGGCACGTTGAACAACGCAAACAACAGCAACTATCTCATCACTTTCGTTGATGGCAACCTGGCAGTGACCGCTCGCCCGATTACCGTCACCGGCACCAACCAATCGCGCAGCTTTGGTAATGCAAATCCCGCCCTGACTTATACGGTAGCGGCGGATGGCGTGGGCACCAGTCGCGGCCTGTATGGCAGCGATAGTTTGGGTGGCACATTAAGCACTGCGGCCTCTCCTTCAAGTTTTGTCGGCAACTACGCGATAAACCAAAACACGTTGGCTAATAGCAACTACGCCATCACTTACAACCAAGGCAATCTCTCTGTGCTGGCCGACTCCAGCAACTTCGTCTGGACTGCATCAAGCGCTGGCAACTGGAGTACGGCGAGTAACTGGAACCAAGGTGTTGCGCCGGTAGCGAACTCGCAGGTTACCGTTCCCAGCTTGAGCAGCGCGGTGATCTTTGACTCGGGAACCGCCAATCTCAAATCCTTGGTCGCTGGTAGCGCTTTCACCGTCTCCGGCGGCAACTTCACACTGGGCACGGCCAGCAATGAAGCATCCTCACTGACTGGCGCGCTGACGGTAAACGGCGGCACGCTGACTTTGGCTGGCGGAACGTTTACCGTGCCCTCCGCCGCAGTCACAACCGGTGGCCGATTGATCAGCAATGGCGGCAACCTGGCCTTGCCAGCGGGTGTACCGCTTTCCAATACAGGCAGCCTTAACCTGGCCAATGCGACGATCACCTACCAAGTCAACAACCTCGGCAGTATCTCTCTCGGTGGCGGTTTGACCTTCACCCAGCTGTTCTCCAACCAGGGCACGCTGGAATTCACTTCCGGGACAAATACCTTCCAGTCTGGCCTTGAACAGAACTCAGGCTTGCTTTGGCTGCGCGGCGGCAATATTGCAGGCAATGTGAGTCTCAATGGCGGCGCGCTGCGCGGTAACGGCTCAATTTTTGGCAATCTGAGCATTGGCAATGCGACCATCGCCCCCGGCAATTCACCAGGAAAGCTGAATATTTCGGGCAACCTGAATCTCACGTCAGCGAGCACCACCGCTATCGAAATCGCCTCCGATGTGGCGGGCACTGGCTACGATCAGATCAACGTTAGCGGTACCGCTAATCTGAATGGGACGCTGTCAGTGAGTGCGCTTAATGGTTATGTACCGCCAGCGGGAAGTGCTTATCGGATCATGACGTATAGCGCCAAAACAGGGGATTTCGTGACCAAGCGTTTGCTCTCAAATCAAACGGATCGGCAATCAGCGACCTCAATTGATTTGGTCTCCGCAACGCTGCCAACAAGCGAGCCGGTGGTTGCCCAAAGTATCGGAACGGTCATTACCGCACTCAATAAAATCACCTCCGATGAAAACGGCTCTTTGGTTATCGTGCTGTCCGAACCGATCAAAGACACGTCAAAAGAGAAAAAACTCGACGAGCAACTTGCAGCGTGTCCATAGGAAACCCGATGACCCTATCCTTTTTTTCCAAGGCCGGCGTGGCGCGGTCACTTTTTAGCTCTATTTTCCTGTTGACCGCACTGAGCGCGGTTCCGGCACTGGCCGCACCAGCCGGTACATTGGTCGATACGGCAGGGACTGTTTTCGTGCTGAAACAGGATGGCAAGAAAAAAATCGTCGCGCCAGGCTCGATCATTGAGCAAGGTGATTCGATCCAGACCGAAACGGATAGCACGGCCAGGATTCGCTATTCGGATGGCTCGCAGATGGTGATTCGTCCAAACACTGTTCTGGCGATCCAAACCTACCATTTTGATGAAACGAAGCCTGAAAAGGACTCGTTTGTGATGGGTCTGGTGCGCGGCGGCCTGCGCCAGATTACGGGGTTCATTGGCAAGCGCGGTAATCAGGAGGCCTATCAGCTACGCGGAGCAACCTCGACAATAGGCATTCGCGGCACCGACTTTACGGCGCGGGTTTGTGAAGGCAACGAATGCAAGGCGAGCCAGGATGGCAGCAAAGTGCCAGCGCAGAACACCGAGGGTCTTGCCGGCAAACTGGTCGAAGTACGAGGTAAAGTCTCAGCCGTACCAACCAGCGGCGTGCGCCGTGACTTGGCGGTGGGCAGCGCGATCTATCAAAATGATTTGATCGAAGCCGCTGTCGGCAGCCATGCCGCCATTTTGTTTACCGACGAGACGCGTGTCGTCCTCCCACAAGACTCCTCATTCCGGGTTGGCAACTATCGTTACATTAAAAGCGAACCGGAAAATGGCCAGGTTTTCTTTAATGTCGTCAAAGGTGCTTTCCGCATGGTGACCGGCCTGGTTGGCAAAGCCAGTCCAAAAAATGTGGCGATTGGCGCGTCGACCGCAACCATCGGCATACGCGGCACAAGTTTTGATCTGGCCTGCGTACCGGCGGGCATCGCTAGCCCTGAAAGCTACTCGGGTACGGGTGCAACGTGTGGAAACGGCTTGCTGACCTCAACCTACGATGGCGCGATCAGCGTCACGACCGAAGACGGCACGAGCAGCGTTTTTGCTGCTGGTCAGTCAAGCTATTTGGGTGGCGCGAACCAGACGCCGATTACGCTCAAGCTGACCCCCGAATTTCTCAAACTACTGCCCGGGCCGCTCCCTGACAAAATCCAGATCGACATTCCCGGCGTCTTTGGCATCGATGGCTCCAGCATTTCAGAGGCTGGCTTGTTCGTTACCGTTACAGAAGGCCGCGTGATCATCGCTCAGGCCGGGCGTGATTTGCTACTCAACGCGGGTGAAAGTGGTTTTGCCTCAGGCACCACCAGTCAGTTGCAGCGCCTGAATATAGCCCCGCCATTCCTGCGTGAGGATGCAAAAAGAAGCCAGGAAAGCCTTGGTTTCCGCAGTTGCCGGATGTAAGTCCGCTCCCTGCCCACTGGCCGCTGAGAATAGGCCAGTGGCGTAGCAATGTATAATTGCCGGCTCCCAATTGACCGGCAATTACCATCATGGAAGCAGAACACATCAACAGCATCTCCTACAAGCTCGACGATCTGGCGCAGCGCGCCACCGAGCTGCGGAGGTATCTTTGACTACGATAACAAACGCGAACGCCTGACCCTCCTCAGCGAGGAGATGGAAGACCCGAAGATTTGGGACGACGCCAAGCGCGCCCAGGAACTCGGGCGTGAGAAAAAAGCCCTGGAAAATATCGTGCTGGTCCTTGAAGAAGTTCAGGACGGCCTCGATGATGGCCGCGAACTGTTCGACATGGGCAAGGAAGACGGCGACGAAGAAACCCTACTCACGGTCGAAGCCGATAACGCGGCACTGGAGGCCCGGATCGCCGCCCTCGAATTCCGCCGCATGTTCAACAACCCGATGGACCCCAGCCCCTGCTTCCTGGAAATCCAGGCTGGCGCCGGCGGTACCGAAGCCCAGGACTGGGCCTCGATGCTCTGTCGCATGTACCTGAAATTCGGCGAGAAAAAAGGCTTCACCGTCGAAGTCATGGAAGAATCCGAGGGTGAAGTCGCCGGCCTCAAGGGCGCCACCATCAAATTCACCGGCGACTACGCCTACGGCACGCTGCGTACCGAAACCGGCATTCACCGCCTGGTCCGCAAATCGCCGTTTGACTCAGCGGCGCGTCGCCACACCAGCTTTACCTCAGTGTTCGTTTTCCCGGAAGTTGATGACTCGATTGAAATCAACATCAATCCGTCCGACGTGCGCACCGACACCTACCGCGCCTCCGGTGCCGGCGGCCAGCACATCAACAAGACCGATTCCGCCGTGCGTTTGACCCACGTCCCGACCGGCATTGTCGTCCAGTGCCAGAACGACCGTTCGCAGCACCGCAACCGTGACGAAGCCTGGCAAATGCTGCGCGCCCGCATCTACGAATTCGAGTTGCGCAAGCAGCAGGCCGAGCAGCAAAAGCTGGAAGATGCCAAGTCCGACATCGGCTGGGGCCACCAGATCCGTTCCTACGTGCTCGACCAGAGCCGCATCAAGGATCTGCGCACCAATTACGAAACCGGCAATACGCAGGGCGTGCTTGATGGCGACCTTGATGGGTTTATTGAGGCCAGTTTGAAACAAGGTGTCTAACGGTCAAACGGAGAAAGTCATGCGACTGGTCGACCTCAAAATCAGCCACTATAAAAGTCTGTCGGAGATTGCCCTGACGGAAATTCAGCCGGTCACGGTGCTAGTGGGCTGCAATGGGGTCGGCAAGAGCAATTTAGCAGACGCCTTGCGTTTTTTACGCGATGCTATGAGTCAAGGCCTTGACCACGCCGTCAGCACGCGCGGTGGCATCGACCTGATACGTCAATATTCGCCGACCAAACCGTTTCAGATTTCGTTCGATTTTGGATTCTTTGATGAGGAATGCCCTGAAGCAAGTTACCGCTACCAACTCTTGTTAATCAGCCTGAAAGAGGGAAACTATCGGGTCGAACATGAACGGGGAGAATGGCGCGACACTCGCAATGTGATAGTTAGCCTCTCCGAAACTTCTCCCTATAAAAAAGAAGTGGTGGAAGAACAGATGTCGTTCGACCGCAAAGCAGATGGAAGCCTGAGCTTGAAAACAAGTGGCAAACCGATAGGTCTGTCATACCAACCACCAATCTCTCTAGATACCCTAGCGTTTGGAAGCCATTTTTCCACCGACTATTACTTAAAAAACGGGCGTTTTGGTGGTCAGGTGCTACGCGACTTCATCCTCAACTTCCGCTTCTCGGCCATCTACCCCAACACGCTGCGCCAACCGGCACCGCCTGATACTGACCCCATCCTCAAGGAAAACGGTGCCAACTGGGCCTCCATCCTGCGCACCTTGAAAAAAACCAGTCGTGGCAAGCAAGCCTGGGACCAAATCAGGGAAATGATGCGGGTGGTCATGCCGCAACTGGAAGACATCACCACCCAGGCCGTCGGCGGCTTCATCCTGCCCCGTTTCAAGGTGCGCGAAGCCAGCGGCGAAGCGCACTTTTTCGACCCTTCGCAGATTTCCGACGGCACCCTGCGCATCCTCGGCATCCTGCTCGCTCTCTACCAAACGCCACATCCATCGCTGATGGTCATCGAGGAGCCGGAACAAACCGTCAACCCGGCACTGCTCGCGCTACTGGCCGATGCCTTCCGTGAGGTTTCCGAACGCACGCAGCTGCTTATTACCAGCCACAGCCCACACCTGATCGACTGCTTCGAGCCCGAGAACATTCAGGTCGTCACCATGCAAAATGGCGAAACCCGCATCTCGCCCATCCGCGCCAGTCAGCGGGAAGCGGTCAAGGAACACCTGCTCAGCTTGGAACAGATCATGTCATCGGAAGGCTTGTTGCCGGAGGAATCATGAAACGGCTGCTGCCCATCGTAGAGGGCCACGGCGAAATCTCAGCGGTTCCCATACTCATAAGAAACATCCTTGCGGCTCAAGGAATTCACGATGTTCAGCCCCTGCCAGCCTGGCGCCATGGCGAATATCCAAGTGTTGCCAAGAAATTCGACAATATTTTCCTAGCGGCCATCAAGGAAAATGCACCCATCCTGTGGGTCATGGATTTCGACTCAAAGGAATATGCCTGTCCAATCAAGGAAGCGCAGCACCTGTTATCCCGAGCCGCCACGCTGCGTCCCGGCTGGCCGATAAAGATTGCCTTCCTGGTCAAAGAATACGAAACCCTTTTCCTGATCGACGAAGCGGCTACCCGCAAGGTATTTCCGGACATTCCAGCGAAAACACTCTTCCCGCCGAATCCAGAAATTATCCGGGGTGCCAAGGAATGGCTCAGCAAAGCCCGCCCTTCAGTTGGCTCAGCCTATAAGGAAACGGTCCACCAGGTAAAAATCACGGCTCAACTTAATCTCGATTTATTACGCACCCGCTCGCCCGACTTCGCCCACCTTGAACGCGCTGTGCTCGAACTGGCTCAAGCAAAAATTCCAGCATGAGCCAGGGCAAACCCGCCGATCTGGCGCTTGACGATTTTTTCGCCCACGGCGTCGAGCCAGCTGACGTTGCTCCCCTATACCCCTTGCTCGCCGCCCGCGAATTGCTGGCCGCCTGCACCACCGTTTTTCATGGCGGTGAGGAAGAGGTGCTGGTACGCCTGCTGGTATTACGGGAGATTGGCGCGCGTGCCGAAAACCCCTCGTGGTCGCCGCGTGAACTGGAATTGCATTTCGCCTTTCTCGATTCGGTAAAGCTCGACACCGTGCTCAAGCGTCTGCGCAAGCATGATTTGCTGGTTTGGGATGCAGACCGCCGCCTTTACCAAATTTCGCCGACCGGGCGCATGGTGCTGGCGGCTTTATCGACGCTGCTGCAGTTTTCTGCCGAAGGCGATGCCGAACTCGGTTATTTGACGGCGCAAATCGCCGCTGGCGGTGAAACCGATCGGATTTCGCCAGAAAATCTGCAGCATCTGCTGGCGCGACTGACTGAACTTGAAGAGGAGTTCGCCGGTGCCGTCGCCTCCGGTTCAGAATTTCGCTTGCAATCAGCACAAAAGAAGCTCAACTCCGTCTGGCAGTGGATGGAAAAAGGCACCGAAATCATGCGCAAGCTGACCGCCAACGGTTTGCCCGACGACGCCACCTGGCGTCTGGCGCAGGAGATTGGTGCGAGGCAAAGCCGCATCATGCGCATGACTGGCGTTTTTTCACGTGAACTGGCCGCCATTGCCCGCCAGCGTGTACATCTCTCGCAAGGCGGCCTGACCTCCTCCGAACTCGCCGCCTGGCTTAAAACGCGCAGCATTGAACAACTCGCCGATTTCGCAGCAGAAGCCACCCACCTAGTGCCGGAAATTCCCTTTGTACTGGCTGACGTGATGGCCGATATTGCCGAATTCGAGCTGATCGAACGCCAGCGCCCGGAACGCAAACATTCGAGCCTGCCGCCGGCGGTCGACGTCGAAAATACTCAGGAAATTCCGCGCGAACCGCCGCCCGAGCTTGCCGCGCTGACCCGCCTGCTTGCCGAATCCGCAGCCAGTGGCGAGGCAATGAATATCGCTGATGCCATTGTTGGTGACAATTTCCGCGCCGCCTCCTACCGCTTCTCACTGCTACCTTTTCTCGGCGAACCCTCGGGCGATCCAGACCTTGCGGCCCTCGGTGAACTGCCGCTAACACTGCGCTGGGCGGCTGAGGGCGAGTTCGATACGCCACACCGCAACGAAGTCGCCGCGCTCAGTCGCGGCCAGATTATCCGCCGGGAAAAATCATGAACGTCGCTACCCCAATTAACTTCATTGCCCGCCTGCTGAGCGAACGCTGGCTGCCGAAAAGCGATAACGAAGTCCGCCGTCTGCTGATCGACGAGAGTTTTCGCCACGATATTGAACATCGCCTGAGCACCTGCGGCTTACGCCTGCTCGACAATCCTTTTGCCAGCCATGTTGCCGTCGCGCTGGCCGATGGCACAGAAAACACAGTTTTCGGGCGGGGCGACACCTGGCTATCAAACAATTCAGGCCTCAATCGCGATGGCGTTGCCCTGCTGATTCTGCTTTGGGCACTGATCATTCTGCCCAAGCGCGAGCGCCAGTTGTCGCGCGAAGCAACCACGGAAGAAGGCCAGACCGATCTGTTTGGAAATATTCTGCCCGCTACCCTGCCCAACTCGCAACGCGACGATGCGACACGCGGCGTGCCGGAAAACGTGTTGGCCGAAGACTACGGCAAACTGATCGGCGGCAAGGCGCGGCTACAGTTTTTGCTGCCTGTGCTCTCTCGCCTCGGCTTCATCGAACGGCGCAACAAGGTGCTACACGAAGGGCCACTGCTTGATCTCGCCTTTGATTACGCAGAACTGGCGCCGCGCATTCTTGACGGCGCGCTGGCAGACGTATTGGCCGCGGTTATCCCGAAAAATGAGGCAAATACGCCGTCGACCGCAACAGGAGAAGCCTGATGTTTCGCCTGATCAAACTTGAAGTCGTCCATTGGGATTTCTGGCAACGCCTGACCCTGCCGCTCGACGCCTCGATTGTCACCATCGTCGGCCCCAACGGCTCCGGTAAAACCACATTACTCGATGCCCTGCGTACGCTGCTGGCGCTCGATTGCTCGAAAAAACGCGATTACAAACGCTACGTGCGACGCAATGGCGAAGATTTCTGCTGGCTGCGCGGCGTTGTCGACAACAGCAGGCAACCTTCCGGCAAGCGCCCTTTCTGGCCACCATTTTCCAGCGAAACCGTGACACTGGCCTGCCGCATCGAGAAAAAAGGCGGCGACTGGACGCGCCACTACCTGATCGCCGAGGGCGATACGCCAATTGAAGCACTGCACGAGAACGCCACCCCGCTCGGTGTCCGTGAATACCAGCAAGTCCTTCATGGCGCCGGCCTGACACCAGCCATCGGCCAGGTGCTTTCGCTCGAACAAGGGCAGACTGACAAGCTCTGCGAACTCTCGCCGAAAGCCTTGCTCGATCTGGTGTTTCAGGTTTTCGGCGACCGCGATGTGCTCGACCGCTACCAGGAGGCGCGCCAGCATCAGGAGGCAACGCGTCGTGAATTGGGCGAACTGGAGGCGCAACTCGACCGCCTCACCCTGAAAATCAAGAACACCGAACTTGATGTCGATAATTTCCAGAACTGGTGCCGGCTGAACGACGACCGTAAGCGCCTGCTCAGCGAAATTCGGCCCCGACTGGAATATCACCTGCTCGGCGACTCCATCCTCAAAGGCCGTTCGCAAATCATCGGCATGCAACGTGAGTGGCGCGCTTTACTGGCTGAAAAATCGGCCTTGCAAACCCGTCGACCGCAAGCAGAAGCCGATTTTTCGGCTGCCGAAACGCAACGTAGCGCTGCCCGCGATGCCGAGCAACGCGCCATCGACGCGCAAGCACCGATCAACCGTGAAGCCGGCAAACTGGAAGGCCTGCTCGGTGAACGCGACCGCCTCCTGCGCTTGACCAAGGAAGCCGGCGGCAACCCGGAAGCACTCGTCCGCCAGCAAGGCGAAGCGGAAACCCGGCGCGACGTCCTGCGCCTCGAACTCGCCGGCAGGCAAAACCAGCAACGCGAGCTGGAGGCCGTCATCACTGCTCTCGCCAGTGGTCAACGCGCCGAGCCGGGCGATATTCGCAGCTTTCGCACAGCTCTGGATAGCGCAGGTATCGCCCACGACCTGCTGGTCGATCTGGTCGAAATTGCCGACACTGACTGGCAAAAGGCCGTTGAAGCCTTGCTCGCGCCCTTTGCCCACCTCGTCATCCTGCATCGTGAGCGTGACGCCGAAACGGCGTTTGCTCTCGGTGAAAAGCACAAATACCGCCATTTCATCGTACCTGAACGCAGCGAACCGACGCTGCACGCACCGGGCAGCATTGCCGAAGTCGTGCATTTCCGCCGCCCCGTTCCCGGCTGGATCGACAAGCTGCTCGACCGCACGCAGCGCGTCGAAGACGCCCATGCCGGCACCCGGCTGCCCCGCGCTCAAGACTGGGTGACAAAGAGCGGCTACCTGCGCGAAAGGCGCGGCGGTCGCCACGCAGCACCGGAATTCGCCCGCTTCGGCGCCGCCCGCCTGGCCGCCGTGCAGTCCCAACTGGCCGAACTCGCCCCACGCATCGCCAGTCACGAAACCCGTATCGGCGAATACGAACAAACAATCGCCACCTGCCGCGCGCAGCTGGCCGGTGAAAACGCCAGCCAAAACCTGGCTGCCCGTGCAGCCGAATTTGCTGCTGCCGAAACACGGCGGGTCGATCTGGACGAGCGCCGCAAGCAAGTTCAAAAGGATCTGAACACAACTCGCAGCCAACGCGATGCCGCCGACGAGACTTGGCGCAATGCGGAACGCGCTGTCGAAAACATCACCACGCAATTGCGGGAGTTAGACAACCGCCTGACCGAAAAAGCCAACAAGCCAGCTCGCCAGGAACAGGCCAAGCGCCTGAAGACGCTGCGCCACAGTCGCCGGGCGCTGCCTGCTGGCTGGCTCGCAGAAACCGCCAATGCCGAAATTGCCCGTGAATGGGAAAGCCTCGCCGCCATCGACCGGGAAATCCACAAGATCGAACGCGATCTAGCCGAAAAAAACTGGATCACAGACGCCAGCATCCTCGTCACCCGCGACAAGCTGAAAGCCGATGCCACCAAGCAAGGCGAGGAACTGGCCGAGCGCCAGCGCGACAACCAAATGGCCGAAACGCAGACCATGGCAGCGCGCGAGCAATACGTCCACGTCCTGCGCGCCACGGTTCGCCGTTACACCAAAAACCTGCGCACGCTGGGTGAAATGGCCAGCATCAAAGTCGAAGCCGAGCTACCGCTGCTGGCCGACGACGACCTGGCGCTGACGCAGGCCGCACTCACCGTCAAATTCGATTTCGACGAAAAAGGCTTCATGGGGCTGAACGACGGCGACGCCTCTGGCGGCCAGCAGGTGATGAAATCGCTGATCCTGCTGATTGCCCTGATGATGGAAGAATCCCACCCCGGCGGCTTTGTCTTTATCGATGAACCGTTCGCCCACCTCGACATCGTCAACATCGACCGGGTTGCCGGCTTCCTGAAAGCAACGCAGGCGCAATATCTGCTAACCACGCCAGTCACTCACAACGTCAACGTACACGACCCATCCTTGCTCACGCTGGTCACTTTCAAGAAAAAACCCGGCGAAACCTGGGCGCCGCGGGTTGGCGTACTGGTTCGCGAATAGCCAGGGCTTTGGATATGCAGCTTGATCTCTTTGCGCACTCACGTGATGTCACGCTCGAAAACGCAGTGATCTCTGCCTTTGCCAGTCATGACCTGAGCGCCGCAGCAAGCGCCATCGCTGCTTTACGCCATGAATATCCGGATCGACAGCGTCTCAACCTCTATGAGATCCTGCTCGGCCAGCTAAATGATTTCGCGCAATCCCTGCGTGCGGAACAATTGGCCAAATGCCGCCAGCGTCTGACTGATCTGATTCAGCCGATTGGCTTCTCGCTTTTTGGCAGCGAGCACGCTCGACGCTGGGCCGCACCGCTCTGGCAACAACTGGCCGGGCTGGCCGCGGCGAAACCTTTCATCGCCAGTAATGCCGAGCAACATGCCGCAGCGCTATGGCTGGCAGCGGGTGATGACAGCATGGCGCGGGTAGCAACTGAAGCAATTCCGTCGTGGCGAAAAATTCCCGCACCATTGGCCTGGATGACTGAAATCGAGCTGCGCAGCGGCCACCCCGAAGCTTATTGGCCTCTGGTCGCAGAATTGGCCTGGCTGGCCCCGCAGCGCCTGGACCAATTACTCGATCACGCCCCTGCTACGGTCAACGCCATTTTTCATCGCTTTTCTGCCGACTTTGAAAACAATAGTGACGAAGACGACCTCGCCTGGCTTCCCGCCTGGCTGCTGATTTGCACACCGGAAACCCGCGAATTCCTGCGCCCGGCTCAAGCTGGTGACAGCCCACCAGCGCAGGCATTCATGCGTCTGCTTGAACTCCTGCATCTGGAAAAAACCGGCCAGCACGCTGGTCTGATGATCTTGCGCGGCAAGCTACGCGCCCTCGCCCCCGATATTTTCGCCATTTATATGCGTAGCCGATGAACCCGATTGAGTACGAACTACTCAGCGGAGCCTCGCTAGTCAGCCCAAAAGCAACACGCCGGCGTTTTGTAGCGAGCACGGGCGGTTCGCCGTTAGAACTCCCCGGCGAACAGATCGATCTGCTGCGCCGCTGGCTCAAGCCGCAACAAGCCCGGCGCAAATGGCCCACCTTGCTCGCCGATGCCGGCAGCAAAAAAATTGAAGCGGCGATGAAATTGAGCGACTGGCTGTTACGTAACGGCTGGGCTGAAATTATCGAACGGCGGACCGGTAGCCGATGGGAAACAAGCTGGCTACTTTTCCCGCGCCTGAGCACCTTGCGCGAAATGTTCCAGTTGCCCGATAGCGAAATTTTAGCCAGCCAGTGGATGCAGGCCGCCAGCCACCAATTTGACGACGATGATCTGAGCGCCGCTCATGCTGCGCTGAGCACGCTCCCGCTGGCCCGGCGCCTGCAACGCTTTGCCTTGCTGGTCAAAATGGAAAGCTGGCGTTTTGAACAACGCCAAGGCACCCGGCGCGACTTTTCCCTGCATGCCCGTGGCGACACCAAGGCCATCACCGCCGCCGAATGGGTCTGGCTGGATCTTGCGGTCGACCTGCAAAAGGCCGGCATTTTTGAACACACCCCGCATTTGCTGATCGCCGGCCCGATTCAACTCTATTCCGCACTCGGCATTATCGACCTCAACGCCAGCACTGACTGGGTGGCGCTAACACCAGAAACTGTCGCCGCCACACTGCACAGCGAAGGGGTGCCACGTTGTTGGCGACTGGTCGAAAACCGTAGCAGCTTCGAACGTGTCGCCCGTGCCCGCGCGAAAGACGAAGCGGTTGTCTGGCTACCCGGCTTCCCGCCAGGCTGGTGGACAACCGCCATCTCGCGCTTGCTGCCGGGCGCGCCAGCCGCCGCTGAAATTGCCTGCGACCCCGATCCAGCCGGTATTGCCATCGCCTTGCAAGCGGCCAGTATTTGGGTAAAATTGCGCCTTCCCTGGGCTAGCTTTGCCATGTCTGCCGATGATCTGAGCCAAATGAAACAACGCAAACCCCTCAACGACTACGACCGCCAACTGCTGGCGCGTCTGCTCACTGAACCCCTCTCAATATCCCTGCGCGCCCTCGCCCTGAAAATTCAGGAACTCGGCGAAAAAGGCGAACAGGAAGCTTATTTATGATCCGCACACTAGCCGCGCTTCTCAGTAGCGCCATTTTGCTTACCGCCTGTGGCGAAGCAGCCAAAGAGACCAGCGCACCCGTCGCCACCAAACCGGCCCTGACAGTAACCACAACCACCCCACAGTTGCTGGATTGGCCGCAAACGCTTAAAGCCAGCGGCAATATCGTCGCCTGGCAGGAGGCGGTGATCGGGCCGGAGATCAGCAATTACCGGATTACCGAGGTCAATGCCAACGTGGGCGACCGGGTGAAAAAGGGCCAGGTATTGGCGCGCATTGCCGGCGATACCGTTGCAAGCGAACTGGCCGAATCCCGCGCCACGGTGGCCGAGGCACAGGCGACGCTGAGTGAAGCGCTGGCCAATAACGAACGTTCCCGGCAATTGCGCGACAAGGGTTTTTACAGCGCCCAGCAAGGCACGCAAACCCAGACGGCAGCGGATACCGCGCTGGCTCGCCTGAATGCAGCCAAGGCGCGCTTGCAGACTGCTGAATTAAAACGTTCCAAGGCCAACGTGCTATCACCCGATGACGGCATTATTTCGGCTCGCTCAGCCACGGTGGGCACGCTGACCCAACCGGGTCAGGAACTTTTCCGCCTGATTCGCGGCGGGCGTCTGGAATGGCGTGCCGAAGTCACTGCTGCCGAAATTTCCCGCCTCAAGCCGGGCCAGCTTGCCACGCTGGAAAGTCCGAATGGCGATACGCTGGAAGGCGTCGTGCGTGCCGTTTCACCTAGCCTTGATCCACAAACGCGCAATGCGCTGGTTTATGTCGATCTGCCAACCAACGCGGCAAATGCAGTCAGCGCCGGCATGTTTGCGCGCGGCGAATTCCGTCTCGGCCAAAGCCCGGCACTCACTCTGCCGCAATCGGCCCTGCTCTTGCGTGAAGGTTTTGCCTATGTTTTCCGGGTTGACCGTGACAAGGTGAGCCAGACCAAGATCAGCACCGGGCGGCGCAATGGCGAGCGCATCGAAGTCATCGGCCTTGATCCGCAAGCTCAGGTTGTCGCCAGCGGCGCCGGGTTCCTGGCCGATGGCGACACGGTCAGCATCGTCGCAGCCAAGCCAGCACCATGAACGTCTCCACCTGGTCGATCCGCAACCCGATTCCGGCGGTGTTGCTTTTCATCATGCTCACCCTGATCGGCCTGATGGCCTTCAAGGGGATGAAGATCCAGCAGTTCCCGGACATCGACCTGCCCACCGTCACGGTCACCGCCACCCTACCCGGCGCGGCGCCGGCGCAGATGGAAACCGAGGTCGCCCGCAAGCTGGAAAACTCGGTCGCCACACTGCAAGGCATCAAGCACATTTACACCAAGGTGCAGGACGGCACGGCCATCGTCACCGTCGAATTCCGCCTCGAAAAGCCGACGCAGGAAGCGGTAGATGACGTGCGCGACGCCGTTTCCCGGATTCGCGCCGACCTGCCCGGCGATCTCAAAGACCCGGTGATTTCCAAGGTCAACCTCTCCGGCGCGCCAATTCTCACCTACACCGTGGCGTCGACCCGCATGGATGACGAGGCGCTGTCGTGGTTTGTCGATAACACGGTGACCAAATCCATTCTCAGCGTGCGCGGTGTCGGCGCGGTGTCACGCGTCGGTGGCGCGACCCGTGAAATTCGCGTCGAACTCGACCCGGCGCGCCTGCTCGCCTTGCGCGCGACGGCTGCCGATGTCTCGCGCCAGTTGCGCCAGATTCAGCAGGAAGCTTCTGGCGGGCGTTCCGATGTCGGCGGTATCGAGCAATCCGTGCGCACCATTGCCACCGTGCAAACCGCCGAAGAACTTGGCGCGCTGGAAATCACGCTCGCCGATGGCCGCCGCATTCGCCTCAATGAACTGGCTACGGTCAGCGATACAGTGGGCGAAAAACGCTCAGCCGCCCTGCTCAACGGCAAGCCGGTGGTTGGTTTCGAGATCGTTCGCGCCAAGGGCGCCGGCGAAGTCGATGTTACCGATGGCGTCCGTGCCACGCTGGAAAAATTGAAGGCGGATCACCCCGACATCAGCATCACCGAAGCCTTCAATTTCGTTGATCCAGTGATCGAAAATTTTGAAGGTTCGATGGCTTTGCTGATTGAAGGCGCCCTGCTCGCCGTGCTCGTCGTCTGGCTTTTCCTGCGCGACATTCGCGCCACCCTTGTTTCGGCCACCGCCCTGCCGCTGTCGATCATCCCGGCCTTTGGCGTGATGTATTTCATGGGCTTTTCGCTCAATGTCGTCACCCTGCTCTCGATGTCGCTGGTCGTCGGCATTCTGGTCGATGACGCGATTGTCGAAATCGAAAACATCATGCGCCACCTGCGCATGGGCAAAACGCCGTTTCAGGCAGCGATGGAAGCCGCCGACGAAATCGGCCTGGCGGTGATCGCCACCACCTTCACGCTGATTGCCGTCTTCCTGCCGACCGCTTTCATGGCCGGCATTCCCGGTAAATTCTTCGTCCAATTCGGGTGGACCGCAGCCATCGCCGTATTTTTCTCGCTCGTCGTCGCCCGCATGCTGACGCCGATGATGGCCGCCTACATTCTCAAACCGCCCACCGGCGAACATCACGAACCGCGCTGGCTGGCGGTTTATACGCGCTGGGCGGCGTGGTGCCTAAAGCATCGGATCAAGACGACGCTGGCCGTGATCGTTTTCTTCTTCGGCTCCTTCGCGCTGGTCCCCTTGCTGCCCAAAGGCTTCATGCCGCCGGATGACCTCTCGCAAACCCAGGTTTATCTCGCGCTGCAACCCGGCAGCTCCTTCCAGGAAACCTTTGCAGCGGCGGAAGAGGCACGGCGGATTGTCGAGAAAAATGCCAATGTGAAAATGGTCTACACCGCCATCGGCGGCGGTGCAGCCGGCAGCGACCCCTTTGCCCCGCGCGGCGCATCCGAGGTACGTAAGGCAACACTAACCATTAACCTGACCCCGCGCAAGGAACGCGGCGGCGTCAAGAAACAGGAAGTCGAGCGCCAGTTGCGCGATGCGCTGGCGGTGCTGCCCGGCCTGCAAGTCAAAGTCGGTTTCGGCGGTTCCAACGAAAAATACGTGCTGGTGCTGGCCAGCGAAAACGGCCCGCTGCTCAGCGAACATGCGCGCACCGTCGAACGCGAACTGCGCACCATTCCCGGCATTGGCGCCGTCACGTCTACCGCCAGCCTGGTTCGCCCGGAACTGGTGGTGCGCCCCGATTTCGCCCGTGCCGCTGATCTCGGCGTGACCTCAGCGGCGATTGCCGACGTGCTGCGCATCGCCACCGCCGGCGATTACGACCAGAGCATCGCCAAACTCAACCTCGCCCAACGCCAGATTCCCATTGTCGTCAAACTGCCGGCTGAAGCACGTCAGGATTTGAGCCTGTTGGAGCGGTTGACCGTACCCGGCAAGCATGGCCCGGTGATGATCGCCAATGTTGCGACGCTGGAAATCACCGGCGGCCCGGCGGAGATCGACCGTTACGACCGCCTGCGCAATATCAACTTTGAGATCGAACTCAACCAGCAACCGCTCGGCGAAGTTGAAAATCAGGCACTCGCCCTGCCCAGCCTGAAAAACCTGCCCGCCGGCATTTTGCAAACCACCGTTGGCGATGCCGAGGCAATGGGCGAACTATTCCAGAGTTTCGGCCTCGCCATGCTCACCGGCGTGCTTTGCATTTACATCGTGCTGGTTCTGCTCTTCCGGGATTTCGTCCAGCCACTGACTATTCTTGCCGCGCTGGTGCTCTCGGTGCCCGGCGCCTTCCTCGCCCTGTTCATCAGCCAGACGGCGCTTTCCATGCCGTCGATGATCGGCCTGATCATGCTGATGGGCATCGCCACCAAAAACTCCATCTTGCTGATCGACTACGTCATCCTCGCCCGTCGCGGCATCGACGGCCAGCCCGGCCTCGACCGCTGGCATGCCCTGCTCGACGCCTGCCGCAAGCGCGCCCGGCCAATCATCATGACCACCATCGCCATGGGTGCCGGCATGCTGCCAATCGCCATCGGCCTCGGCACCGACCCCAGCTTCCGCGCGCCGATGGCCATCGTCGTCATCGGCGGCCTGATCACCTCAACCTTCCTCAGCCTGCTGGTGATTCCGGTGGTGTTCACCTTTGTCGATGACGCGATTCAGTGGCTGCAGCAACATCTGCCGAAAGCGCATATTTCTGAACAAAACCAAGGGAATAAAACTGAGAGATAATCGCTCACCGCGAACTCTTTAATCCGTTTAAGGCTGGACTCGACCATGAAAATTGAATCAATACGCTTAAAGAATTTCAAGGCGTTTCGCAATGTCCACCTCAAGGATATTCCTTCTTTTCTTGTGGTCGTTGGTGCCAATGGATCCGGAAAAACAACACTCTTTGATGTGTTTGGATTCTTGCACGATTGCCTTAAAGGAACAGTCCGCCATGCCCTCGACAAGCGCGGGAGATTTCGCGAAGTATTGAGTCGCGATGCAGAAACCGAAATAATTCTGATCGAAATTCAGTACCGCATGCTGATTTCTGGAGTAGAGCGGCTCGTCACTTACTCGCTTGAAATTGGAGAACTAAACGGTTCACCTATCGTACGTCGCGAAATACTGCGCTACAAACGCGGTCGCTACGGTAGCCCATTCCATTTTCTTGATTTCTCGGCTGGTGAAGGCTATGCAATCACCAACGAAGAAGATTTCCAAAAAGCAGACGAAGACCTTGAGCGCGAAACCCAAAAAGTCACGCCCGACACTTTGGCGATCAAAGGTCTGGGGCAATTTGAACGCTTCAAAGCGGCCAATGCTTTCAGGCAACTGATTGAGTCCTGGCATGTATCTGATTTTCATATCAGTTCCGCACGCGGACGTAAGGAGGCAGCGGGAGACTCTGAACATTTATCAGAAACCGGTGACAATTTGCCACGTGTCGCGCAATACCTGTTTGAACAGCATCCTGAAACGTTTAAAAAAATCCTCGACACAATGGCTCGCCGTGTACCAGGCGTGAAATCAGTTGAACCTCTTTTGATGGACGATGGCTATCTCACGCTGCGTTTTAAAGATGGTTCGTTCAAAACCCCTTTTCTGGACCGCTATGTATCCGATGGCACCATCAAAATGTTTGCCTATTTGGTCCTACTGCATGATCCAAGGCCACACCCGCTGCTCTGCGTTGAGGAACCGGAGAATCAACTCTACCCGCGGCTGATGACTGAATTGGCAGAGGAGTTCCGCCTTTATGCACAGGGTGGCGGACAGGTGCTTGTTTCAACACACTCACCTGACTTTTTGAATGCCGTCGGTTTGGATGAAGTGTGCTGGCTGGTTAAACGGAACGGTGGGACAGAAATCCGCCGGGCTCGCGATGATGCTCAAATCGCAGCGTATATGGCAGATGGCGACAAGATGGGATACCTGTGGAAACAAGGCTTCTTCGAGGGAGCTGATCCTGAATGAAAGAATTGGTATTTCTGCTGGAGGAAGAATCGGCCAAAGCTATGCTAGAAAGCTTGTTGCCGCGTATTCTGAATCCAAAAATCCAGCCTCGTTTTATACCCTTCGAAGGCAAGCAGGATTTAGAGCGGCAAATGACCAAGCGCCTTCGCGGATACATTAACCAGCAAGCTCGATTCATTGTTTTGCGTGACCAAGATAGCGCGCCCGATTGCTTTACACTGAAAAAAAAGCTTGCCGAACATTGCCAAAACGCGGGGAAAGCAGAAAAAACATTGGTTAGGATTGCCTGCAGGGAACTGGAGACTTTTTACCTTGCTGATCTTGCCGCAGTTGAACAAGCACTAAAAATCAACGGGTTGACACAACGTCAAGGTTCAGCAAAATTCCGCAATCCTGATCGCTTAGGCAGCCCCAGCAAAGAACTGGAAACACTAACCCGCGGCAACTATCAAAAAGTCATTGGATCACGGGAGATAGGCAACTTCCTCAACGCAGCCAACGAACGTTCACCGAGCTTCAAAAACTTAGTTAACGGGATTCGAAAGCTAGAAGAGGAGTTACTCAACTTAGCCGAAGCGCCGCAGGCATAACCGGCCCAGGCCAGTGAATGTTATGGATAATATTTTTACCCAGATTCCGCCGTCGACCGTAACAGACGAGCAATTCATTCAGTTACTCGCCCGTCCCAACCTCAAAATCGAACGCATCGTTTCCACCGGCCAGGCCAGCCCGCCTGACTTCTGGTACGACCAGCCAGGTGGCGAATGGGTGTTGTTGATTCAAGGGGAAGCAAAATTACGTCTGGCCGATGAGCCGGCTGCGCGCCATCTCAAAGCCGGTGATTTTCTCGATATTCCCGCCCACCAAAAGCACCGGGTGGATTGGACGCCAACTGATCAAATCACCATCTGGCTGGCAATTCACTACGCCTGATCAAGCAGGCACCGTCAGCTTATTGGCTGAAAGCCAGCGCAGAATGGTGACGAAAAGTGTATCCGGATCAATCGGTTTGGCAATGAAATCGTCCATTCCCGCATCAAGGCAACGCTGACGATCTTCCGCAAAGGCATTGGCGGTCATCGCAATAATCGGCAACAACTTGCGCCCGCCCAAGGCGCGAATGCAGCGGGTTGCTTCGAGACCATCCATGCGTGGCATCTGCATATCCATCAGCACCAGAGCATAGTCATTGCGCCGTACCCTATCGAGCGCAAGCAAACCATCTTCAGCCACATCGATGTCGAATTGCATCTCGGAAAGTAACTCAAGCGCCACTTCGCGATTGATAAAGTCATCCTCAACCAGCAAGACACGCGTGCCCTTGAAGTTGCTGATCAAGACATCTTCAGCCGAACGCCCGGTAACCCGCTCAAGCAGCTTGCCATTGCCTGAACCACGCTTCAAACGCGCCGAAAACCAGAAAGTACTTCCCTTATCCAGCTCGCTGCTGACACCAGCTTCGCCACCCATCAGACGCGCCAATTCGTGGGTAATTGCCAACCCCAAGCCGGTGCCGCCAAATTTGCGGGTCGTCGAATTATCTGCCTGCTGAAAGGCGTCGAAAATATGACCAATCGCCTGCGCATCAATCCCAACACCGGTGTCAATCACCTCAAAACACACCGTGACACCCTCCTCGGCTTCATCCTGAAAGCGGGTACGCAGGGTGATCGTTCCGCGCTCGGTAAATTTGACGGCATTCGACAAATAATTGAGCAGCGCCTGCGTCAAACGCGTCGGGTCACCCAGCAAGGGCTGCGCAAAGGAGGCCGCTTCAACCTGAATTTTCAAACCCTTGGCGCTTGCCCGCTCATTGACCATCGATGCCACGTTGCTGACAATCGCCTCAATCGACAGCGGAATCGACTCCAGGCCCAGTTTGCCAGCCTCGATTTTTGAAATATCCAGCACATCATTGATGATGCCGAGCAAATGCTGGCCGGCGCTATCAATGCGCTCGGCACGCTCGACCTGATCCGGCGCCAGGCCATTACGCTTCATCAAATAAGCCATGCCGATAATCGCATTGAGCGGCGTGCGGATTTCATGGCTCATATTGGCAAGAAACTCGGCTTTCACCCGGCTCGCATGCTCCGCCGCCTCCTTCGCCCGCAACAGCGTATTGGCCAGTTCGAGTTCCTTGCTGATATCCCGCGTCAACAAGGCAAACTGGCGCCAACCGTTGGCCGGCTCGATTTCGAGCGTCGATAGCTCAAGCGACAAATCATTGCCATTGAAATGCCGCGCAGTCAGGCGGCGCTTGCTTAACGCAGCCCCGGAAAGCAGCAACTGCATGATTTCATCCGCCGGCTCACCCAGCAGAGTTCGGGCACTGTTCGCGGTCAGCAGCGCTTCACTCACACCAAACATGGCCAGCGCATTGGCATCCATCGACTGAACGAAACCTTCCTCATCAACAATGCTGACCCCAAAGCTTGATGCGGCCAACAATTGCTGATTGCGCTCGGTTGCCCGTTTACGGGTCAGCAGATTGTGCAGGCGGGCGCGCAGTTCGACCGGAATAACCGGTTTGAGGACGTAATCATCAATCCCGAGGTGAAACAACTCAAGCCGTCGGGCAGGATCATCAAAGGCTGTCACTGCAAGAATCGGCGTTCCGCCTTTGGGCAAAACCTGACGCCGGATACGATTGATCAGCCGCGCACCAGACATGTGGCCACCCAGATGAATATCGGTGAGCACCAGGTCGTAATCATTGCGTAAAAATGCATCCCAGCCTTCGTCGGCACTGGGAAAAGCGTCAACTGTCAGCCCCCAGTTGCGGAGTTGGGCAGCCAGCAACTCGCGCTGCTCGCGCGCATCTTCAATGTAAAGCACCCGACTGAACAAGGGCTGGTTGGCTTCAAGGAAATGCCGCATGAACGTAATCAGTTCTTCGACATCCTGCTTTCTGAACAACTCGGTGACGCCGGATAACATCGCCTGCTGGGCGAGTTCCGCCGTCGGGCTAGCGGTCAGCAGAACAATCGGCGCAACCGGCGCATGGCCTGATTCACGTAATTTTCTGGCTAGATCAACACCACCGCCGTCGGCCAATTGCCAGGCCAATACGAAAAAATCGAAGCATTGGGCACTGGCAGCGGCCATCGCTTCAGCCAGTGTCGGGACGAGCAGCAATTGAACGCCTCGGGAACGACCGAAGCTTTGTTGCAATATGTCTCGATAAAGCGGCGTGCTATCTACCAACAGGATATTCATGACGCTCCCAAAGCCACAAATTTTTACAATATTAACACCCCGACTGAATAAACCATGCCTATGACACGGCTATTTTCTGATCGCTTGATTGCGCCCGGAAAACTCGTCGCTCAGGCGCAGCGCAGCATCACTGAATAAACCATTGGGATTCTTGCTGCAGTAACGATTTACGTTCATTTCGACGGTTCCGCTGGAGAGAGTCGAAACCTGTTGGTTTGGCAGGGCGTAGTTGTGTCCGGTCAACACGCCACGCACCCAGGCCACGTAAGTCTTGCGCAACTCAACATCATCCTTCGACTTGTTCCAGGCGGTGCAGGACATATCATCAAAACCCAGCACCTTGAGTTCAGCAGCTGTTAGCAAACTGCCATGCAGTACGAAAATCAGGGGTAAAACGCGATGAAAACGCATGCGGGATTCTCTCTTTTTATGGCGGCAACCAACGCTTGCCGTTGGCCTTGATTATCCCACCAGCTTTACGCATCCGAAAACCCACTATTTAAATAGCCGCCCTGACTTGTCCCGACTCTGTGAATCGGCGAAAATTCAGGGTCTTACGCGGTCGACCGCAGCAAACCTCTTTTTTCCAAGGATTCTCCATGTCCAACGCCGAACAGCAGCCCCCGGTCCAGCAAGACGAAAACCAGCTCATCGCCGAGCGTCGCGCCAAGCTGGCCGAATGGCGCAAGACGGGCAAAGCCTTCCCCAACGACTTTCAGCGCGAGAACACCGCGATCAAGTTGCACGAAGGCTATGGCGAGAAAACGGCGGAAGAACTCGAAGGCCTGCCGGTTGAAGTCAAAGTGGCTGGCCGCATGATGTTGAAGCGCGTCATGGGCAAGGCATCCTTTGCGACGATTCAGGATATGTCGGGCCGCATCCAGATTTACATCGCCCGCGACCGGGTCGGTGAAGACATTTATGCCGATTTCAAACACTGGGATCTCGGTGACATCATCGGCATCGTCGGCACGCTGATGAAAACCAAGACCGGCGAATTGAGCATTCAGGCACACGAAATCCGCCTGCTGACCAAATCCCTGCGCCCGCTACCGGACAAGTTCCACGGCCTGGCCGATCAGGAAATGAAATATCGTCAGCGTTACGTCGACCTGATCATGAACGAGGAATCGCGTTTCACCTTCCTCGCCCGTAGCCGCATCGTTGCCTCGATCCGCAATTACATGAACGGCCATGGCTTCCTTGAAGTCGAAACACCGATGATGCACCCGATCCCCGGCGGCGCTGCGGCCAAGCCCTTCGTCACGCATCACAACGCGCTCGACATGCAGCAGTTCCTGCGCATTGCACCGGAGCTTTACCTCAAGCGGTTGGTGGTTGGTGGTTTCGAGAAGGTTTTTGAAATCAACCGCAACTTCCGCAACGAAGGCCTCAGCCCGCGCCACAACCCAGAATTCACCATGATGGAGTTCTACGAGGCGTACGCCAACTACAACACGCTGATGGATTTCACCGAAGGCCTGCTGCGCCACACCGCCCGCGAAGCGCTGGGCAAGGAAGTCTTCATCTATCAGGGCCGCGAACTTGACTTCTCCAAGCCGTTCCATCGCCTGACCATTTGCCAGGCCATCCAGCGCGAGCAGCCCGGTTTCACCAACGAACAACTGGCCGATACTGAATTCCTCAAGACCAAGATCAATGCCTTTGGTGAAAAGGTCAAGCCGGGCGGCCTCGGCAGCCTGCAACTGCAATTGTTCGAAGCCTGCGCCGAAGCTCAGTGCTGGGAACCGACCTTCATCATCGATTACCCGGTTGAAGTCAGCCCGCTGGCCCGTGCATCCAATAGCAACCCGGAAATCACCGAGCGTTTCGAGTTGTTCATCGTTGGCCGCGAAATCGCCAACGGCTTCTCCGAGTTGAACGACGCCGAAGACCAGGCCGCTCGCTTCCAGGAACAGATGAAGGCCAAGGATGCCGGCGACGAGGAAGCCATGTATTACGACGCCGATTTCATCCGCGCGCTGGAATACGGCCTGCCACCGACCGGCGGCTGCGGTATCGGCATTGATCGCCTGATCATGCTGTTGACCGATGCCGCCGCAATTCGCGACGTCATCCTCTTCCCGTCAATGCGCCCCGAGTAATTTTGATGGCCGGGCAAATGCAGATCAGCCAGTTACAGGTCGCCAACGACAGCGTTCAGGACCGGCTGATTCTGCGCATTGCGACCCAGGCCAATGAAGAGATTCGCGTTTTTTTCACGCGGCGCTTTCTGCGTGAGCTATGGCCGCACCTCGCAACCATGCTCGGTGGCCATCTCGCGCAGCAACCCACTCTTGTTATCGAGGCTGATTCTGCGGCGCCCCAGCCCCCAACTTTCGAGCAACCCTTCCGCGACGACAACCCGACTTACCCGCTGGGCAGCACCCCGCTGCTGGCCAGCGAGGCAACGCTGGAACCCGCCGGCGACGGGCTGGCTCGCTTAGTCCTGCGCGAAGGCCGCGAACGCAGCTTCAATTTCAATCTCAACGCCGACTTGCTGCAAGCCCTCTGCGCCATGCTGCGCGCCGCCAGTGAACAGGCACAATGGGAAATGGCGCTCGATTACAACAAAGCCTGTATCGCCAGCCCAACGAGTAAGGCCCCCGCAAAATCCCTGCTCCACTAGTGGAAAAATTCCAGCCAGCCCACCTTGAATTCAACTCGGTCGGCGAGCCCTACTCCCCCAGCTTCGACGACGTTTATCACTCGGCCTACGGCGGCCCGGCACAAGCGCGCCATGTCTTTCTCGTCGGCAACCAGTTGCCGCAACGCTGGCAAGGCAAGGATCGTTTCGTCATCCTCGAAACCGGCTTTGGTTTCGGCCTCAACTTTCTCGCTGCCTGGCAAGCCTGGCAGGCTGATCCGCAACGCTGCCAGCGCCTGCACTTTGTCTCCTTCGAGAAACACCCATTTTCGGCCAGCGATCTCGCCATTGCCCACCAAGCCTGGCCGGAATTTGCTGAACAAGCCCAGCAACTCCAACAAAACTGGCCGCTGCTGACACCGGGTTTTCACCGCCTGCAACTGGCTGATGGGCAAATTACCCTGACCCTGATTTTTGGCGATGCGGCAACGCAACTGCGTACGGTCAACGCCGCAATTGATGCCTTTTTTCTCGATGGTTTCTCACCCGCCAAAAATCCCGAACTGTGGTCACCCTATTTCTGCAAAGGCTTGGCCCGACTCGCGGCGCCCGGCGCCACGCTGGCCACCTGGACGGTTGCCGGCAGCGTGCGCCAGGCCCTGCACGACGCCGAGTTTGAGGTAGAAAAGCGCCCCGGCTTTACCGGTAAACGGCAAATGCTAGTTGGCCGCTTCCGCTCGCAACGCCCGAATCGCCATCAGCCACCGGAAGAGCGCCGCGCCATCGTCATCGGCGCCGGCATTGCCGGGTGCACCACCGCCCACCGCCTGGCCAGCGCCGGCTGGCAAGTCACCGTGCTCGAACAAAACGCTGCGCCCGGCCTCGGCGCCTCCGGCAATCTTGCCGGCGTCCTGCGCCCACTGCCCAGCGCCGACGACAACCGTCTTTCGCGCCTGACCCGCGCCGGCTATCTCGCCACATTGAACCTGCTCGGCAAATTGCCAGATGCCCGCTGGTCACCCTGCGGCGTCGTCCATCTTGCCCGCGAACCGGAGCACGAAGCACAGCAAAAACGCACCGTAGAAGCGCTCGGCTTCCCGCCAGAAATACTGCAATTCCTGAATAAGGATGAGGCCAGCCAGAAACTCAACTGGCCAGTCGACAGCGGCGGCTGGTGGTTTCCCGGTGGCGGCTGGGTGCAACCCGCCTCGGTTTGCCGCGCTGCACTGGCCGCATTTCCGGACCAGATCACCTTGCAGACCAATGTTACGGTCGACCGCCTGGAACGCTCAAAAAATACCTGGCAAGCAATCGACGCCGATGGAAATGTTTTGGCCGAAGCCCCGGTGCTGGTCATGGCCAGCGGCGTTGCTGCGCCGAGTTTTGCCCAATTCTCCTGGCTGCCGCAATTCCCCGCCCGTGGTCAGGTCAGCCACCTGCCAGCCACCGCAACACCGGCGCTCGATGTTGTCGCCTACAAACTCGGCTACATCATCCCCGAAGTCGATGGCCGCCGCCTGGCCGGCGCCACGCACACAATTGGCGATGCCGACAGCAACGAACGCAAAACCGACCACCGCGAAAACCTCGCCCGCCTCAATCTCGTCCTCCCCGGTTACGCCGCCCAGATTGATCCGGCGACGCTAAAAGGCCTGGTCGGCTTCCGCCCCATGTCCCCCGACCGCATGCCCATCGTCGGCCCGGTGCCGCTTGCCGTACCGGTAACCGCCAACACGCGCCTGCACAACCTGCCACTCAACCCCGGCCTGTGGTGCATGCAAGGCTTCGGCGCGCGCGGTATCGTCTGGTCAGCGCTGATGGCTGATCTACTAGTCAGCCGCCTCGAAGGCGAACCGCTGCCGCTGGAGAATGATCTGGTCGATGCAATTGATCCGGGGCGCTTTTTGATCAAACCAAAGCGCCAGTCAGCGCCTTAGCAGCTACAATCCAGCACCATGCAAACCGCATTCTCCGGCAAAGCCCAACCATGACCCCTCGCGAAACCCAACTACAAACCTTCGTCGACTGGTGCACCACACACATTACCGGCGACGAAAAGGGCGAGGCGCAAATTTTTCTCGACCACCTGTTCCGCGCCTTCGGTCATGCCGGCCTCAAAGAAGCCGGGGCCACCTGCGAGAACCGCGTCAAAAAAAACGGCGGCGGCACCGCCTTTGCCGATCTCGTCTGGAAACCCGTCGTCCTCGTCGAAATGAAAAAGCGCGGCGTCGATCTCTCCAAACACTACCGCCAAGCCTTTGAATACTGGACGCGCCTCGTTCCCGGTCGCCCGCGCTACGTTGTTCTGTGCAATTTCGACGAGTTCTGGGTCTTCGACTTTGAAACCCAGATGGATTCCCCGGTCGACCAGCTAAAACTCACCGAATTACCGCAACGCTGGGGGCCACTCGCCTTCCTCTTTGCCAAACCAGAAACGCCAGTTTTCCAGTTCGACCACGAACAAGTCACCCGCGCCGCCGCCGACCTGCTCGCCACACTTTATAACCACCTCACCGCACGCGGCATCGAAGCCGCCCTCGCCCAACGCTTCGTCCTGCAATGCCTGATGTGCCTTTTTGCCGAAGACATTGGCCTGCTCGAAAAATACTTTTTCGCCCGCCTGCTCGACGACTGCGCCACGCCAGAAAAAAGCTATGACTTGATCGGCGGCCTCTTCCTTGAAATGAACACCCCGGGCAAAACCGGCGGCGGCCGCTTCAAAGGCGTCGACTACTTCAACGGCGGCCTATTCCGAGAACCAGCGCGCATCGAACTCGATGCCGAAGAACTCGACCTACTCAAAAATGCCGCCTGCGCCGACTGGCGTTTTGTGCGCCCGGAAATCTTCGGCACCATTTTTGAACACTCTCTCGGCAGCACCCAGCGCCACGCCTTCGGTGCCCACTTCACCAGCCCGGTCGACATCATGAAAATCGTCGGCCCCACCATCGTCGAACCCTGGCGCGAACAAATCGAAAGCGCCAAAACCCTCAAGCGCCTTGAAGAACTGCTGGCGCGCATGGAAAACTTTCGCGTCCTCGACCCCGCCTGCGGCTCCGGCAACTTTCTCTACATCGCCTACCGCGAACTCAAACGGCTCGAAGCCCGCATTTACGAACGCATTGGCGAATTCGCCAGCCGCAACGCCGCCCAGCGCCCGTTTGGCTTCGTCAGCAGCAAAAATTTCTACGGCATGGACATTCAACCCTTCGCCGTCGAACTCGCCAAAGTCACCATGATGCTCGCCCACAAGCTAGCGATAGACGAACTGCACGTCACCGAAAACGCCCTGCCGCTTGATAATCTCGACGCCAATTTCATCGTCGGCGATGCGCTACTTCAGTCCGACGGCACGCGCCCAAGCTGGCCGCAAGTCGACGTCATCATCGGCAACCCGCCCTTTATCGGCGCCAAGCTGCTCAAGCCCCTGCTCGGCACCGATTACGTCAAGGCGGTACGCCGCGCCTACCCGGAAGTACCCGGCATGGCCGACTATTGCGTGCACTGGCTGCGTCGTGCCCACGATCACCTGCCGCCGTGCACCGCACAAGACCCGGTGGCTGGCCGCGCCGGACTAGTCGGCACCCAGAACATTCGTAACAACGCCTCGCGCATCGGGGGCCTGGACGCCATCTGCGTAGACGGCACGGTTATCGAAGCCGTCGACAACCAGCCGTGGAGTGGCGAAGCCAACGTGCACGTCTCGATTGCCAACTGGATCAAGACACAGGAAACCGGCTTGTTGCCAAAAACCCGGCGGCTGTGGTCCAAGACCGCACAACGCGGGGCCAAGGATTACGATCTGGATTGCCGGGAGGTGGAACAGATCAATTCGGCGCTGTCGGATACGGTCGACCTTGGAAAAGCGGCCATTTTGGAGTGCAACACCACACCAAAACGAGTATTTCAAGGTGTAACTCCGGGGCACGAAGCGTTTGTTCTCGACAAAAACACGAAGACAAAACTTACCGCAGACGGTAAGTCGGAATCAGTCATTCACCCGTATCTCACAGGTCGAGAACTTGTTGCAGGTGACGGAACACCAGAGCGCTTCATCATTGATTTTCAGCGGCGCACCATTCTTGAGGTTCAATCATTTCCCAGCGCTTTTAACCATGTAAAAAATAACGTGCTGCCAGATCGGCAAAGCCGTGCAGAAGCAGGGAAGGATGCAGATGGCAATATGCGTTCTCACCACAAAGCTTTTCTGGATCGCTGGTGGGCGCTTGCTTGGGATCGGAAAGACTTCTTTGCTGAGGCCGCCAATTTGCAAGGGCGTTATATCGCCTGTTCTCGCGTAACCAAGCGCCCCATCTTTTTGTTCCTGACCAGTGCAATTTGGCCCAGCGACAAAGTTCAGGCTTTTCTCTTTGATGACGATTACAGTTTTGGCATTCTGCAATCTTCGGCACACCGTGAATGGTTCGTCGCCAAGTGCTCAAAGCTAACTGAGCGGCTTTGCTACACCCCCGAATCCGTCTTCGACACCTTCCCTTGGCCGCAAGCCCCCAGCGACAAACAAATCGACGCCATCGCCGCCGCCGGTCGTGAAATCCGCCGCATCCGCAGCGAAGCCCTCGCCAACCTGAGCGGCGGCCTGCGCGCCCTCTATCGCACGCTCGATCTACCCGGCAAGAATCCGCTGCGCGATGCCCATACCGTCCTCGACAAAGCCGTCCTCGCCGCCTACGGTTTTTCTGCCAAGCAAGACCTGCTCGAACAACTGCTCAACCTGAACACCCAAGTCGCCCAACGCCTCACTAATAATCAAGCAGTCACAGCACCCGGCATCCCCGCCTCGCACAGCCACCCGGAAACGCTACTTTCCAACGATTGTTTAGGTGCAACACCAACAGGACAAATTTAACGCTTGCCGTTATTAACGACTGTCGTTACCATAAATATGATTTCAACGTTCAAATGCCCTGACACCGAAGCCCTGTTCAAAGGGCGGCGCGTTGCCCGTTTCGTCAATTTTGAATCTATCGCCATGCGCAAATTGCAACAAATTCATGCCGCGACATCACTCGATTTTCTGCGCGTTCCACCGGGCAATCGTCTGGAAAAGCTTAGCGGAAATCGTGCTGGTTATTACAGTATTCGTATCAATGACCAGTGGCGCATTTGTTTCAGCTTCGAGGCGGGAAAAGCGTTGGATGTCGAAATTGTTGATTACCACTGAGAAGGAGGCAGCCATGCCACGCGAAGTTCCGCTTTGCCATCCAGGTGAAATCCTCAACGAGGATTATCTGAAACCGATGGCAATCACCCAATATGCGCTATCCAAAGCGATTGGCGTACCGCCGCGCCGAATCAACGAAATTGTTAAAGGCCAGCGCGGCATCACGATTGATACGGCTTTGCGTTTGGCGGCTTTTTTTGGCACCGACTCCGAGAGCTGGATCAACCTGCAAACCCATTACGATACCGAACTGGCCCGCGAAGCAATGTCTGAAGTGCTTTCGCGCATCCACCGCTACGCAGACCAGACGGTCCATAGCTGAGACTGTTACGGTCAACACGCATTCGACCCATTTTTTTCACTCACCACAAAACAAGAGAGACACGCATGAAGATCGAAACCCTTGCCGTCCACGGCGGCTATTCACCCGACCCGACCACCAAGGCGGTTGCTGTGCCGATTTACCAGACCACTTCCTACGCCTTCGACAGCACCCAGCACGGCGCCGATCTATTCGATCTGAAGGTTGCCGGCAACATTTACACCCGCATCATGAACCCGACCCAGGACGTGCTGGAAAAGCGCGTGGCGGCGATGGAAGGCGGCATTGCTGCGCTGGCCTTTGCCTCCGGCATGGCGGCGATCACTGCGGCGATTCAGACGATTGCCGAAGCCGGCGACAACATTATTTCGTCAAGCACGCTTTACGGCGGCACTTACAACCTGTTTGCGCACACCTTGCCGCAATATGGCATTGATGTCCGCTTCGCCAATTTCAATGATCCGGAAGCTTTTGAAAAGCTGATCGACAGCAAGACCAAGGCGGTCTTCTGCGAATCGGTCGGCAACCCGCTGGGCAATGTCACTGACTTCGAAAAGCTGGCTGAAATCGCCCACAAGCACGGCGTGCCGGTCATCGTCGATAACACGGTGCCTTCGCCCTACCTGTGCCGTCCGTTCGAGCATGGCGCCGACATCGTCGTGCACGCCTTGACCAAGTACCTCGGCGGTCATGGCAACAGCCTCGGCGGCATCATTGTCGATAGCGGCAAATTCCCCTGGGCCGAGCACAAGACCAAATTCAAACGCCTCAACGAGCCGGATGTTTCCTATCACGGCGTGGTTTATACCGAAGCCCTCGGCCCCGCCGCCTATATTGGCCGCGCCCGCGTCGTGCCTTTGCGCAACATGGGTGCCGCGATCTCGCCGTTCAATGCGTTCCTGATTCTGCAAGGCATCGAAACCTTGGCCCTGCGTATGGATCGCATCTGCGAAAACACGTTGAAGATTGCTAATTTCCTCAAGGGTCACGCCAAGGTTAGCTGGGTCAATTACGCCGGCCTGCCGGATCACAAGGATTACGCGCTGGTTCAGAAGTACATGGGCGGCCGCGCTTCCGGCATTCTCAATTTTGGCGTCAAGGGCGGCAGCGTTGGCGGCGGCAAGTTCCAGGATGCCCTGCAACTGGTTACCCGTCTGGTCAATATTGGCGATTGCAAAACGCTGGCCTGCCACCCGGCATCGACCACGCACCGTCAGTTGTCACCAGCTGAAATGGCCAAGGCCGGTGTGTCGGAAGACATGATTCGCCTGTCGGTCGGTATCGAGCATATCGACGACATTCTGGCCGATCTGGATCAGGCACTGAACGCTGCCTGATTTTTAGCACCGCACAATGCAAAACCCGGCTTTGATGCCGGGTTTTGCGTTTAAAAATCAGCCGTTTTTAGCTGTCGACCCTAGGGCCAGCCGTTGCTTCTGTGGTCGTAGCATCTTGCATCGGCAGCGGGGGTTGTGGCCGGCTCAAAACATAAAGCACAACTGCGCAAAAAAGAAAGAAGAAACCCGTGGTCAGCGCACTCGGCGTCCACGTGTCGTTCATACCGCGCTCGATAAGCAGCCAGACAAAAATGCCGAACATCGGGAATGCCAGCACAACACAAGCAATCGCCGAAACAAAAGCCGCTTTTTGCCCAAAATGACGCTTTAGATGATTCACTCAACTTCCTCTACCATTAACCAGATTGAGCGATTATCACGTGCATCACTCGTTGAAACACTAAACCCGCCGTTCTGATTGCCCGACGCCTGACGACCGCCACCACCCAGCGCGATCCATTCACCCAATTGACCAGAAACCGTGGTCGACAAACGCTGGGTGTTGATAGTACCGCTTCTGACACTGGCAACGCTGTCCGCCTGCTGACTGATCTCTATCGTGACGTTTTTCCCATTGAGGTGCGGCACCGCATAGAAACCGCTGCCAACATCCTTGTAAACCACCGTTTCACTGACTATCGCGCCACCGGGGCCAATCACCGCCTGACGCATCGGAATCGGCAACGAACGACCGATCTGGATGAAAGCCTGACCGCCCTCTACCGTCTGCACCATTTGCCCGGCACGCTCACCGCGCACGCTCTTGGTGTCCCAGACCTGCGCCTGTGCATTTGATCGACGCGAGCTGCCGATCACGATTTGCCCACTAGCCTCGGCACCCTGCGCGTTGTTCTCGCTTTCGCGATTCTGGCTGGTGCGAATGATCAGGCGGCGGGTCGGCGTATCCATTGCCGCCAGTGCTTTCTTGATCTCGGCCCGGTTGCGTGGCGAGGCGCGCAGAAAAAGCTGATTGTTCATGCCGGTCAACGTGCCGCCCGGCTCAAGCAGCGGCATCAACACCGGCAGCACCTGCTCGACACTTTTGCTTTGCAACTCGACAATTTCCATCTGCTGCGCACCGGCAAGACCGACCCACAGAGCAATTGTTACGGTCAACAGGGTTTTGAGCAGGATTTTCATGGGATTACCTCAAAGCGC
>JBDKHF010000022.1:0-8321 GCA_039797825.1 Pseudomonadota bacterium | reverse complement strand
CACCAAGGAAGGCGAGGCGTACGGTACCGGTTGGGCCGTTACGCTGCTTGCCGATAATCACTTCGGCAATACCCTTGTCGGGCGTGTCCGGCTTGTAGTAATCCTCGCGATACATCATCAGAATCACGTCAGCATCCTGCTCGATAGCGCCTGATTCACGCAAGTCAGACATCATCGGCCGCTTGTCGGTACGCTCTTCCACCTTACGCGAAAGCTGGGACAGGGCAACGATCGGCACCTGCAATTCCTTGGCCAGCGACTTGATCGAGCGCGAAATTTCTGAAACCTCAGTCGCCCGATTCTCACCTGGCCGGTTACCACTCATCAGCTGGATGTAGTCGATGACGATCAGGCCGAGTTTGCCGCCATACTGGCGCGCCAGGCGTCGCGCCCGAGCCCGCAGGTTGGCGGGGGTCAAACCACCGGTTTCATCAATATAGATCGGCGCCTCATGCAACTTGCCGAGGGCAAAAGACAGCTTGGACCACTCATCATCGGACATCCGGCCAGTGCGCAGGTTTTGCGAATTGAGACGACCAATCGAGGCCAGCATCCGTGTTGCCAACTGTGCGCCACCCATTTCCATCGAGAAGATTCCGACCGGCAAACCGCTGTCGACCGCAACATTCTCCGCAATATTGAGCGCAAAAGCCGTTTTACCCATCGATGGCCGGCCGGCCACGATGATCAGGTCACCCGGCTGGAAACCTGAAGTTTTCTGATCAAGATCAACATAACCCGTCGGCACACCGGTGATGTCAGAAGGGTTATCACGATCATGCAACTCCTGTATCCGCTCAACCACCTGCGTCAACAGCGGGTTGATATGAACAAAGCCACTTGAATGCCCTGCCCCGGCTTCGGCGATGGCAAAAATCTTCGACTCCGCTTCATCAAGCAGGCTTTCTGCATCACGTCCCATCGGGTTGAGTGCATCGGTCGCAATCTCATCGGCAGTTGCCACCAACTGCCTGAGTACCGCACGCTCGCGGACAATTTCGGCATAACGCCGAATATTGGCGGCAGACGGCGTATTGGCCGCCAGTTCGCCGAGATAAGCCAGCCCGCCCGTCTTGTCACCATCGCCGGCAGCATCCAGCGCTTCAGCGACGGTCACAACGTCAGCCGGCTTGGCTTTTTCCAGCAGGTTTTTGATCTGGCGGAATATCCGCTTGTGCTCGTCGCGATAGAAATCGTTATCGCTGAGCAGATCGCCCATCCGGTCCCAAGCCTGATTGTCGAGCATCAAACCACCGAGAACCGATTGTTCGGCCTCTATCGAATGCGGCGGCACGCGCAAGTGGGCAAGGGAAGAATCGCTAGGCTGATTTTTTGGGGGGCGTTGGTTCATGGGCAGGAGTTTAAATTAAAAAGGCCTCGCAACTGCGAGGCCTTTTGGCGTGAAGCGGAAACCGAATTACTCGGCAGCCACAACCACGGTGATGTTGACCAGCACATCGGTGTGCAGAGCAACATCAAGCGGGAATTCGCCGATTGCTTTGAGCGGGCCGTCCGGCATGCGGATGCTGGCCTTATCGACGACAAAACCAGCCGCCTTGAGCGCATCAGCGATGTCGTTGGTACCGACAGAACCAAACAGACGGCCATCCATACCGGCCTTGCGGGCAACAGTAACAGACACGCCAGCCATTTTGTCAGCAACGCCCTGGGCAGCAGCCAGCTTTTCAGCAGCCAGCTTTTCCAATTCGGCGCGGCGAACTTCAAATTCAGCCATCGCAGCCGGCGTAGCACGCTTGGCCATGCGCTGGGGAATCAGATAGTTACGAGCGTAGCCATCCTTGACCTTGACGATGTCGCCGAGGTTACCAAGATTCACAACCTTATCGAGCAGAATGATTTGCATTTTTCGTCTCCTCGATTATTGGTGAATATCGGTGTAAGGCAGCAGAGCCAGGAAGCGGGCGCGCTTGATGGCGGTGCCCAATTGACGCTGATAACCAGCCTTGGTACCCGTCAAACGAGCCGGCATGATCTTGGCGTTTTCCTGGATGAATTCCTTGAGAATATCGACATCCATGTAGTTGATCTGTTCGACCTTTTCTGCCGTGAAGCGGCAGAATTTACGACGCTTGAACAAACCACCGCCGCGTTTCTTTTTCTTGTCGTCATCCTTCTTTTTGAAGAAGCGAGCCATTTTTATTTCCTTCCAAAAATTCGAGTGTATTCACATGCAGTACGGGGGTTTTGCTATTGCGTCCTTTGGCAGCCAGAAAACCAGTCAATCTGACCTCCCCACTGAGGGGTGCTGCTTCCAGCCAGCGGGCAGTTTCACCCAGGGCTATTACAGCGATTTCCAGTTCTACCAGGCGCTTCACACCACTTTCAATCAATTCGGAGCTATGTTGCAAGCGTCCTTCACTGACTGGCACTCCGGCTGGTGTGTAGCGCAGACCTTTGCGCTCAACCAACAGGCCGGAGAGAGTGATGTTGTTCAGCCGTTATTACCCGTACTAAAAAGACTTAGGCAGCAGCAACTTCAGCCGGAGCGGCTTCAGCAGGTGCAGCATCCGCAGGCATCATCGACTTGGACTTCTCTTCCTTCATCATCGGGGAAGGAGCGGTCACGGCAGCCTTCATCTTGACGATGAGATGGCGCAGCACGGCGTCGTTGAACTTGAATGAATGCTCGAGTTCGTTCAGCGTTTCGCCGTCGCACTCGATGTTCATCAGAACGTAATGGGCCTTGTGGATTTTCTGGATCGGGTAAGCCAGTTGGCGACGACCCCAGTCTTCCAGGCGATGAATCGTACCGCTCTTGGCAGTGACGATAGCGCGATAGCGCTCGACCATGCCGGGCACTTGTTCGCTTTGGTCCGGATGGACGATAAAAACTATTTCATAGTGGCGCACGCAAGCTCCTTTTGGGTTGTACCCCCCGCCATGCGTTTGCGGTAGGGCAAGGTTGAAAAGCCCGCGAGTATAGCAGCTATCGCGGGCCTTTGGATAAAAACAAGGTGTTTATTAGAAACTGTCTTCTGCCAGCTCCAGCGCACCAGCACCACCGGCAAGGACGAATTCAGCCAAGCCAGGCACTTGCGTCAGGAAATGGTCGGCAAAGAAACGCGCCGTCGCCAGCTTGGCGGACCAGAACGGGTCGCTATCACCCGCGGCGACCTTTGACCGGGCAATAACAGCAGCACGCCCCATCTGCCAACCACCGGCAGTAATACCTAACAAATGAAGGAAAGGCACGGCACCGGCATGGGTTGCCTTGGGTTCAGCGGAAAAGTTTTCGACAATCCAGAAAACAGCCTTCTCCAGCGCGTCGACCGCAACTTTCTGGCGTGCGCCAATCATCGCCAAATCACCATCCAACTGATCTGCAGCGGCACGCATGTCAGCGATGATGGCATTGATCGTGACGCCCTTTTCGCGGGCAATCTTGCGCCCGATCAGGTCGTTCGCCTGAATCGCCGTCGTGCCTTCATAGATGGTCGTAATCCGTGCATCGCGCAAATGTTGCGCGGCACCGGTTTCTTCGATGTAGCCCATGCCGCCGTGCACCTGAATACCAAGCGAGGCGATATCAACTGCGCTTTCCGTACACCAGCCCTTGACCACTGGAATCATCAATTCGGCGAATGCCTGGCCTTGCTTGCGTGCCACCTCATCTGTATTGCTGTGCGCATTATCCTGAGCCGTTGCCGTTACATAAGCCAAAGCGCGCATCGCTTCAATCCGGGCGCGCATCGACATCAGCATACGACGCACATCAGGATGCTTGATGATCGCTACTTTTGGCCCACCCCGCACACCCAGCTCCGGGCCTTGAACTCGATCCCGGGCATAAGCAACAGCCCGCTGGTAGGCGCGTTCAGCATCGCCAAGACCTTCAAGGCCAACATTGAAGCGTGCCGAGTTCATCATGATGAACATGTATTCGAGGCCGCGATTTTCTTCACCAACCAGCGTACCGATCGCTCCACCGTTGTCACCAAAGGCGAGAACCGCCGTTGGGCTGCCGTGAATGCCAAGTTTGTGTTCGATCGAAACACAATAGGCATCGTTACGTTCGCCCGGCGTGCCATCTGCCTTGAGCAGAAATTTGGGTACGACGAACAGGGAAATACCCTTGACGCCTTCCGGCGCAGTGGGCGTACGGGCCAACACAAGATGGACAATGTTGTCCGTCATGTCGTGCTCACCGTAGGTAATGAAAATCTTCTGGCCGAAAATCTTGAAGGTACCATCGCCTACTGGCACAGCGCGCGAACGCACCGCCGCCAGATCCGATCCGGCTGAAGGTTCAGTCAGATTCATCGTACCAGTCCACTCACCGGAAACCAGATTGGGCAAATAGGCCGCTTTTTGCTCATCCGTACCGGCAATCATCAAGGCTTCAATTGCGCCTTGCGTCAGCATCGGACAAAGAGAGAAGGCGTGATTGGAAGCCTTCCACATTTCACTCACTGCAGTGGAAAGCAAACGTGGCAAACCCTGACCACCGAATTCCGGATCACAACCCAGGCCATTCCAGCCATTATCGACAAACTGGCGATAGGCTTCCTTGAAACCAGGCGTCGTGGTGACCACAGTGTCGTTCCACTTGGCGCCATGCGTATCGCCGACACGATTCAACGGTGAAAGCACTTCGCCGGAGAAGCGTGCGGCTTCTTCAAGAATGGCATCGACTACGTCCGGCGTAGCCTCTTCGCAGCCAGGCAGGGCAACAACCTGCTCCAGGCCGGCCAATTCCTGCATGACAAAACGAATATCCTTTAGCGGCGCGCTGTACTCGCTCATGATGACTTTCTATCCATTTCTTCGGTTTTGACCAAGGTTTCTTTGAGTTCAACAAGGAAAAGCATATCCGCAACCACCTGCAGCGGAAAACCAGCTCGCTTGCCTTCACGGTTATCACGCAACAGTTGCTGCATATAACCGACCACATCGCCATCTCGCCATAGATCCACAATTTGTTGCGTGATGCGTGGCAAATCTTCAAGGCTTACCGCCTTTGGCTGAGTCGGCACGGCCTGATCCAGTTGCTCGACATCATCAAGCACCATATCAATAGTGTGGCGATTGAGCTTCGGTTCAGCAGGATCCCACTGCTGAATCTCAACATTGAAATGCAGGTTCAGGTTGCGTGCGACATTATCGAATTCTTCGCGCAACCCAGCCATGCGATAGACATCCATCAGGCGAATCCAAGGTTGCAAGGCTTCCTGTGGATTATGGTCAATATATTCTTGCAATGCTTGGGCTGCCCCTTTGACACGCCCAAAGGAAAGCATGATATCGGCCAACTCCATCACGGGATTGGCTTCAAAATGTTCATCAACCGTCGCCGCGGCAATTGACATCATCGAGTCGAAATTAGCCGATGGAAGCGGTTTGGGTGCATCAACCAAAGCCAGGGAGTCGTCATCTGAATCGAGCGGAAAATCAACCTGCATCGGCGCGCCCATTACCGCAGGATCAACATTGAGATCAACGCCGCCCAACTCTTCATGCTCGTCAACGCGCTGCGGATCAACTTCGAATGCTGGCGGAATCAAGCCTAATTCATCATCGGCGCGCTCCTGGCGCTCGCGATAGTTACGCCAACCGAGCCAGCCACCCACACCCAGCAATGCAGCTAGCAGAAGCCCATAAAGCCCCCATTCAGAAACCAGTGTTTCTTCCGGTTTTACTGTGACAGGCTTGGCTGGCGTTTTAACCGGAACCGCGACAACGGCGGCCTGTGGCGGCGTAACGGATGGCACTGGCTGCGTAGCGGGATCAACCGGATTAGGACTACCGCTCGGTGGTACAGGGAGAGCAGCACCTTGCTCAATTTTTTGAGTGATCTCGCTGGAGCGCTTTTGCATTTCGCTCAGCGAAGCTTGCAAGTTACGAAGCTTTTCAGCAGCGGCCAGCTGGGTTATTGCCTGTTCGTTGAGTGCCAACAAAGTCCGGAACTCAAGGCGTAACACTTCGCGCTGCGCTTCACCAATTGGCACGCCACCGCCAACCATGGATCGCATTTCTGTCGATAGGCGCAGAGAGGGATCACCCGCATCACCACTGCCCGACAACATCAAGCGGTCTGACATGGCACTTGCCGCGCCACGTCGCTCAGCGCGCGGCGCAGCTTGCGTTAGAGTATCTTCGCGTCGCGGCGGCTTGACTCTGGGCGCAACGCGCTCACGCCGGATGATGGGCGGCTCATCGACCAAAGTGGTGCGACTGCGCTGCGCAAGGATGACGGGTGGCGCCAGTTCGCTCGGCGCCTGCTCCGCAGGTTCTGGCGAGGCAAGAATGATGTAATTGCGAACCAGCTCGTGACCGCAAGCAATATGTATAGACAGTTGCAAAATCGGGTCACGCAGCGGGACATCTGAACGAATTTCAAGGATAGCCGGGTCACCTTTTCGAATTGAAAAAGCAGCCCGCTTCAGCCAAGGCAAATCATCACTACCGGAAGGCGGTTTCAATCGAAAGCAGGCAGGATCAAGCAACTCTTTACCAGCGCCAACAATCTCAACCTCCAGACGCGGTCGCTCACCCAGATTGGGGGTTGAGCGCAATTCACCAAGACCAAGCGCAAAGACTTCGCTGGACAAAACCAGCGACAAGGCTATTGCCGATAGACGAAAGGTGAATTTATTCAACGACCCAGACCCCAATGACATTAAATCACGCGAATTGTAGCTGCTATTTCTTTGCGAGATAAAGAGAATCGTCAAAAGCAATCACCCAGCTTGGTCGATAAACGACGAAAAGGGTTAAAACCACCCCTGACAACCAAGCCTCTGAAAAACCCAGCAAAATAAAATAAGGTAAATACTCGCTCGTCAAATAGTCAAAATCGTAAGCCTCGGACCACCCCATAAATAGCGTTGAAGCCAGGCCAACCGAAATCACCGTCAGTGCCGCACCAAAAAAACCGTTGGCAAAAATGAATACGAAAAAATGTTTTGGCAAATATCGTTCGACGTAGCGAAAAATGGTGTGGCTGACAAATACAGCAAACCCCGCCATGAATAATGCATTGATGGCAAAAGCAAAAAAACCGGCTGAAGTATTTAAAGTAACCCCTGAAAGCACTACCGAAAGACCTATAAATGCCAGATAACGGCCAAAACATAAGGTAAAAATAGTAGCCCCAAGCAGATGCAGCGAAAGCCCAGGCTTGACGCCAGCTTTCATGCTCCAGATTACGGTCAGCATGACAATCATGCCGAGCCAGAGATTGATCTGCTCGCTGTCCTGCAAACGCGCCCAGGGCGCGCGCCAAACAGAAAAGGCGAAGAGTGGAATCCAGACAGCCCAAGCCGCCCAGTACCACACTTCGCCCAACAGGTTATCCGGTATATTCACCGGCTCATTTTAGCCGACAGCTGATTCCAGTTGCGGCACCAATTCAAACAGATCACCAACCAACCCGTAATCCGCCACCTGGAAAATCGGTGCATCCGGATCCTTGTTGATCGCGACGATGACCTTGGACTCCTTCATCCCGGCCAGATGCTGGATCGCACCGGAAATACCGATGGCGATATACAACTGCGGCGCAACAATCTTGCCGGTCTGGCCAACCTGATAATCGTTCGGCACAAAGCCGGCATCGACCGCCGCACGTGAGGCACCCAGCGCCGCACCGAGCTTGTCGGCGAGCGGTTCGAGCAGCTTGTGATAATTCTCGCCACTACCCAGACCACGCCCACCGGAAACGATAATCTTGGCGGCGCCGAGTTCAGGGCGCTCGGATTTGGTCAGTTCGCGGTTGGTCAGTGTGGTTTGAGCGGTGTCAGCAGCGGCGGCTATCGCTTCAATATTTGCGGCATTTCCGGCGTTGACCGCATCGAATGCGGTGGAACGCACGGTGATGACTTTGACCGGGTCAGCACTCTGAACGGTGGCGAGTGCATTGCCGGCGTAGATTGGGCGAATGAAGGTGTCAGCGGATTCAACGCCAGTGATCTCGGAGATTTGTGCGACATCGAGCAGCGCAGCGACACGTGGCAGCAGGTTTTTGCCAAAGGTGGTGGCCGGAGCGAGGATGTGGCTATAGCCGGCGGCGTTGGCGATGACCAGTGCAGTGAGATTTTCGGCGGTCTGGTCCTGGTAGTGGGCGGCGTCGGCTACTTTGACGGTGGTGATGCCTTGCAGACTGGCGGCTTGTTGGGCGGCGGCGTTGCAGTTGCTGCCGGCGACGAGGATGTGGATGTCGCCACCAATTTTCTGGGCGGCAGTCACCGTGTTGAGGGTGGCGGCTTTGAGTTGCTGGTGGTCGTGTTCGGCGATTACTAGGATAGTCATGATCAGATCACCTTGGCTTCGTTCTTGAGTTTGTTGACCAGTTCGGCGATGTC
>JBDKHF010000021.1:0-79114 GCA_039797825.1 Pseudomonadota bacterium | reverse complement strand
TGCCGGACTCGGCTGCTGCGGTCAACGCCACCAGAGCCACATTAACGGCAGCGCTATCACGGCTGGCGCGGATATTCTTGAGGCGGGCAATCTGCGAATCACGCACCGCATGGTTGTCGATGTCGAGAATGTCGATCGCATCTTCCTTGGCCAGCTTGTACTTGTTCACGCCGACGATCACGTCCTTGCCCGAATCGATGCGCGCCTGCTTGTCGGCGGCGCAGGTTTCGATCTGCATCTTCGCCCAGCCCGATTCGACGGCCTTGGTCATGCCGCCCATCGCCTCGATTTCCTGGATGATGCCCCAGGCCTTGTCGGCCATGTCCTGCGTGAGCTTTTCCATCATGTAGGAACCGGCCCACGGATCGACGACGTTGGTGATGTGGGTTTCTTCCTGGATGATCAACTGCGTGTTACGGGCGATACGCGACGAGAACTCGGTCGGCAAGGCAATCGCTTCGTCAAGCGCATTGGTGTGCAGCGACTGGGTGCCGCCGAAGACGGCTGCCATTGCTTCAATGGTGGTACGCACGACATTGTTGTACGGGTCTTGCTCGGTCAGCGACCAGCCGGAAGTCTGGCTGTGCGTGCGCAGCATTTTCGACTTGGCGGTCTTGGCATTGAAACCAGTCATGATGCGGTCCCACAACAAACGACCAGCGCGCATCTTGGCAATTTCAAGATAGAAATTCATGCCAACCGCCCAGAAGAAGGACAGGCGCCCAGCAAAAGTATCGACGTCCATGCCCGAAGCAACGCCGGTGCGCACGTATTCCATGCCGTCAGCCAGCGTGAAGGCCAGCTCGATGGCCTGATTGGCGCCGGCTTCCTGAATGTGATAACCGGAAATCGAGATCGAGTTGAACTTCGGCATGTGCTGCGCGGTGTAGCCGAAAATATCGGCGATGATTTTCATCGACGGCTTGGGCGGATAAATATAGGTATTCCGCACCATGAATTCTTTGAGAATGTCGTTCTGGATCGTGCCGGACAACTGATCCTGCGGCACGCCCTGCTCTTCAGCAGCAACGATGTAGCCGGCGAGAATCGGCAGCACGGCGCCGTTCATCGTCATTGAAACTGAAACCTTGTCGAGCGGAATGCTGTCGAAAAGGATCTTCATGTCCTCAACCGAATCAATCGCCACACCGGCTTTACCCACATCGCCAGTAACGCGTGGATGATCGGAATCGTAACCACGGTGCGTGGCTAGGTCGAAAGCGACGGAAACCCCCTGACCACCGGCGGCCAGCGCCTTGCGGTAGAAGGCATTGGAGGCCTCGGCAGTGGAGAAACCGGCGTACTGGCGGATCGTCCACGGTTTGACCGCATACATGGTCGGCTGCGGGCCGCGCAAATAGGGCGCGAAGCCAGGCAGAGTATCGGCAAATTCGAGATCGGCCACGTCGGCTTTGGTATACAGCGGCTTGACCACCAAACCCTCAGGTGTGTTCCAGTTGAGATTCTTTACATCACCACCCGGCGAATGCTTGGTTGCCGCTTTTTCCCAGGCATCCAGATTCTTTGAATCCATAAACTTCTCAGACATGACACACCCTCTCTGATTCGATTTTTTTGGTTCGATGATGCAGAATTCAAAATTCTACGCCGTCGACAGCAAAGTTGACATCGCAAGTCGTGCATAATACTTTATCCATAATTATGGAAGCAAGTCGGCAAGCATCGACTCGCTCCACACCAATAAGCCACAGCCATGACCCGTATCGCACCCACTGCGCTTTACCAGGAAGTTGCCGAACGTTTGCGTCAGCGAATATTCGCGCACGAACTGACGCCCGGCACCTGGATCGACGAGCAAAAACTGGCTGAGCAATACGGCATTTCGCGAACCCCTTTGCGCGAAGCACTCAAAGTGCTGGCTTCAGAAGGTTTGGTCGATCTCAAACCGCGTCGCGGCTGTTACGTTACGGAAATCTCCCGGCAGGATCTCGACGACATTTTTCCGTTGATGGCTTTGCTTGAAGGCCGCTGCGCTGCCGATGCGGTAAACCGCGCCAAGCCGATTGAAATTCGCGAACTCAAAAAAATTCATGAATCACTCGAAAATACCGCTCAAGAAGGCCGTATTGATGCTTTTTTTGAAGCAAATCAGGCCTTCCACAAACGGATTCAGGAGCTAGCCAACAATCGCTGGCTACTCTCGGTAATTCAGGATTTACGTAAAGTACTCAAACTCTCGCGCCTGCATTCGCTGTCGCTGGAAGGCCGCCTGCAACAGTCGCTGGATGAACATCGCGCCATCATGGCCGCCTTTGAAGCTGGCGATGCCGTCAAGGCCGAGCAATTGATGCATGACCACCTGCTTTCCGGACGCGAAGCCTTGGTCAAAATGGATATCAAGAACGGCAAGGCTGCCTGACGCGGTCAACCCGCCAAATAAGCAAAAAAATTTAGTCGTAAAAAAACCTGGCGGGCGAACCGACCAGGTTTTTTTGTTGCCTGTATTTGCTTAGTGTTTGCTGGCCGACTCCGCACCGAAGCCGGTTTGAGCACGCACGTATTGATCCTCGAACGCCTCGATTTCCTTGCCAGCCCGCACGCTGGTATCGGTCTTCGAGAAGACGTAGGCGAGCAGGAAAGCCAAGGGCATCGCGAAGAGTGCCGGTTGGGTATAAGGGAACAGCGCCGTTGGATTCCCCAGCACGTCGACCCACACGGACTTCGAGAAAAGCACGAAGAGCACGGCAGAAACCAGGCCACCGTAACCGCCGAACAGCGCGCCACGGGTGGTCAAACCTTTCCAGTACATGGAGAGGATAAGCACCGGGAAGTTGGCAGCGGCAGCAACACCGAAAGCCAGACCGACCATGAACGCAATATTCTGTTTCTCAAACAGGATACCGAGGACAATCGCGACAAAACCAAGACAAATCGTGGCAATTTTTGAAACGCGAATTTCTGCCGCTTCCGTCGCCGTACCCTTTTTGATCACGCGAGCGTAAAGGTCATGCGAAATGGCCGATGCGCCGGCCAGCGCCAAGCCTGAAACCACAGCCAGGATTGTTGCGAAGGCCACTGCTGCCAGGAAGCCAAGCAGCATGTCGCCGCCTACTGCCTTGGACAGGTGCATGGCGACCATATTGCCACCACCGATCATCTTGCCGCCGACCTTGCCAGCTTCAAAGAACTCAGGATTCTGGCCGACGATGATGATGCCGCACAGACCCATGATGAAGATGACGTTGAAGAAGTAGGCCACGAAGCCGGATGCGTAAAGCACGGATTTGCGGGCTTCCTTGGCATCGGTCACGGTGAAGAAGCGCATCAGGATGTGCGGCAGGCCAGCCGTACCAAACATCAGGCCAAGGCCTAATGAAATGGCGGTGACCGGATCAGCCAGCAAGCTGCCCGGATACATCAGTTTGGGACCAAGCTTGTGCAGGGAGGTGGCTTTTTCGACCAGAGCCGAGAAGGAGAAGTTGAACTGACTGAAGGCCAGAACCATGACCAGCGTACCGCCAGCGAGCAGCATGCAGGCCTTGATGATCTGCACCCAGGTCGTCGCAACCATGCCGCCGAAGGTGACATAAACCATCATCAGGATACCCACCGCGAAGATCGCGACGTTGTATTCCAGACCGAAGAGCAGCTTGATCAACTGACCAGCACCGACCATCTGCGCAATCAGGTAGAAGCAGACGACAACCAGCGACGAAATCGCGGCCATCGTGCGCACCTTGCCCTGATCCAGGCGATAGGCGGTGATGTCGGAGAAGGTGAACTTGCCGAGGTTACGCAAACGTTCAGCCATCAGGAAGAGAATGATCGGCCAGCCGGCAAAGAAAGCCAGCATGTAGATATAGCCGTCGTAACCCTGGCCATAGACCATCGCGGTCAGGCCGAGCAGCGTGGCGGCAGACATGTAGTCACCGGCAATCGCCAGACCATTCTGGAAGCCGGTAATACCACCGCCAGCCGTGTAGAAGTCGGCAGTCGATTTGGTGCGGCTCGAGGCCCAATAGGTAATTCCCATCGTCATGCAGACGAAAAGACAGAACATGATGATGGCGTGCCAATTGGTCGCCTGCTTTTCGGTAACGCCCTCAAGCGGGCCACCGGCATAAGCCATTGCCGCCACGGCACAAAGGCCGAGCGCGGCAGTAATTTGAGTTAAACGACGCATTATTTTTTCTCCTTCCAGGCTTCCTTGACGATTTCTTGCGTCAAGCCATCAAATTCGGTATTGGCACGGCGGACGTAAACCGCGGTTAGCGACCAGAAGAAGATAAACATGAAAAGCTCGACAACCACACCAACGGTTACAAACGAACCTTCAGAAATTGGTTGCCCAAGGGCGGCCGGATTAAAAGCAACCACCATCACGAAACCGTAAAACATGCTCAAAACGACAAAGGCCAACGTCCAGGCAAAGCGTCCCCGTCTTGCGACTAGCTCCTGAAATTTTGGATTGGCCCGCATCCGCTCATACATCGCGCTGCTCATGGCTGAATCTCCTATTTATAATTAATAATTACCCTAAAAAAGGCGTTGGTATTCTATCTTATATAAGACCACTCACCGTTGATCTGCGTCGTTTAATTCCTTAATTTTTATATGGTCATTCGAGACACCCCATGAGCACCATTGATTTCTCTTGCGCTGGCGAGATTGCAACACTGACCCTCAACAACCCTGGCAAGTTGAACGCCATCAACCTAGGCATGTGGCAGCAACTAGCTGAAAATATGGCCAAAATCAGCGTTGACCGCAACATTCGCTGCGTCGTTCTGCGCGGCGCCGGCAATGATGCCTTTGCTGCCGGTGGTGATCTTGAAGAATTCGTCACGGCCCGCACCACGCTGGAACAAGCCCTGCACTACCACGGCCAGGTTGCACTCGCCCTGCAAACAATTGACGGTTGCCCACACCCAACCGTCGCGCTGATTCAAGGCGCCTGCATTGGTGGCGGACTGGAAATTGCCGGGGTTTGTGATTTTCGTATCTGCGGCGAAAGCTCCCGCTTTGGCGCGCCAATCAACCGCCTGGGCTTTTCAATGTATCCCGGCGAAATGGAAGGTTTGTTGCGTCTGGCCGGAGCCGCGGTGATGAAGGAAATCCTGCTTGAAGGCCGTATCCTGAATGCCAGCGAGGCATACGCCAAAGGACTGGTCACCCGCGTCGTGGCTGACCACGAAGCCGAAAACGAAGCCTATGCGACCGCCAAACGCATCTGCGCCGGAGCACCTCTGGTTGCCGGCTGGCATAAGCAATGGATCAGCCGATTACTCGACGGTCGACCGCTCAGCGAGGCAGAAAAAGCCGAATCATTCGCCTTCCTCGACACTGAGGATTACAAGGAAGGCCTGGCCGCCTTTCTGGAAAAGCGCAAACCGCAGTTCAAGGCGCGCTGAGCAAGCCCCAGAGCATCTTGCCGGCAAGGATCAGGAGAATCGCCGCAAAAATCCGTTTCAGCGTTGCCACAGGCAGCTGGTGAGTCTTGCGAGCACCGATTGGTGCCGTCAGAATGCTGACGAAAGCGACACCAATCACTGCTGGCAGATAGACAAAACCTAAGCTACCAGACGGCAGACCAGCGACCGACCAGCCGTTCCAGATATAGCCCAAGGCGCCGCCAAGGGCAATCGGAAAACCGATCGCCGCCGAAGTGCCGATGGCGTGCTGAACCTTGACATTGCACCAGGTCATGAAAGGCACCGACAACGCACCACCACCAATTGCCACCAGACAGGAAAGCCCACCAATGAAGGCGCCAACCAACGAAGTACCGAGCGCGCCCGGCATTTCGCGGTGTGGCTTTGGCTTGATATTGAGGATCATCTGCACCGACACATAACAGATGAAAACCGTGAAGATCAACGCCAGCGCCTTGGTCGGCACCTGACTGGCAATGTGGGTTCCAATCAAGGTGCCAAGCACGATGCCCGGTGTGATGCGGGCAACGATAGGCCACAGCACAGCACCATGCGCATGGTGCGTGCGGACGCTGGAAATCGAGGTGAAGAATATGGCCGCCATCGACGTCCCCAGCGCCAGATGCATGACTTCGCCGGCAGGAAAACCCTGCGCAGCGAACATCATGACGAGTAGCGGCACCATCACCGAGCCACCACCAATCCCCAGCAAGCCGGCAAAAAATCCGGCAAACGCACCGAGTGCGATATATCCCAACCACCAGACCGTCATTGCGACCCCATCAGCCAGTACTGCATGCGTTATTTATTTGAGTGCCGTCGCTTCGAGACGCATACGGATGCGACCATCGCTATCAAGCAAAATCAGTTGCTTGTTCTGAATCCGGTAGCTAGCCGTAGCAGTCAATGCGCCGATAAATTGACGCGAGATCAGGCCGGTCGGCGGAATACAAGCCATCATGGTGCTCGCCATGCGCCCAAAATGCAGTGCCGGGGCCGATATCTCGTAATTGCCGGTGAAGCGGTTACAACCGTCAGAACCATGTGTACGATTTTCGGCGGCCAGCACCAGATGCGGCTCAGCCCGATTATCAACTACAGCAACTGGCTTGCCCTCAATTTCAAGGGCACGCCAATAACGATCAAGCAAAGCTTGATCAGGAAGTGATTGAACGGAGGAACAAGCAGAGAGGCCAAGCAACAAGGCCAGGGTGAAGAGAAATTTCATCATCTTCCAGGGCAAAAAAAGCCCCCGCGAGTGCCGTCAGACCGGCATCCTGAACCTGAGTCCAGAGTGGCTGCCTTCCTTCCGCATCAGGCACACCCGACGAAGGGTGCGCACAACAGTGGTTTATCTGGTCAGCAACCGATGCCAATTAGCATTGGTTCAAGGAATATATGGTCTAAACAAACACCGCAGGGGACGATCGGCGGATAGCGCTACAACAGCGAAAGGATTCAAATGTCCAGTTGTTGCTGGGGCGCCAGCACGGTATCAATCCGTGCTCCCATGTTTTTGATAATACGCTTCGTGTCAGAAGTATCAACCGCTTCCGCGAGATTTTTTGAGGCTTCGCCAGCTCCGTTGGAGAGCAGTTCGTGCGCGATATTGAGTGCGGCCATCACGGCGACGCGTTCGGCAATTGTGTTCTTGGTGCGCTGGGCAATTTCACGCATTTTGTTGTCGACCAGATCGACTGCCGCGAGCAAGCCATCACGCTCCTCAGGGGCACAGGCCACCCGATATTCGCGGCCCATGATTTTGACGTCGAGAAAGGTTGGCTCGCCACTCATCTCAGGCATCCTCGGGAAGTTTATCGACCAGGCCTTCCAGACGTTCGCGGGCAGCGGTCATCGTCTGGCGCAGATGCAGGCGCTCTGACTCGGCAGCCGTCATCTGATTTTTAAGTACGTCGTTCTCGGCACGCAATTGGTGGACCAGGGCTACGACCTGTTCAATCTTGGCTTCGAGCGCTTCAAGTTCGCTATTCATGGCGCGTACTATAGTGGGGAAAACGCCGCTTGGTCAAGGACTAAGCCTTTATTCTCAAAGTGGTTTGTAGATACACAAACGCACAATTCTGATGCGCTGCAACACGGAGCAATGTAGAATGCGCGCCGTGTTAGGTGCTGCGCAAGGTTACGCCAAGCGCAGTTAAACGGGAAAGCGGTGCGTCTCCAAAAGACCATTCCGCTGCTGCCCCCGCAACGGTAAGCAAGTGCGGGCGTATCACAAGGCCACTGGGTGCAAACCTGGGAAGGCGATACGTCAAAACTTGCGAGCCCGGATACCGGCCTAGGACAAAATGCGGAAGTGCCACGGGGGTGTGGTGCTGGTTCTAGCAACCTGTCCTTTCCCCCTGCATTTCCTTTTCAATGTCATTCCGGCACGCGGGGACGCACGCCGGGAAGGGGAAATCATGTATCCACGTATTAAACCGCTGGCAGCTTTGCTGTCGCTTCTACCCATTTATTCGGTTTCGGCTGAGACCCAGCAACTGGCGTCGCTTGATCCTATCGTAGTTACCGCCACTCGCTTCGGCGATGCAGCTCCCCGAATTAACTCGAATATTTCCGTCATTACACAGACCGACATCGAGCAAAGTCCGGCACGCAACATTCCTGATCTTCTGAAGACTCTTGCCGGTGTCGATGTTCGTCCACTCTACGGATCCATGGGCATAGATGCGAGCGTTGACATTCGCGGAACCGGCGAAGCGGCTGGCAGCAATACGTTGATTCTGCTCGATGGCCAAAGGCTGAATCCGGTCGATATGGGCTCGATCAAGTGGGAAACGGTACCGCTTTCTGCTGTGCGCCAGATTGAGGTTCTTCGCGGTACAGGTTCCGTTGTTTATGGCGACCGGGCCAGCGGTGGCGTCATCAATATCATCACCGACAAGTCGGACAAACCAAGGGCCAATATCCGGGCCGAAGCCGGTAGTTTTGGCTATGGCTCGCTGGATGTCAGCGCTGCCGGCGGCAAGGACGGCTGGTATGGCAGCCTGTTTGGCAATACGACCCACACCGACGGCTATCGCCGAAACAGCGATGCCGACCGTGCATCTCTCAGTGGCCGGGGTGCACGCCGTTTCGAACAGGGCGAACTATATGTCGACTTCGCTGGCTACCAGCAGGACTACGGACTTCCCAGCGCGCTTTCCAAAGCGCAGTTCGAAGCCGATCCTAAGCAAGCGTCGACACCTAATTATCGAATGACCAGGGATGGTTACCGTCTTCGTCCGGGAGGAGTCTGGCAGGTTACGCAAAATCTTGAATTTGAACTGGATGGCAGCTTTGCCGAAGACAACATGCTTTCCCGCAATCCCGACTGGCTCTATCGCAGCAAGCGCCAGACCCAGTCCCAATCCCTGACCCCCCGCCTACGCTGGGCACATGGTTTACCGGGTACCGCGAGCAGTGAAACCGTCTTTGGCTACGACTACTACAACGGCAAATTAACCTCCGACGATCTGGACTACTTCACCAAGTCCCGCCTTAATCGCCAGACCGCAAGTGTTGTCAGCAATGGTTTTTATGCCCAGAACACGACAGCCTGGAAAAACGGGATCGATCTTACGGCTGGCATACGCCAGCAGCAGTTCAAGGAAGAAGTCGTCGATCAGGGTGCGGCTCTGCGCGATAGCCTGAGCCACAACCTGACTGCCTGGGAGTTGGGCGGCGGCTACCGTCTGAACGAGGCGATGCGCGCCTACGTCAAGGTGGCAAGAAACTTCCGCCTGCCCAACAGTGACGAACTGTTCGCCTACGACTGTTCCGGCTGGCCTTGCACGACGGTTTTCAATGGAACGCTTAAAGCCCAAACCGGGCATTTGCGTGAAGCCGGCCTCGTCTGGCAAAGCGCAGCCTGGAAAGAACAGCTCACCGTCTTCCAGCAGGACAACGAAAACGAAATCGGCTACATCGGCGCCAATGGTCGCAATGCCAATCTAGACCCCTTGCGACGCCGTGGCATCGAGTCTGAAACAACTTGGCACCCGGTACAAAACTGGAAAATCCGCCTGGCGCTCAATTTTACAGAGGCGCAGTTTACCTCGGGCATCTATGACGGGAAAAATATCCCGCTCGTTCCGCGCCATAAGGAAACCTTGGCTGTTACTTGGGATGGGGCCCGCCATGGCATCCACACCGCCTTGCTGCAAAATGTTGGTGATCGTTACTTCGGCGGCGATTTCAACAATACGCAAACCAAGCTGGCTGGATACACCACACTCGACTATCAGGTTATGTGGAAATTCGCCCCCTGGGCACTGGCCGTGCGCGCAACCAATTTAACCAATGCCAAGTACTCTCCAGTTGGTTATAGCGGCACGTACTACCCAGCCGACCCAACCAGCTTCTTCGTATCAGCAAAGCTGGATTTCTGACCCACCATGCATTCCCGCCGTCGCGCCTTCCTGATTCTCGCCAGCCTTTGCCTGCTGGCTTTGGCGAGTTTCGGGCTGGCGTTGATGGTGGGCAGTTTCAAGGTGGCGCCGACTGATGTGCTGGCTGCGCTGCTTGGGCAGGAAGGCGGCGCCGGCGATATCGTCCTGCAGTTGCGCCTGCCGCGTGCAATTGCCGGTTTTGCCTGCGGTGGTTTGCTGGCACTGGCCGGTGCCTTGATGCAGGTTTTGCTGCGCAATCCGCTGGCTGACCCTTACGTGCTGGGCATTTCCGGTGGCGCTGGCGTCGGCGCGATGTTTGCCATGTTGATCGGCCTGCCGACGTTGGGGATTGATGGTCTAGCATTCGTTGGCGCGCTGGGTGCGATGTTTCTGGTGTTTGGTCTGGCGCATGGCGACGGTAGCTGGACGCAAACCCGTTTGCTGTTGACCGGGGTGATCGTTGCTGCCGGTTGCGGTGCGCTGGTCGCGCTGATGTTGTCGATTGCGCCGGAAACCAAGTTGCGCGGCATGCTTTTCTGGCTGATGGGCGATCTCGGGCAAAGCGCCCAATGGTGGCCGCCGCTGATTGCCCTCGGTGTTGCTCTGGTGCTGGCCATGCCTTTCGCCCGCGAACTCAATCTCTTGGCGCGCGGCATGTTGCAGGCCCAAGCCTTGGGTGTTGCGGTCAACCGCCTGCGCTATGCGATTTTCTTGCTTGCTTCACTGGCCACGGCGGCCTCGGTAACGACTGCCGGTTCTATCGGTTTTGTCGGCTTGATCGTGCCGCATCTGGTGCGCCTGGCAACCGGCAATGACCAGCGCCTGCTCTTGCCGGCCTCGGTGCTGGCCGGCGGTTCGCTATTGGTATTGGCCGACACGCTGGCGCGCACGCTGATTGCTCCGCAGCAATTACCGGTGGGCGTGCTGACCGCCTTGATCGGCGTACCGGTCTTTCTGTTTCTCCTTTCGAGGCAGCCAAAATGAACCCGGCGCTACTCGAAACCCGGCAATTGGCGGTTGATATTGGCGGACGCCGCGTCGTCAATCCTCTGGATTTAACCTTGGTTGCAGGTGAACGGCTGGCCATTTTGGGCCGCAACGGGGCCGGCAAATCAACCCTGCTTTCAACCCTGGCTGGCTTGCGCGACCCCGCTGCCGGTTGCTTGCTGCTCGACGGCGAAGACAGCCAGTTGATCGCCCCGCGCGTTGCTGCGACGCGCCGTGCCTGGCTCGGGCAATTCCAGTCTGACCCATTCGGTTCCAGCGTCCTTGAAACAGCGCTGACCGGTCGCCATCCGCACCTTGGGCGCTGGGATTGGGAAAGCACGCGCGATGCCGAAATCGCCCGCAGTGCGCTGAAAGCCGTTGGCTTGGATGGCATGGAACAGCGCCAGATTCACACGCTTTCCGGCGGCGAGCGCCAGCGCCTGTCAATTGCGACCTTATTGACGCAGGCGGCACCGCTTTATCTGCTCGACGAGCCGCTGGCCCATCTCGACCTTAATCACCAGATCGCCGTTCTTGAGTTATTCGCCGGTGCAGCGCGTGATTGTGGTGCAGGCGTCGTCATGGTTCTTCACGACCCCGCGCTGGCTCACCGCTTCTGTGATCACGCCCTGCTGATTCACGGCGATGGCCGGACTGAAATGGGTACGGTCGACGCCATTTTGACGGCAAAAAACCTCTCCGAACTTTACGGCTACCCGCTGCGTCAGATCGAAGACGGCAACCGGCGCTGCTTTATTCCCGAATAAGCCGATTGCAATTTTGGCCATTTTTCCCGGTTGACCGTAACCAGCCATCTCCACCCAACTTTTCCTGAGCAAAACATGACCATCACCCACGAAGAACGCATGCAGAAGAAGAAGGCCGTTATCGACAACAAGATCAACGCCGCTAACGAAGAACGCGGCGTACTGGTGATCAACACCGGCAACGGCAAGGGCAAATCGAGCGCCGCCTTCGGCGTTGTCGCCCGCGCCCTCGGTCATGGCCTGAAAGTCGGCGTCGTCCAGTTCGTCAAGGGCCGCTCGGATACCGGTGAGGAGGCTTTTTTCCGCCAACAGCCGAATGTTGCCTGGCATGTTGGCGGTGAAGGCTTCACTTGGGAAACCCAGGACAAGGAGCGCGACGCCAAGGCCGCGCAAGCCGCCTGGAATATCGCCTGCGGCCACCTCGGCGACCCAGCCATCGGCCTCGTCGTGCTCGATGAAATGACCTACGCCTTCAAATATGGCTGGCTTGATCTCGACAGCGTCATCGCCAAGCTGCTCACCCGCCCGACCATGCAGCACGTCATCATCACCGGCCGTGGCGCGCCGCAAGCCTTGCGCGATGCCGCCGACACGGTGAGCGACATCGGCATGGAAAAACACGCCTTCCAGAGCGGCATCAAAGCCATGCCCGGCCTGGAATTTTGAGTTCAAGTTGATGAAAAACCTGAGCCGTTTCGTCTTCCTGCTGCTTGTTTCGGCTGTGTCTTGGGCTGGTGAAATCGACATCCCGGCCAATATTCAAGCCGAAGCGCGGATCATCCGTGGCGAACGTGATGGCTACTGGGAAAAAGTGCTGCTCGTCAGCTTTCCCGAAGCGCGGCGCACGCTGTCGACCGCCGATGGCCTGCTCGACGCCCGAGCAGCGCTCAACCACGCCGGCCACCCGCTGCTCTGGCAAAAGCTCGGCATGCAGTTCATGGGCCAGGATGGCCGCGGCGGCAAAGCTTATGCCGAGTATGTGCACGAAAATATGGCCGGCCTGCTGCAGCTTCATAAATCGGCAGTCGCCGGGATGTCTACCGCCGCCGACCTCGACAATCTGGCCGTGGTCACCCAAAGCTACGGCCCGCTGACCGTCACCGTGCTGGCGACGGCCGGCGCTCGAAGCAACGCCATCCGCACCGGTGTCGATGCCGGCACTTATATCGAAGGCAACACGCCAGCCGGCACGATCAACATCATGTTGCTAACCAATATCCGCCTGACCGATGCGGCCATGGCCCGCGCCCTGATCACCATCACCGAAGGCAAAACCGCTGCGCTGCAGGACCTTAACGTGCCGAGCACCTACAGCAAAACCGTGCAGGCGACCGGGACGGGCACCGACAGCATCATCGTCGTCTCCGGAACACAGGGCCCGCAAGCCAGTTATACCGGCGGCCACAGCAAGATCGGTGAGTTGATTGGCAAGGCCAGCCACCAGGCGGTGCTAGAAGCGCTGGGCAAGCAAAACGGCTTTTTCTTGCCCAGTGCCAAGCGTTTCGCGGCAACAAGCAAAGCACCGGCCAAGGCGCCGGAAGCCCTGCGCATCGCCCTGCTCCATCTCGACGCCGTGCCCGGCGACATCGCCGGCAACCGCGCCCGCATCGAGGCGGGTATTCAGGAGGCAGTCAGCCAGGGTGCCGACTGGGTGATGACGCCCGAACTGGCCGAAACCGGCTACAACTTCGCCAGCCGCATCGGTACCAAGTGGATCGCGCCCTTTCCCGACGCCTGGATCAGCACGCTGGCCGCCATCGCCCGCGACAACCGGGTGGCGCTGTTCGTCGGCTTTGCCGAGCGCGATGCCAAGACCGGCAAATTCCACAATAGTGTCGCGGTAATCAACCGCGACGGTGTGATTCAAGGCGCCTACCGCAAACAGCGCGTGCATGGCGGGGCCGAAAGCTGGTCTACGCCCGGCAGCGGCGGCACGCCTTTCGTGGTTGATGGCATCCCGGTCGGCCTGCTGATTTGCGCCGATACCTACAAGCCCGAACTCGCCGCCAGCTATCGCCAGCAAGGGGCCGCTATCCTGCTCGCCCCGGCCAACTGGCCGCCGGTCGCCGGCATGGGGCCGGACGACCTGTGGGAGCGGCGCAGCGCCGAAACTGGCCTGCCGCTGATCGTCAACAACCGCACCGGACGCGAGCCGGAACTTGATTTCACACTCGGGGAAAGCGTCGTCGCGGCCGGCGGCGAGCGGCTGTTCTCATTCAGCAGCAGCCAAAGCCGCCTCTTTTACGTCGACTGGGATCGTCGGCAGGGCTTTAGCCAACCAGCCCCCCAACAACAATAGATCACACCCATGCCCAGCTGCCCCGCCATTCTGATCGCCGCCCCCGCCTCCGGACAAGGCAAAACCACGGTTACCGCTGCCCTGGCCCGCCTGCATACCCGGCAAGGGCGGCGCGTTACCGTTTTCAAATGCGGGCCAGACTTTCTTGATCCACAAATTCATGCCTTCGCCAGCGGTCGACCGTGCCAGAACCTCGATCTCGGCATGTGCGGCGAGGACGATGCACGCTGGCGTCTGGCGCGTGCCGCCGAAGATTCCGACCTGATGTTGATCGAAGGGGTGATGGGCCTGTTCGATGGCGCCCCATCCGCTGCCGACCTTGCCGAACGCTTCAATATCCCGGTCATGGCTTTGATTGACGCCGGGGCAATGGCGCAGACTTTCGGCGCGGTCGCGCACGGCCTGGCCACTTACCGCCCCAATCTGCCGTTTGCCGGCGTTCTCGCCAACCGTGTCGGCAGCGCACGCCATACTGAAATGCTGCATGAAAGCCTGCCGCCCGGCATGGGCTGGTTTGGTGCGCTACCTAAAAGCAGCGACAGCCTGCCCGAGCGCCACCTCGGTTTAATGCAAGCTGCCGAAATTGATGATCTCGCAGCCAGGCTCGACAAGCTGGCAGACGCTTTAGCGGCATCTGCCACGGTCGACCTGCCAAAACCCGTTAATTTTTCGATGACTGCCGCTCCAAAAATAGTGCCACTGCTCACCGGAAAACGTATCGCGATCGCCCGCGACGCGGCCTACGGTTTCATTTACCCCGCCAATCTCGAAACGCTAAGCGCACTTGGCGCCGACCTGCATTTTTTCTCACCAGTCGCTGGCGATGGATTGCCCGAATGCGATGCCGTCTGGCTGCCCGGCGGCTACCCGGAGTTGCACGCCGAAGCGCTATCGAAAAATCAGGCGCTCTGGCAGGCACTCAAGGCACACGTTGCCACTAGTAAACCGCTCTTGGCCGAATGCGGCGGCATGATGAGTCTGTTTGAGCAGATCGTCGACAAATCCGGCATCACGCACGATTTTGCCGGCATCCTGCCCGGCAAGGCGGTCATGCAAAAACGCCTGGCCGCCCTTGGCATGCAGGTTGCCGAATTACCGGAAGGGCGCCTCACCGGCCATACTTTCCATTACTCCAAAAGCGAAACAACGCTGCAGCCGCTGGTCCGCGCGCAGACGCCCGATGGCCGCGAGGGCGAGCCGATTTATCGCCACTTACGCACAACGGCTTCTTACGTCCATATATACTTCCCCTCCAATCCGGCAGCTGTGGCACAACTGCTGAGTTAAAAACACTCCGACTTTTCCGAACAGAAGCTGAGCTTTTCTCTTGTTTTACAATCAGTCGCCCTCAAGTATCCTGCGCCCTGTTACATCCACATACACGGAGACACCTATGAAGAATTTTGCCCTTATGGCTGCCGCACTGGTCCTCGGCTTTACGCTGTCGATCGGTGACGCAGAAGCCAAGCGCCTCGGCGGAGGTTCCTCCGCCGGCATGCAGCGCCAGTCGGTTAGCCCAAGTAGCCCGGCCGCACCAAGCCAGGCTGCCGCAGCCAGACCGGCTGCAGCGCCTGCCGCCGCTCCCGCAGCTCAACCCAAACGCTCCTGGATGGGCCCACTCGCCGGCCTCGCCGCCGGTCTTGGCCTGGCCGCACTGGCTTCCCACTTCGGTTTCGGTGAAGGCCTGGCCAACATGATGATGATCGGCTTGCTGGTCATGGCTGTCGTCATGGTGATCGGTTTCTTCATGCGCAAGAAGGCTGCGGCAGCACAACAGTCGGGCATGGGCGGCATGCAATACGCTGGCGCCGGTGCTGACTTCGGTCGCAACGCACCGAGCACGCCTGACTTTACCCCGGCGGGTGGCGGCGGTGTTGCCGCGCCGGTTGCTGCGCCAGTACAGGGCGGTAGCGGTTTTGTGCCGGCTGATTTCGACAGTGCCGGGTTTGTGCGCAACGCCAAGGTCAACTTCATCCGCCTGCAGGCTGCCAACGATGCCGGCAATCTGGACGACATCCGCGAATTCACCACGCCGGAAATGTTCGCCGAGATCAAGATGGGTATCGACGAGCGCAAGGGTGCCAAGCAGGAAACCGATGTCGCACAACTCGAAGCCGAAGTACTTGATGTGACCGAAGAAGCCAGCCGCTACATCGTCAGCGTTCGCTTCCACGGCCTGATCAGCGAAGAGCGCGGCACTGCGGCACAGCCCTTCGACGAAATCTGGCACATGACCAAGCCACAAGATGGCAGCAAGGGTTGGGCGATTGCCGGTATTCAGCAAGTTCAATAATTACTGAAGCGACAACAAGGGCCGGTGAGAGGAATCTCACCGGCCCTTTCTCTTGGTAGATCGGTAATTCATAGCAAGCCGAGTGATAAAATTCTGCATCACTTTGGTCATAAGCATGCGTCCCCCACTTCACTTCCGAAGCATTGCATTACTGGTCGTATTGCTATCGCTGCTTGCCAGCAGTTTGTACTGGTGGCAACTATCCAGCAACGGCCAACAATTACGCACCGAAACCATTGCCCAAGCCGAACTGCGCGGCAAACAGTTGAATGCTTCAGTTGCCGACCAGATCTCCATCCTGATTCGTTACATCGACTTTGCGGCACAAGAGTTGGCGACCAGCCACGGCGAGATTTCGGCGCTTGAATTTGACCAGAAGGCGCGCCAGATCGAGCAGCGCTTTCCTGAAAAATCGCTACTCCAGATTGCCGTGATTGATGCCAAAGGCTACTTGGCCTACTCCAACCTCGGGTTCAAGGAGGCGTTATTCCTCGGCGATCGCGAGCACTTCAAGATCCACCAGGAAAGCGCCCAGGAAGCGCTATTTGTCAGCCAGCCGCTACTCGGTCGGGTTTCAAACAAATGGGTAATCCAGTTTTCCCGCCCAATCAAGCGCAACGGTCTTCTCACCGGCGTCATCGTTCTCTCCATCTCGCCCGATTATCTCTACAAGACATTGACCTCGCTAAGCCTGGCGGAGGAAGACTCAATTGCCATCTTTCGGCAAAACGGTGACTACCTGGCCCGCAATCGTGACCACGAGAATGCCCTCGGCAAAAATGTCGGCCCCGCTCGCGCCTTTGTCGGCGCTGAAGCCAAAGCAAACGGGACATTTCGCGCACCGGCCAATTTCGACGGGATCGTGCGTCTGTTTAACTGGCAATACGTCGCCGGTTTCCCCGTGGTTGTCGTGCTGGGCATCAGCGAAAACACTTTGCTGGCGCCGGTTGATCAGCTGATTTCACGAAATCGCCAGCAGGCCATCCTGGCGCTGGCAATTGCCTGGCTTCTGACGGCCGGCGTCGCCGGGCTACTCTTCAGGCTACATCGACAACAATTGCAACTATGGGCGCGCGGCGAAAAACTGCGCCAGGAAGAAGAGCGCCTACGGGCTATTTATGAAGTCCTGCCGGTCGGCATTGCAATTACCAATCGCGAAGGCCGGATCATTGACTGCAACCCGGCCTCCGAGCGCCTGCTCGGCATTCACAAAGAGGTACAACTCGCCCGCGATCTGAAGAGCAACGATTGGCAAATTTTGCGCCCCGATGGCAGCCCTATGCCCGAGGATCAAATTCCCGGGGTGCGTGCGCAACGTGAAGGCATCATGGTGCGCGATGCAGAAATGCAGGTGCAAACACCGAGCGGCACCATTTGGTTAAGCGTTACCGCCATGCCATTGACTCATAACGATTTTGGCGTGGTGATTTCCTATGCCGACATCACTGATCGCAAGGAAGCCGAACTCACCGCCAATAAAGCCAGTCGCCTGCTCGACGAAGCGATTCGCAGCGTCCCGGAAGGCTTCACGGTCTATGACGAAAACGACCGCCTGGTACTGTGCAACGAGGCCTATCTTGAAATTTACAGCACCAGCCGCGACCTGATTGTTCCGGGCACAAGCTTCGAGGAAATTGTCAGACAGGGCGCCGAACGTGGCCAGTATCCGGCGGCACTTGGCCGCGTTGAGGAGTGGGTGCAAGAGCGGGTGACCAAGCATCGTTCGGCTGATGGCACCCAGCTTGAACAACAACTGGATGACGGGCGCTGGCTGCTGATTATCGAATACCGCACACCGAGCGGCTTTATCGTCGGCAATCGTATTGACATCACGGCGCGCAAGGCGACTGAAGCCGAGCTGCAACTTCATCGCAACCATCTTGAAGAGATTGTTCAGGAGCGCACGCTGGCGCTATCAATTGCCAAAGAGGCTGCCGAGGCTGCCAACCGGGCAAAAAGCTCCTTCCTGGCGAATATGAGCCACGAATTGCGCACCCCGATGAATGCAATTATCGGCTTGACGCACCTGCTCAACCGCAACAATGCCGATCCCGGTCAACGCGACAAACTGGCCAAAATCACCAATGCTGCCAACCTGTTGCTGCATCTACTGTGCGACATTCTCGACCTCTCCAAGATCGATGCCGAACACATGACGCTGGAGCAAACGGCCTTCACCATCGGCGCACTGGGCAGCAATCTGGAAAGCCTGAACGCGGCTAAAGCACAAGCCAAGGGCTTGGCGCTCAAGATGGAAATCAACCCAGTTTTGCACGACTGCACGCTGGTCGGCGACCCGCTGCGCTTACAGCAGATTCTGCTCAATCTGATCAGCAATGCCGTCAAGTTCACCGAACAAGGAGAGATCGCGCTGATTGCCGATGTCGCGAAGGAATCTGCAGAACAGGTAACGGTCAGTTTTGCGGTGCGTGATAGCGGCATCGGCATGACGCCAGAAGTGCTGCAACGTATCTTCAATCCGTTTGAACAAGCCGATGGCTCGACAACGCGGAAATTCGGCGGCACCGGACTGGGCCTCAGCATTTGTGAGCGATTGGTGCGGCTCATGGGTGGCAAGATCGAGGTCAGCAGCAAACCAGACGTCGGCAGCACTTTTACATTCAGCCTGACTTTTCCCAAAGCACAAACCGGCCAGATCAGCAACGAAATCAGCGTCTCCGGGCAAGCTGCCGAAGAGGAACTACGCAGCCACTATGCCGGAACACGTTTGCTGGTCGCCGAGGATGATCCGATCAATCAGGAAGTGGCATTGGAACTGCTCAGGGAAGTGCTGGGCTTTACCGTTGACCTGGCGAGTGATGGCGAAGAGGCGCTTGAACTGGCTCAAATCAATCACTACGCAGCCGTGCTGATGGACATGCAAATGCCCAACATGGGCGGCCTGGAAGCCACCTTGCACATCCGACAACTAGCCGGCTTGAGCGAATTGCCGATTATTGCGATGACCGCCAACGCCTTTGCCGAGGATCAGGCGCGTTGCGTGGCCGTCGGCATGAATGATTTCATTGCCAAGCCGGTCGACCCCGACATTCTTTACATCACCCTGCTCAAATGGCTGAAGAAAGCGCGGGCGCAAATTGGCTGAATTTCCGCGTTGACCGCGCCTGTCAAGAAGCACAGCAGGCCAAGTCAGTGCTTGGCCGACTCACAAATGCGACTGCTCTGCTTCTTGCCTTATAAAAATTTCGGACTAAACTTGACTCTCAGTGCACCTAAACGTGGAGCAAAACCAAGATGGATATCGCAAGCGTCAGTAGTTTAAGTACCGCACTCACTCAGGAAAAGACCGGTGATGCCGTGGGTACGCTGGTGCTGAAAAAAGCACTGGATCTTGAAGCTCAATCGGCAGCACAATTGATTCAGGCACTGCCGCAAGCTTCCAATCCGCCCAATCTCGGCAACGGCGTAGATATCAAGGCTTGAGTTCTTCCAGCCATTTGCCGATGGTGGCCGCGACGAGCGGCCATTCTTTTTCGTGGGTCACGGCATGGCCCATGTCGTGGAAAATATGGGCATGCAACCCGTAAGTCTGAGCCGTTGTCTGGACCAGAAAAGCGGGCACCAGCACATCTTTTTCAGCACCAAGAATCAGCATCGGTGGGCGATTCATCTGTTGCAGGTTGGGCAGATTGAACATCGACATATCCCACAAGGCACGATGTGACTCTGCCTGCATGCGCGTCAGCCAGGTGGTCAGCATACTTTCATCGACCTCACCGGCAAACAGTGCTTCACGCAGGGTCGTGACATCGGTACAGTCGCCGGTCATGATGCTATTCAGATCAGCAAACAAATGCGGCTTCTGGAACATCAGGTGAAACTGCGAAGCGACCAAACCTTGTGGCGGCACCGAGCAAAGCAGCACAGCACCAGCGGCCTGGTGATGCTCAAGATATTTCTGAACGACAAAGCCACCCATCGAATGACCGATCAGAACGGGCGGCTCATCCAGCTGGCCGACTATTTTCACCAGGTCATCGACGTAGTCATTGATCGAATGCCAGTCAATATGGTCACGCCCATCGCTGCCACCGTGACCGCGCAGGGAAACCGCGTAGCAGGGGTAGCCAGCTTGGGCCAGAACCGGCATGAAGGTCTCGGTCCACATCCAGGCACCGGCAAAAGCGCCGTGCACAAAGAGCAGGGTGGGTTGCCCGGTTTTACGGGCAGGCTTGCAGGAAAATACTTCCAGGCCGTCAATTTTTTCGGTTTTTATCATGGTTTTCTGTGGGGGCGGGGAAGCGTGATTAAATGCGGTTTTAGTCCGCAGCGTAAAGCATTATGGTGAAGTGGATTCTGACGCTGGTGATCGCGATATTCTTGCTGGGCATTGCTGCCCCACATCTGGCTCGCTTTATTCGCTTCGGGAAATTGCCGGGCGACATGGCCTTTCAGTTTCGCGGTAAATCGTATCTCTTCCCGGTGGCAAGCACTCTACTCTTTTCCGTGCTGCTCTGGCTGATCTCCCGACTCATTTAGCAAAGCTTTCACCGCCGCCACCCGCGCCGCGCGCACCCGGTCGGGAATTTTTCCTTTATCGCTACAAGCTGCTGCAATTTTTCCAGCATCTACGGCGTTGACCGCAAGCAGTGCAGCCCAAAGCCGCTGCGGGCTGTCGTAATGGCGATCTTCCCAGCCCAGGCGCCCGGTGAAATCGCACAGGCAGGCATCAAGCAGTTGCTGAAAGCGCGCCGGGCGACGTAGCGCATCAGTTTTCTCGAACAAGCCAACAATGGTCGCCGCGCGCAACTCTGCCGAGCGATGGATGTTGCCGTGGTAGCGCGCCATCAGCAAAGCCAGATCACGACAATCAACCGGCACTTTAAGGCGGGCACAAAGCTTTTCGGCGAGCCGCGCACTGCGCTCTTCGTGGCCAAAATGGCGCGGCAAGATGTCGGCTGGCGTCGTTGCCTTGCCCAGATCATGCAGCAACGCAGCAAAGCGCACGGGCAGCGTGAAATTGCGCCGCGCCGCTTGGTCAAGCACCATCAGGGTGTGTATGCCGGTGTCGATTTCGGGGTGGTAATCCGCGCGTTGTGGCACGCCAAACAGGGCATCGAGTTCAGGCAACAGGCGCGCCAGCGCACCACATTCGCGCAGCACCGTGATCATGCGCGAGGGCTTGTCTTCCAGCAGCCCTTTGGCCAATTCCTGCCAGACCCGCTCGGGCACCAGATGATCGACTTCGCCACTGGCGACCATCGTCTGCATCAAGGCCAGGGTTTCCGGCGCTACTGAAAAGTCGGCGAAACGTGCGGCAAAGCGCGCCAGACGCAGGATGCGAACCGGATCCTCAACGAAAGCCGGCCCGACATGACGCAGCATTTTGGCCTGAATATCGCGTTGACCGTGAAAGGGATCAACCAGCACGCCATCGTCGCCCTGCGCCATCGCATTGATCGTCAGATCACGTCGCGCCAGATCTTCTTCCAGCGTGACCTCCGGTGCGGCATGGAAAGCAAAGCCGTGATAGCCCGGCGCCGTTTTGCGCTCGGTGCGCGCCAGCGCATATTCTTCTTGCGTCTTGGGGTGGAGAAACACCGGGAAATCACGGCCTACTGGCCGGTAACCCAGAGCCTGCATGGTGGCGGGGGTTGTGCCGACAACGACATAATCGCGGTCAGCATTCTGGCGACCCAGCAATTGATCGCGGACAGCACCGCCGACGATGTAGATTTTCATCGGCGGTTCAAGCGCTTACCTGCCAGCGCGATAGCGGAAGGAGTCCAGCTTGCCCTTCGGGGTGTTGTGCGCGATGTAAGTCGTGGCAATCGCTTCCAGTGCAGTCGGCTGCCAGTTGGCGGGCAGATTGCACTTGCCATCACAGACGCTGTCGACCTGCATCGAACGCAAATTATCGGGCGACATCATCGGCTTTGGCGCCAGCCACATCAGGCCGGCTTGTAGATAGGCCCAGCCTTCGGACAGCGGAATGATGCTTGCCTTGCTGCCGGTCAATTCCTTGGTGTAATCGACCAGTTCGCGCAAGGTATAAACCTTGGGACCAACCAGATCGTAGGCTTGGCCAACCGTGGCGCGATCATCCAGGCAATCGACAAAAGCATCAGCCACATCCGCCGCCCAGACTGGCTGGAAACGCGCATGCCCGAAACCGAGCGGGAAGAAAGGCACTTTGCGCAGGACGCTGGCAAACATACTCAGGAAAGAATCATTCAGACCAAAAATCACTGACGGGCGGAAAACGGTGACATCCAGATCGCCTTGCGCGGCCATGACCAACGCTTCGCCTTCACCCTTGGAGGCCAGGTACTCGGATGGGGCCTTGGGGTCGGCACCCAATGCACTCATGTGCACCAGACGACGGACACCCGTCGCTTTGCAGGCAGCGATGATCTTTTTCGGGAGTTCGACATGCGCCTGGGCAAAGTCCTTGCTGTACGGAAACTGGACATCACGGCTGTGCAGCACGCCAACCAGATTGATCACGGCATCCTGGCCCTGCATCAATTCGGCCAGGGTTTTTGCGCAATGGATATTGGCTTCCGGCATTTCGACATTCGGCTGCATGATCAGCGCTTTGGTGCGCTCACGCCGACGGGTCGGGATCGTCAGTTCGATGCCGCGCTGTGACAGGCGATTGGCGATATAGGTACCGATGTAACCGCTACCCCCCAGCAGCAAGACCTTTTTGATAGCCATGTAGAACCCCGGAAACAGTATTCGATAAACTTGAATTTTAAGGCAAATCGTCTGGTTTTAGCGCACAGCCGACCATACGCTTTACAAATATCAGACAGCTGGTGTGCGATTGAGCGCCTTTTCGGCTGCCGTATTGAATAGCGAATTGACCGAACAGCGCAGCGCCTGCTTCTCGCGCAACTGCTTTTCCATCACCCCTGGATGCATCGCCACCGCATAACCCCACTCCGGATTGCACAGCAGCAGTTTGCCGTTTTCCGGGCTGATGTACGAAAGACGACCGACCAGCGACTGCTCATCAAGCATTTGGAACTCAAGCCACTCCCCATTTTTCATAGGCAGGGGCCGCAAGCGGCTAAGCAGAGCCGGTTCGCCAGGGAGATCAATGGTTTTCAAATGCAAGGCACCGGCATGCAACTCACCCGCTTCAGGCAGTGCATTCGCCGGCACTGCAAAGAGTTCGGGTTCAAGCGCCGGAGCACCAAGTGACGCCGCGTTCTCGGCTGGTGCCTGGGTCACCCCGCGCAAAGCAGCCGTCTGCAGTGAAAAACAGGTATCCAGAAAATCAGTGCGCACCTCTTCCGAGACCTTGATTCGTTCCATACCCTTGCTCAACAACTGCAGCATGACAGGCAACATGCGCGAAAGCCGTTTGCGGTCTTCTGCTTCGGTCTTCGGCTGAACACTCCACAACAGACTATCAATCACCGCGTTATGTTCTTGCCAGGCGGCACTCTCCTCGCCCTGCTCAACCCAGACTTGCAGCAACACCTTGTACCAATACTGGCGCAAAAAATCGGCGATCCCTTGCGGCGCACCGCGCTCGCAAAAAGCTTCAATCGCCTCCTGACACTGCGTTTCGGCCAGACCACGCTGATCGATTCGGGTTAGCAGCGGTAACCAGTCATTGACTGACTGGGCGATTTCCTGATCACGTTCGGCAATCAGCGCATCCAGTTTGGCTACATAACGTTCGAAAACGGCAAGGTCATTCGTGAATTCGCTACGAACATGGGCGGCAACGCTCAGCACCTGCATGCAAACCGGGTGTTTTGCTGTCACGTCAGGCGGCAAGCCCCACACCGCCCGCGCCATGCGGTCGAACAATTGCCGCGCCGGGTGTGATTCATTGGTGAAGAAGGCGGGATCAAGCATCGCTGCCTTGAGTATGGGAATCTGCAAGCTGGAAAGCGCTGACTTGATCGCTTCCGGCAAGCCCGGCATATCGAAAATAGCTTCAAAAATCAGTGCCAGCGTATCGATGGCCGCCGCTTCAGGAGCGGCATTGGGGATGCCTAACTCGGCTGATTTGATCGGTCGCCGGATCATTTCCCCCGACTGGGCAGCCGTATTAAATAAACCGGGAATCAAATTTTCAAGGGAGGGTGCGCCATCGTTCAACGCTATGTTGGCGGGAAGGCGGCCGACTTTTTCCAGTTCATCAAGCCGTGACAACAAGCGCTCAAACATGGCTTGTGAAAACAAGCTGGCACTGGCGCCACCACCGCTGCCAGCGACTCCCGATTGAAGCAGGCCGCCACCAGGCATTTGCGCCATTAAATTCTGTTGCAGCGCGGCAACCGGATTGACGACGTTCGCCATTACCGTTGCCGCTTTTGTGCCAGACAAGACATCGGGGGCCGAAATGATAGCGGGCTGAGCCGCTTCGACGTGGCGATTTTCAAACAGCGCGTTGAGATTTGTGTAAAGAACGGGCAAGTTCTCGGCAAAATAGTTTTGTAGCCGCTCGACACGCGCCAGCGTTTGGTCATGCCCCTCACCCAATTCACTGCACATGCGCAACAGGCCAGCTGCCATCCCTTTCGGGCCGACCGGATTATCAGACTTTGGAAGATCCGGGCGTTTGAGCAGGGTGACAAAGCGCAAATAAACGCGCCATAAATCGCCGCCAGTTTTTTCAAGCAATTTTGCCGAAAACTCGCCGAGACGAATTTCCAGTTCCAGATCATTTTCATGAACCAGTGAAATACATGATGCGGTCAAGCCACCGGCATCACCAAAGCTTCCGCGGGGCGCTGTCGACACCATTTCGTCGAAATAGTCGGCAATTGCCTGAACAAAAACCTTTACCGCGAGATCGCTGACTGGTTCAGCCTCGCGCAGCAGTTGACCGAGTTCTTTGAGATAAAGCGCACGACAATCCGCCAGTATTTTTGCTGAATCATCTGCTTCGCCAGAAATGACGGGGGTGTTGTCCACTTTTTACTCAGGGCAGGCGCGTATCGAAGGCGCACATATTAGGGCAAATCACGGTCCTTGAGTGGGTCAGCGGAGCGAGGCGCGACCACACCGAGTCGTTTTTTCAACGAATCGGGCTGTCCGGTGAATAAAGCCGAGTAATAAACCGAGTTGCTCATGACTTTTTTGACGTAATCACGGGTTTCTGAAAACGGGATAGTCTCGGCATAAATCGCTCCTTCCAAGGGACGATCAGCACGCCATTTTTTGGCTCGCCCCGGCCCGGCGTTATAGGCGGCTGAGGCCAGAACCGGATGATTGTCGAGATTCTCCATGACCAAACGCATATAGCTGGTGCCAAGCAAGACATTGATTTCAGTGTTGTTGACCTGACTATGGTTGTAATCGCGCAGACCAATTTTCTTGGCCACCCACTTGGCGGTGGCCGGCATCAACTGCATTAGGCCGGATGCGCCCACATTGGATTTGGCGCCAGTGATGAAACGGCTTTCCTGACGCATCAAACCGTAGACCCAGGCATCGTCGATTGACTGATTCTGTGCCGCCGGGCGCACCTGTTCGCCGTAAGGGGAAAGGAAACGCAGGCTGTAGTCGTGCTCGTATTTGGTCTTGTCGGCAGCGGTAATGGCGCGATCCCAGATCTGATTGCGCTTGGCCAGATCAGCGACAGCCAGCAATTCGCGGTCATCCATGCCGCGCAGCGACCAGTTCCATTCGCGGACACCCTCGGTACGCATTTCGAGCCGGAAAAAAGTCATGGCGCGCTTGATGCCGGGGTTTTGGCGAGCGGCGATCTGCTCATCATTGGTCGCCGCTTTGGCTTTTGGTGGCGGCATGATCGAACGGCCCAATTCTTCATCGGCGAGATTGCCGTAGAAATTGGGCTGGCCGGCGATTTTCTCGAACAGCGCATCGGCATCCGTCGTGCGGCCACCCGCCTTGAGCGCCCGGCCTAGCCAATAAGTCCATTCCGGCAGTGCGGCCAGCGTCGGCGGCATGGCTTCAATGGTTTTGTGCACCACACCCCATTCATGAGCGCGCAAGGCGGCGCGAACTTTCCATTGATAGCCGTCATCGGAAAGCAGCGCGTTACCGGCCTTGGCATACCAGTCGAGGGCTTCTGGCATATGGCGTTTGGCGGCTTGCAGGCCGACCTGGCTCCAGGCCCATTGCTTTTCCGAATCCAGCATGCGCGACTGGATTTTTTCCAACTCATCCGCCGCAAAACGCGGGTCGTTCGGGGTGATGCGCTGGATGGCGAAGGCGGCCAGCTCGCGACCGGGACGCGTGGTGTACCAGTTGGCGGGTTGGCGCGCCAGATAGCCGGGGCCGCTGGCAATTAGCGCATCAACTGAGCGAGTTTCCGGCGTTTGGCTGGGCGGCAGGTAGAACAGGGTTTGCTTGGCCCAATTGACTCGGTTCGCCTCAAATTGGCGCCGGGTGCGCGCCCAGACATCGTCAGCCAGCACGCGCTTTTCCCAGATCAGGGCTTCGAGTACGGGCAAACAGGCTTCTGGCGGTTCCAACTGGGTTAGCCAGTTCTTTTCCGCATCGGCAAGTACAGTTTTGTCGTTACGCGCCAGGCGGGCTTGCTGCGCAAAGCACGTCACATCGGCATCAGGAGCAATCAATTTGGGGAATTCGGCATCAACTTCTGGCCACACGCCGCGTTTGCCCAGCCAGCGGATCCAGTCAGCGCGCAGTTTTTCGGCAACGTAGCTTTGCTCATAACGCTCAAAGAAACTGCGCAGGGCAACATAATCGCCCTGTTCCATATTCATGCGTAGCTGGTAATTTTCAACGTAGGGGGCCAGATCGTGATTGCCGATCAGGGCTGCGTTACGTTCCAGTTTATTGCGGTCACCGGCGCGAAAAGCGTCACGCGCATAGAGGAAGGCACTATCCCGACTATCCTGGGCGAACGTGGAAAGCGAGACAAAAAGACAGGTGACAAGTACTGATAACTTCATGCTAGATTTCACTAATGACAGAGCTATACGAGGATAACACGGGCTGGCGGCAGGCAAGGCGGCGCGAGATGCAAACGCGGCGTGCTGGCCTGAGCGTGGACGAGCACGCTGCGCTCTCGGCGCAGATTGTCGAACATCTGATTCGGCTTCTAAAAGTACCGGCCATTGTCGGGTTTTGCTGGCCGATCAAAAACGAACCTGATGTCCGTCAGGTGCTTGAACACTGGGCCAAATCGGGCACCGTGGCAGCTTTGCCGGTGGTGATAGCCGAAGCTACGCCGCTGGCCTTCCGCCCGTGGACTTCAACAACCCGGTTAAAAGAAGATCGTTACGGTATTCCAACGCCAGTCGACGGCGAATTCGTCACGCCCGACTTGCTCCTGCTGCCGCTGAATGGTTTTGATGCCGCCGGCTATCGCCTCGGCTATGGCGGCGGGTATTTTGACCGTACGCTGGCCGCACTGTCACCGCGCCCGCTGGCAGTTGGGGTTGGCTTCGAGATCAACCGGCTGGACAGCATCCGGCCTGAAATTCATGACCAACGGCTGGACTGGATCGTCACCGAACAGGGCGTTTTCAGGCCGGTTGGCGCCTGAAGCCATAAAGCCCCAGCGCAAAAAGGGCTGAGGCCAGCGCACTGAGCAAGGCCTGACGGAGATCGTAAAGCCCGGTGCGCAAAGCAAGCTCCAGCGTATAGCCGTGGTAAAGCGCGAGCAACAGGGCGGCGACCGCCATCACCATCCACGTGCGGCGCAGGCCAGCCGCCAATCCCTTGCGCAGAAAGGCCTCGGTTGCGCAGCCCGTCGCCAACGCCTGGCCGATCAGGGCAAGCGCCAACGCCCACAGGCTCAAAACATAGGCACTCATGCGTTGCGGCAAGCAGTTGAGAAACGGCTCAGGGCTTGCTCCAGCGTTTGCCGGGTACAGCCGAAATTGAGCCGTAACCAACCTGGCGCGCCAAAATCGGCGCCATCCGACAAACCCAAGCCATGCGCCTCGAAGTGCGCTGCCGGTTTTTCAAGGCCCAATTCGCGGACATCGATCCAGGCCAGATAAGTTGCCTCAACGCGGGACATTTTTGCCCCTTTTTCGGCGTTGACCGCAAGCAATGCCTGATCGCGGTTGCCACGCAAATAAGTGATCAGTTCAGCGTGCCAATCGCCACAATCACGGTAGGCGGCTTCGCAGGCGGCGAGGCCGAGGACGTTCACATGCGGCACGATGCCGTGCATGGCATGCTCGAAACGATGGCGCAGGCTGGCGTCGGGAATCACCGCGAAGGCGCAACCCAAACCGGGAATGTTGTAGGTTTTCGATGGCGCCAGCAGCGTGATGCTGCGTTTGGCCGCCTCCGGTGACAGGCTGGCGAAGGGGATGTGGCGCTTGTCGGCATCAAGAACCAGGCCGCAATGGATTTCATCGGAGCAAACCACCAAATCGTTTTTTTCAGCGAAAGTTGCCAGATCAAGCAGTTCGTCACGACTCCAGCAGCGACCGACCGGGTTGTGCGGGTGGCAGAGCAGGAAAAGCTTGCTTGTTGCGGTCAACGCGTTTTTGAGGGCGATTTTGTCCCATTGCCACTCGCCATCGGTTTGCGTCAGCTCACAGCGATTGAGTTTGCGGCCAGAAAAATGCGGGGCGGAAAGGAAGGGCGGGTAGATCGGCGTTGCCGTCAAAACCTCGCCATCGACCGCCCGGCAGGCGACATTCAGGCCGGTGACCAAGCCCGGTAGCCAGACAATCCATTCCGCTTCAATTTTCCAGCGGTATTGGCTTTCAAGGTGAGCGAGCACTGACTCCGTCAACGACGGCCAGGGTCCGCCGTAACCGAAAACACCCTGCGCGATACGTTGCTGCAAGGCATCAATAACTGGCGGCGGGGCGGCGAAATCCATATCCGCCACCCACAGCGGCAGGATGTCGCGCCCGGCGTACTTGCTCCATTTGATCGAGTCGGAGCCGCGCCGGTCAATCGGGGTATCGAAAATACTCAAACCTCGAGATGCTGATACAGGGCAGTTGAAAGATAGCGTTCGCCGAAGGATGGAATGATCACGACGATCAGCTTGCCGGCGTTTTCCGGGCGCTTGGCCAGTTCCAGTGCAGCCCAGGTGGCGGCTCCGGAGGAAATGCCGACGAGCAGACCTTCCTCGGTGGCCATACGGCGGGCGAGGGCGAAAGCATCGTCGTTGGTGACGCGGATGACTTCATCGTAAATCGCGGTGTTCAATACCGCCGGCACGAAGCCGGCGCCGATGCCCTGAATCGGGTGCGGCCCTTTGGCGCCGCCGGAAAGCACCGGCGAGGCATCCGGTTCAACCGCAACAATTTTAACGCCCGGTTTCTTGGCCTTGAGCGCCTCGCCAACACCGGTAATCGTGCCGCCCGTACCCACACCAGAGACAAAAATGTCGACCTGACCATCCGTATCCGCCCAAATTTCTTCGGCCGTCGTGTTGCGGTGAACCGCCGGATTGGCCGGATTTTCAAACTGCTGCGGAATGAAGTATTTGGCATCCGCTTCAGCTAGCGCTCTGGCCTTGTTGATCGCCCCGCTCATGCCTTCCGGCCCCGGCGTCAAAATCAGCTCGGCACCGTAGGCCTTGAGCAGCAGCTTGCGTTCGCGACTCATGGTTTCCGGCATGACAAACGCGGCCTTGATGCCACGCGCCGCGCAAACCATCGCCAGGCCAATGCCGGTATTGCCGGAAGTCGGCTCAAGAATCACCGTCTCCGGACCGATCTGGCCGGCGGCGATGGCAGCATCGAGCATCGCCACGGCAATCCGGTCCTTGACGCTATGGCCGGGGTTGAAAAACTCCAGCTTGGCGACGACCGTCGCGCCACAACCGGCAGTCAGGCGATTAATTTTGACCAGCGGCGTGTTGCCGACCAGTTCGGTGATGTTGCTGGCGATTTTCATGATTCGACTCCGGAAAATGAGGGTGAATTGTAGGCGACTGGCTGCGTGCTGTGGGTAGGTCGACAATCAGATTGCGCAGCACCGAACAAGTTGCCGAGGCCAAAGGCAAACCCCGCCGACTTGGCTTCGGCAAAATCCTGTGCCGTTTCAATGCCGGAAACTTCAATCGCTATCCCGGCCTGACGGCAAGCGGCCAGCGCCTCGCCATCCGGCTGGCCGTCAAAACGGACAAACTCCGGTTGCAAGGCAAGCACAGCCGCCACGTCGCGGCTCAAAACCGGGTCGCGCAGCACCAACCGATAGCCACGGCGCCGGTAGTTAGCCACCCCGGCGGCCAGACGACCATCGCTGCCCAACTGGCTGGCTGAAAATTCGAGCACGATATCTTCCGGCGCCAGCCCGCAACGTTTCAAAATCGCTTCATAGACCAAACCGTGTTGGTTTTGCACGGCCAGCAGGTGACGCGGATCAATCGCCAACTGCAGGTAACCGCCCACCTTGGCACGCTGAGCCAGCAAATTGAGCGCGTGCAGGGTGCGGCACAGGCGATCAAAGTAAATCAGCGACGCCGCCGACTCGCACGAGGCGTAAGCCACCTCGCTGCTGACCGGCGTTTCATCCTCCTGCTGCGCGCTAAGCTGGGCCATGTGCCCGACAACGCACTCCTGACGCAAATCGACAATCGGCTGAAATAGCGAACTCATCTGCAGCCCGCGATGCCAGGCCGCAACGCGCTCGCCCTGCAAATACATGGTGCTTTCCTCGCTGGTATCAGCGGCGTTGAAATAACGGATCAGGTCGGTCAATGGCATGGTATTTCCTATTTCTTCAGGTAAATCTGGTCAAAACTGCCGCCGTCGGCGAAGTGCGCCTTCTGCGCTTTCTGCCAGCCGCCGAAAGTATCATCGATCGTCACCAGCTTGATCTTCGGAAACTGCGCGGCATATTTGGCTGACACCTTGGCATCACGCGGACGATAGTAATGTTTGGCGGCGATATTTTGCCCTTCTTCGGCATAAAGATAATCAAGATAAGCCTGCGCCGTCAGCCGCGTCCCGCGCTTTTCGACCACTTTATCAACCACCGCCACCGGTGGCTCGGCCAGAATCGACAGGCTGGGCGCGATGATCTCGAACTTGTCCTTGCCGATTTCATTGACCGCCAGTTGCGCCTCGTTCTCCCAGGCAATCAGCACATCGCCGAGGCCGCGCTCAACGAAAGTGGTGGTCGAACCCCGCGCTCCGGAATCGAGCACCGGCACATTCTTGAAAATCGCCGTGACCAGCTCCTTCGCCTTCTGCTCATTACCACCCGGCTGCTTCAAGGCCCAGGCCCACGCTGCCAGATAATTCCAGCGCGCCCCGCCGGAGGTCTTCGGATTCGGCGTAATCACGCTGGTCCCCGGCTTGGCGAGATCGCCCCAATCCTTGATCGCCTTCGGGTTGCCCTTGCGCACCAGAAAAACGATGGTCGAGGTGTAGGGCGAAGAATTGTGCGGAAAACGCTTTTGCCAATCAGCCGGAATCAAATTGCGTTCAACCAGCGCGTCGATGTCAAAAGCCAGCGCCAGCGTCACGACATCCGCCTCCAACCCGTCACGCACGCCCATCGCCTGCTTGCCCGAGCCGCCATGCGATTGCCGCACATTCACCGTTTGCCCGGTTTTAGCCTGCCAGTGCTTGTTGAAAGCCGCGTTGAAATCCTTGTACAACTCGCGAGTCGGATCATAGGAAACATTGAGCAGCGTGGTTTGGGCAAAAGCAGCGCTGATGCCAAGGATTACGGTCAACGCCGAAATAAGGCCAAATTTTTTCATGGAAAGCTCCAGTCAATTGAGATAAATCTCGGGATTGCTGAAGTCTAGTGAGGGTTTGTTATTCTGTGAAAGAATGATTTATAACTAAAATATAACTCAATGATATAAATGGGCGATCTGATGCAGTATTGGGTTTTGGGCTGGGTTTGGCGTTGACCGTAACCCATTGAAACCCAACGTGCGTAACCCGTTTTTGAAAAGTCGCGAATTTCCCTATCTCGCCCAGCGGACGTGTATTGAGTCCCCAATCCGTTTTGTAGTTACTTCAACCAGCGAAAGTAATACCAAAAGAATTTTTGGTCATATCGCTCCGAATCCCCCCAAACCCCTTGATCAGCCTTGGTCAGCGCCATGAACCATTGATCAACCTCATCCAGGCGTGTTTGCAACGCAGCGGGAATGCTGACGCCCGACTGCTGAAGACCATTCAGAATGCCATGAACCTCTTCCCGATCCATCAAGTCGTGTTGGTACTCTTCGCTACAGTCGAAGCCGTGGGAAAATCCGCGTACGCTGGCCGCCCAATGGTCAATTGCGGCTGCGAGATTCTCAATGCTCGCCTCGGATGGGCTGCAAAGCGGCTCCGGAATCGGCTCTGGTGGCAACTTCAGATTTTGCGCATAGACCTGACGTTCACCGCAATACTCGAACCCGACGCGCGTGGTGGGCTTCGCCTTGCGCTCTGGCGGTTCGACGTGAAGCGTCTTTGGCAGACAGCAAAGGCGGCGACCATCCTTCATTTCGACAGTGATGGTCGCGACATCCGGCATAAGCACCAACTTGTTGAAGCTGGTCAGCGTGCAACTTTCTGCATCGCCGAATCTGACAAACCACACCGTATCGCCAACCTTGAAGGGAAACTCATCCTCGGTCATGGCTGCACTGCCCGCTCCAGATTCAGCGCCAACAGACGGCGGAGGATTTCGTCATCGGGCATTTCAGCTACATAGTCCGTCCAGCCGTAAGCGGTGGCAACGGACTGGTCAAGCGCCTTGTGGGCGAGGTCCAGCCAGGCGGGGCGGGCGTTGTAGAGGTTGGTCAGGGTGCGCTTTTTGAGCTCGGCTTCATGGCCGGGTTTGGCGACCGGGCGTTTCGGGAAGCCGGCTTTTTCCTCTTCGGCGCTGATGACCCAATCGACCCACTCAACCGGGTTGAGCCAGGCTTCGCGCAGTTCGTTGAGGCGGCGGGCGGCAGCGGCAATATTGGCGGCGACGATCTCACCGGTCATGCACGGTGGCGAGGCCTGACCAGCGACGGGAGCGGTGTCACGCGGCGTCAGGCCGGCTGGGAAAGGGAAGGTGTCAAAAACCGCTGAGCTGTTGTAACGCCGAGCTGTTGGGTGATTTCCGTAAGGCGACCCAAGCGCTCGTACCCAAAGCAAATGAAATCGTGTGCATAGGATGCCAAACGTTAAATCGTCTGAACGTGCAACAACGATCAAATTTTTGTCTGGTACAACGCCGCGAGTTAACCAAGCGAAAACCGTATGCGTTGGCGTTTCAGGAGTAACGAGAATGCGTGGAAGTTGTTCAACAGCCTTGCGCATTAACGGGCGTGACCACTGAAATAGCCACCACATTTCGTTGGTGCGCGCTTCGCGCTTGCCAACACGCGTGGGCTGCACGTGTTCCTTGGCGTAGGCAAACGGCAATTCGTACAGGCTAGCTTCGGCTTCCGGCATGTCGGTGCCGAAATCGACGATCCATTTATCACGCGGTCGGCCAGTTATATCGAGGCCGTTGAACCATGGCTTGGAGATTTCGCTATTAGGTCGACCGTTCGGGTTCGGCTGGCCGAGCCAACTTCGTCCAAGTTCACCTGGTAGGTCAAATGGGCCTGTTTTCTGGATGCCGAGGTAGGCGGTGTTGGCGTTTTCTGGCAGCGGTTTGGCCAAAGTCAGGTTGACGCCGACGGCGGCGGTCAAATCGGCATGAATCGAAGCAACTTCAAGCCCATCCAACCGATTCCCACGGTCAACCGGAAAAATCGGCCCAAATCCAACAAGCGAAACGCGCACGGCGGCGCCGTCGTTGACCCATTCTTCGTCACTCCACGCTTCAAAAATGCGCGTGGTTTCAACGATCCGTTCAAGCACCTTGCGGTTGGCACCGCCGCGAATGGAGTTGGTGGAAACAAGGCCGGCGGCTTGCAGTTTTCCCGCGGCGATCTGGGCGCGGGCTTTTTCGAACCAGTAGGTGACAAGGTCGGCACCGCCGGGGACTCTGCCGTCGTAGGTTTTGCGCAGGGTTTCAACGTATTCGGCGCCGAGTTCGCTACGCATGACTTTGTCGCCGAGAAACGGCGGGTTGCCGACGATGACGTCGGCGGTGGGCCACTCGGCTTCGCAAACCCCAACCCCTCCCGGCCTCCCCTTTTCAGGGGAGGAGAAAGTCAAAAGCGCGTCGCGGTGTTCGATGCCGTCGAGCGGTTTGAGAATGGGGTTGATGGCATGCGGGTAGCCGTTGCGGCGGCACCATTGGATGTCGCCGATCCAGACGGTGACGCGGGCGAGTTCGGCGGCGAATTCGTTGATTTCGAGGCCGAGGATGTTGTGCGGCCCGGAGTGCATGGCGAGTTCGGGCTGCAGGCCGAGTTCCTGGGCGTCGACGTGGGCGCGTTTTTCGATGTCGCGCAGGGCTTTGAGGGCCAGATACAGGAAATTGCCGGAGCCGCAGGCGGGGTCGAGGACGCGGAAGGCGTTGAGGCGGTTGAAGAAACCCTGGAGCAGGGCGTTGCCGCTTTGCAAGGCGTCGTTGGGGCGGTATTCGTTCTTTTTGCGGCCCTTGACCATGCCGAATTTGGGGGCAAATTCAGCGATCTGGGCGCGTGTGGCTTGCCATTCAGCGGCGAGCGGTTCGCTGACCAGCGGTTCGATCAGCTTGGCGATGGTGCCGGTATCGGTGTAATGCGCGCCGAGCGGGGCGCGGGCAGCGGGGTCAAGGCCGCGCTCGAAAAGGGTGCCGAAAATGGTGGGGTCGATGGCGCGCCAGTCCATGTCGGCAGCGGCGCGGTGCAGGGCTTGCAGGTCGCTTACGGTCAACGGGGGAATGTCGATGGTTTTGAAGAGGCCACCGTTGAACCAGGCGATGTCGTGGTCGCCGTAGTCGCCGCCTTTTTTCTGCATGGCGGTGAACAGTTTTTCGATACGGCGAGCGGCTTTGTCGGCATCGCTGCCGGCGTTTTTTAGCAGGTCGGTGAAGATGCCAATAGGCAATAGCGCTTCGTCTTCAGCGAACATGCAGAACAGGCATTGAACGAGAAAATGGGCGACTTTCTGCCCGTCTTCGCCTCGGCTGCGCATAGCGGCGGCGAGTTGGGCGAACTGGCCGGCGGCTTGCGCGGTAATTGCTGCGGTCGACTTCTCGGGGCGCAGTTTTTCGGGGTCGGTGAACACCCATTTGAGCAGTTGGCGAGCTTCCGGCTCAATCAGTTGCTCGATACGAATTTCACGCGGTTCATCCGGATAGCCGGTGAAGGCGGTATGGATGACGATGCGTTCGCGGTCGCAAACGACGAGCAGCGGCGGGTTGTCGAGTTGCAGGGCGTAGTCGGTAAGTTGCTTGAGTGCAGCGTTGAGGTCGCGGCCCGGTTTTTTGTTTTCCCAGCCGAAGTGACCGCGTTTCCAGACATCGGCCCAGCCGTTGCCAGAACTGGCTTTTTTGGCGCCGCGCTCGAAGCAGTAATTTTCCGGGTCGCGCGGTTTGGCAACGCCAAGCAGGTCGCAGAGATCATCAAAGTGCGCCTGAGCGCCGCCGCGTTCGGTGAGTTTGTTGTCTTTCCACAGGGCGATGAATTGTTCGGGGGTCATGGGGTAGGTTGATCCAGTTGGTTGTTCAGCCAGTCGCGGCTCAATTGCATCTGCGCCAATGAGCGCCGGACAAGCTTGATGCCAGTAGTCGGCAGCGCGCCGAGTGCTTCTTCAATTTCATACCCCAGCCCAATTTCAATCATTCCGGCGAGCAGTTCGTCGGCTTGGCGTATGTCTTTTTGCATTTTGGCGTCGCCCTCGCCGCGCCGCAGCTGGGCGATGATCAGTTTGTGGATGGCGAAGCGGGCGGGATCAGGCAGTTTGATCGGGAAGGCGTAAGTGCCGATCACCAGCCCACGACGATTGAAGCCGCCGAGCAGGTAGTCCATGTAACGCAAGGGGGTTGCCGCAATGCCAAGATCAGCAAAATAGTGCGGCATATCCGTTTCCGCCGCCGCGTGCGTGGTCAAAAAATCAAGCTTGATGCGGGTTTTACGGCTGATGATAGCGGTCGATGGTTGGCGGTGATCCAGTTGCGGTACGGCGAAGAAAGTTGGGTCGAACTCCTTGGCGGTCGCAAGCACATCAATGGCTTCGGCATTCCCCGGCAGAGCCAGGCTGATGCCTTGGGCGCGAGCAAAATCCATGTCGGTGGTTTTTAATTGGTTACCCCAGCGCAGGCCGAGCAGGTTACCCAGCGCGGTAAAGGCGTGCGAGCCGACGAGGACCAGCCCTTTGCGAAACAGGCCAGCCTGGGCCAGGTGCTCCATCACCCGAAAGTGCGCCGATTCCATGCTCATCCCACCACTGGCGAGATAGGCCCGAGTGGTTGTGCGGAGTGCGGCAATCGCTTCGCTGGCCTCGGTTTTGCGCGTTTTCAGGCGCTCAACGAGGGCTTGGGTTTCCGGGGTATCGCGCCCGAGGGAAAGGCGTTTCAATTTGCCATCCGGGCCGCTTACTTGCCAATACCAGTAGGCGTAGCCGTTGGCGTGGTTCAGATAGGGGCTGCCGGCGATACCTTGCTCGAAGATGACGGCATTGAAAACTGCTGCTTCTTCCTGCAGTTGCGCGTAGAGCGTTTGGCTAACCGGGCTTTGCGGAGACATCACCAACCTGAGTTTGTAGTAGACGAAAAAAGTCTACTACAAATCCAATGGGGTATGCGAACTACCCCAGAAACAGCTTGTAAGCTGGGTTCTGGCTTTCGTCCCAATGCGCGTAGCCGAGATTCTTCAAAAATTCCTTGAATTTCCCCATCTCGCCCGGCGGCACCTGCATGCCGACCAGCACGCGGCCGTAGTCAGCGCCGTGGTTGCGGTAATGGAAGAGACTGATATTCCAGCCAGCGCTCATCTGGGTCAGGAAATTCATCAGAGCACCCGGCTTTTCGGGGAATTCGAAGCGGTACACCAGCTCGTGCATGCCCTTTTCGCAAACTGCCGGGGCGTGGCCGCCGACCATGTGACGAATATGATTCTTGGTCATTTCGTCGTCGGTCAGATCCAGCGTCGGGTAACCGTGCTTGCTCAGTTGCTCAACCAGTTTGTTCGATTCGTTGCGGTCAACGACCTGAACGCCAACAAAAACATGGGCTTCGCTGGCGGTGTGGTAGCGGTAATTGAATTCGGTAACGTTGCGCTTGCCGATCAGGCCGAGGAATTTTTTGTAGGCACCCGGCTTTTCCGGCAGCGTGACGGCCAGCACAGCTTCGCGCCGCTCACCGACTTCGGCGCGTTCGGCGACGAAGCGCAGGCGGTCGAAATTCATGTTGGCGCCGGAGGTGACGGCGATCAGGTTTTTGTCCTTCAGCTTGTGCTGGCGAGCATATTCCTTGGCGCCGGCAACGGCCAGCGCACCGGCCGGTTCGAGAATCGAGCGGGTGTCCTCGAAAACGTCCTTGATCGCCGCGCAGATGGCGTCGGTATCGACCAGGATGACTTCATCAAGGTATTCCTTGCACAGGCGGAAGGTTTCCTCGCCGACGAACTTGACGGCGGTGCCATCGGCAAACAGCCCGACCTGCTCAAGACGGACGCGCTTGCCGGCAGCCAGCGACTGCTTCATTGCATCAGCATCGAAGGTTTCGACGCCGATCACCTTGATTTCCGGACGCAGACGCTTGATGTAGGCCGCGACACCAGCCGCCAGCCCGCCACCGCCGATGGCGCAGAAGATGGCGGTGATCGGCCCGTTATGGCGCGAATGCTGACGCAGGATTTCCATCGCCACCGTGCCCTGGCCGGCGATCACTTCCGGATCATCAAAGGGATGGACGAAAGTCAGCTTCTCGGTTTTTTCCAGCTCAAAGGCATGGGCGCAGGCTTCATCGAAGGAATCACCGAATAAAACCACTTCACCGCCGCGCGCCTTGACCGCATTGATCTTGATCCCCGGCGTCGAAGTCGGCATGACGATGACGGCGCGGCAACCCAGTTTGTTCGCCGACAAGGCGACGCCTTGCGCGTGATTGCCAGCTGAAGCGCAGATCACACCGCGCTTGAGCTTCTCAGCCGAAAGGCTGGATATTTTGTTGTAAGCGCCGCGCAGCTTGAAGGAAAACACCGGCTGCATGTCTTCACGCTTCAAAATGATCTTGTTGCCGACCCGTGCTGAAAGGTTGCCGGCCAGGTCGAGCGGCGTTTCGATCGCCACGTCGTAGACCTGAGCATTGAGAACTTTTTCGAGATAATCCGGGTGCATGGCGCGATTCTTTTGAACAAAGGGTGAAATCTAGCAGCTTTGCACCGGTTTTGTCCGACTCAGCTTGCACTGGCGTGAGCTTGCGCGCAAAATTCTGCGAAAATTTCATAGGGAATAGTACACATGTCTTCTGGCAAACTAGCCACTCGTGTCGCGTCCACCGTCGCCGCTGTTTGCGCCCTCGCCTTTGCGGCGGTCGCCATTTTTTCTCTATTTACTTTTTCGCAGGCCGAGCGCCATAGCGCCGAAGAAGCCGCACGCGGCCAGGTTTCGGCTGTCGTTGATTTGCTTGAGTTAAACGCCAAATCGCACGAAGCAGCCGGCATGAAACGCCTTGGGGTGTTGAAAAATCTGCTCGGCGAGGCTTTGAAATCAGCCGATGCCAGCAACGAGAAGGATAGTTTTGGTTTGCCGATTTATCGCGTAGCTGGCGAGGTGGTCAACGGTAACGAACAGTTACTGCAGCGCTGGAAGGAAATCCTGATTGCAGAACCGGCTTTGCTGTTGTTTAACGACAAAGGCGAGATGGTGCGCGTGGCGACCATGTTGAAAGACAAGGAAGGCAAGAGCATGGTCGGCAAGCCAATCGCCGCCACGGCGCCGGAAACCAAAACGGTACTGCAAGGGCAGGAATGGGCCGGTGTCGTCCAGCGCAGCGGCAAGTTTTTTGTCAGCGCTTTCCTGCCACTCAAAAATACGCAAGGTAAAGTCGTCGGTGCCTGGTCCGTGCGTTCGGACGTCAGTGACGACATGACACGCTTGCGCGAAACCCTGAAGAAAATGAAGTTTGGCGATACCGGCTATCCCTATGCGCTGAAAATCGAAAAAAATGTCGAAGACAGCTTCTTTACCCTGCATCCCAAACTGGAAGGCCAAACAACACGTGAAGTCAAAGGCCCACTCCTGATGCTGGCCACTGAAATGGCGAAGAATGAAGAAGGTACGATCAGCTATATGTACAACGACGAAAGCGGCAAGGAGCGCGAGAAAATCGTTGTTTACAAACGTTCACCGACTTGGGGCTGGACGGTTGCTGGCGGCACTTGGATCGATGAATACAACAAGAACGCCTCTGCCATGCGCTGGCAACTGGGCCTGGCCTGCCTGTTGGGCGCCTTGCTTAGCGCGCTGGCGGCGTGGCTTGCTGCCAGTCGCGGTCTGGCCGGGGTGATGCCGGTTGCCGATGGCGTGCGGCGCCTGGGTGCCGGCGATTTCTCGCAGGCAATTCCTGATGCAAGTTGCGAAATCGGCGTTATTGCCCAGGAAGCTAATACCGCTCGCCTCAACATTGGCCGCTTGATCGGCGATATTTCGCGCTCCTCGGGCACTGCTTTTGCCTCGGCCAAGGCGCTGGAGCAAGCCGCCACCTCGGTTGCCGATGCCGCCGCAGGACAATCCGCCTCGGCAGCTGAACTGGCCGCCGCCGTTGAACAGCTTTCAGTGAGTATTTCGCACACTGCCGACCAAACCAGCCATTCGGCCACTGCCGCTGGCGAAACGCTGCGCCTGGCCCAACAAGGCATGGGTTCAGCATCGGCGGTTTCCGTCGAAATGAAGAAAATTGCTGATGAAACCGCTAGCGCCGAGGGTTTGATGGACGAATTGGCAAACAACGCGACACAAATTGCCAGTATGGCCCACGCCATTTCCGACTTGGCCGATCAAACCAACCTGCTGGCACTCAATGCCGCGATTGAAGCGGCGCGTGCCGGCGAATCCGGGCGCGGGTTTGCGGTGGTCGCGGATGAAGTTCGCAAACTGGCCGAACGTTCAGCCAATTTCACCGCACAAATTGCCCAAACTGTTTCCGCAACCTCTTCAGGAACCGCACGGGCCGCCGAAAACGCCAAGCAAATTGCCCGGCAAGCGCAGGAAGCAACCCGCCTGGCGGCTGATGCCGAAGCCACTTTGCAGGCGATTGCCAATGCCGGCCAGCGTTCGGTCGAAGCCTCCAGCGAAATTGCCGCTGCCGCGCATCAACAGGGTACAACCAGCCACTCCATCGCCCAGGCGGTTGAGCGCGTTGCACAAAATGCCGACAGCAATAGCGCTCAGGCGCAAGGTTTGCTGTCCGAGGTGCGCGCTCTGGAGAACATTGCGCACAGCCTGGAGCAAAGCGCAGCCAGTTTCCGCACTTGAATCTGCTCGATTTTGATCCGGCTTATGGCTTGTGGGGGCTGGGGCTGTTCAGCTTCCTGGCCGCCACCGTTCTCCCCGGCGGCTCGGAATTTGCACTGTTTGCCTTAGTCCAGCAAGACAACTCGGTATTTTTACCGGCTTTAGTCGTGTCGACCGCAGCAAACACCGCCGGCGGCATGACTTCCTGGTGGTGTGGCCGCTATTTGCCACGCTGGCAAAAGCTGGAAAACCTGCCGCACAAAGACAAACTCCTGCGCTGGGGTAGCCCGGTTTTATTACTCGCCTGGGCGCCGCTGATCGGTGACGCGCTATGCCTTGCCGCTGGCTGGTTGCGCTTACACTGGCTGCCCTGCTGTCTATTCATGGCGATCGGCAAGTTTGTGCGCTACTGGCTGATTGCTCAAACTGCCTTGAGTTTCTGATGGATCAATCCACTCCGCCCACCCCTGTTACCTTCTGGGAAGCCCTCCGTTTCTGGCTCAAGCTCGGCTTGATCAGCTTTGGTGGCCCGGCAGGACAAATCGCGATGATGCATCAGGAACTGGTCGAAAAGCGCCGCTGGCTGTCCGAAGGGCGTTTCCTGCATGCGCTCAATTACTGCATGGTGCTCCCCGGCCCAGAGGCGCAACAACTGGCCACTTACATCGGCTGGCTGATGCACCGTAGTTGGGGCGGCATTGTCGCCGGCGTGCTGTTCGTACTGCCCTCGTTGTTCATCCTGATCGCGCTGTCGTGGATTTACATCGCTTATGGTGAGACGACGCTGGTTGCCGGGCTGTTCTTTGGGATCAAACCGGCGGTCACCGCTATTGTCTTGCAAGCAGCCTGGCGGATTGGTTCACGCACGTTAAAGAACCAGAGCTTGTGGGCGATTGCAGCCGCCGCATTTATCGCCATTTTTGCCTTTGGCACGCCGTTTCCGCTGATTGTCGTGGCAGCGGCGCTGCTTGGGTATGCCGGTGGGCGTTTGCGTCCTGATTGGTTCAAAGCTTCCGGTCAACACTGGAAAAGCACCAAATCTTTCGGTCCGGCGCTGATCGACGACCACAGCCCAACGCCCGAACACGCGCGTTTTAGCTGGCCACGCCTACTCCGCATTGCCGTGATCGGCGCTGCACTTTGGGCACTACCGATGAGTCTGCTCAGCGCCCTGCTCGGCTGGCAACATACCCTGACCCAGATGGGCTGGTTCTTCACCAAGGCCGCCCTGCTCACCTTCGGCGGCGCCTACGCCGTGCTGCCTTACGTTTATCAGGGCGCAGTCATGCATTTCGGCTGGTTAACGCCGAGCCAGATGATCGATGGACTGGCCTTGGGCGAAACGACACCGGGGCCGCTGATCATGGTGGTTGCGTTTGTCGGTTTCGTCGGCGGCTACCAAACACCGCAGATGTTCACGCTGTTCGGGCCGGAAAACCAATTCCTTGCTGGCGCACTGGCCGCCACGATCGTCACCTGGTTCACTTTCCTGCCCTCGTTCATTTTCATTCTGCTCGGTGGGCCACTGGTTGAAACAACGCACGGCCAGCTCAAATTCACCGCGCCACTAACTGCAATTAGCGCCGCGGTGGTTGGCGTCATCCTCAATCTGGCACTATTTTTTGGCTATCACGTACTGTGGCCGCAGGGCTTTAGCGGCGGGTTTGACTGGCTTTCTGCGGCCATCGCTGCGGCTGCCGGGCTAGCACTTTTCCGCTACCAGCAGAGCGTCATGCGCATCATTGCCGGCTGCTCCCTGCTTGGCTTGTTGATCAAGATCAGCGGTTTTTAGGCAAGCTGAAACTTTCGCCGCATTCTGCCAGTCCACCAGTCCCCGCATGTTGCGCTGCAATACGCTAAAATCCACCTTTTGACGGACCACTGGCCGCTCCCATGACTGCCCGCCTGCGCGAAATACCTTACAACTACACCTCGTTTTCTGATCGCGAAATCGTTATTCGCCTGCTCGGCGCTGACAACTGGGCGGTGCTCGACGAGCTCCGTTCCGAGCGCGTCACTGGCCGTTCGGCGCGCATGCTCTACGAGGTACTGGGCGACATCTGGGTTGTCCAGCGCAATCCCTATCTGGAAGATGACCTGCTCGACAATCGCGAGCGCCGCGATGCGCTGGTCAACGCCCTGCACCACCGCCTTTCCGAGGTTGAAAAGCGCCGCGCCGCCAGCGAAGGTGAAGACCCGGAGCGGGCGGCCAAGGTCAAGCGCCTGGTCGATGCGGCGCGCAATGCGGTCAACCTTTTCGCCGAACGTTTTGGTGAAACCTGGGACCTGCGTCGTAAAGTCACGCGCATTCTGAGCAAGCACACGCGCAAGGACAACATCGCTTTTGACGGCCTGGCCCGCGTTTCACACGTCACCGATGCGACCGACTGGCGGGTTGAATATCCCTTCGTCGTCCTCAATCCGGATACCGAAGAGGAAATCGGCCACCTCGTCCGTGGCTGTATCGAAGCCGGTCTGACCATCATCGCCCGCGGCGGCGGCACCGGGTACACCGGCGGCGCCGTGCCGCTGACGCGTTATGCGGCGGTGATCAACACCGAAAAATTGATCGACATCGGCCCGGTTGAAGAACTGGTGCTGGCTGGCCATGAAACGCCGTATGCAACGATACGCACCGGTGCCGGCGTGGTGACTGACCGGGTTTCGGAAGCCGCTTCGCTGGCTGGCCGCGTCTTCGCGGTCGACCCGACTTCGGCCTCGGCTTCCTGTATCGGCGGCAATATCGCGATGAACGCTGGCGGCAAGAAGGCCGTGCTGTGGGGCACCGCACTCGACAATCTAGCCTGGTGGAAGATGGTTGATCCGGACGGCAACTGGCTCGAAGTTGAACGCGTCAATCACAATTACGGGAAGATTCACGAGCAGGAAAACGTTGAATTCCGCCTCAAGCGCTTCGACCCAAGTGGCAAAAAGCAGCTCGGCGAAGAAATCCTGACCATGCCGGGCGCGGCCTGCCGCAAGATCGGGCTGGGCAAGGATGTGACCGATAAATTCCTCGGCGGCATTCCCGGCGTCCAGAAGGAAGGCACCGACGGCATCATCGTCGCCGCGCGCTGGGTTTTGCACAAAATGCCGCCAGTGGCGCGCACGGTTTGCCTGGAATTCTTTGGTCAGGTCCGCGAAGCGGTGCCGGCCATTGTTGAAATTACCGATTACTTCAAGCCGGGCGGTGCCGGGCATGCTGCCGGTGTCCAGCTGGCCGGTCTCGAGCACATGGACGAGCGCTATGTGAAGGCCGTCGGCTACGCGACCAAGGCCAAGCGCCACGGTCGGCCGAAGATGGTGCTGATCGGCGATCTCGTCGGTCATGATGAAAGCGCCGTAATGGCCGCCGCCTCCGAAGTCGTCCGCATGTGCAATCTGCGCGCCGCCGAAGGCTTTATCGCGGTCAACGCCGAAACGCGCAAGAAATTCTGGCTCGACCGTTCGCGCACCGCAGCCATTTCACGCCACACCAACGCCTTCAAGCTCAACGAAGATGTGGTGATTCCGCTGCCGCGCATGGGCGATTACTGTGACGGTATCGAGCGCATCAATATCGAGCTATCGACGCAGAACAAACTGGCCCTGTGCGACGCGCTTGCCGAATTTCTCAAGGGCGACCTGCCGCTACATCGTGGCGACACAACGCTTGATACCGACGTGCTGATCGGCGACCGTCGTCAGGCTGCGGTAGATTACGTAAACGCCGTTCGCCTGCGCTGGGAATGGCTACTGGAAAACCTCGATCTGCCGTTGGCCGAAGCTGAATCGCGCTTCGCTGCTTATGGCGTGCAAGCCGGCGAGCTGACCAATCGGGCCAATAACCCGACGCTATTCCATCGCCTGCAAGATTATTCCGTGCGCGTTTCCTGGAAGCAGGAACTGCATTCACGGCTGGCCAAGATTTTCGACGGCGGCGTTTATCGCCCGATCATTGAACGCATCGAAGCGATCCACAAGGAAGTGTTGCGCGGCCGCGTTTTTGTCGCCTTGCACATGCACGCCGGCGACGGCAACGTGCACACTAACCTGCCGGTCAATTCCGACAATTACGAAATGCTGCAAACCGCCAATCAAGCGGTCGAACGCATCATGCACATCGCCCGCGCGCTGGATGGCGTGATTTCCGGCGAACACGGCATCGGCATCACCAAGCTGGAATTCCTGACTGAAGAAGAGCTCGGCCCGTTCCGCGCCTACAAGCAAAAGGTTGACCCGCAAGGGCGCTTCAACAAGGGCAAACTGATGCCCGGTGGTGACATGACCAATGCCTACACACCATCGTTCAGCCTGCTCGGTACCGAATCGCTGATCATGGAGCAATCTGAAATCGGCAAGATTTCCGACATGGTCAAGGATTGCTTGCGCTGCGGCAAATGCAAGCCGGTCTGCTCGACCCACGTGCCGCGCGCCAATTTGCTGTACTCGCCGCGCAACAAGATTCTGGCAACGTCGCTGCTGGTCGAAGCCTTCCTTTATGAAGAACAAACCCGGCGCGGTATTTCGCTCAAGCATTTCGACGAATTCAACGATGTCGCCGACCATTGCACGGTCTGCCACCGCTGTTTGAAGCCTTGTCCGGTCGACATCGATTTTGGCGATGTTTCCGTCGCCATGCGCAACTTCCTGCGCAAGCAGGAGAAGAAGCGCTTCAGCCCGGGTACGTGGACAGCGATCACCTATTTGAATCTGAAAGATCCGGCAACGATCAAGCTGATGCGCGCCGGCATGATGGAATTCGGTTTCAAGGCCCAACGCCTCGCCCACAAGGCAGCCAAGGCGCTTGGCCTGGTTCAGGAAACCCGCGCTCATCCGCCAGTATCGCTCGGTGCGCCAACGGTCAAGACGCAGATCATCCACTTCCTCAACCGGCCAATGCCGGGCAACCTGCCCAAGCGCACCTCACGTGCCCTGCTCGACATCGAAGACGACAAGGTCATCCCGGTGATCCGCAATCCGCGCAAGACGACCGAGGAATCGGATGCGGTTTTCTACTTCCCCGGTTGTGGTTCGGAGCGCCTGTTCTCGCAAGTTGGTCTGGCTACCCAGGCAATGCTTTATGAAGTTGGAGCGACGACCGTCCTGCCACCGGGCTACCTGTGCTGCGGCTATCCGCAAACGGCCTCCGGCGACGAAGACAAAGGCCAGAAGATCACGACCGATAATCGCGTGCTCTTCCACCGGGTCGCCAATACGCTGAACTATCTCGACATCAAAACCGTGATCGTCTCCTGCGGCACCTGCATGGATCAATTGCAGAAATATCAGTTCGAGAAGATTTTCCCGGGTTGCCGTTTGTTGGATATCCACGAATACCTGATGGAAAAGGGCGTCAAACTCGAAGGGGTAAGCGGAACCCGCTACATGTACCACGACCCCTGCCACACCCCGATGAAGGCCTACGCGCCGCTAACCGTGACCAAAACCTTGATGGGCCAGGATGTTCCGCTGACTGACCGTTGCTGCGGCGATGCCGGCTCATTCGCCTACTCACGGCCCGACATCGCCACCCAGGTCAAATTCCGCAAACAGGAAGAAATCGAAAAGGGTGCAGCCAAACTGCGCGCTGACGGCTTCACCGGTGACGTCAAAATCCTGACCTCCTGCCCGGCCTGTTTGCAAGGACTCTCCCGCTACGATGACGACGCCGGCACCAAGGCAGATTACATCGTCGTCGAGCTGGCCAAGCATCTGCTCGGTGACAACTGGATGGCTGATTACGTTGGCAAAGCCAACACAGGGGGCATAGAACGCGTACTTCTCTGATTTTTTTCAGCGTTTTCACAAATTTTCTAGCCTGTGACAAAGCTTTTTACGAGTAAATATCAGATTATTGATTTTTGGTTAATGCAGCAGGAGCATCAAAGGTGGACAACGTAAGCGATCCTTGCGAACTCTGTAACAGCTCAGGCGGAGCCGTGCTCTGGGAAAGCCCCGAGTGCCGCGTGGTGCGCATTGATGATGCCGATTACCCCGGCTTTTGTCGGGTTATCTGGAAAGCACACGTTCGCGAGATGACCGATCTGGCATCTCGCGAACGCAACTTGATAATGGCAATTGTGTTCGGCGTTGAGCACGTCATTCGTCAACTTTTTTCACCACACAAAATCAACCTGGCCAGTTTCGGCAACATGACCCCGCATCTGCATTGGCATGTGATTCCCCGCTGGCTTGATGATCGTCACTTTCCTGAACCGGTTTGGGGTAAAACTCACCAGACTACGTCACAGCAACGCCCGAACATATCCAACAAAATGCTTACCCAGGCACTCCAGCAATATTTTGCTGGCTGAGCAATTGAGTAGCTGAGCCATCAATGACCGAAAGTACGCTTTCAATACCTGATGTTGCTACCGGCACGGCCTATTTATCTCGCCTGCCGCTGGCCAACCCTGCTGCCGCCGAACAGCAGTTGCAGCTATTTCTTGATGCCCTGCTCGCCGATCCCCCCTCAGCCGATACCCTGCTCTCGCTTCTTGAACTAGCGCGTGTTCCCCTGTGTTTTGTTGAAGAAGAGATGGCCCGGCGCTATCACAACAAATCCCTGCCATTGGGCTCCGAAGAAGAAGCCAGCTTCCAGCTTGTCCTGCGCAGTTGGGACAAGATGCGCCGTGCTTATGCGCTATGTGCCCAGATGGCGGAGCCGATGGCCAATGTCCCACAATTCAGTGGTTTGATCGCAACGGTGTTACATCGCTGCCTGTATTACAGCGGGATGGTGATTCTTGAACATTTTCGAGCTCGGCGGGAACTGCCAGACGGCATTTGGCTGGATCTTCACCGCTTTTTCGCTACAGCTGAACAATGGGGTGTTGCTGATACGCCACTTGAGGATGCGCTGGAAAGCAATCTGCAAGCGACGCATTGCACGGCTGCCTATGTCACTATCCTGCTGATCGATGTCGCCAGCCCTTATAGCAACTCCGTGCGGAATTTGAATTTGATCCGCCGCTGGGCTGGCTTATGGGCGCCGCTGGTTTCAGTTCAAAAGCTGGATGATGATTTTGAGGTGCCACCTTATCTCATCGAATTGAATAAGGACGTCCCCCTCCACCCAACCAATAATACCGAGAATATCGTCACTGATGCCCGGCGCCTCGATACCTCGCGTCTTGGCTTGCAGTTAAGTCACATGCAATCGCAACTTCGCCAACGTATGACGCCATCCCAACTCGGGCTAGGCGAAGAGACCAGCGGGCATGTTCTCAAACTGCTCGAACAACTGTCTCGCCCCTGGACTCAGGCGGCTTCTCCGCGCCGTTTCAGGCGCTTTGATACGGTCGGACGTGCGCGAGTTGTAATTGGCTTTGAGGCAATGCACTTTTTCATCAGTGGCAAGGAGTTTATCCAGGCCGATGCAGCATCCACCTATTCGCGTGATCAGTTCGACAAACTATTTACGTTTCGGGAAACCGCCAATCCAGCCCAGCCACTTAATATCCGTGCCAATGTTGACTTCCCGGTTGACGACTGGTCGGTCATTAATCACTCAGCGAATGGCTTCCGCTTGACCCGCAGTTTAGCCGGACAACAAATCACCCACAGCCAACTACTTAGCCTTTGCCCTCACGATGGTGAGCAATTTCTACTGGCCCAGGCTAGTTGGTTGATGGAAGAAAGCGATGGTGGTCTGCTCATGGGTCTTGCTGTTTTGCCGGGCTTGCCTGAGGCGGTCGCCTTACGCCCCACCGTGGCGAGTGACGGCACACGCGAGCGCTTCAGCCGCGCCTTTTTTCTACCTGCGGTGCCCGCAATAAATGAAGAGGCATCGCTGGTCTTGCCAAAAAATTTCTATCAAGCCAGTCGAATTATGGAGTTGCAATCAGCGGGCAAAATCTCGCAGGTAAGGCTAAAACACATATTGCAGCGCGGCATGGATTTTGATCGTTGCAGCTTTGACTTACTTTGAGCGATCTTGGGTACGCCGTTTAGTGAGTGCGCTAAACTAGCAACTTCTGCCACGGAGGACATTATGGCCGGCATCGACAGGGATACACCGATCCCGACCGAAATCAAGCTTCACCAAAAATCGCACATGCTCGAACTGGCTTACGCTTCCGGCGAAAACTACCAAATGAGTTGCGAGTATTTGCGGGTTTTTACACCTTCAGCCGAAGCACGCGGGCATGGCCCTGGCCAGGAAACCCTGCAAACCGGCAAGCGCACGGTTGAGATTTCCCGGATTGAACCGGTTGGCACTTATGCCTTGCGTCTGGTTTTCTCGGATGGTCATGATAGCGGCCTCTATTCCTGGGATTTGCTCTATAACCTCGGGCAGCACCAAACTGAACTTTGGGGCGACTACCTTAAACAAATCGAAGCGCAGGGGCTTTCCCGCGACATCGACACAACTTCGCGCCCCGTTAGCGGTGGCAGTTGCGGTCAACACCACTAAACCATGAAAAATGACACGACACACTTCGGCTATCAATCAGTAGCCGAATCCGAAAAAGCGCGGCGCGTTGCCGATGTTTTCGACTCGGTTGCACAACGTTACGATCTAATGAACGACCTCATGTCAGGTGGCATGCACCGGCTCTGGAAGGCATTTACCATCCAGCGCAGCGGTGTACGCGAAGGATCTCGCGTGCTTGATGTGGCAGGCGGCACCGGCGACCTTTCTCTGGCTTTCGCCAAGCGTGTCGGCAAAAGTGGTCAAGTTTGGCTGACTGACATCAACAATGCCATGCTCGCCCGTGGTCGTGACCGCCTCTTGGACAAAGGCTACATGCTTCCCGTTGCCCAATGCGATGCCGAGAAATTGCCCTTTCCGGACGACTGGTTTGATGTTGTTACCGTCGCCTTCGGGCTGCGCAATATGACGCACAAGGATCTCGCCCTGGCCGAAATGAATCGCGTACTGCGCCCGGGCGGTCGCCTTCTGGTGCTCGAATTTTCAAAGGTATGGAAACCACTAGCCCCCGCTTATGATTTTTATTCGTTCAAAGTCATTCCGCAAATTGGCAAACTGGTTACCAATGACGCTGATAGCTACCAGTACCTGTCGGAATCCATCCGCGTTCATCCTGATCAAAATGAGCTTAAGGCCTTGATGGAACAAGCCGGACTGGAACAAGTTGAATATTTCAACATGGCGCTCGGTGTCGTGGCGCTCCACCGCGGCTACAAGTTTTAGGCGACAACTCGATGACTGCTTACCCGGCACAACTCGTTGTCTCGGCGATAAATCATGTATTGATCAATGAGCATTGGGCACGGGAAAAACTGTTGGCATTTGTTGGCCAAACAGCCCGGATTGAAGCGCAAGCACTGAATATTTCACTTGCCATTACAACCGATGGATTATTTGAATCAGATTCAACCTCCATTCAGCAGCCCACGGTCATTATCTATTTGCCGGATAACACGCTGGTCAAAATGATCAGCGGTGAATCTGCTGCCGTATTTGCGGCTGCGCGAATATCTGGGTCTGCCGAATTCGCTGAAGCACTTGCATTCGTTTTCCGTAATATCAAATGGGATGCTGAAGCCGACCTTGCAGGACTGATTGGCGATATTCCTGCCAGCCGTGCCATGTCAGCCCTGACTGGTCTTATTGAATGGCAGAAGTCGGCAGCTACTAATGTTGCCCATAACTTGAAAGAATACCTGACCGAAGAGTCAGCGCAGCTTACGCCCCAAAGAGAGATCGAAGCATTTGGGCAGGCAGTAAACATCTTGCGGGATGATCTGGAGCGACTGGAAAAACGAATCTCGCGTCTTTGATGCAATAAAAAGGGCAGCCTAAGCTGCCCTTTTTCATAGCCTGATTTCTCAGTCTTAGTGCGTATGCTTCTTGAGACGTGCAATCGCATGCAGCTGGGCAACTGCTTGGGCCAATTCAGCTTCAGCGGTTGCGTAATCCATTTCGGAATTCCGATTGGACAAGGCTTCTTCGGCGCGTTTCTTCGCCTCGAGCGCTTTGGCTTCATCCAGATCATGAGCACGGATTGCTGTGTCGGCCAATACCGTAATCATGTCCGGCTGAACTTCCAGCATGCCACCAGACACATACACTAACTCATACTCGGTCTGACCAAGCACCTTCAAACGAACGGTGCCCGGCTTGATACGGGTGAGCAGCGGCGTGTGGCGGGGCAGAATGCCGAGTTCACCGGACTCGCCGGGGAACACCGCAAATTCGACCACACCCGAGAAGATGGACTCTTCCGCGCTGACGACGTCACAATGAACAGAAATTGCCATGACTGGCTCCTATGCTGGAGACGCTAATTACAGCGTCTTGGCCTTTTCGATAACTTCCTCGATACCACCGACCATGTAGAACGCTTGTTCCGGAACGTGATCGTATTCGCCAGCACAAATGCCCTTGAAGCCCTTGATCGTTTCCTTGAGGGAAACGAATTTACCCGGAGAACCGGTAAAGACTTCAGCAACGTGGAACGGCTGCGACAGGAAGCGCTGAATCTTGCGGGCACGTGAAACGGCCAGTTTGTCTTCCGGAGACAGTTCGTCCATACCCAGAATCGCGATAATGTCGCGCAACTCTTTGTAACGCTGCAGATTCATCTGCACGGCACGAGCAACTGAGTAGTGCTCTTCGCCAACCACTTGCGGGTCAAGCTGACGTGAGGTGGAGTCGAGCGGATCAACAGCCGGATAGATACCCAGCGAAGCGATGTCACGCGACAACACAACTGTGGAGTCAAGGTGCAAGAAGGTGGTAGCAGGCGACGGATCGGTCAAGTCATCAGCAGGCACATAGACGGCCTGGATGGAGGTGATTGAGCCAACCTTGGTCGAGGTGATACGCTCTTGCAAACGGCCCATTTCTTCAGCCAGTGTCGGCTGATAGCCCACAGCAGAAGGCATACGGCCAAGCAGTGCGGAAACTTCCGTACCGGCGAGTGTGTAGCGATAGATGTTATCGACGAAGAAGAGAATGTCGCGGCCATCATCACGGAAACGCTCAGCCATGGTCAGACCGGTCAGCGCGACGCGCAGACGATTGCCTGGAGGCTCGTTCATCTGACCGAACACCATCGCGACCTTGTCGAGAACGTTGGAGTCCTTCATTTCGTGATAGAAGTCGTTACCTTCACGAGTACGCTCACCAACGCCTGCAAACACGGACAAGCCGGCGTGCTGTTTGGCGATGTTGTTGATTAGCTCCATCATGTTGACCGTCTTGCCGACGCCAGCACCACCGAACAGACCAACCTTGCCGCCTTTGGCGAACGGGCAGATCAGGTCGATAACCTTGATGCCGGTTTCGAGCAAATCGACGGAGGATGACAATTCGTCGAACTTTGGCGCAGCTGCGTGAATTTCACGCAGTTCGGTTGCTTCGATTGGACCAGCTTCATCGATCGGGCGACCAAGCACATCCATGATGCGACCCAGAGTACCCATACCGACCGGAATCGAAATTCCTTTGCCGGTACCGTTCACTTTCATGCCGCGACGTAGGCCGTCGGAAGAACCCATAGCAATGGTACGTACAACACCATCACCCAACTGCTGCTGTACTTCGAATGTCAGGCCATCTTCCGCCATGCCGTTTGCTTCAGAAGCATCCAGCTTGAGAGCGTCGTAGACCTTCGGCATTCCGTCGCGCGGAAAGTGGATGTCCACCACGGCGCCGATACACTGAACGATTGAACCTTGACTCATATTCAAATCCCCAAAAAATAAAATCTACGCGTCACACCGCGGCGGCGCCGCTGACGATTTCCGAAAGTTCTTTCGTAATCGCCGCCTGACGGGCCTTGTTGTAAACCAGCTTCAAGTCACCGATAACGGTCTTGGCATTGTCAGAAGCAGACTTCATGGCGACCATCCGTGCGGATTGCTCGGAAGCCATATTTTCAGCCACAGCCTGATAGATCAGTGCTTCAACATAACGAATCAGCAAATCGTCGATAACTGCCTTGGCATCAGGTTCGTACACATAATCCCACTTGGTCTTGGATGAGCCAACGGCGTCACCAGAAAGTGGCAAAAGTTGTTCGAAAACTGGTTCCTGCTTCATCGTATTGATGAACCGGGTATAGCCGATGTACAGGGCATCAATTTCGCCCTTCATGTAAGCATCCAACTGCACCTTGACAGGTCCGATAAGCTTCTCAAGGTGCGGCGTATCGCCGACATTGACCGCATGGGAAACAATCTTGCCACCCGCACGTTGCATAAAGCCGAAACCACGGTTACCAATACAGGTTACCTGATACTTTTTCCCTTGAGCGTCGAATTCCTTCATCTTGCTCACCACCAGACGCAGGATATTGGAGTTCAAACCTCCGCATAGTCCTTTGTCAGCCGTGATCAGAACAACGCCGATTGCTCGCACCGGATCCCGATTTTCCAGGAAAGGATGCTTGTACTCGGAAAGAGCATGAGACAGATTACCTGCGACTCGCCGGATCTTCTCGCCATAAGGACGGGCAGCCCGCATCCGCTCTTGCGCTTTACGCATTTTGGATGCGGCCACCATCTCCATGGCCTTGGTGATCTTGCGCGTATTTTCAACGCTCTTGATCTTGCTGCGAATTTCCTTGCCGCTAGCCATGTAATTCTCCTAGCTAATCAGGCCCAGCTGTTCTTGAATGCAACGATGCCGGCGGCGAGTAGCTTTTCTGAATCAGCGCTCAGGTCTGCAGTCGTCTCCATCGTGTTCATGAGGTCAGCACAGTTAGCTTTAAGGTAACCGATCATTGCCTTTTCGCACTCGAGCGCACGCTTGACTTCGACATCATCGAAGTAACCTTTGTCAGCTGCATACAGCGTGACGGCCATTTCGGAGATGCTCATCGGCGAGTACTGCTGTTGCTTCATCAGCTCGGTTACCAGACGACCACGCTCCAACTGCTTGCGGGTCGCTTCGTCAAGATCAGAAGCAAACTGGGCAAATGCAGCCAACTCGCGGTACTGAGCGAGCGCTAGACGAACACCGCCGCCAAGCTTTTTGATCAGTTTGGTTTGAGCAGCACCACCAACGCGGGATACGGAAATACCAGCATTGATCGCAGGACGAATACCAGCGTTAAAGAGGTCGGTTTCCAGGAAGATTTGGCCGTCAGTAATCGAAATTACGTTGGTCGGAACGAAGGCAGAAACGTCACCCGCTTGCGTTTCGATAACAGGCAACGCGGTCAGTGAACCAGTTTTGCCTTTGATTTGGCCATTGGTGACTTTCTCAACCCAAGCTTCAGAAACGCGAGCAGCGCGCTCCAACAGGCGTGAGTGGAGATAAAACACGTCGCCTGGATAAGCTTCGCGACCTGGCGGACGGCGCAGAAGCAGGGAAACCTGACGGTAACCCCAAGCCTGCTTGGTCAAATCGTCATAAACGATCAATGCATCTTCACCGATGTCGCGGAAGTATTCGCCCATCGTGCAACCGGCGTACGGTGCCAAGTATTGCAGAGCGGCAGATTCAGAAGCTGGCGCCGCAACAACAATGGTGTACTCCATCGCGCCATGCTCTTCGAGCTTGCGCACGACGTTAGCAATAGTGGAAGCCTTTTGACCGATAGCCACATAAACGCAGAAAAGGTTTTTGCCTTTCTGGTTAATGATGGCGTCGACCGCAACAGCTGACTTACCCGTCTGACGGTCGCCAATGATCAGTTCGCGCTGACCACGGCCAACCGGCACCATCGCATCGACGCACTTGAGACCGGTTTGAACCGGCTGGGAAACTGACTTACGCCAAATAACGCCCGGCGCAACTTTTTCAAGCTTGTCAGTTTGTTTTGCATTAATCGGGCCTTTGCCATCGATCGGCTGACCGAGGGTATTTACCACACGACCAAGCAGTTCGTGACCAACAGGAACTTCCAGAATGCGGCCCGTCGTTTTGACGATGTCGCCTTCGGAAATGTGTTCGTATGCGCCAAGAACCACAGCACCAACGGAGTCACGCTCTAGATTGAGCGCCATGCCGAAAGTGTTGCCGGGGAATTCCAGCATTTCGCCCTGCATAACATCTTGCAGGCCGTGCACACGACAGATACCGTCGGTAACGGAAACTACCGTGCCCTGCGTGCGCACTTCCGATGCGCCTTGCAGGTTCTGGATCTTGCTCTTGATCAGTTCAGAAATTTCGGAAGGATTCAACTGCATGAAATTCTCCTAGTTGTTCAGCGCCGTAGCCATGGCGTCGAGCTTGCCGCGTACAGAAGCGTCCAGCATCTGGTCGCCGACGATTACCTTAATCCCGCCGATCAGTGCCGAATCAACGGAAACTGAGGCCTCAAGCTTGGTCTTAAAGACGGCTTCGAGCTGCGGGACCAGTGCGTTCACCTGGCTGTCATCGATCGGAAAGGCCGAGAAAATTACGGCCTGCTTGGTGCCCTCTTCGTCTCGCTTGTAACTTTCGAACAAGCCAGCAATTTCGGGCAGTAGCGCCAGTCGGTCATTTTTGGACAGCAGCTGGATAAAGTTCGACAGCTCCGTACCTACCTCCGTACCGCAGGCAGACCGAAACAGGTCGACCAGTTGCGGGGCCGCCACATTGGGATCACCGATAGCCAAACCGACTTCGGGACTGGCAGCCACCTGCCCTAGCAGGGAAGCCTGCTCGGACCACTTGGCCAGATTGCCGCTTTCCTTTGCCACCCGAAAGAGGGCTTCGGCATAGGGACGGGCGATAGTGACGGATTCAGCCATTGCTTACAGGTCCTGTTTCAGGGCGACCAGCATGTCAGCATGCGCGGACGCGTTGATTTCCTTGCGCAGGATCTTCTCAGCACCGGCGACAGCCAATTCAGCGACGCGCTCACGCAATACTTGCTTGGCACGTTCAACTTCCTGGTCAATCTCGGCTTTGGCGCCAGCGACAACCTTGTCAGCTTCGACTTTGGCAGTACCCTTGGCTTCTTCGACGATCTGTTGCGCACGCTTTTCGGCTTGAGCGACGAGATCCGCAGATTTCTCTTTGGCTTCACGTAACGCATCGGCAGCACGTTTAGCGGCAAGCTCTTGCTCATGCTTGCCACGTTCAGCTGCAGCCAGGCCATCAGCGATCAGTACTTGGCGGTCGGCCATCGCTTTTTGCAGCGGGGGCCAAACGTACTTCATCGTAATCCAGATGAAGAGACCAAACCAGATTGCCTGGCCAATCAGTGTAGCGTTGATATTCACGCTAACCTCCTGGTTATATGGGTTTCAGGGGCGCGGGATTAGTGCTTCAGCAGAGCCAGGAACGGGTTTGCGAAGAGCAGGAACAGAGCGATACCGACACCGATCATGGTCACTGCGTCAAGCAGACCAGCAACGATGAACATTTTGACCTGCAGGGTGGGGATCATTTCCGGCTGACGGGCAGCGCCTTCAAGGAAACGGCCGCCAAGGATACCAAAGCCAATGGCGGTACCCAGAGCGCCACAGCCGATCAGGATTGCTACGGCGATAGCGGTGTTGGAGAGAACGGTTGCTAGTTCCATGTTTACTCCTCAGTAAGGTTGGTTTATTGCAGGGTTAAAGTTAAAACTACAGAAACTACAGAAAACAGATGATGCAAACTTCTTAGTGCGACTCAGATGCCATCGACATGTACACGATGGTTAGCATCATGAACACGAACGCTTGCAGGGTAATAATCAAAATATGGAACAGCTCCCACGGCAAAGCCAGCGGCAACTGATAAAGACCAAGCAGAGCGATCAGAATGAACACCATCTCACCGGCATACATATTGCCGAAAAGTCGCAGAGACAGAGAAATTGGTCTGGCGATTTCTTCTACAACACGGAACAGGAAATTTACCGGGGCAAGCTTGATACCAAACGGGACAGCGAACACTTCGTGCATGAAGTGACTGAAGCCCTTCACTTTCAGACCCATGAACAGCGCGATAAAGAACACAGTAATGGACATTGCAAAAGTGAGATTAGGGTCGGTTGTCGGTACAAATTTGAACGGCATATGCTCGTTTCCAGTGATTTTTGCCAACAAGACAGGCAGGAAATCAACCGGAATCAAGTCCATTGCGTTCATGACGAACACCCAGACGAAAATGGTAATAGCCAAAGGAGTCACCAAGGCACTCTTACCATGGAAAGTATCACGCACCTGCTGATCAACCAGACCAACAACCATTTCAACAAAATTCTGGCCACCAGATGGAATACCTGCGGTAGCGCTGCTGGCAAACTTGGCCATCAGACCAAAAACCACCAGACCAAGAATGCCTGAAACCAGAAGGGTATCCAAGTGGAACACCCAGAATCCGGAACACACCCCATCCACTTTGGAACTATCTGCACAGACAGCCAGATTGGTAAGGTGATGCTGAATATAACCTGCGGTACCGCCTTCTGCGCTCATGTTTTCTCCAATCAGCCTAGCGTTGCTTCAGCAATGCCACCCAATAGATGACAAAGGTTGATGCGTATCCAAGAAATAGCGGTAATGCCGCCACGTCCTTGTACCCCAAAAACACCAACGCAAACCCGACGAGAGTTAGTAAAAACTTGAACCCCTCACCAGCGGCTTGCGCCTGATAAACCTTGACAGGGTCGTTAGCAACCGACACTCGCATCGCCCGGAGCACATACCCCAAGTTAGCCACTACGCCGATTGATCCCCCGACCACAACCGAGACTGCCGCATTCACATCAAGAACCAGACCAGCTGCAATTGCCAGAACGATTGTTAATGCCACTTGCCGACTGAGAATCCAGCTTACTTGTGGGTGCAAGACATGCCTCGATAAAAAGCCCGACGAGTGTACCGAACTCTTATACATGAGTCAAATGCTGCGGCGCACAAAGCGAGGGTTTTCCCGCATCCGAACTGACGTTCTAATTTGTACATATCTATACTCGCAAGCGGAAAATCAGGCCATCAAGCTGATCCAGGCCATTAAATTCAATCGTAAGCCTGCCAATCCCTTTTTTATTGGTGCGAATTGCGACATTTGCACCTAATCCATCGGACAACTCTTCTTGCAAACGTAGCAAGTCACGGTCAACATTTTTTTCCGGCGACTTTTTAGGTGGATTGATTAATTGCTGAACCAGGCGCTCGGTTTCGCGGACGGACAGGCCTTTTTGCACAATCCGCTGGGCCAAACCAAATTGCTGACCACTGGCGATCGGCAGCAGGGCGCGGGCATGCCCCATGTCGAGCTGACCGGTCATCAGCAAATCCTGAACTGGTGCGGTCAACTGCAATAATCGCAAAATATTGCTGGTTGCCGGGCGCGAGCGACCGACCGCATCAGCCGCTTGCTGGTGGGTCAGGCCAAACTCATCGATCAGGCGTTGCAAACCTTGAGCCTCTTCGAGCGGATTAAGATTTTCACGCTGAATATTTTCGATCAGGGCCATCGCCAGCGCCTGCTCGTCCGGGATATTTCGGATGAGCACCGGCACTTCGCTGAGGCCAGCTAATTGGCAAGCACGCCAACGGCGCTCACCGGCCACAATTTCGTAACGCTCGGCGCCTGGCGTGTTGTCGATAGCGCGAACCAGAATCGGCTGCATCACGCCTTGCGCCTTGATCGAGGCGGCCAATTCCATCAGCGCGCCTTCTTCCATGTGGGTGCGTGGCTGATATTTGCCGGGCTTTAGACGCTCAACCGGCAGATTGCGCTGATCATCACCATGCGGCCTGTCGCTACCGGAAAGCAGGGCATCCAGGCCACGGCCGAGTCCTTTCATCTTGATCATGGGGCAACCCTTTCGAGAATTTCTTTGGCGAGTGCACAATAGGCTTGCGCACCCTTGGAGTTTTTGTCGAAGGCGATGACTGGCTTGCCGTAGGACGGTGCTTCGGCGAGGCGAACGTTGCGCGGAACGATGGTTTTGTAGACCTTGTTGCCGAAGTGGCTTTCGAGTTCGCTCGACACTTGTTGCGTCAGCGTACTTTGGGGGTTGTACATGGTGCGCAGCAGGCCTTCGATTTCTAGCCGGGGATTGAGGTGGGCGCGCACCTTGCGCAGGGTTTCGACCAGATCGGACAGACCTTCCAGCGCGTAGTACTCGCACTGCATCGGAATCAGCACGGAATCGGCAGCCACCAGAGCATTGACGGTCAGCATATTAAGCGCTGGCGGGCAGTCAATCAGGACGAAATCGTATTCGGCGTGGTTTTGTTGCAACGCCTTCTTGAGACGGTATTCGCGCTGGTCGAGTTCGATCATTTCAACTTCGGCACCGGCCAACTCTCGGTTGGCGGGCAGGATGTCGAAGGAAAAATCGGTTTTGATGCAGACCTCGAGCAAGGTTGAGGCGCCGATCAGCAATTGATAAACGGTCGGCAACGCTTCTTTTTTGGTGATGCCGGCGCCGGTCGTCGCATTGCCCTGCGGATCCATGTCGATCAGCAGAACGCGCTTGCCTTCGGCGGCGAGCGAGGCGGCCAGATTGACGGCAGTTGTCGTCTTGCCGACGCCGCCTTTCTGGTTGGTTATGGCGAGTACTTTCATGCCCCGGCTTTCAAAATGATCAAATGTCGTTCGGCTTCCAACCCCGGCACGGTCAGCGGAATAATCGCTTCAACCGTAATGTCGGCAGGCAAGGCTTTGAGTTCGTCGTCCGGTCGCACACCCTTCATCGCCAGCCAGCGACCGTCAGGCGCCAGCAAATGGCGAGTCAGGCTGATGAAAAGGCCGAGTTCGGCAAAGGCCCGCGAACAGATCTGGGCGTATTGCCCCGGCATTTCCTCGACCCGGGCGTGGTGGACCGTAACATTCTTGAGGGCCAGTTCGATGACCGCCTGTTGCAGGAAGGTGGTTTTCTTTTGCACGGTATCAACCATGCTGACCATCAACTCAGGCCGGGCAATCGCCAGCGGAATACCGGGCAGCCCGCCGCCACTGCCGACATCGAGCAGATTGCCGGCGCCGAGATGCGGCAGGATGGCCAGCGAATCAAGCTGGTGGTGCGAGATGACCTGGGCCGGATCGCGCAGGGCGGTCAGGTTGTAGGTCTTGTTCCATTTGAGCAACAGGTCGCGGAAGGCGAGCAGTTTTAACTGCGCGGCATCGGGCAGGTCAATACCAAGTTCGGCCAAGCCGCTGACGAGTACGTTCTGGCTCATGCGGTTTGCGACAGACTATGGCGCTTGAGGTGGATCAGCAGCAAGGAAACCGCCGCCGGCGTGATGCCCTGAATGCGTGAGGCCTGACCAATTGTTTGCGGTTTGTGCTGATTGAGTTTCTGTTTGGCCTCGTTGGAGAGACCGGCAACAGTCGCGTAATCGAGATCAAGCGGCAAGGCCGCGCTTTCATAAGATCCTGATTTGGCAACTTCTTCGGCCTGGCGGTCAATGTAGCCTTGGTATTTGGCGGAGATTTCCAGTTGTTCGACAACCAGCGGGTCACTCTGCGCAGCGCCGGCACCAGGCAGAGTCAGCAATGCTGCGTAGGAAATTTCCGGACGGCGCAGCAACTCAAACAAATTGTATTCATGCTCAATCGGCTTGCCGAGCACGCGCAAGGCTTCTTCTGCCGGTAAAACTTTGGGATTGACCCAGGTTGATTTGAGACGTTCTTGCTCGGCGGCTAGGGCATCACGCTTCTGGCAGAAGGCTGCCCAGCGGACATCATCGACCAAACCCAGCGCACGGCCCTGCTCGGTCAAGCGCAAGTCGGCGTTGTCTTCGCGCAGGCTGAGGCGGTATTCGGCGCGGCTGGTAAACATCCGGTAGGGGTCGGAAACCCCCCGCGTAATCAGGTCGTCGACCAGTACACCGAGGTAGGCTTCGTTACGTTTCGGACACCAGCCGTCTTGATTGCGCACATGGCGCACGGCGTTCACACCAGCCAACAAGCCTTGCGCGGCGGCTTCTTCATAGCCGGTGGTGCCGTTGATCTGGCCGGCAAAAAAGAGACCGCTGATCGCCTTGCTTTCGAGCGTGTTCTTGAGGCCACGTGGGTCGTAAAAATCGTATTCGATGGCGTAGCCGGGACGCAGGATGTGGACGTTTTCCATACCGCGAATTGAGCGCACCAGCGCCAGTTGGATGTCGAAGGGCAAACTGGTCGACACGCCGTTCGGGTAAATCTCGTGCGTCGTCAGGCCTTCCGGCTCAAGGAAAACGTTGTGCTTGTCCTTGTCCGCGAAGCGGTGAATCTTGTCTTCAATCGACGGGCAATAACGCGGGCCGACGCCTTCGATGACGCCGGTGTACATTGGCGAACGGTCGAGGCCGCTGCGGATGATGTCATGCGTGCGCTCGTTGGTTTCGGTAATCCAGCACGGCAGTTGGCGCGGATGCTGGGCGGCGTTGCCGAGAAAGGAAAAAACCGGCATCGGGCTGTCCGAATGCTGCTCTTCCATCACCGAAAAATCGATGGTTTTACCGTCGAGACGCGGCGGGGTGCCGGTTTTCAAACGACCTTGCGGAAGATTCAGTTCCTTCAGGCGGGCCGCCAAGGAATTCGACGGCGGATCGCCCATGCGACCACCGGTGTAGTTTTCCAGCCCGACGTGGATCTTGCCGTTGAGAAAGGTGCCGGCGGTCAACACCACCGAAGCGGCCAAAAAGCGGATGCCGAGTTGCGTCACCGCGCCGGCGACACGGTCACCTTCAACGATCAGGTCATCACAGGCATCGGCAAAAATCGTTAAATTGGGCTGATTTTCCAGTCGACCGCGAATCGCCTGTTTGTAGAGCACCCGGTCAGCCTGGGCGCGGGTGGCGCGCACCGCCGGGCCTTTCGAGGCATTCAAAATACGAAACTGGATGCCGGCCTCGTCGGTCGCCGCCGCCATCGCCCCGCCCAGCGCATCGACCTCGCGGACCAGATGGCCCTTGCCGATGCCGCCGATTGAAGGGTTGCAGCTCATCGCCCCCAGGGTGTCGAGGTTATGCGTCAGCAATAGCGTGTTCGCACCCGTCCGGGCTGCGGCCAGCGCAGCTTCGGTGCCGGCGTGACCGCCGCCGACAACGATGACATCGAAACAGGTGGGATAGAGCATTGAGGTGGCTTTGCTGCAGCGCAGTATGGGGAGGCGAATTTTACGTCAGGGGGCTGAAAATTCACAGTTTTTCGCCGGATTCCTTGCCGCTAATAGCAATCCAAAGTAAGTTGTGGCGGCCTCGAACAAACGAATTTAGCGCATGGCCGCTCTCGACTATCAAGACATGCTGCTCGTTGTGCAGCAGTCATTCCGCAAAAAACGGAGTTTGATCGTTGACCGTCAGGCACCAACTCCCGCTTCACTGCGCGCAATGATGCGATTGAGGTTTGCGAGCGCTTGTCAGTAACAGCCCAACTACCTGTAGACACCCTGGGCCTGAAGGGCGAATGCTCCACACGCAAGGCAAAACAAGGGAAGCCGAGAGATTTTCCGATTGGTTCCGGCCACTCGCGTCGTACCTTGGGCAAAAATGGGCTTGGCGGCTGGCGGATGCTCAGCACTCAGGTGCAGGCTGATCAGTGTTTGTGGCCCAAACCGAGATAGGCATCAATCACCCGCTGATCTGCCGCCAGTTCCTTGCTCGGCCCGGCCAGAGAAACCTCGCCGGTTTCCAGCACATAGCCGTAATCAGCAATCTGCAAGGCAGCGCGGGCGTTTTGCTCAACCAGCAGGATGGCGACGCCGGTTTCCTTCAACTCACTGATGATGCGGAAAATTTCCTTGATAATCAGCGGCGCCAGACCGAGACTGGGTTCGTCGAGCATCAGCAATTTAGGCTTGGCCATCAGGGCGCGGCCCATTGCCAGCATCTGGCGCTCACCGCCGGAAAGCGTGCCGGCCAATTGGCTGCGGCGTTCTTCGAGGCGTGGAAATAGCTCAAAAACCTCGTCCATCGTTTCCATCTGATCGCGATGGCCGGTCCGGTAGCGGTCAAAAGCGCCAAGCAGGAGATTGTCCTCGACGCTCATTTCGGCGAATAACTCACGCTTTTCCGGGACCAGCGTCATGCCGTGGCGCACCAGATATTCAACTTCACGTTCGCGGCTCTTCGAGTGCCCCATGTAAACCACTTCGCCACCTGCCGGCAGCAAGCCCATCAAGGCAGCGAGTAGCGTCGTTTTACCCGCGCCATTGGGGCCGATCACGGTGACGATTTCACCCCGGCGGATGGTCAGGCTGACCTTGTGCAGCGCCTCAACCTTGCCATAGGCAACCGTCAGGTCACGCACTTCGAGAATCACCGAATGGTCGTTGTGCTGTTTCATCAGTCGACTCCACCGAGGTAGGCCTCAAGCACGCGAGGATCACGCTGCACCTCTTCCGGCAGGCCTTCACAAATTTTTTCGCCAAATTCCATGACCACGACGCGGTCGGCGAGACCCATGACGAAATCCATGTCGTGTTCGACGAGCAGGATGCCCATGCCTTCGCCGCGCAGTTTGCGCAGCAGTTCGGCGAGCGCCTGTTTTTCCTGGTAACGCAAGCCGGCAGCGGGTTCGTCGAGGAGTAGCAGGCAGGGATCGGAAGCCAGCGCCCGGGCGATTTCAACAATGCGCTGTTGGCCCAGCGCCAGGCTACCCGCCGGGTCAAACATGTGGGCGGCAAGGCCGACGCGCTCGATCTGGCGTGCCGCTTCGGCGAGCAGACCCGCTTCTTCGTTGCGGTCAAGGCGCAGCGCGGCGGCGATGATGCCCTTGCTGCCGCGCAGATGAGCACCGATGGCAACGTTTTCAATCACCGTCATCTGACCGAGCAGGCGAACGTGCTGGAAAGTACGACTCATGCCGCGCCGGGCGATGTCACGCGAGCCTTGTTCTACGGTCGACTCGCCGAGGAAGGCGATTTTCCCCTCACTGGCGCGGTCGACCCCGGAAACGCAGTTAAACATCGTGCTCTTGCCGGCACCGTTCGGGCCGATCAGCGCCATCACCTCACCAGCGCGCACGCTGAGATCCATGTTGTTATTGGCAACCAGACCGCCAAAACGCTTGGTCACTTCGCTGGCTTCGAGCAAAACCTTGCCGGTTGCGGTCAACGGGCGTTTGGGCAAGATTTCTGCAACCGGCACCGTGCGTTGCTCGGCGCGCAGCGGAAGCAGTTTGACAATCACCGGCCACAACCCAACGCGGGCTTTTTGCAGGACGATAACCATCGCAATACCGAAGACGATGATCTCGAAATTACCGCTCTGACCAAGAATCTGCGGCAGCCAGTCCTGCAACCACTGCTTGAGGACGGTGATCAGGCCAGCACCGAGGACGGCGCCCCAGACATGGCCCATGCCGCCGACGACGACCATGAACAGATATTCGATACCTTGCGTCAGCGAGAACGGAGTCGGATTAACGAAGCGCTGCAGGTGAGCGTAGAGCCAACCCGAGGTACTGGCGAGCATTGCGGCGATCAGGAAGATGATGATTTTGGTGCGCTGGGTATTGACGCCCATTGCTTCAGCCATCACAACGCCGCCGCGCAGTGCGCGTATCGCCCGGCCTTCGCGTGAATCAAGCAGGTTGCGGATAGCAACGATAGCAAGCAGCACAACGAACCAGATCAGGTAATAAAACTGATTGCCGGATTTCAGCTCCCAACCGAACAGGGAAACGGTTGGAATGCTGGTGATGCCGGTGTGACCACCGAGAAAGTCGACATTGCCGAACAGGAAATAGAGGCTAATTCCCCAGGCGATGGTGCCCAGCGGCAGATAGTGACCGCCCATGCGCAGGGTGATGAAGCCTAGACAAAGCGCGACGGCGGCGGTGATGGCGAGACCGATAAATAACGTCAGCCACGGCGACAGGCCGTAGGTGGTGGTCAGAAAAGCCGTCGTATAGGCGCCGAGACCGACAAATGCCGCCTGCCCGAACGAGGTCAGGCCGCCGACGCCAGTCAGTAGAACCAACCCGACGGCAACAATGGCGTAGAGGCCAATATAGTTAAGCAGGGTGATCGAAAACTCGGGCAACAAACTTGGCGCAATCAGCAGCAAGCCGATGAAGGCAAGGAAAGGCAGGTGGCGCAGCCAACGCCGTTTTGCTTTTGCCGGCAATGAGTCAGGATTGATCTCATCGGTATGCTCGTCGTCATCCTCGACATGGCGCGCGGTTAGCGAACGCCAGAGCAGCACCGGAATGATCAGCGTAAAAACGATCACTTCCTTGAAGGCACTGGCGTAGAAGGACGAATACGATTCGAGCAGACCAACCAGGATGGCACCGAGCGCGGCGAGTGGGTAGGAGGCCAGGCCGCCAATGATAGCGCCGACAAAACCTTTGAGGCCAATCAGGAAGCCGGAATCGTAGTAAATCGTCGTGATCGGCGCGATCAGGATGCCGGAAAAAGCACCAATCGCCGCCGCCAAGGTAAAGCACAGCTTGCCAGCGAGGATAGGCGGAATGCCCATCAAACGGGCGCCGATACGATTCATTGCGGTAGCGCGCAGCGCCTTGCCGTAAATGGTGCGCTCGAAGAAAAAGTAGAGGCCAATGATCAACAGCGCCGAAGCAACGACCACGAGGATCGTCTGGCCCTGCAGCGGCGCACCCGCCATTTCAAAACTAAGGTCGGTAAACGCCGGAGTACGCCAGCCTTCAGCGCCGAAAAAGAGCAGTCCGAGGCCGATAAGCGCCAGATGCACGGCGACGGAAACGATCAGCAGCACCAGCACCGGCGCGCTGGCCAGTGGCTGAAAGGCAATCCGATAGATCATCGGCCCGAGCGGAATCACCAGCATCATTGAGACAATAACCTGCGCCCACAGCGGCAACTGAGTCGGCGGCATCGCAAACAGCGCGCCGGCAAAGAGTAGCGGAATGCCGACATTGATGATCAACAAGGGCGGCAATTTGGCGTAACGACCATCGCGCACCAACTGGAAACCGTCAAGCATGGCCACCGTCGCCCCCAGCCCGAGCAACAACCAGACGGTACCGGGAATCTGCCCGGCTTGCAGCGAAGCCAGCGTTAGCGCACCAAACGCAACGAATTCGCCCTGCGGAATGAAGATGACACGGGTGACGGCGAAAACCAGCACCAGCGCCAGAGCGAGCAAGGCATAAATGGCACCATTAGTGATGCCATCCTGGCCAAGCAAAAGAAGTATTTGGAGGTCCATGTGACCGAATTTTCAAATGACACGCCCGCCGAAGCGGGCGTTAGACATACCAGAGGAAAGGGCGAGTTACTTGAGCAACTTCCAGGTATTGTTTTCGATAGTAACCATGACCCGGGCGCGCTGGTCAAAACCCTGATGGTCGTTCGGCGTCATGTTGAAAATGCCATGCGCACCGGCCAGATTTTTGCTCGACTCAATGGCATCGCGCAAGGCCTTGCGAAACTCCTTGGTGCCTGGCTGAGCCTTCTTCAGCGCCAGCGGAATGGCATTTTGCAGCAACACGCCAGCATCCCAGGCGTGGCCGCCAAAGGAACTGACGCTGCCCTTGCCATGCGCCGCTTCGTACTTGGTGACATATTCCAGCGCCGACTTCTTAACCGGATTATCGTTCGGCAGCTGTGCCGCAACGACCATCGGGCCAACTGGCAGGAAGGCACCTTCAACATCCTTGCCGCCGACGCGCAGGAAGTCGTTATTGGCAACGCCGTGCGTCTGGTAAATCACGCCCTTGTAGCCTTTTTCCTTGAGCGCCTTCTGCGGCAGCGCAGCCGGAGTACCAGCACCACCAATCAAAACAGCATCCGGTTTGGTCGCCATGATTTTTAGAACCTGGCCGGTCACCGACGTATCGTTGCGCTGAAAACGCTCGCTGGCGACAATTTTCAATTTGCGCGCTTCGGCAATCTTGGCAAATTCCTTGTACCAACCTTCACCGTAAGCATCGGCAAAACCAATGAAGGCAACCGTCTGGATATTTTTATCGGTCATGTGCTGAACCAACGCCGTTGCCATATGCGCATCATTCTGTGCAGTCTTGAACACCCACTGCCGTTTGGCATCCATCGGTTCCACCACAATCGCCGAACCAGCCATCGAAATCATCGGCGTTTCGCCGTCGACCGCGACATCCATCATCGCCAGCGAATTCGGGGTAGTCGTTGAGCCGATCACCACGTCGACCTTGTTTTCGCTGATCAGCTTCTTGATATTCTTTGCTGCCGCAGTCGGATCAGTCGCGTCGTCGAGCACGATGTAATTCACCTTTTGACCGCCGATCGTGGTGGGCAGCAACGCGATCGTATTTTTCTCGGGGATCCCCAGCGAAGCCGCCGGGCCAGTTGCCGACAGCGAAACGCCGACATTGATATCCGCTAGCGCCAGCGAAGATATTGCCGCCAGAACGGCCAGCGTCAGTTTTTTGACCATCGTATTTACCCCGGATGTGCGACACGAAAGCGCGAGATTTTATCACGCTGCTTCCAGCCTATCCGGCGCGAAACAGCGTGAGATTGAACAGCAAAGAGACTTATTTTGCGTATTCCCAGGCGCCTTGCTTGATCGTCACCATCACTCGCGCCCGCTGATCCAAACCAAGGTGATCCTGGGCGCTCATGTTAAACACGCCATGTGAAGCGGCCAGATTCTTGGTTGATTCCAGTGCATCACGCAGCGCAGCACGGAATTCACGCGTACCCGGCTGGGCTTTTTTGAGCGCCACCGGCACCGCATTGGCCAGCAACAGGCCGGCATCCCAGGCGTAACCACCGAAAGCGGTCACACTACCCTTGCCATGTGCCGCTTCATATTTCGCCACATACTCAAGCGCTGATTTTTTGACCGGATTGTCGTTCGGCAACTGCGCCGCCACCAGCACCGGGCCTGAAGGTAGCACCGTGCCCTCGCAGTCCTTGCCGCAGACACGCAGAAAATCGTTGTTGGCAACACCATGAGTTTGATAAATCATGCCCTTAAAGCCTTTTTCCTTCAGCGACTTCTGGGGCAGAGCGGCTGGCGTACCGGCGCCACCAATCAAGACCGCATCCGGCTTGGCGGAAAGCACCTTCAAAACCTGACCGGTTACTGAAGTGTCAGCGCGATTGAAACGCTCGTTGCCAACCAGCTTGATCTTGCGTACTTCGGCAATTTTCGAAAACTCGTTCCACCAGCCCTCGCCATAGGCATCCGAAAAACCAATGTAAGCGACTGTTTTGATATTGTTATTCGTCATATGCTCAACAATGGCGGTGGCCATCTGCGCGTCATTCTGTGGCGTCTTGAAAACCCACTTTTTCTTGTCATCCATCGGCTCGACGATCCGCGCCGATGCCGCCATCGCGATCATCGGCGTTTCACCTTCGGCGGCCACATCAATCATGGCCAGTGAATTCGGCGTCGTCGTTGAGCCAATCACCACATCAACCTTGCTCTCGCTGATCAGCTTTTTGGTATTTTTAACAGCGGTTGTCGTGTCCGAGGCATCATCCAGAACGATGTAATTGACCTTCTGCCCGGCAATCGTTTTAGGCAGCAGATCTATCGTATTTTTCTCCGGAATGCCCAGCGAAGCAGCAGGTCCGGTCGCTGACAGTGTTACCCCTACATTGATATCAGCCAGAGCCGTTGCGGCAATCGCCGACAGCAGCGTAGCGAGTATTGTCTTCTTCATTTTTATCTCTCCCCAGTAAATCAATTACGAAAGGTGGAAACCCTATTACTAACATTACTTTTCTGCAACCACTACGCTCAATTGCTGCGTGATAAAGTCGTGTTTTTAGCTCGATGGACCCATCATGTTCTCCGGAATCATTGCTGCAGTAGGCCAAATCACACAAATCACACCGCGCGAAGCGGGCTTTCGCCTGACCGTTGAATCAGGCGCTCTCGGGCTTGATGACGTCACCCTCGGTGACTCCATCGCCTGCAACGGCGTTTGTCTGACCGTCGTTGCCTGTACAGGCCAAAACTTTATGGTCGACGTCTCGCCAGAGACACTTTCCTGCACCGTCGGTCTTTCTGCACCTGGCCCGATCAACATGGAAAAAGCCTTGCGCCTCGCCGACCGCCTGGGTGGTCACCTGGTTTCCGGCCATGTCGATGGCGTCGGTGAAGTTTTGCGTTTTGACCCGGTCGGCGACAACCGCCTGCTGGAAATTCGCGCCCCACAAGACCTCGCCAAATACATTGCGCGTAAGGGTTCGATCACCATCAACGGTACCAGCCTGACCACCAATGAGGTGGATGGAAATACCTTCACGATCAACCTGATTCCACACACGCTGGAAAACACGACCTTGAACCAACTGACCCCAGGCAGCCGGGTTAACCTCGAGATAGACCTCATCGCCCGTTATTGCGAGCGCATGCTCAACTATCAAAACACCGTCCAAACGGGTAATTGAATCACGGGCCAGCCGCCAAAAACATGGCGGCAACGCTCACTACCTGCGCGGCGATCTTCCGCAAGGTGGTGATGCCTAAAAGCTTACGCCCCCGTGACCGGTTCACTATTCATTGTGGACACCTGCGAGAGGCGCTCAAGCTTTTCAAATATCGAATTCTCAAGTTGCACAAGCCGCCCCCTGGCCTGATTGTCCAGCGGCTCGCCAGATCTACTCTGCCCCGCCATCACTTCAGCCAGCGTACAGGCCTCGCAGTAAATGGGTTCGATATCTTTAAACACTGCTTGCTGGCTGTAGCGACTCTTTCCTGGCCCGTAATACCACCGTCTGAAGCGAGTCTCGCGAAATTCGACCTGATCCGCCCCGGCTTGCCCCGCACCATGATCAATCGCCTGCAGAAACCGCCTGACCCAACCAGAGAAATCGTGTTGTGCAACCAGCAAGAGGAGATCCGGCAAGTCCACAAAATTACCAGCCCACATCGACCATTTGGGCGAGGTTCGATAAGCGGCCACCCACACCGGAATTGCGTTGGCAGGCATGGGGCGGGCGATTGCATAACCCTGGGCAACATCACAACCCATACGCATCAACAGGACGCCCTGTTCATCAACCTCAACACCTTCAGCAATAACATTCAGCTGAAATACCTTGGCGAGTGAAACGACCGCCTCTACCAAAGCCAAGTCTTCGCTGTTGTCCAGCATGTCCTTGACAAAGGAACGGTCAATTTTGAGCGTGTCGACGGCAAATTTTTTGAGATAGGTAAGCGACGAGTAGCCCGTGCCAAAATCATCGAGGGCGAAGCCAACACCGAGCGAACGGCACTGTGAAATTATCGAACCCATACGTGAAATATCATCAAGGGCAGCGGATTCAAGAATTTCAAGTTCGAGCCAGCCTTTGGGAACTTCAGCGTACCGCGAGAGCGCGCTTTCCAGGTAATCGACAAATCCAGCCTGAAGAAAATGACGCGGGGCAATATTCACACTAACCGGCCAGCCAAGACCTTGACGTTGCCATTCGTCAATTTGCTGTAACGCCTCTTCGATAACCCATTCTCCAATATCAGCAATCAGGTGGCTATCCTCAAGTATGGGCAGAAACTCTCCCGGGCCAAGTAGACCCCGCTCCGGATGCTCCCAGCGAATCAGAGCCTCCAGACCGAGCACCTTGCCAGTCCGCATATTCACTTTGGGCTGGTAATGCAGGCGAAACTCACCACGCTGAAGCGCCTGTTGCAAGGCAGCCAATAGCTGTTGCTGTGATTTGTCCAGCCAGTCTTGCCCGGGTTCAAAAAGGTGAAAGCGATTCCCCCCCGACTGCTTGGCCTGATACATCGCCACATCAGCATGGCGCAACAGGGTGTCTGGATCAGAACCAACGTTAGGGAAGACAGCAACCCCTACACTCATTGATATGTTAAGTATCTGATCATCAATATTATAAGGGGCGGCAACACAATCCAGCAGACGCCCCAGGGCACGCTCAATCGCGGCTGTATCGTCCATATTGCCGAGCAACAGGACGAACTCATCGCCACCCAAACGGGCAACGGTATCCTCGCCACGCATCTCCTCTTCCAGTCTTCTGGCAACTTGCACGAGAAGATCGTCACCGACATGATGGCCCAAACGATCATTGATCGGCTTGAACTCATCAAGGTCGACAAAGCAAACTGCCAAAAGCTTGTTCTGGCGAGCAGCTACCGCCAGAGCTAACTGAAAACGGTCCGCCAACAACACCCGATTGGGCAACCCGGTGAGTGCATCATGACCAACTTGCCAGTTGATATTCTCAAGCATGCGACGTTGGCTTGAGACATCTCGAAAAACCACGACACACCCATCGACGCTACCACGGCTGTCCAGAATGGGAGAAACAGCATGCTCTATCGCACATTCGCTTCCATCGCGACCATGCAGCATCGTCTTACCCTGAGTATCGAGAACCCGCTCACCAGCCAACACCCGCCGCACCGGATTTTCTAACCAGTTCCCTGATTGCTCATCTTTAATCCTGAAAACTTCCTCTATCGGACAACCGCAAACCATGCCGCAAACCTGTCCAATAAGAGCTTCTGCAGTCGCATTGACAAATACCACCCTGCCTTCGGCATCAGTCGTCACCACAGCATCAGCAATCGAAGCAAGGGTAACTTCGGCACGTTCCTTTTCCTGGCGCAAGCTCTGTTCAGTTTCGCGAAGGCTACTGACCAACTGACCAACCTTGCAGGCAACCCGATTGAAAGCTTCGGCAAGCTCACGTGATTCCGCTGCCCCACTTGCCTTGACCTGGATATCAAAACGTCCATCAGCCAACGCCTGCACACCCGATACGGTATGGCGCAAAGATGAAACGGTATGGCGCAGCATGAGCAGGATTACGATCAGCAATCCGCTACCCAGAAGTCCGCCAACCTTGGCAAAATTCAAGAACCGTTGCCACGCTCTTTCAGTCGAGACGCCTCCGTTAGCCACCAAATGTAATTCGCCATAGGCACGCCCATCCAGCACCAGCTGACTGACCTTTTCCCGTACCCCAAGTCCCATTTTGTCCACAAACCAAGACGGGACAGGTGCCAGCACCCCATCAGCGCGTCTCGCGCTGGCCGTCTCACCCAAATAATTCCATTGAATTAATACGAGATCTTCGAGCAGGAGTAGCTGATCCTGAAGAGCAGACTCAACAGCCCCTTCTATCCCAGACCCCTTCCGCTCAAAAAGAACAGGGGTTAGATAGCCAGGAACAAGACGTAAGGCGTGTTCAATGCGAATTTCCGCCTCATCGAGTTCTTCGACGAGCAAAATATGGCAACCAAGAATGCCTGTAAGCAATGTCACCGCAAGGAACGGCAGTAATAACCGCCCTTGCAAACCAACCCCGGCCCACCCCTGCCCATGATTCCTGAACGGAAGAATCATTCGGCTTGGTATTGGCCAATGAGCCATTTGCCGTCTTATCCTGAAAAAAATCGACCGTACCATTGAATTAGTACTGCAGCACTGAATTTTCTTTGGCACTGCAATCGAATCGATCAAGAGTTTTAATCTGACCAACTACCGACCCTATTTTTCTAGTGGGCTCTGCAAAGTTCCATTGCAAAGTCTTTCGTAGCATTGCTCGTCGAAAGAGCATGCAGTTAATCACTATTCTCTGCCCGCATCGACTCGAGTCTAATTTTATGACCGACATGATTTCATCTCTTGATGCACCACACACAATCGGTGGCAAGCATTTAGACTATCGATTTGGTAACAGCATTACGAGCCTGCCAGATGACATGCGCCAAATGCACCAGCACTTAACGCTCCCGAAATGCTTCCCGTACTCGAAGTACCGGCTTGAGGAGATAATTCAATATCGTTTTTTCACCAGTCAAAATATCAACGATTCCGGTCATTCCAGGAATCACCTCTATCTGCTGCAACCCCTCTGTTTTCTTGAGCGTCGGGCTACCGGTACGAATCATCACCCGATAATAAGTATCCTCTCCGCCTGACGGAAGTCGCTTTTCCTCTTTCAGAGCGCCGGGACTAATCAATTCAACAACCCCCTCCAGCCCCCCGTAAATCTGAAAATCGTAGGCCGATATTTTTACCACGGCCTTCATTCCTGGCCGTAAAAAGGCAACATCAGCTGGCTTGATACGCGCCTCAACCAGCAGCGTATCCTCCAGTGGCACGATTTCCATGATGTCTCCCCCGGGAGGAATCACGCCACCAATCGTGTTGGCGCGAATGCTCTTGACGACTCCCTTTACCGGCGACCGCATCTCGGTGCGGTCAACTTGATCCTTACGCCCGGTTACGGTTTCCGACAGTGAAGCAAGATCCGCCTCAACTCGCGCAAGTTCATTATTGGCATCGGCTCGGAATTTGTTGCGCCGTTCGATAATCTGCATATCCAACTCGTTATGTTGCCGCTTCAACTTCAGCAATTCGGTCTCGGCAACCAAGCCTTTGTTGAACATCGGCTCCATCAGATCGAGTTCCTTGGCAACCAGCGCCCGGCTTCGGGTGATGGCGCGTACAGCCTCATCCAGACTGCCCTTACGCGCCAAATAGGTTTCGGTTTCAGTGTGAATTAACTCCGCGTTGCCAATTACCGCTTCCGGGAATACCAGCGGCACGCCAAGGCTTTCGGAACGCAGGCGGGCGGCCTGGGCCTGAAGTGAAATCACCTTGCTGCGCCCCTCCAGGAAAGAAGCGCGAGCCCGTGTCGGATCAAGTCGAGCCAGAACCTGCCCAGCCACGACGACATCGCCTTCGCGCACCTTCAATTCAGCAACAAGCCCCCCCTCAAGACTCTGGATCAGTTGCTCACGCTGCGATGGGATAACCTGCGCCACCCCCGTGGTGACTTCTTCAATCCGCGAATTCGCCGCCCAGATCCAGAATGCCAACACCAGTGCCAGTACGCCCAGCGCCAAATAAAGCCAACCACGAGATCGGCGCGCGCCCTTGGCAACAGCAACCGGGTCACCATAAAGCGCGAGGATTTCCGGCCCAACGCTACTAGCAGGGACCATTGCCCGCCTGCCGAATAACCGCTCTATCATTTGCCTCAAACGCATCATGCCCCCCCCCGTACACCGGGAGACACGGGCTGCGGCACGGAGGACAGCATGGCAAGCACCTCCGCCTTGGGCCCGTCCGCAACCTTGCTTCCCTGTTCCATGACGACCACTCGATTGACCAGTGCCAGCAACGCTGGCTTGTGGGTAACAACGACCAGCGTTATCTCTTTATCCAACGAAACCAGCGACGAGAGTATCCCCTGTTCGCTAGCGCCATCCATCGCCGAGGTCGGTTCATCAAGCAACAAGATACGGGGTCGGGTCAGAAGTGTCCGGGCCAAGGCAACGGCTTGCCTCTGCCCGCCTGAGAGAGTCCGCCCGCCCTCCCCGACCATGAGATTGAAACCTTCCGGATTGGCAGCCGCAATAGCGGTAACGCCGCACATGGCTGCCACCCTGAGTATTTCTTCGTCGCTGGCATGGGGAGCGCCAATCGTCATGTTGTCGCGTAGAGAACCATAAAACAGGCGAGCATCCTGCGAAACGTAAGCAATCCGGCCCCGAATGTCCGCCGGTTCAATCTGGCGCATATCAACCCCACCCAACAGCACGTCTCCTTCGGTCGGCCGATAAAGTCCAGCCAGCACCTTCAATAGAGTGGATTTACCGCTACCAATTCTGCCCAGCACAGCGATTCGCTCACCGGGTGCAATATTCAATGAGATTTTTTTCAAGACCTCCGGCTGGCCCTCTTTGTAGGCAAATGCACCCTCCCGAACGGCAAGCGCTGATGGCAGGCCAGCCGCGCGAAAATAACGCACACCCGGTTCACGCTCTAGCGGCTGACCCATAACCCGATCCAGACTGTGCAGTGCAACCTTGGCGTTCTGGAAACGCACCGCAAGATTGACCAGTGCCACCACCGAAGCCAGAGCACGCGAGCCAAGCATAACGGCTGCAACTATGCCGCCGGTACTCGTCACGCCCTCCCCGACCAGATAGACGCCCCAGAGCAGCGTAGCCACCAGCGCCAGCTGTTGGATGAAATTTGCGATATTGCCAACCAGGGTGCTCAGTGCCGTAGAACGCAAGCTGATACTTGCCAATTGCTCACCAATTCGATCATGGCGTGACAACATCAAGTGCTCCGCGCGCAGCGACTTCAGCGCCTCCAGGCTTTCCAGACTCTCAACCACGACACCATGCCGAGTGGCGCCACAGCGCATCGACTCTGCTGCCATTCGGGCCAGGGGAATCTGCACCAGCACACCAATGATGATGGACACCAGCACGGCCGCTGCGGCAACCCAGGCCAGCGGACCGGCCAAAACATAGATCACGATGGTAAATAGCAGCACAAAGGGGAGATCGGCCACGCTAGTCAGCGTCATCGATGTCACGAAGCTGCGGACAGACTCGAACTCGCGCAAAATATTGGCAAAAGCACCAATCGATTGCCTCTCTTGCTCCAGGCGCAGTCCGAGAACATGGCGAAAAACAGCCGAGCCAAGCACCAAATCAGCTTGCTTACCGATCTGGTCGAGGCCATGAGCCCGCAAAGTTCGCGCCCCCATTTCAAAGAGCATCGCGACCGTAACCCCAATCGCCAGTGACCACATGGTTACGTAAGCCTGATTCGGCAACACCCGGTCATAGACCGTCATAGTCAAAAAGGTACCGGCCAGAGTCAGGATATTGATCGCCACAGACCACACCACAGCCTCTGCAAACTCCTTGCGCAGCGACCACATGACTCCCCAGAACCAATGCTTTCCCTTAACTTCGACCAAATTACCTGCCCGCAGATCCTCCTCGCCCTGTCGTTTGACGAGCAATAGACGGCCTGGACTATCTTTCAGAAACTCACTCCAGGTCAAACTAACCAGCGCACCCGAAAGGGGATAAATAACATCAGGCCCCGCCTCATTGGAAGCACAAATGATTGCCACACCCTTGTCGCCTAGCATAACCAGACAGGGCAACAATGCCGCAGGCACCATCCGGAGATCAGCCTCAACCCAGGTTGCCTCAAGGCCCATACCAATCAATGCCGGCTCAATCTTCGCCACCGGCAACTCACCAGACTCATCCAGCAAGTGTCCTAATCCATGCACATCTGCTCGCAGACCCAGCAGACGCATCAAAGTTAATACCGCTTCAAGCACCAGCGGATTTTCACCAGCAACTACCTTCATCAATTACTTCCTTTAACTGTCCAGAGCGCCTGGGCCAAGTCCGGCGCACCTCCCTGATTCTCTGCTGCCAACTTCAACAGAACATGAGAAACCCGTCCTAGCGATGCCAGCAAACGTAACCTGGTCGCCGGTATATCTATCGACTCCTCGACCCACGCGAGTTTGGCCGAGTAATAATCGTTCTCGAACAAAATAAGATCAGTCAGCGAACGACGCCCAAGATCAAACTGCTCAAAGCCGGCGTCCCGCAATTTTTTCGAACTCAAAACCTGACGCTCAAGTACATCCAAACGCATTGAGCGGGAGTCCAATTGACGCCACTGTGACAGCGCCTCGGCCAACAATTCGCGGTACAGGGTTTCCCGTTCCGCCTTCACTGCTGCCGCACGCCCAGCCTCTGCCCGAGCGCGGGCCGAGGCCCCGCCCGCATCAAACATGTCGAGCGTGCCACTCAGTGATATCTGCGCCTGAGGGGCGCTACGTGACACCCCGCCAAAGGATGACTCCGTTCCCAAGGCAACATCCAAACTAAAGGTCGGCAAGTAAGCCTTGTCCGCCAGTCGGGTGCGACTATCAGCTGCCAAAATCTGCTGTCCTGCCGACAACAGCCTGGGGTGCCATTCGAGAATCGGCTCGATGTCCGCCTCACTGACCGGCAACCAGTCTCCGACATCCGGCATGACTTGCACGAGTTGTACCGCGCTTCCGGTCATCGCCTGCAAGCGAGACCTGGCTCGATCAGCAGAACTTTGCCGATACAACGCCATCTGCTCAGCCTGCTCACGGCGAGCTACAACCTGAACCACCTCAGACTGGCGTCCCTTGTCAATAGAAGCAATGGCCTGCACTTTGCGCAACAGTTCATCCAGTGCCGCCACCTGGGAACGCAGCACCTGTACGGCCAAGCTATCGCGCACAGCAGACGCGTAAGCCTCAGCGAGTTCTATTACAACCGAATCGCGAACCACATGGACATCAAGACCAGAGGCATCCGCCTCTGCCGTTCGCGCCAACACTGATTCATTGACACGGCCAAAGTCAATCAGCGGCATAACCCCCTTGATGACGGGAGTTGACATTGGAACATTTTTGCCACTTTCGATCATCCGGCCTCTACCGACCCCCCCTTGGGCCGAAACCCGTGGATACCTGGCCGCCTCCGCGGCCTCAATTTCTTCCCGAGCGGTACGTACCTTCGCCTCTGCTCCCTGTATTTTTGGATAATTACTGGCAAGCCCCAGAACCAATGCCTCAAGGGTTTGCGCCCCACTTAAAGGAGACGCCAGCATGATCGACAGTCCGATCAACCACCGTTTGATATTCAACATTTCAAGGCTCTACGCCGGCCATCAGCGCCGTCATCACCGCCTTGGAACGGTTACTGGCATCCAGCGCACGCAACACAACAGCCACATGATTTTTCACGGTCCCGACGGACAAACCCAAGTCTCGGGCAATCTCCTTATTCGGTTTACCCTGAATCATTAAACGGAGTACCTCCATCTGGCGCCCGGATAATTGGCGCTCCCAGCGCGCAGGCTCACGCCCCTCTTTTTCTGGAATTGCCGCATCGTGATGCGGCACAACCTCTTCACTCACATCCGCATGGGGGGCATTCAGGACACTCATCGCCGCTACCGGCAGGTATTGGCCACCAGCAATCACCAGACGGAGAGCACTTAGTGTAATTTTTGAATTACTTGTCTTCGGAATAAACCCGAGCACGCCTGCGCGATACGCTTCCAGCATCATCCCGCAATCCTCGTTGGCAGAAATAATGACCAACGGCAAATCAGGAAATCGCCTGCGGAGCAAGTACAAGCCATCCAACCCTGATGCATCAGGCAAGGACAAATCCAAAAGCGCCAGGGCCACATCCGGATTTGCCTCAAACACAACCTCGGCTTCCGCAATGCTCGCAGCCTCGAGGACAAGCACATCGTCACCAAGCAAAGTTTGCAGCAACAAGCCCACCCCAGAGCGGACGATGGCGTGATCATCCACCACCACAACTTTGTAGCTACCAGATGCTGCCAGACCTAAAACGCGGCCCGGATCCTCCGTTGCAATCATCGCCCCTCCTTTATTCTTCTACGGACAAACCGCCTTGGGATCACACATCAAACCCCATATGGCACCGCCAGTTTTGAATACTAGTATTTAGTTATTTACCCTTATACGGAATGTAACCCAATCCCCCTCAAAAACCCACCCGCCATATGGCACCCAACCCACCCAAACCCCTGCCATATGGCAGGGGTGGAGTAATCCACAACGACACCATCATCAGTAATTAGCAAAAGATCAAAGGCAAAGGTGAGTGTTGCACGGCATCATCAGCGGCTATTTCGCCGAAGCAGAGCCACTGTTTTGCGAAAACGTGATTACGATTTTCGTGATGAATTTGACCGCAAGGGAAAATACTGCGCGAATAGTTGGCGACTACGCTTTCGTAATCACCGAGCGAAAGAAGGCTACGGTCAACATGAATTACCCCATTGAATTCAACCTAGAAACCGCAGTTAGCGCCCCTTCATGCTTAGATACGCCTTGCTGCGCAAGGCCACTCTCAAGAAAAAGTAATTTTTGCACTTATATTCAATTGGTTAGAAATATAAAAGTAAGTCGATCATGTTCAAATAGAGACGGAAACAGCTTGGGGAGAGAGCACCAAGCCAAGTTCCTGTGCGCGTTTTTGCAACGACTTGATGGCGCGTTCGCGATAACGCACCTCATGCCGGGCTTGATCTTCTTTGACGTAGTCAGCCTGGCCACTGAGCATCGCATAGACAATACGCGCCAGCTTGAGCGCTCGCGCCACCCGATTAGGAATTCGCTTGCTCGCCCCCGACAGTCTTTTGTTCCCGGAAATTCGGGTGCCCGGGCACAGTCCCAGCCACGAGCAAAAATTCTTCGGCGTCGGGAAGCGTACCAGCGAGCTCCCCAGTTCCGACAGTATCTTCAGGGCGGTGCCGACGTCGATGCCAGGGACTGCCGTCAGATCTACTCCACACCAGTTCATCAGCACCTTTCTACCGTCAAAGGCCAGGGTGTTCTTCCGTCGCCCCTTATTCGCGTTGGCGGTCGGCGTCCTATCGAAGACCTGCATGGCACTCAGCAACGATTCGATCTCGATGTCCAGTTGCCTGATCTGCTCACTGGCAAAGTCATAGGCCTTGAGTTCGTGGCCCAGGCTAAACAGATGCTCGCAACTCCAGTTCCCTTCCAGCGACTTCGCAATCTCTTCGCTGCTGGCGTGAATCCGGTAGTTTCTCTGCTTAGCCAGCACCAACCGATCACGTTCACCGGCGACGATGGCATGGATGATGTTCATCCCCGTTTCGCCGGCAATGTCCGTGATGACGTTGGTCAGTTGCACGTTCATCTGAGTCAGCGCTTTTTGCATGCATTGGGTGTGCCGAGCGCGTTCCTCAATCGGGATGTCAGCTTGTCTCGCCGGTGCCATGCACCGACACGACAGGGGAATCAGCATACTCGCTGACGATGCCTCAACCACACTCAGACAACGGGCTCCAGAGCACCGGTGCTCAGCCGGTCTTGGTCCACTCTCCTACGAAGCCCAGCGCGGCATGTACGTTCATCCACACGCCGAACCGGGAGCCGCTCGGCGTAACGGATGCCTGGATGTGGGCACGCCAACCCAAGGGCGCTGACGGCGAACGCCCAGGCATGCTTGAAAGCCAACGCTGAATTGAAGGCTATCAACGGATTGCCGAGACGGCGCATGAGATGCCACAAACCCGCTTGGTTTATGTCGCCGACCGAGAGGCCGACATTCTTGGCTTGATGCAATGCGCGCATCAATTGGGTACCCCGGCGGATTGGCGTAAGCGTCGTCCGAAGGCCGTCTTGAATATTAGATTTTGAGGTCGTGCAAGGCGAGGCTGATTGTGACGACATCGACGAATGTGGGGTCGAATGAGTCACCGTGCCAGTCACGCATGGC
>JBDKHF010000020.1:0-15014 GCA_039797825.1 Pseudomonadota bacterium | reverse complement strand
GCGGAAACCAGCCACCTTTCTTGCGGTTGCCGACATTGCCGCAGACGCGGAAATTCATGTAATCGAAAGCCAGCCACCAGTAGCCATCGCGCAGGCTGGCATCCAGGGCCTTGGCCTCTTTCTTGGGGCGGAAGTGTTCCACGTCGTAGTGCGAGTACAGCTCGCGCACTTCTGAAAACCAGCATTTGCCCGCCGACAAGGCCAACATCCATTCCTTCAAGGCTCCCCAGTGAGTGCTGTTGGCGTCAATCAATGCGTTGCGTTCATCACGTTTTCCCGCGGCATCCAATGCGGCCAAATCGGTCACCAGCTGGGCAGATTTCGCCAGCCAAGCGTCCCATTGCGCTTCCGTCCACGGAATCCAGTTCGGGATATCGGGATCGGTAGGCCGCTTGTGCTCCAGGTCAATCCAGATCACTCGCCATCCTCCGCACGCAGAATTTCGTCGATGATGGAGTCGGCAATCGCATCCTGCTCAGCTTGCTCTTCTGGTGTGAGCGTGGGTTTGCGGAAGCGACGGTGTTGGGCCATCTTGCGCACGAACAGCGCGTAGTCGGGGTCACGGAAGTCGGCGGTGGAAAAACCGAGGTCAGCCAGTTCGGCAGACAGGCGGCTCAACTCGGCTTCTTCCTCGGGCGTGCGCGGCGATTTCACGAACAATTCATTGCGTCGGAACAAGCGCCGTTCGGTTTCGATGTCCAGCGTGGATGAGAGGCCGAACAACTCGCTCTTGAGCAGCCCGGTCACCCCCATGCCCTGCGGGTGTTCGTCAGGCACGTCGACCACCGTGCGCCCACCATCGCGGCGCAGAATATGGACTTGCTCGCGTTTGAGGCTGCCCACCATCATCGGGTCGTGGGTGGTGATTAAGACTTGGGATTGCACTTGATAGGTGGTCGAGCTAAGAACCAAGCGTCCTGACAGGGTGAAGTCAGATGGTTGGTCCAGCACACCTTCGATATCGTCGAAGTAGCGCAGCTTCCAGATCGGGTTCAGGTGAGTGTCCGGCTCGTCGAGCAGGAACAGGCAGTGGTCTTCGCGGGTGATGCGCATCAGGCCCAGCACGGTCAATATTTGCAGCTCGCCTTCGGAAAGCTGGGTGAAGCTCACCTTGCCGCCGTGTTCGTCGCGCTTCTTGACGGTGATGCGCACCTCGTCGATCAGGTCGCCGATGTAGGCGCCCTCAGCGTAGCGGAAGAAGCTGTCGGTGCCGCCGACCAGCTCGCCCAGTTGCTTGAGCTTGTCCTGGCTGGGTACGAACAGATAAAGCTGCTTCTGTTTCTCGCTGCGGCCACGGAAGTCGATCTGCTTGGTGGCTTCCTGCTCAATCGGTGCCCAGGCCACTTGCCAGAGCTTGTCGAGGAATTCGCTGACCACATTGCCACGCGCATACCAGAAGCGCGGGTCGCCTTCGCTCAACTCCTGTTCGTCGAACTTGCCTCCACGGCGCTTTTCGCGCAGGCGGTGCGGCTCTTTCAACACGAACAAGGCCGACTCCAGCGATTCAATGTGCAGGTTCTTGAGCACCTTCTGGAATACCGGGTCGTCGGAGAGCAGACAGGCCAGTAGCACCAGCTGGCTATGGCCACCACGGCAGTAAAACAGGCGGCGCAGGCGGTCGTCGCCCGCTTGTTTCAGCCGCGACTCGCGGCGGCGTTTGGCTTCTTCGACGGCGCGAATATCCGCCTCGGAGCCGGTAAAGTTTTCCAGTAGCTGCTCGGAAAGCACTTCGTCGGTGGTGATTTCCTGGCGCTGGTTGAAACGGCGCTGGTGCTCCTGAAACAGCGCCTCGATGCGCTCGTTGCGGCCTGAGTAATAAGCAAAGATGTGCGCGGGCAGCAGCTCGCGGTTTTTCAGCAGATGGCCCTGCGACTCGGCCTTGCCGTCCACCCACACATAGGGGCGCTTCTGCTTGGCGGTATCCGCCTCGATGCGCACCGCGTGGCCGCGAATGCTGTATTCCAGCGTGTAATCGAAGGCCGCTTCGCGGTCCAGATCCACATCGCGGAAGATGGTGATCAGCGCCTCGATCAGATTCGACTTGCCGGTGCCGTTCTGGCCGATCAGTGCGTGGCTGCGGATGGGTTTGGGCTGCGCGTCCGCCGGCGCACCCGCAGCGGGTTGCAAGTGCGAAGCGAAAGCGATATCGAGATCGCGCAGATTGCGGAAGGCCGGGATGCGGATGCGCTGCAACTGCATCTCAGGCGCTCACCGCTTCGGCTGGCTTTTCTCGCATCTCGGCGGTGGCCGGTTCCAGAATCCAGCCGTGAACCACCTCGGTTTTCAGTTGCGCGTAAAAAGCGTCAATCTCGCCGCCGAAGCGCTGCCACAAATCCTTGGCGCTCATTTCGCCGTTGTGACGGGCGAGGATGGTGGCCAGCGGCGCCTGGGTCTTGATGTCGGGGGCGGCGCCCAAGCGCAGCGGTGCAATCAATTCGGTTTGCGGGGCTTTCATGGGTTCCTCTTCTTGTTCGATGGCGATGCCGGTGAGGCTGGAAACGGCACCAATGACTAATCGCACTGCAACTTTTTGAGAACTGCGAAGCTGTGACTCCAACGAATCGCAAAGACGCATCAGCTCATCAACGCGACGAACAATGCGACCTTGCTCTTCAATGCTTGGCAACAGAACAGTTAGTGCAAGCACTTCGTCTCGACCAATACCCGGTATTGCAATACCGAACTTCTGCTCCTGAAAGCTTCTCTCGGCAGAATCGATGCAAATTGACAGATAGCGGCGATCCAAGTTGGCCAGCGCGCGAATGGCCATTAGCTGCCGGCTTATTGCCAGCTCTTCCAAATCACAGAGAGCAGTCTTTCCTACACCCGAGCCTTTAACCGTAATAAGGACATCACCAACTCTTGCAATAGCTCTGCGCTCAGTTGTCCATTTTGTAGGAGAAGGTCTGCGATCTTTAAATTCAGCAGGCCCAGTAATGTATGGAATGCCATCCTGGCGAGTGTTGTACTCCTCGGGTGACAGGTGTTGCCCAGATACCAGTTTTACAATCCGGCCCAATGCAATACGAAAACGCCCATTCTCATGGGTCAATTCTGGCAGGGCATTAATCTCCCTAAACTCTCTGGCAGAAAATTCCACCTTTTGCTGAAGGCTTGCCTGACTGAGAATTGCCAAAGGATCGCCATCGTCAGCCTGTGGCTCAGACAAAAAACCATTGGCAGCAAGATCCAATATCAAGTTACGCAGATCAGCCACATCCTCCGGCGCATGAAACAGCCGCCCGAAGTTGTCGGCCAGGCGTGCCCAGGTGGTTTGCAGTTCGTGCGGGCTGGTGGCGCTGGTGACGGCTTGCAGGGTGGACAGGCGCAGCTTGTTTTGCAGTTTGCGGCGGGCCTGCTGCTGTGCTTTCAGCGTGTCGCACAAGGCCATCAGCTCATCGACTTTGGCGACGATGCGGGATTGTTCTTCTAGTGGGGCAAGCGGAATCAGCTTTTCATTAAGAACTTTGAAGTGCCGTGCATATCCTCGATCTGTGAGGTCAAACGATTGAATAAGCCGATACAAAAACTTCGCAGATATTCCTATGTACGGGTTAAGTACTTTGACACCATCTGCTCCGATAACAAAGTTGAAGTCTATAAACTTAATGTTCTTGGTATGGTCTCCAAAAACGATAACCGGGTTATCTATTTGGAGTAGTTTCGATTGATCATCACAATACCCAACGATGAAGTTATTCCCTTGGTCGATGACGGGAAACTGGCCGTTTTCAAGATAGTCCTTGGTCTGAATCTGATTGGATTTATTGCCGATCCCGAAATAGCACTCTGGCAACCGCACCCATTCCCAACCCTGCGGCAATTGGTAGGAAATTTCTTTAGGTTTGATGGGTGGTAGAGATTTAGGCTGCTTGATTCTTCCTGCATTTACCAGCCGTTTTTTTTCGGCCTCAATCTCTTTCAATAGTGTCCTAGCGGGGGTGTCGCTGGAGTCTTGTTCAACCAGCTTCCCTTGAATTGCAAGCTGAAGCACCAACTTCCGCAACTGTGCCACTCCCCCCGGCGCATTGGCAATATGCCCAAATTCCGCCAAAAACTGCGGCGCGTCCATCAGACGTCCTCCCCACGGTTCTCCAGCCGGGCGCGTGAGCGGGCGATGGCTTCATGCAGCTTGGCTTGCAGCACTTCCCTGGGGGGCAGGGTAGTGAGGTACTCGGCGACGTGGATGCCGCTGGCGTCCAGTTCGAGCAATTCGATCTGTTCCTGCTTTTTGCCGCTGCACAGGATGATGCCCAAGGGCGGTGCCTCGCCGGGTTCTTGTTCATATTTCGCCAGCCAGCGCAGGTAAAGCTCCATCTGGCCTTTGTCGGCGGCCTTGAAGTCACCCAGTTTGAGTTCAATCGCCACTAGCCTTTTCAGGCGGCGGTTGTAGAGCAGCAGGTCGATATAGAAATCGTCGTTGTCGATCTGGATGCGCTTTTGCCGGGCGACGAAGGTGAAGCCTGCACCCAGTTCCAGCAGGAAGTTTTCCAGCTCGCGCAGGATGGCGTCTTCCAGGTCTTTTTCCAGGTAGCGGTCCTGCAGGCCGAGGAAGTCCAGTATGTAGGGGTCTTTTAGCAGCAGCGCGGGGGTGATGGTGCCGGTTTGGCGCAGGGTAGCCAGCTCTTGTTCCAGCAGTTGCTCGGGTTGCCTGGATAGGGCGGTGCGCTCGAAGAGTTGGGAGTCCAGCCGGTCTTGCAGGGTGCGGGTGCTCCAGCCTTCCTGCTGGCACATTTGCAGGTAGAAGTCGCGTTTGAGCGGATCGTCGATGTAGATCAGGGTCTTGATGTGCGTCCAGCTCAATTGTCTCCGCACTGCGGAGACAATTTCCTCCGAAGGAATGGCTTCGGCAAAACGCAGCATGTGGCGCAGGTTTTTGCTGGAGAAGCCGCGCCCGTAGTCGGCTTCCAATTGTCTCGATAGTGCCGAGACAATCTGCTCGCCGTAGGTGGCGCGTTCGCTGCCCAGCACTTCGGTGCGAATGCGGTGGCCGATGTGCCAATAAAGCATCGTCAGCGCACTGTTGACCGCAGCAGCCAATTGGCCACGGCTTTGTTCGATCAGTTGGCGGATGTCGCCCAGCAGTTGCGGTGCGGCGATCTCCGGTGCCACGGGCTTCATACTTCGGCCTCCGGGCTGAAGTGGTGCGCCAGTGCGGCGGCCAGCTCGCTCTTGAGCTGGTTTTCGGTTTCCTCGATTTCGCCCAGCAGCTTTTTGTATTTCTCCAGCAGCACGTCCGGGTCGTGGGTTTCTTCTTCCGGCGCGTTGGGGTTTTTGATGTCGAGGTTGAAGATGGGCCAGTAGATGCGGTCGCCCGCTGCCTGCGTATCACGTGCTTGCAGGCGCAGCGGTTCGACCTTGGCGCGCAGTTCGGCAATCTGGGCGTCGATCTTTTCGCGGTAGGCGGCATCGGTGGTGCCGACCAGGCTCTTGCGCAAGTCGCCCGCTTCGCCTTCCAGCGCGGCGGCCTGGTTGTTCAGGTCTTCGGCGCGTTGCCAGTGCGGTTGCGCGGCGGCCTCGGCTTGTTCGCGCTTGGTTTTGAAATCCACTTTCCAGGCGAATTCGTTTTCCACGCGGTCGGCAAAGTCGTTGGCTTCCGTGCCCCACCATTCCTGCTCGGGTTTGAATTCTTCCAGCCGGATGGGCTTGGTCTTGGAATAGCTCTTGTAGCCCGCCGGGTAGGGGTGCTCGTAGAACCAGATGGTGTCGGTGTGAAAGTGCTCGGTACCGTCGTCGACCGTAGCGCCCTTGGTGAAGAACAGCAGGTTGGTCTTGATGGTGGTGTAGGGGGCAAATACGCCCTTGGGCAGGCGGATGATGGTGTGCAGCTTGCAATCACGCAGCAGCAATTTTTTCAGCGTGCCTTTGATGCCATCGCCAAACAAGAAACCATCGGGCAGCACCACGGCGGCGCGGCCGTTTTCTCTCAAGAGCTTCTTGATGATCAGCGCCATGAACATGTCGGCGGTTTCACGGGTGCGCAGGTCGGCCGGGTAGTCGCTGCCGACGCCATTATCTTCATAGCCGCCAAAGGGCGGGTTGGTGATGATGCAATCGACCTTGTTGTTGGCGTTCCATTCGTTCCAGCCGATGCCGAGCGTGTTGCGGTGCTCAATCTGGCTGGGTACATCGATGCCGTGCAGCAGCATGTTGGTGGTGCACAGCAGATGGGGCAGCTGCTTTTTTTCGATGCCGTGGATCAGCGTCTCAATGGCGCGTTTGTCTTCGGCACTGGATTTGGTAGTGATCTGGTTGCGGAAGTGGTCGATGGCCGCCGTCAAGAAGCCACCGGTGCCGCAGGCTGGGTCCATCACGGTTTCGCGCTTATCCAGGCGCGGGTTGACGCGATCCGCCATGAAAGCAGTAATGGCGCGTGGGGTGTAGAACTCGCCTGCATTGCCGGCGCCGCGCAGGTCGTTGAGCATTTGCTCGTACACGTCACCGAGTTGGGCACGCTCCTTGAAGTCATCGAAGTGAATGGCTTCTTCAAGTTTCTCGATGACGGCGAGCAGCTGAGTGCCGGACTTCATGTAGTTGTTAGCATCTTCAAAGACGCTGCGGATCACCGCTTGCTGCTCGCCTTTGGCGGCGTCCAGCTCTTTGAGCTGAGGGAACAGCCGGTTATTGACGAAGCTGATGATCTCGCTGGGCGCGATCTGCGGCTGCTTCTTGCCATCTTTACCCGGCACATACGCCGCCCAGTTTCGCCAACGGAATTCTTCGGGGAAAGGGGATGCGTACGACTTGCCCTGATCCTTGGCGTCGTCTTCCCATTCACGCTCACGCTGATCGAAAACCTTGAGGAAGAGCATCCAGGTGAGCTGGCCGAGGCGTTGGGCGTCGCCGTCGACGCCGTCATCCTTGCGCATGATGTCCTGGATGGATTTGATGGTGCTGCTGAGATTCATTGCTTGGTGCTCTTTTCGTTAGGCCTGACAGGAAATCAGGCTTGCTTTTGTTCAGGTAAGTCGTAAAGGGCTTGTTCGAGCTCGTGCACAGCTTGGGTGTATTGCTCGACGCTGCCGAAAATGCCGCGCCGGATTTGGGTTTTGCTGCCGAACTGATCAAATGGCGGAAGTTCGAGCACCTTGGCGTCTTCAATGTCTTGCACGCCGTGGTCGGCGAATTTGTCGAGCAGGGCTTCGAGCACGGCGCGGGCCTGCTCCCCGTATTTGCCAAAAACATCGCGCTTCTTGACGTTGTTGGCCCGCTCGCGACGGGTGAGTGGCTTTTGATCGAAAGCGACGTGGGCAACCAAGTCAAAAACATCCAGTTCACTGCCGTTGGCAACAGCCTGTTGCAGAATTTCCAACGGTACGCCGTGTTCGGCCAGCTCTTCGAGTACGGCCTGTTTGCGTTCGGCACTGTTCCAGCGGCGCAGGAAGTCAGTCATGGTGCCGAATTCGGCTTGCAGCGCTTTTTTGATGTCGTCCTTGAGCAGAACGCGGTAGTCCTCGGTGATGAGCTTGCCGTCGGTGTCGAGGTATTGCGAACGCTCCACGGCCAATTGCACATTGACGTCGTCGATCACGTATTTGATACGGCCGCCACCGCCCGTATTGCTGCCGGTGTCATCGCCACCCGTCGCGTCAGATCCATACGGTGGAGGCTCAGGTTCCCCGACCCCCGGTGGATTCGTGCCTTCTGGCGGCACGATGTCTGGTGGAACTACAGGTTCGTCGGGCTTGGGTTCGTAGATCACCACGGGTTCGCCATCAAAGTCCGGGTCGGCAAACAGGCGCGTGGCGCCTTTGAAATCCATGATGGTGAAGTAGAGCTTCTGGTAGTCCTCACGCAGGCGCGTGCCACGACCAATGATCTGCTTGAACTCGGTCATCGAGTTGATGTTCTGGTCCAGCACGATGAGCTTGCAGGTCTTGGCATCGACCCCGGTCGTCAGCAACTTGGAGGTGGTGGCGATAACCGGGTAAGGCTCGTCGTTGTCGATGAAGTACGAGAGCTGGGCCTTGCCTTCGTTGTCATCCCCGGTGATCCGCATCACGTAGCGGCGGTTGCTGGCAGCAGCCGGGATCAGCTTCACCAGCTCTTGCCGCATGCGTTCGGCGTGATCCTGGTCGTCGCAAAATACAATGGTCTTGGCCATGGGGTCGGTGGCCTTGAGGTATTCCCAGACCTTGCTGGCGACAAGCTTGGTGCGCTTTTCCAGCACCAGAGTGCGGTCGAAATCCTTGGTGTTGTACTGGCGTTGCTCCACCGCTTGGCCGAGTTTGTCGAGCTTGCCTTTTTCGGGGGTGTAGCCCACGGCATCGACATCGGTGGCAATGCGGATCACCTTGTATGGGGCGAGGAAGCCGTCTTCGATGCCTTGCTTGAGCGAGTAGGTATAGACCGGGTCGCCAAAGTAGGTGATGTTGCTAACTTCCTTGGTTTCCTTGGGCGTGGCGGTCAGGCCCAGGTGTGTGGCACTGCTGAAGTATTCGAGCACATCACGCCATGCCGAATCGTCTGCGGCACTGCCCCGGTGGCATTCATCGACAACTATCAGGTCGAAGAAATCGGACGGGAACTGCTTGTAGATCTGCTTCCATTCCTCCTTGCCAGTGACCGCCTGATAAAGGGCAAGATAGATCTCGTAGTTTTTCTTGATCTCGCGATTGGTGATCTTGTGCATGACCTCGCCAAAGGGGGCGAAGTCTTGCTGCATGGTTTGGTCGACCAGGATGTTGCGGTCGGCCAAAAACAAGATGCGCTTTTTGGCCTTGGCCTTCCACATGCGCCAGATGATCTGGAATGCAGTGTAAGTTTTGCCGGTGCCGGTGGCCATGACCAGCAGCACGCGTTGCTGGCCTTTGGCGATAGCCTCAATCGCACGATTGATGGCTACGCGCTGGTAGTAGCGTACTTCGCGACCGCTGCCATCGGTGTAGAACGGTTGCTCGATGAGTTTGACGGCTTCGGGCGCGGCCAGACCTTTCCACTGTTGGTACAGCGGCCAGAGATCATCCAATGAAGGAAATTCGCTGAGCTGGAGCTCGCGCTCGACGGGCTGGGTAATGCCGGTGCGGTCGTGGATCAGGAAGCCATCGCCATTACTGCTGATGGCAAAGGGGGCATCCAGCATTTCGGCATAGGTCAATGCCTGCTGCATTCCATGACCGACCGAGAAACGCGCCTGCTTGGCCTCAACTACCGCAATCGGAAGGTTGGGCCGGGCATAGAGAACGAAGTCGGCGCGCTTCGGGCCACCTTTGGCATCGGGATTTTTGATGCGTGCCGCAAGCTTGCCACGCACCATGACACGACCGTCGGTGAGGCTCACTTCCTCGCGGAACTGATGCTGCTGCCAGCCCGCCTGCACGATGGCAGGCGTGATGAACTTGGTGCAGATATCGCGCTCACTGAGCTGGTAGTTGTCCATGACGTGCCCCCGTTACTGATGTCGTTTTTCTTCGTCGGCCCCGCCTGCGCGTACCCAGTCATCAACTTCTGACACTTGGAACTTCCATAGCCGCCCTACGCGATGTGCAGGCAGGCCTTTGCGGTCGATCCACCGGTAGATCGAGTCGCGGGTGACCCCCAAATGCTCGGCAATCTGATCTACGGACACCCAGGGTTCAGCAGTCAAGGCGGCACTCCGGCATAACGGGTTCGGGTCGCATAAAGTCGGTTTGAGTCGCAAACGTGCAATTTATCAGTTTGCTGGGTGGCAGGCGAGCGATAAATTCTTAAGGCATTACCAATGGTTTAATTTTTTGATTTTATAGCTCGCCAATGCGCTCCAGCCATAACGAAGCGGACATCGGTCGTGGCCGGGAATTTCAAGTGAACTATCGCGGTATCGCTACAGATAAACACATTGCTACCCAACCGCGAAAACTCGAACGGCCGGAGTAGCCGAGGTGTAGTTGGCAGGTAATGGTTCTGATCGTCAGCTCTACTCGGTTTTCTGCCTCAAGAAGGCTGCATTCACGACCGTCTGCTTTGGGTCGGTTTGTGATGCTCAGACTGACTCGCTTCAGTGGTCATCGGCATGCCATTCATTCTCCCTATTTTGGCATTTTCCCCTCACCCCCCAAACACCAACTCCGGCACCATCACTTCCCATTGTTCACACCGACAGCGATCCTGATATTCCGGATCGCTGTCACGTTTGCGCCAGGTGAGGATGGCGTGGACTTTGGCGCTGAGGCAGTTGAGACCGGCGGGGGGCGTGAAGTTTTTTGCGAAGCGGCCGATGCGCTGGCCGTCGGGGGTAAGCAGAGCGTAGCCGCGGTCGTCAGCTATCAGTTGCAAGCTGTCGTCGACTTTAAGGGCGGCGATGCGGCGATGGATGGGGTCATTGGCAGGTTTCCAGCCGGCAAAACTGAGGGTGATTTCTTTCAAAGAAGGAATCACGTAACGATGTTTGAGGCCGGGCGGTTCCGGTAGCCATTGCGTCACTGGGCGGTGGAGCAGAGCGGGTCCGCTGGCTAACTGCTTGAGCAGGAAATTGCCGCCTTCCATCTGCGCCAGAGTCAGCGTTTGGCGGGCGCGAGTCATGGCGACGTAGTAGAGACGGCGGACAGCATCGCTGTCTTCACCCGTTTGCGGCTGCCATTCGCCGTCGAGCACGAAGACGTGGTCGAATTCCAGGCCTTTGGCGCGGTGTGCTGAGAGCAGCAGCAAGCCGTTTTGCCGGCGGCGGCTGGCGCGGCCCCATTCGGCGAGCCAGTCGCGGAAGTAGGCGAGCGAGACTTCGGCGCCTTGGGTTTCTTCGGCAAAGGCGGCGATGGCTTCGTGCAGGCTGGCCGACCATCCGTCACCAGCGCGAGCGGTGCACCAGGTGCTGAGGATGTCTGCCTTGATCAGCGCGCCGTGCGCTTGAGCGAAGCTGAGCAGAGCCTGGGTTTCGCGCAGCCGCCAGAGTGGCGGGGCTTCTTCGTCGGCCATGCTGACCGGCAGGCCGAGGCTTTCGCAGGCGGCGCGCAGCGGGTCGAGGAATTTCCACTGGTGGGCGATGATGGCGGTTTTGCTGAGGTCAAGGCCGAGCGGGCGCAAACGCTGGATTTCGGTGAGCACGGCAAGTGCCTGCTGCTCGGCGTTGCGTCCGGCAGGGAGAACTTGCACGCGGCCTTGCACCACCATGTCACGGGTTTGCCATTCGCCGCCAGTTGGGGATTTTGCGCGGCGGTTGTCGATGCGAATCGGCTGTTGGCGTTTCATGCGTTCGCGCGCCGGGGCGATCAGGGCATTGGCAATTTCGATGATATTTGCGGTCGACCGGTAATTTTCGACCAAAAACTGGGTTTGCGCCTGGTAGTCCTCGGCAAAGCGGCGGATGAATTCGACCGAGGCGCCGGCGAAGGCGTAGATATTCTGATCGTCGTCACCGACCGCGAAAAGATTGAGCCGGCCATCTTCGTCGTTGCGCTTGCGCCCGGCTAGCGCCGAGATCAGGGCGTATTGGCCGGGGCCGATGTCCTGGTATTCATCGACCAGTATCCAGCGAAAACCGGCGAGCAGGCGGTCGCGCTGCTGGTCGGCGTCTTCGGGTGGCAGGCCGCGCCCTTCGAGCAAGGCGGTGGCTTCGCCCAGCACCGCCTCAAAATCGCTCTCAATATGTTCCTTGCGTTCGGCAAAACTGGCGCCGACCAGACGCATGGCGAGCGCGTGGCAGGTGAGTACGGTAACGCTGTTGGCATCGTTGCCGATCAGGTCACGCAAGCGGCGGCGAATTTCCAGCGCTGCGTGGCGGTTGTAGGCCAACGCCAGGATGGCGCGCGGGTTTTCGCGGCGCATGCGGACGAGGTAGGCGATGCGATGCACCAGCACCCGCGTTTTGCCCGAACCGGGGCCGGCCAGCACCAGCACGTTGGTGTTTTCGCGCTCGTCGGTGACGATGGCGCGCTGCGTTGGTTTGGCCAGCGTTTCGACGATGCTCTCCCAGGATTGCGGCGTGGTCTGCCGTTCCAGGTCGCTTTCGCGCCCGGGCAACCAGAGTTCGCAAAATTCGTCGCGCTCCAGGCGGAAATAATCCATCGCCAGTTGCAGCGCATCGGCCATCTGCTGCATGCCGCGTTCGGCGTACTCGGCCATGATGTGGATCTGCCGGGTCAGCTCGCTGTAGTGCAGTTGCAGGGGCTGGTAATTGCTTTTCTCAAATTGCAGCTTCCAGTTGCTTTCCAGGTGCAGGGTCATGGTCGTGCGGAAGATCGCCAAGCCCTTGTTGAGGCGCAGCACCTCCTGTTCGTGCAGCCAAAGCAGGGCGCGCTCAACGAGTTTGCGCAGGTCCGGCGTTTCGGCGGCGAGCAGGGCATCGCCGGCGACGCTGGCGGTGAGTTTGCCCAGCGTTGTTTCCGCCAGCAGATCGACGCCCCGTGCCCCGCCGGGCAGGCAGGAAAGCCAGTGTTCAAGCAAGCGACCTGCGGCACTGCGGCGCCGTTCGGCGATTTTCTCCAGGGCGCCCCAATTACGGTTGAGCGTTACGTGCACCGTTTCCGGGTCGCTGGCCCGTTTGAGGGCCAGGCTGCCGCGACCGTCCGGGTTATCGCGGCCATCGCCTTCCAGCCCCTTGATGATCTGGCGCAAGCGTTGCGGCAATGCCTGGGCGTAGCCCTGATCCTTAAGTTGCTGGGCGAGCAAACGCAGATTGAGCGGGTAGCCTTCGCCGGCAATGACGTCCGGTGCGCTTTCGCGGAGCGTGGCGACGAGGGCTTTTTCCAGTGCGCAGGCTTCGTCGAAGCGCTTTTTCGAAGAACGCTCGACGCCGACATGGACGAAGGCGGTCATCCCGGTATCGTTACTTGAAATGCCCAACTGGTCGAAAAGGTACAGCGCCTGACGCAAGGCATCGGCATCGAAGCCGGCTTGAGCCATCAGTTCATCCGTTGTAATGCCTTCGTCAGCCGGGGCACAGATCAGGATTTGCAGCAAATTCAGGTATTTTTTCCGGTCGACCGCAGCCGGCAGGTGGGCGGCCAGTTTGTGCTCGGCTTCTGCCAAATCCTTGATGCGCAGCGATGACGGAAAGAGTTGCACGCTGTTTTCCTCGCGTCGCACCAGGCCCGCCTCTTCCAGCCAGGCGATGGCAGTACGCACGCGGGTGTCGTCGGTAGCGATATCACGCTTGAAAGTGCCCTCTTCGTCTTCCTCAAGGATTTCGCCCGAGGTGGTAACGACGGCTTCGTCGCGGTTCTTCTTGCGCTGCAACTGGCGCAGGGCGCGCAGCACGCTCTGGATGTCGCGCCGTGACAAGCGCGAGGAGGCCGACATACTGTGCTGGCGTTCGACATCGTCGGTGACGTAGAGCAACACGCAATGTGCCGCCGCCCGGTCACGCCCGGCCCGTCCGGCCTCTTGCAGATAATTTTCCAGCGAGCCGGGGATGTCGGCATGAACGACAAGGCGCACGTCGGGTTTGTCGATGCCCATGCCGAAGGCGTTGGTCGCGGCGATGACGCGCAAGCCGCCGGTGATGAATGCCTTCTGGGTTTCTTTCTTGGTTTCCGGTGGCAGTCTGGCGTGGTAGGCCGCTGCCGCCAGTCCCTTTTCGCGCAGAAACTGGGCAAGTTCTTCGGTCTGCTTGCGCGTGGCGCAGTAGGCGATGGCGCCGCCGGAGACTTCAGTTGGCAGATCCTGGGCAATCAGGCGGCTGACGAAATCGAACTTTTCCGCTGCGCTGGTCTGGATCACGTCGAATTTGAGGTTGTCGCGCTGGGCACCGCCGTCGAGCAGGCGTAGTTCTATGCCCAGCTTTTCCTTGAAGTGTCCGATGATGTCGGTAACGACTTCTGGCTTGGCGGTGGCGGTCAGGCATTGAATCAGCGGCAGCGTCTGGTCGGGCGAAGCGGCGCGGCTTTCGTCGATGAAGCGGGCGACGTAGCGGTAATCCGGGCGGAAATCCTGCCCCCATTTCGACAGACAGTGCGCTTCATCGAAAATCCAGGCGCCGATTTCGCGCTGTGCCAGCACTTTACGCACGCTGCGATTGCGCAGTTGCTCGGGGGCGATGAGCAGGATGCCGACATCGCCAAGGCGGATGCGCTCCAGCACGTCGGCCCGTTCGGGCATCGAGAGCAGGCCGTTGATCGCTGCGCCACATTCGATGCCGCGCTCGCGCAGGCCCTTGACCTGATCTTCCATCAGTGCGACGAGCGGCGAAATAACCACCGACAGCGCGCCGGTGCGGACGAATCGTGACAGGGCGGGGATCTGGTAGCACAGCGATTTTCCGGTGCCGGTGGGCAGGATGCCGAGGGAGTGTTCGCCGCGCATGGCGCCTTCGACGATGACTTGCTGCAGCGGTCGACCGCTATTTTTGTCCATCGGCTCCGGGCGAAAGTCGTAATTTGGGCCGAACCAGTGCTGCAACTGCTGGCTGGCGTCGTGCTCGTGCCGACACCAGGCGCAGCCTGGGTCAGTGCAGGGCGCATCACGCAGCCGCCGGACGAGACGCCCGGCTTCGGGAAACTGATGGCGCACCCAGGGCGGCATCACCGAATTGCCGCCGGCAACCGACAGCCAGGCCAGCGCGTAGGCCAGCGGCCAGGCGCGGTCTGCGGCAGCGGCGATGATCTGGCGGGCGGCGGTCGTGCAGCTTTGCCCATCGAGCAGGCGGGCGATGGCGGCGCGGGCTTCGTCGGCACTCGGGGCGGTGCTGTGGCGGGTGACCATGAAAAACCGGTTCAAGCCGGAAATGGACTGATCACGGGTGGTCAGCCAGTGCCAGGCCAGCAGCAGATCGGGGGAAGTCTGCTGCATCTGCTGCAGGCTTCGCTCCTGGTCGCAAAATACCTGCAAGGCCAGTTCGGCATCGAGCAGCGGATTGTTCTTGCGGTTGCCCAGCAGTTGCCCGTCCTGGTAGTGCTTGACGAGATGGTGGTATGGGTTTTTCGGGAAGGCCAGCGGGTTGAGGCGCAGGGTGTCGATAGCTGGCTTGGCCAGCAGCCGCAGATTGGGGTTGGCGGCGCGCAGTTGCGGCAGATCGAAGGCGATCAGATTGTGGCCGAGCAGAAAGGCTGCGTCGTCAGCCAGCGCATCAAGCTGATTCAGCGCTTCCGGGAGTTTGCCTGGTG
>JBDKHF010000019.1:0-81009 GCA_039797825.1 Pseudomonadota bacterium | reverse complement strand
CTCGAAGTGGTTGCGGTCGACGGTTTTTTTGGCCTGAAAAATGAATGGCAGGCACGTCATGCCTGGCAGGATCAGCCGGTGCAACTCTTGGCTGATGAAGCGTCGCCGCTGTTCGGGCGTTGCCTGGGGGCGGATAACGATGGCGCGCTCTTGCTCGAAACCGAAAGCGGCATCCAGCGCATTTTCTCGGGCGATGTCAGTCTGCGTCTGGGGGCGCGCTGAGCATGATCGTCTGCATCGATAGCGGCAATACGCGCATCAAATGGGGCGTGCGCGATGCCGATCTCTGGTTGGCGCAGGGTGCCTTGGCGCATGCTGAGCTTGCCAGTCTCGGCACCTTGCTTAATGAATGGCAGCCGAAAAGTGTCTGGCTCTCCAATGTCGCTGGCCCGACTGCCTTGGTCGCTATTCAGCATGCGTTAAGGCCGTGGCAAACGCTAATCAGGGAAGTGAAATCCTGTGCCAGTCAGCAAGGCGTGCGCAACGGCTATGAAAATCCCGGTCAATTAGGGGTTGACCGCTGGAGCGCACTGATCGGCGCCCGCGGCCTTACCTCCGCTGCTTGTTTGGTCGTCATGGCCGGGACGGCAACCACGATAGATACGCTGGATGCCAGCGGCCAGTTTCGTGGTGGTTTGATCCTGCCCGGTCTGGATTTGATGCGCCGGGCGCTGGCGCGTGACACGGCGGCCTTGCCCTTGGCCAGCGGGGCACACGAAATCTACCCACGCAACACGGACGACGCGATCATCAGCGGTTGTCTGGAAGCTCAACTAGGGGCGATTGAGCGCGCTTTTGCCCGGATTGCCAGTGAGCCGGATGCGATCTGCCTGCTCTCCGGTGGTGCCGCACAAATGCTGGCGCCGCAACTGAAAATTCCGCACCGGCTGATCGATAATCTGGTGCTTGAAGGTCTGGCGTGGCAAGGTTTGGCGCAAGACAGTTGAATATTGCGGCGTCACCGGTCACAATCGCCAACAATCAGTCCGCCTCCGGGAGAAAACATGTTCGATCCGGTTCTCAATAGCTTGCCGGCCTTTGCCAGCTACTTCCTTACCGCCGTTGTGCTGCTTGGCGTTTTTGCCGTGCTCTACGATCTGGTAACGCCCTACAGCGAATTGGCGCTGATTCGTGAGGGCAACGCCGCCGCCGCCATTACGCTGGGTGCCGCCGTGATTGGCTTTGCCCTGCCGATTGCGGTTTCGGTTGCGGTCAGCCATAACCTTTACGCGATGATCGGCTGGGCCGTGGTTGCCGGTGCCGTTCAGCTCCTGGTCTACGTCGCGGCACGCCTGGCGCTACCACGGCTCAACGAAGCCATTCCGCAGGGCAAAATTGCCTCCGGAATTTTTCTTGCATCACTCTCGCTCGGGGTTGGCATTCTCAACGCCGGTTGCATCATTTGATTTTCAGGAGATAGCCATGGCTTTGATGGACTTTATCAAGAAGCAATTTATCGACATCCTGCAATGGACGGAGGATGCCGACGGCACGCTGGCCTGGCGTTTCCCGATGCAGGAAATGGAAATCCAGAACGGCGCCAGCCTGACGGTGCGCGATTCGCAACTGGCGCTCTTCGTCAATGAAGGCACGGTCGCCGATGTTTTCGCGCCGGGTATGTACAAGCTGACGACGCAAACCCTGCCGGTGCTGACTTACCTGAAAAACTGGGACAAACTGTTTGAATCCCCGTTCAAGTCCGACCTCTACTTCTTCTCAACGCGCAGCCAGCTTGATCAAAAGTGGGGTACGCCGAATCCGATCACCATTCGCGACAAGGATTTCGGCATTGTTCGCCTGCGTGCTTTCGGTATTTATTCGTATCACCTGAGTGACGCCAAAACTTTCTACCAAAAGATTTCCGGCACGCGCAGCGAATACCTGCGCGAAGAACTCGAAGGCCAGTTGCGCAATACGATGGTTGCCGGGATGACTGATCTTTTCGCTGAGTCGGGCGTTGCTTTCATCGACATGGCCTCGAATCAGGATGAATTCGGCAAGGCCATGCACGCCAAAATGTTGCCGGTGTTTGCTGATTTCGGTCTGACGCTTGATTCGCTGGTTGTCCAGAACGTCTCGTTGCCGGAAGAGTTGCAGAAGATCCTCGACCAGAAAATCGGCATGAACATGATTGGCGACATGGGGCGTTTCACCCAGTATCAAGTCGCCAATAGCATTCCTGTCGCCGCCGCCAACGAAGGCGGGATGGCTGGTATGGGCGTTGGTCTTGGTGCTGGCGTTGGTTTTGGTCAAGTCATGGGGCAATCGATGGCGCAGGCGATGCAGCCGGCTGTTGCGCCGGTGGCGGCTGCCGTTGCAGCCATTTCGGCGGATGAGGTAGTGGCGACGCTGGAGAAACTGCACGGTCTGGTCGAAAAAGGGATTCTGTCCAAAGAAGAGTTCGAGGCCAAAAAAGTCGAGTTGCTCAAGAAGCTCACCTAAGCCCTGCGGCGGCCCATGGCCCAGACTGCCTCCTGCCCCTCCTGCGGCGCGCCGGTTGTTTTTCAATCGGCAGCGTCGATCTTTGCCGTCTGCGAATATTGCCAGAGCACGCTGGTCAGGCATGATCAGGCACTGGAGGATATCGGCAAGATGGCGGCGCTGGTCGAGGATCGCTCGCCATTGCAACTGGGCGCAGAGGGCAGCTACCAGGGCGTGCATTTTGCGCTGATCGGGCGCATCCAGATCAAGTACAGCCAGGGCGTCTGGAACGAGTGGTACCTGATGTTCGATGACATGCGCACCGGTTGGCTGTCAGAAGCCGGTGGCGAATATGTGCTGTCTTTCATCGAGCATGTCCAGGAGGTGTTGCCCAAATTTGAGGACTTGCAGCTTGGGCAGCGCTTTGTCATGGCCAGCAGGCCGTGGACGGTGACCAATATCGAGCAGGCTGAATGTATTGCCGGTCAAGGTGAACTGCCGTTCAAGGTGGGGGCTGGTTATCCATTGCCTGCGGTCGACCTGCGCAGTAGTGCAAAAACAGGGGCCAACTTCGCGACGCTCGATTACTCCGAAACGCCGCCCTTGCTCTTCCTTGGTGAGGCGGTCGGTTTCGATAGTTTGAAAATGAGCAATCTGCGCCAGGGTGTGCCGATCCCGACGCATACCGTGCAGGCGCAGGTTTTCCGTTGTCCGGGATGCGGTTCGCCGATGTCGGCGCGCTCAAAAGATATTTTGGCGGTGGGCTGTGCTTCCTGTGGCGCAGTCGTCGATACTGCTGATGTAAATCACAAACTGCTCTCCAAGGCGATCAGCCTGCGTGACGAGCAAATCCAGCCACGCATCGCACTGGGCAGCAAAGGCCAGCTCGAAGGAAAACCGGTCGAAGCGATTGGTTTTCTGGTCAAACAGAGCAATATCGACGGCATCACCTATGACTGGCGCGAATATTTACTGGCTGGCGAAAATGGCACGTATCGCTGGTTGACCGAATACAACGGCCACTGGAATACCGCCGATGTGCTGTCACGCCCGCCGTCCAGTAGTGGCGCGATGGAGCTTGCCGACGTGACCCACGCTGGCCAGAAATTCAAACACTTCGCGACCACTCAATTGGCGACGGTGATTCAGGTGGCCGGTGAGTTCACCTGGCGCGTGTCCCGCGGTGAAACAAACCGGATCAGTGATTACATCGCCCCGCCCTTGATGTTGTCGCGGGAAACGACCAGTAACGAACTCTCCTGGTCACTCGGCACTTATGTCGCGCCGGAAGTGGTGCGCGAGGCGTTCAAGTTGCCGGGCAATTTGCCGGAACCAATCGGCGTTTTCGCCAACCAGCCCAACCCGTGGGAAGCGACGCACCAGCGTATTTGCCGTCTGTTCTGGATGCTGGGCTTGTTTGCAACGGTAATCCAGCTATTTTTCGTCTATATCGTCGGCGGCCAGATGTTGCTGCGTCAGACGCTGGATTTCAGCCCGCAAATGGCCGAAGACTCGCTCAATACGCGGGAATTTGTGGTGCGTGACAAGCCGCGCAAAATTACCGTGCGCAACTCGACCACGCTCGACAACAACTGGATCGGCCTTGACATGACGCTGGTCAACAAGGCCACCGGCCAAGCCTGGCCGGCCTCGCGCGAGATTGCCTATTATTACGGCAACGATGGTGGTGAGAGTTGGTCGGAGGGAAATCGTGAGGACGAAGTGGTTTTTCTCGCCATTCCGCCGGGCTCCTACTATGTTGCGGTCGACCCCGATATGTCGCCAGAAAAGCCGGTGCCGGTGCGCGATACCATTGAAATTTCCAGTGGCGGTATCGGCTGGTCCAACTATGTGATAGTCATGATCTATCTGATCATTTTTCCCTTCTTCACCCGTTTGCGTCGCGCCGCCTTTGAGGCTGGTCGCTGGTCAGAAAGTGACCATGCGCCGGTTGCCAGCGATGATTCGGACTCGGACGACTAATGTTCAAAAACTTCAACCTGATTACCGGCATCCTGGCGCTCACCTTTTTTGGCTACGCCCAGCATCAGGGCTGGAACATGTTCGACAACGTGGCCAACCCCGGTTCCGGTGGTTCAGGAGGAAGCAGCCGGGTTTATCACAAGTGATACGCTGGCCTGTCCTGATTCTCTTTTGGTCACTTTGCTCACCACTCTGGGCCTTGGAGCAAGTCACGCTGCAACTCAACTGGAAACATCAATTCCAGTTTGCGGGTTACTACGCCGCCATCGAAAAGGGCTATTTTCGTGATGCCGGCTACGAAGTAACGCTGCTTGAGGCCGGCGCTGCGCATGATCCGATTGCCGCTGTGCTCAAGGGCGATGCCTTGTTTGGTGTCGGCGCTTCCGAGTTGGCCCTGCATCGTGCCCGTGGCGAACCGGTGGTGGCGCTGGCCGCCATCTTGCAGCATTCGCCGCTGGTCCTGATTGCCAACAGCAAGCTGGCCAATAACATCCATGCCCTGGCTGGCCGGCGCATCATGCTGATGCCGCATGAAACCGAGTTGTATGCCTACCTCAAGCGTGAGGGCATTACCCGTTATCGGGCTGAACAACATAGTTTTGATCCGGTTGATCTGGTTTCCGGCAAGGTTGATGCTGTTTCTGCCTATTCGACTGACGAGCCGTTTCTGCTCGACAAAAATCGATTCAAATACACCCTATTTACACCGCGCTCATCCGGTATTGATTTTTATGGTGACACCCTGTTCACCACCGAGCAAACCATCCGGGCCAACCCCAAGGGCGTGCGCGCTTTCCGCAATGCAGCGATCAAGGGCTGGGAATATGCAATGCAGCACCCGGAAGAAATTGCTGATTTGATTCTCGCTCGCTATTCAAAACGGCACCAAAAAGATCATTTGATGTTCGAGGCGCTGGAAATGCAGCGCCTGATGCAACCTGAACTGGTCGAAATTGGCCACATGACCGAAGGGCGCTGGCAGCAGATTGCTGCAAACTATGTCGAACTCGGCATGCTTCCCGCCGAGACCAAAGTCAGTGGGCTGATTTACGAAGACAAACCACAAAAATTGCCCCTTTGGGTCTTGCCGCTGATGGTGGTTGGTGTGCTGTTAATCCTTGTTGCCGGCTTGATTGCGATCTATTTTGGTCGCCTGAATCGCCGGCTGGCAAGCGAAGTGGCTGCCCGGCACCAGTTAGAGCAGGTCGCCCAGCGCAGTGAAGAGCGTTACCGCATGCTCGCCGAGCAAAGCAGCGATGTCATCTGGACGCTCGACCTGGCGACCAGTCGCTTCACTTATATGAGTCCTTCGGTTGAGCGTATGCGTGGCTATACGGTCGCAGAGGTCATGGCGCAAAGTGTTGATTTTTCGCTGATGCCAGCCTCTCAGGAGAAAGTCAAAAGTGCGCTTGCGGCTTCACTGGAGCGCCTGGCCAAGGGTGACGCAAGTGCCCGTTACGCAACATTGGAGATTGAACAGCCGCATAAAAATGGTGGCGTGGTCAGTACCGAAGTGGTCACTACCCTTTTGCTCGACGATGCCGGGCAACCCTATGCGGTGCATGGCATCACCCGCGATATCGCCGAGCGCAAGGTGGCACAACTGCGTTTGCATGAAATCAATGAGCAGTTGCGTTTCAAACTTGATGAAATTGAAAAGTTGCAGGTGGCGTTACAAGAGCAGGCGGTGCGCGATGCACTGACTGGCTGCTTCAATCGTCGCTATTTTGACGAGACGCTGGAGCGTGAACTATCGCGAGCCCGGCGCGAAGGCTATCCACTGGCCTTGCTGATGCTCGATATCGATTACTTCAAGCAGATTAACGATACTTATGGCCATCAGGCGGGTGATCAAGCACTCAAAATGCTGGTTGAAACGCTCAAGCCGGACATTCGTCAGGAAGACGTTTTCTGTCGCTATGGTGGCGAAGAGTTTGTTGTCCTGATGCCGCGTATGCCCCTGGCGATTGCCGCTGACCGGGCTGAACGCTGGCGTCAGATGATTGCCGAAATATGCTTCAAATTCGGCAATTTTGATCTGCGTTTTACGGCCTCAATCGGCGTTGCCTCTTACCCGGAGCATGGCAAGGTGCCGGATGAACTGACCCAGTTTGCCGATCTGGCGCTCTATGTTGCAAAAAATGAAGGGCGTAACCGGGTCGTGGTTTACGAAGCACCAACGGTTTAATCTCCGCCACAGCCTCCACCGCAGCCGCTTCCGCCATCGCCGCTGTCGCTGCTCCCTGAATCGCCGGAGCAGCCACCGCTACCGCTGCAACCAATATGGCTGGCGCAATAACCTTCGCCCAGCCCGGTTTTTTGGGCCGCCATACAATCCAGGTGATAAACGAAGCCGCCGGCAATCAACAGCGCGGCATCGATTGCGAACAGCCGGGGCAGGCGATCCGGTTTTTGCGGATCAATTTTTTCGCGTGCACAAGCCAGCCGCCAGGCGCGACGGATGCCTACGCTGGCCTGGGTGGGCGCGCTCATTGCCTCAGCGGGTGTGTGGTGCAAAAAGCGGCCAAAAGCACCCTGACAAAATTTGTCGTATTGGCGAGTAAACAAAATGAACTCATGCCAGGCATCGTCCACCGCTTGCGAGGGCATGGCGACCATGCGTTTGCCAGCGCTTTGGCACAGCTGGAAGTAGTCGGCCAGCCCGGCAAAAACCTCAAGGCGCTGGATTTCATTCAACTCGGGACGGCGTGCCGCGAGACGTTTGTCGAGTAGGCGCGCATAGGGGAAATTGTCGATGTAGGCTGACCGTCGACTTCTTGCCCAGTGGCGCCAAAACAGCCAGAGAATGAGGCCGGCGCTAGCGGCGACGATAAATTTGATCATCCGTTGATATCGAAACAGAGGTATTTGATTTCGAGGTAATCGTCGATCCCGTATTTCGACCCCTCGCGGCCAATGCCCGATTGTTTGATCCCGCCGAAGGGCGCAACTTCGTTCGAGATCAGTCCGGTATTGACCCCGACCATCCCGTATTCCAGTGCCTCACCAACGCGCCAGCTACGCGCCTGCGAGCGTGAGTAGAAGTAGGCTGCAAGGCCAAATTCTGTATCGTTGGCCAGCGCAATCGCCTCGGCCTCAGTTTCGAAACGGAAGAGAGGGGCAACCGGGCCAAAGGTTTCCTCGCGCGCTACACGCATCGCCGGCGTCACGTCGGCAATAACCGTGGGTTGATAAAAATTGCCGCCTTGGTCGTGGCGCTTGCCGCCACAAAGGATGCGGGCGCCATGACCAAGTGCATCAGCAACGTGTGCCTCGACCTTGGCCAGCGCGGCAGTGTCGATCAGTGGCCCCTGAACCACGCCTTCTTCTGTGCCGGGGCCAACTTTCATGTCGCGCACCCGGGCGGCAAAGCGTTCGGCAAAGGCATCGTAAATGCCCGATTGAATCAGGAAACGATTGGCGCAAACGCAGGTCTGGCCGGCATTGCGATATTTGGCGATCAAAGCACCGTCGACCGCAGCATCGAGGTCGGCATCGTCAAAAACGATAAACGGTGCATTGCCACCAAGCTCAAGAGACACTTTTTTGATCGTTGCCGCGCATTGCGCCATCAGCAGGCGCCCCACTTCGGTTGAACCCGTAAACGATAGCTTGCGCACGATCGGGCTGGCGGTTAGCTGGCCGCCAATTGCGATCGGGTCGCCGGTGACAACATTGAAAACCCCCGGCGGCAAGCCGGCTTCCTCGGCCAGTGCAGCCAGGGCGAGAGCGCTCAGCGGGGTCTGTTCGGCGGGCTTGATCACCACCGTGCAGCCGGCGGCCAGCGCCGGGGCAACCTTGCGCGTAATCATGGCAAGCGGGAAATTCCACGGGGTAATCGCCGCGCAGACCCCAATTGGCTGCTTGATGACGACCAGACGTTTGTCACTAGCGGTAGCCGGAATGGTTTCCCCGTAGGTGCGCTTGCCCTCTTCGGCGAACCATTCAATAAATGACGCGCCGTAGATGACCTCGCCACGCGCTTCCGCCAGGGGCTTGCCGCCCTCGGCAGTGATCAACTGGGCGAGATCATCGGTGTTTTCCATAATCAACTCAAACCAGCGGCGCAAAATTTGCGCGCGCTTCTTGGCGGTCAGGCTGCGCCACGCCGGCCAGGCGGCATTTGCCGCAGCAATCGCGCGGCTGGTTTCGCCTGCACCGCAATTGGCCACTTCGCCAATCATGCTGCCATCTGCCGGGTTGAAAACCGCCAGCAAACTGGCGTCATCAGCCGCGATCCATTTTCCGTCAATAAAACACGTTGACCGTAGCAATTGCTTGTTTTTGATAATCATCGCTTGAAAAATCCTGTAAAAACGGTAAGTTATAAGTGTTTCGTAGAAAATGCTTTAAATGATGCGACTGGCGCTACCCTTCGTGATGATCATATCTGCCGCTTTGCTGGCTGCCTGTGGCAGTCCGTCGCCGCGCCCCGCACCGATGACGGAAACTATAGCGCAACCCGCACGGGTCGGGAGTGCAAAGGGCGTGGATGTGGTTTTATACGCGCTCGGCCTGGTCGACACCGGCTATCGTTTTGGCGGAAAAAATCCCGATGCCGGGCTCGATTGCAGCGGCATGGTCAGCCATATTTACCAGACGACTTTGGGTTTGAAGGTCAAAGGCAGCGCCGCCGATATTGCCCGCCAGGCGCGGGCTATCGAGCGACAAGATTTGCGTCCTGGTGACCTGGTCTTCTTCAACACCAATAACCGCTCCTTCTCGCACGTTGGTATCTACATTGGTGATGCCCGTTTTGTGCACGCGCCCTCAAGCAATGGCCGGGTCAGGATAGATCGGCTGGGTGATCGTTATTACGCGCAGCGCTACGAAGCGGCGCGTACTTTCTTCGATTGATTTTCCTGAATCAGGCTTCTGCGCCGATCGCTTCTGCAACCCGGCTGCGCAAGTCATCCAGTTCTTGCTCACCAATACCGAGGTGCGCGAGTGCCTTCTCGTAAAGTTCAATACCGACTTCGAGATCGTTTTCGCCCAGCAGTTCATGTGAAAGATGCTCGGCCACCTGAGTCACGGCAATGAACGAAAGTGCGCCACCCGGCAAGGTTTTGTCAGGCAATTCGTAAACATCAAGCTCGTGATGGAAACGAATCGCCTGGCCAAGAATCGCCGGCAGCCCCCAGTTACGGACCAGCAAAGAGCCAACGATGGGATGCGTACAAGGGAAATACTCACCTTCAGCTTCAACCAGAAATTTTCCCTTGCTCTTGGCGTCGGCGATGACTTTTCCATACTCCGGAAAACGCTTCATCATCAACGGGATGGCAGCATCGTGAAACAGTGTGTAAGTGTAGGCAGCATCTGGTGAAATGCCGTATTGTTTGCGCGCGATCAAGGCCGCAGCAAGTGCCAATTGCGTGTTGCGTTTCCAGAAGCTCTCCAGCCAGGCTGCCGGCAAGCCGCTAACGCTGTTACGCAAAGCCACAGAGACCACAATGCAGACCACATTCTTGGTGCCAAGGCGCTCAACAGCCTGGCGCACACCTGAGATGCTGCTGCCGCTACGATAAAGCGGTGAGTTGGCCAACTTGAGAGCGGCGGCGGACATCGCCGGGTCGTTGGAAATCAGTTCAGCCAGGCGGCGCAGGTCGGGTTCGTCCTTTTGCGCCTCGGCCATTGCGCGGCCAACGACGGCGGGGCAGGCCGGAATGTCCACGGTGGCCATGACTTTTTGCAGATCTTCGTGGCTGAGGGTTGCTGACGATGTGCTGTTCATTTGATTTAGACCTTGTTGATCACTTCATTTTGCTGCGCAATGGACGCAATGGTCTGCAAAAGGTAGAATCCGAACCTGTTTGCGCCCGTAGCTCAGCTGGATAGAGTACTGCCCTCCGAAGGCAGGGGTCACTGATTCGAATTCAGTCGGGCGCACCAATATTACAGGGGGTTAGACCAATGGTCTAACCCCCTTTCTTTCTTGGTACTACCACCAAACAGGATAATCAGCGCTTCGCCATCTTTGGCGAGGTAGATGCGATAGCCTGGCCACCAGTCAATCTTGTCCTCACCAATACCTCGGAACCATTCCACGTTAGAGGTATTGCCCAGCGCCAAGCTTGTCTTGGCGACGGTGCTTTGGCAGCGGCCTGCGCATCCAGCCCGTCGAAAATAGATTCGGGTCGACGACTCCATAGAGTTCGGAATCATCTCTCAATGAATACAGCGACTGAGCAAGTGATTACTTAAAACCCAACCCTGCCCCAACGATCTTCTTGCAAATTGGATTGTTTAACCGTTGCCGCCAGAAACTCGACCACGGCTTCCGGCGCTTCGCCCGCTGCCCAGCGATCAGCAATTTCTCCGAGATAACTGCGTACCCGTGCTGAAAATTTGCCCGCCGTACCGCCATCACTTGCTGCGCGCAGATGTTCGCGGGTTTGACAGGCCATGCCTGGACTGGCTGAAAACAAATGTAACAACTCACTCAAGGCACGGCGCAAGGCAGCTTCACCGAGCGGCTTGCGTCCAGCGCTTTGCGCGTGCCAAACCACTAGATACTCGATAGGCATCAAGCGTTGCTGTGGCACCCGCAGGACAGTTGGCAGCAACCCGCCCTGAACCAGCGGCGGGCTGGCTTGCCACGGATGCTCTATGCCCCACGAAGACAATGTGCCACCCGGCAAGCGCCCATTGCGTAAAGCCGCATGACAAGTCTCGGCGAGAATGAACTTGGCCTCGGGATCATTGCTGGCCCCAACTACGCACAATAATTTCAGGAACAAGGGATAAGAGTTTCCCGTGAAATGCTCGGCGACCTCAGCCAACAGCGCCACTTGGCCGGCGCTCGCCGGCTGGACGCGCAACGTAGCGATCAGGTCGCGGGCCGCAGCCAGCCAGTCGGGATCATCACGCAATCGGATCGCCATATCAGCGCAGAATCATTAGCCGTCCGGCAACCGCTGTCGCCATGTCGCGCAGGCTGGCACTGGGTGGCGAGACGGCTCCGCCGGCCAAACTGCCTGGTATGCCAGCCCAACTATCGCTCGCCAGCGCTGCCTGCAACATCTCATCCAGCCCCGCTGCTGCCGGTGCCGCCTGAATATCCGGTTGGGTTTGTTGGACATCGCCGAGCGCCAGTGCATCGGGCAGTGGCGGCAAGAGGTGATTGGCAATGCTGAAATAAGTCATCGTTGGCGATCAGGTCAAAGGGCAAAAACAACAATTGGCAGCTGCAAGCAAAATTGGGCAACAAACCTAGGTTCTGATCATCCTGCCTTACTCCTTTCACCGCAACCTAGGGCTAACCCGAGCTAGGGCACCCCCGGTCTTGTTGAGTGCGCTGCATGGCAACAATATTCGATCAGCACGCAGTGGAAGCAACCCCCTTTTCACTCAGATCAAGCCACCGAATTTTATATAGAAAACAGGAATCGATAACCATGATTGATACAGCCACCGATTGCGCCCCAGCCTCTGAATGTATCGAACATGCCGCATGTGAACAAAGCGCAAGCGCCGAACACGCGACGTGCGAACATTCTGCAGAATCCAGCGTGCCAGCCAGCCAGGAAAGCGGCGGGGCGAGCGTCGGGTCCGGTTCCAATGGCGACGGAGAACCCTTTACCGCCAGCAACACCCTGAATGCGATGGCTGCCGTTGCGGTCGTGATCTCAAGCACCAACGGTGATGGCGAACTTGCTGTCAGCAACAGCCCTGCTGCGGTCGCTACGGCTACCGCCAGCACCGGGATCGTTGCCCAAACCCTCGCCGCCACCAACTACACGACCGTAGACGGAAAATCCTTCAGCAGCCGTGCAGAAGCCGACACCCACACCCAGGAACTCCTCAGCGGACTCGCTGGCAAACAAGCCGAAGGCCAAGTCGCCCTGCAAGGGCAACTCACCGTGACCAAGGAAGAAGCCCTCTACCAAGAAAAGCTCGGCTTGATGAAAGCTATGAACGGCGACTTCGGGAACAAGGTGCCAGAAGCCAGTCTGCGCGAATTTCTTTCGCATGCGACGATTGATAACGGCAAACTCAACGTCGCCGCAGCCTACCGGGGTGGCACCTACGGCGACTTGAATGAAGAAAAAACACCCGCCCCACCCACCGCGCCGGCCAATCCCGAAGGCGATGGCATGATGGGTGTCGTCCCCAGTGGGGCCGCTGGCGACCTATACCGCGCTCAACAGCAACAAGCCACGGCTGCAGCCGCAGAAAAATCCCTGGCTGCTTTCGACAATCCCTTCGCCTTCGTCGTTATGGAGGGCGACGCATGGAGCGACGCTGGAGCTCCTTACAGCTTCGCTCCAGGCACCACCAAAGAACAAGCCCAAGCCCAGGTTGCAGCCCTAAAAGCCGCCGCAGACGAAACCCTACAAAGCGCCACTACCCGAGCCAATGCTGCCCAGAGCCTGCAACAATCAGGCTACATCCAGGTGATGGCCAACAGCGGTTGGAACGGTAATAACTACTCGTTCACCGAAGGTAACGAAGGCAGCTACAAAGACTTGAGCAAAGTGGTCTGGCACCCTGACTACGGGCTGATTACCCCGCAATCCAATTACATTCGCGAGGATAACCAGAGCTGGTTGGGAAAAGCGATGGGCAATGCAGTGGATTTCGTCATGGACGATCTGGGGATTGAGCAAACCATACTCAAGCCGATAGTCGAAAACGCGCCGCAAATTATTGCCACCGTCGCCGCTGCCGCCATGGCGCCGTATCTGATCAACACCGTTGCCGGTGCCTTGGGTGCCAGCGCATCAGGCAGCGCGACCCTGGCCGCCTCGACCGGGATCAAGGCAGCGGTCACCAACGGGGTGAGCACAGCCTTGCAGGGCGGCGATCTGGAGGATATCGTCAAGGGCGCTGCCGCCGGATACGTTGGCGGAACCTACGCGCCGCAGGTCAGTGGTGCAATCACTAGCAGCCTGAATGTGGCTGCCGATACCCTGGCATCCAATCTGATCGATGGCAGCGTCAAAAGCGCCCTGACGGCTGCAGTCAAAGGCGAAGACATTGGTCAGGCGGCATTGGCCGGTGCTGCGGGTGGATTTGGTAACTATTACGGTGGGCAGTTGACCGACGCCGTCCTTGATGACCATGCCAGCGCCACCCTGACACAGGTTGTCGATAGCGGCATCAGCACGACGATCACTACCCTGGTGACACCAGGCGGCGATCTCAAAAATGCATTGCTCCAGGGCGTCAGCAGCGCGGCGGGCACTTATGTCACCGATCAAGCCGGGCAGGCCCTGGCGGGCGAGGTTCACCAAGTCACCGCCGACGCGCTGGCCAAAGCCAGCGGGGCAGTGACGGGTGCGTTAGTCACTGGCGTTGATGCCGGCGATGCCGCCTGGAATGCCGCGACCGGCAGTATTGCAGGCGCGTTTGTGGACACTCTGTTGCCACCGGAACCGGTTGAGGCGCCAAAGGTGGCGCCGCAATGGGCCGAGGGGACAGAACTGACGCAGGCCAACCAGCTCGCTTTTGAGGCTGAGGTGCATGCCTGGCTACAGGCGCATCCCGATGACCCCAACCGGGCGCAGTATGTTGATCAGGTGAAAAACAACTGGGGCGGACTCGGGGCGGATGTCTCGCACTTTGGCGAGGCAGTCGCTGCCCCGCAATGGAATCCGGCAACCGTGCTAACCGCCGCGACGCAGCAGGCTTTTGAGGCTGAGGTGCATGCCTGGCTACAGGCGCATCCGGATGACCCTAACCGGGCACAGTATGTTGATCAGGTGAAAAATAACTGGGGCGGCCTCGGGGCGGATGTCTCGCATTTTGGCGAAGCAGTCGCTGCGCCCGCACCCGCACCTGCACCCGATATCACTTCGCTCAAGGTTGGGGCGGGCGATAATCTTTGGGACTTGGCTGGTGGTGACATGGTTAGCTTGGGTGCCTTGGCTGTTCTCAATGGCTTGGATGGCTCCAGCTTGCAAACGGGGCAAACTCTGTTGCAAATTGACTCTTCCCAATTCAGCGCAGAAGAACAGTCTTACTTGCGTGATTATGCGCAGGCGCTTCTTGATCAGGATAACGCACGACTGACCGAGATTCGGGAGCGGGCAGTCCGGATTGCGGAGGGGGCCAGCGTATCTAAAGGCACGAAAGATATGCCGCCTGCGCCACCAGGACCTTACATTAGTGGAATGCCACCTGCGCCACCGGGACCTTTCAATAGTGGAATGCCGCCTGCACCGGGCATGCCATCTGCACCGCCTGGACCTTACATTAGTGGACAGTCTCTCGGTTTACTTGCCGCGCAAGTCGCAGACCCTTCGGCTATGGAGAAAATGCTGCCTTATTTGATGTCGATTTCGCCTGATGGTGGCTCAATGCAGGCCGGGGTATTTGACGCCATTCAGACAGCATCACGCCTGGGTGTCAACGGGACGAAGCCCGGCAGTGGCGTTGCATTGGCTCAAATGCTGGGGATGAGCCAAGCCGATGCTGAAGCATTCAACAAGAAGGTGTCGGGCTCATCGTTACTGGCTTTTGGTGGTACGACAGCCTCTGCAGCCTTGGCTGATATTGCTAAATCTATTGCAAACGGAGACTACCTGGCGGCGCTGGGTGATGCGGCGCGAGCAACTTCTGCCGGAGTGTTGACGGTGGCTGGCGCCAGCAAAGTAGGGCCATTCAAGGGTGCAGCCCAACAATTTGTAACGGCTTTTAGCCAGCCCTCACTGACGGCCGGGCATGATGGCAAACCATTAAGCACTGCACAGAAAGTAGGCAATTGGGCGTTCAACAATCCCGTTGGACAAACTGCGACCGGACAGACAAGTTTCCCCAATCCCAATGATGATCTAAGCAACAAGAGTTTTGTTCGGCCCAATCCAATCGAGGCGCAGTTCTTCCTGGCCAATTTGGCTGCCCTGGGTGCCAAAACGGCCCAGGCAGTGTGGAATGCGGCGACGGATGATAAGGTCGGCGCTCTTGATGCAGCGAAACAATCTACAACCGCAGTGGGTGATTTCGTCACCAGCACGCTGCCGCAATTGACCAAATACGCGACCGGGGCGGTCGCCGGTGCGCTTGAGATCAAGAAAAATCCTGGTCAGTTGATTACCGGTCAGGCCGCCAAGGATATCGTCTTGAAAGCAGAGGCTGGAGAAGCCGTTGGTGTCGCTGCCTGGACAGGGATCCAAGCCTGGCAAGCCTCGGCCGGGATGAAAGCGTCGGAATATCTCACCGCCAAGTTATATGGTGATCCGATTCCAAATCCTGCTGGTGTGGACAAAGCCAATAAATTATTCACCCAGGGATGGGATCAAGCTAAATCAGAGATGGGCGACTGGTATGCGAAGGACGGCGCATCGAAAGCGACCATTGGCTTTGCTGTTGATTCGGTGATGATGCCAGCTGCATTAGCAACAAGCGTCAGTGATTGGGCCACCGGCGGATCAAAAGGCAGCGACTACATACGGGATGCCGGCGATCAGGCAGAGAAGGATCTGTATGCCAGTTGGGCTGAACTAAAAGCAGGGGAAGTCAATCAGGACAACGCCGTGACGATTAGTCCATAGGCGAGAGTTACCAAGCCCGGTTTTCTGCCCCTCGGGGCAGTTGACCGTGGTCTTCATTCCGCCCAACGCATTCGCGTCACTTCTCCCTTCAAAGGGAGGGAATAAATCAGCGCCTCCTTAAGGGCTTAAGGCAAACGCCGCCTCAATGGCGCTCAGTAGGCACTGATCAGGCGCTACGGAACTGCTCGGCGACGATGCCATGCCGGGTCAGCTTGTCGTAGAGCGTTTTTTTCGGGGTTTGCAAGTATTCGGCGCTTTGGGCAACATTGCCGGCACACTGCTGTAGCGTACTTTCGATGATGCCTTTCTCAGCGGCATCTATCTGCTCGGACAGTGAAATGTTGCCACTTGAGGCCAAGGCAACGGCCGACAAAGCATCAGGCAGACCAAGTGCCCAACGTTCGGCGACATTCTTCAATTCGCGGACGTTGCCTGGCCAATCATGGGCAGACCAGCGCGCCAGGTCGCCCGGCGTCCAGCTCACCAGCGGCCGCTGGAAGCGCTGCGCTGCTTCGTTCAGGAAATGTGCCATCAGCAGTGGAATGTCTGCGCAACGCTGGCGCAGTGGTGGCAGGTCGATGCTGACCACATTCAGCCGGTAATAAAGGTCGCTGCGGAACTGGCCGACTGCCGAGGCGGCTTTGAGGTCGGACTTGCTGGCGGCGACCAGCCGGCAATCGACCGGGATAGCACTGTTGCTGCCGAGGCGCTCGACGCAGCGTTCCTGCACGACGCGCAGCAGCTTGACCTGTAGGTTGAGCGGCATCGATTCGATTTCGTCGAGGAAGAGCGTGCCGCCATTGGCGTGCTCGATGCGCCCGATGCGACGCTTGCCGGCCCCGGTGAAGGCACCGGCTTCGTGGCCGAACAGCTCGCTCTCAAATACCGTTTCCGGCAGGGCGCCGCAATTGATCGCGACGAATGCACCGCGCCGGCCACTGGCGTCATGAATGGCGCGGGCAACGACTTCCTTGCCGCTGCCGGTTTCGCCATTGAGCAGGATGTCGACGCCGGTCGGTGCCAGGGTGGCGACGAGTTGGCGAATGTGCTGGATGGCCGGTGACTGGCCGATGATCTGGCTGATGCCGCTGCCGAGGCGCTCTTTGAGCTGGCGGTTTTCCTGTATCAGGGCGCGTTTTTCCAGGGCGCTTCTGACGGCGGCAACCAGGCGCTCGGAAGGAAAGGGCTTTTCGATGAAATCGAAGGCGCCTTCGCGCATCGCTTCGACCGCCATTGCGACATCACCGTGACCAGTGATCAGCAGCACCGGCAGGTCACGATCATGCTGGCGCAGTTCGCGCAGCAGCGTCAGGCCGTCGCGGCCGGGTAGGCGGACATCGGTGACTACCATGGCCGGGGTGGCGGTAGCCAGCGCCGCCAGCATCGCTTCGCCATCGGCAAAGCCGCGTACGGGAATATCGGCCAGCGCCAGCGCCTGCTCGCAGCCCTTGCGGACAGCGGCATCATCCTCAACGAAGAAAACCGGAGCATCAGCCATTGAGGACGGCCTTGGCATAAGTGGCCCGCTCAAGATCGGCGGTTTCGACACTGAGCTGGATTTCCATGCTGTTTTCTCCGTTGACCGTAGCAGTCAAGGCAGCGAGTACCGCATCGGCCAGCGCCTTGCGTTCCGCACTGCTGCGGCCAGTGAGCATGGCGATGCGGAGGTGGGCGAAGGCGCGTGGGGCAGCGCTGACGCCGATCTGAACAATGTCGAGCACGATGGCCCGGCTCTTGATGTCAGCTTCGGCGAACAGGCCGGAATCGAGCATCGCCTGATTGATCGCCACCAGCGCCAGGGCTGGGTCAAAATTATTCAGGTTGCGAGTGTATTCAAGTGTCAGATGAGGCATAGATTTCTCCTGCTGCGGCCAGTGTCAGCACAAAAACAGCGCCGCCCTCGGGCGCATTGTGCGCACTCAGCGTGCCGCCATAGCTTTCGACAATGGTCAACGAAATGGCCAGACCGAGACCAAGGCCTTCGCCGGCCGGCTTGGTGGTGTAGAAGGGTTCAAAAAGATGGCTGCGGACTTCATCAGGCAGGCCGGGGCCGTGGTCACGGATTTCGATGGCAATTTTGTCGCCATCCCGGCGGGCGCTGACTTCCAGCAGTGGTTCGGGCTGGCCGGCCATCGCATCCAGCCCATTACGCAGCAGGTTGATCAGCACTTGTTCGAGCCTGCCGGCTTCAGCTAGCAGCAACAGGTTCTTGTCGAAAGTCATAACGGTGATGCGGGCAGCGGTTTCACGACGGCGCGGTTCGATGATGATCAGCGCGTGTTCGATGGCGCTGGCGACGGTGACCGGCTGGGGCGTCGCTGCCTCCTTGCGGGCAAAGGTTTTAAGCTGGCGGACGATGCGCCCGGTGCGGTCGACTAGTGCGCTGATCATCTGCAGGTTCTCGGCAACTTCTTCATGGCGGCCACGGGCAAGCAAGGCGCTGGCGTTGTCGGCGAAGGTTTGCAGCGCAGCCAGCGGCTGGTTGAGTTCGTGGCTGATGCCGGCTGACATTTGCCCGAGTGTTGCCAGCTTGCCGGCCTGCACCGCGGCGTCGCGGGTTTCGCGCAGAATCGCCTTGGTGCTTTCGAGGGCGGCGATCTGTTCGGTGAGGTCGGCCGTCCGCTCGGCGATGCGACTTTCTAGCTCGGCATAGACCCGGCGGAGTTCTTCACGGCGTCGGTTGCGGTGGCGGAAGTGGGCTGCCAGACCGAGCATGAAGGCGACTGCGAAGGCGACGGCACTACCGGCCGCGATGGCGGCGGCGCGGGCCTCGCTCGGGTCGCCAAGCTGAACCACCTGCCAGCCAAGGCTGCCGACGGAGCGGGTATGGATTAGCCGTTCGCGTGGCGCCTCTCCGGGCAGGGCGAGATTTAACGGTTCGGTGGGCGAGGTAGGAATGGCCCTGCTGGCCAGCGGCACGATAGGCTGGTTGCCGTATTGCCGGGTTTCGGCCAGCCGAGCGGTTACTGCTTCGCTTAGCGGTGAGAGTGAGCGATAGCGCAACTGGCGTTCGGAAGAAAGGAAAACGATACCGTCGGCATCGCTTAACAACAGCGTGTCGCCGGCGCCGGTCAGGGCCTGCTCCATGGCGTCAAGGCCAACCTTGAGAACAATGACGCCCAGCACTTTTTCCTGGTCGCGGACCGGTGCGGCGAGGAAATAGCCGGGTTCGCCGGTCGTGACGCCGACGCCATAGAAGCGGCCAAGGCCATTCGTCAGCGCGTCGCTGAAATAGGGGCGGAAGCCGTAGTTGTGCCCGATAAAACTACGCGGCAGGCGCCAGTTGCTGGCTGCCAGTGTCTTGCCCTGGACATCGATCAGGAAAGTAACGGTGACTGCCGCGCCTTGCTGGGCCGCTTCGAGATAAGCATTGGCCGCGGCAATGCGTTGCGGATTGGCCGGATCGCGGAGCAGCGAGGCGAGCGACGGATCAAGGGCGAGTAGGCCTGGCAGCGATTCGTTCCGGACCAGCGTGGCCTCGAGCGAACGGGCGAAGGCGTCGAGGCGCTGGGCCGAGAGATGGCCTTCGTTGGCGAGATAGATGCCGAAGAAAATGCGGTGCGCCAGCCAGCCCGAGAGCAGGCAAAGACAAACCGCCGCACCAAGCAGAAGCAGGGCGCGGCGGTTCAGGCCAAGGGCGGGTTCGATACGGTTCACGGCGTTCATCGTACCGATTTTTACCGCTTTTTCTCAGTCGACCGCAGCAAGCTTCATTTCATCACTGGCATGACGCGCCTGTTCTTCCATAACCAGCCGGCCAAGTTCACGCTTGAGATCATTGAAGGCGGCTGAAGACGGGTCACGCGGACGCGGCATGTCCACGTATTGATCGCGCTTCACTGTGCCTGGCCGGTAGGTCATGACGACGATGCGGTCGGCCAGGTAGATCGACTCTTCAATCGAGTGGGTGACGAAGAGAATGGTCTTGCCGAGCTTTTCCCAGATGCGCAGCAATTCGTCCTGGAGGTTGCGCCGGGTGAGTGCATCGAGCGCGCCGAATGGCTCGTCCATCAGCATGATCGGCGAGTCGAGAGCGAGCACACGGGCTATCGCAACGCGCTGGCGCATGCCGCCGGAGAGGTCTTTCGGGAAGCGCTCGCGGAAATCGGCAAGGTGTAGCAGGTCGAGTAACTGGTTTACGACGAGGTCAATCTCGGCCTTTTCTTTCTTCTGGACTTCGAGGCCAAAAGCAATGTTTTGCGCCACCGTCATCCACGGGAACAGCGCGTATTCCTGGAATACCATGCCGCGATCGGGGCCGGGCGCAGTGATTTTTTTGCCCTCGACAGCGATTTGACCGTTCGAAGGTAAGGCAAAGCCTGCCACGGCGTTGAGTAGCGTCGATTTGCCACAACCGGAAGGGCCGAGCAGGCAGACAAATTCGCCCTGCTTGATGGTCAGATTGATGTCTTTGAGCGCGATAACCTCCCGGTCACCGGTACGAAAGACCTTGTTTACGCCTGCTATTTCAATATGTGTTTGCATCGTTCCACTCTTTTAGCGAATCAAGGAGCCATTACGGCTGATTAGTGTTAGTTCGACGAAATTACTGCCTTCGTGGTCACCGGGGGCAAAGTCAATGACGAAACCGCCCAGTTCGAATGGCGCCCCTTCCAGTGCTGCTTTCAGCGATTTTTGGTCGGGCTTGGGGCCGGCCCGACGCAGGGCTTCAACGAGGACTTTGCCGTAGATATAGCCTTCCATGCTGGTCACTGTCGGCGCCTTATCCGGCCCATATTTTTTGAGCAATTCCCGATATTCCCGGGTCAGGGACAATACCGGCGCGAACGGGAAGGGCACGACCTGGGCAATAACCAGACCGAAGGCTTGGTCGACACCAATGCGGGAAACGATGTCGACATCGTTATTTACCGAAATGGTGTAGATCTGTGCAGCCCCCCCTTGGTCCCGGTAGGCTTTGATGAAGGCTGCGCTGGCCTGGGTGTTGGAAACCAGGACAATGGCGGCAAGATCACGGGCCTTGAGCAGCGTATCAACCGCACTGTTGACCTCGGTCGTGTTCTTTTCGTAAGTGCCTGTGGCAACCAACTCCAGCTTGCGTTTGCTGATCGCGTCCTTCATCGCAGCCAGACCATCCTGGCCAAAGGGGTCATCCTGATACATCACGCCGAAGCGCTTACCGGCAATCACCGCGGCAATTTCGACCAGCTTGTCTACCTCTGCCGTGTAGGTTGCGCGCAGGTGATAAACCAGCGGGTGGGATGGATTGCGTAGCGAGCTTGCCCCGGTTCGCACGCCAACCACAGGCACGCCGATCTGGTCGATGGTTTTGGTCTTGAGCAGGGCGGCCATGCTGCCGGTACCGACCAGCCCGAGAAAGGCGACCGGCTTGTCGGCAGCCCTTCCGGCTTCTTTGAACAGGCGGACGGTTTGATCAACCTGGTAGCCATCATCCAGCGAGACGAAGCGAATTTTTTCCCCGAAGATACCCCCTTTGGCATTGGCCTCCTGAAAGGCCAGATTGGCGCCTTGCTGGATCAGCTTGCCGGTGTCGGCAAGCGGCCCGGTGAGGGGGGCGATCTGCACTACCGTCAGTTCGGCGCGAGCGGTGCCGGCCCACAGCGTGCTGGCCAGCACGATGGCAGCGCTCAGACAAAAAATATTTTTCTGCTTCATTTCCGTGCCGGTTTAATGTTCCAGGCCGCGATGCCAGCGTAGGAGGTGGTTGTTCAAATGGCTGACTGCGGTGTCGATGAAGAGGCCGAGCAGGCCGATGGTGATCATGCCGGCGATGATCTTGTCCGACCACATGAATTCCCGTGCCTCAAGAATTCTGAAGCCCAAACCGTCGTTGACCGCAATCATTTCGGAAACGATGACGACGATGAAGGCGGTGCCAATACCGATCCGTACACCAGCCAGGATGTAGGGCGTCGCAGCGGGCAGGATGACGCGGGTGAACATCGTCCATTGATTGACGCCAAGATTACGCGCCGCCCGCAGATAGATACCGTCCACCTGGCGAACTCCGGCGATGGTGTTCATCAGCACCGGGAAAAAGGCGCCAATGGCGATCAGGAAAAAGGATGGCGGATTGCCCAGACCGAACCACAAAATCGCCAGCGGAATGTAGGCAATTGGTGGAATCGGCCGGAGAATCTGCATCAGCGGATTGAACAGGTCGTAGATGCGCGGGCTGGCGCCCATCAACAGGCCGAGCGGCAAGGCCAGCCCGGCACCAATCAGGAAGCCGGCGATGACGCGGAACAGGCTTGAATACGCGTCATGCAGCAATTCGCCGGAAAGCAGCCAGTTCAGGGTGCTCTGGCCAACTTCCTGGGCCTGCCCCGGCATCAGGTAGGCCCACCACTTGATCGCAACGGCGGTTGGTGAGGGCAGCAAGACGGGCGAGAAGAGGCCAAGGCGTGAGCCGGCTTCCCACAGGAGTAGCAGCAATACCGGCACCAGCGCGCCGTGGGCGAAGTCTTTTAGTTTCTGCATCATCGCCTCACTTCACCTTCAGTTCGGCCTTGGCCTTTTGCAGCAGATCGAGCTTGACCCACTCGGCAGCCTTCGGCGGCTTGGCCATGCGACCGACGCCGTACTTGTTCATGAAATCGGTGGTGATGTCGATGTGTTCGAGCGTCACGTCGTAGGTGTAGTCGGCGTTATCCATCGCATCCTTGAAATCCTGCGAGGTGATCTGGCCCTTGAACATCTGCTCACGTACGTATTTGTCGGCCAGCACTGTGTCCTTGTTGAACAGCGCGGTGGTTTCGACGAAACACTTCATCAGGCGTTGGGCGACGTCTTTCTTCTCGGTGTACATTTTTTCGGTCATCACCAACAGGCGAACCGGCTCGCCCATCGCCGTGGTGTAAGGCTTCATGATCTCGACACCAAATTTCTTGTTGATCGCCTGCGAGGATTGCGGCTCGGACTGGCACATCGCGTCGATCTGTTTGGCGGCCATCGCCTGATTCAGGTCGGCGAAGGCGAGAAAAACAATCTGCACATCCTTGCCCGGCTTGTCGGACCAGGTCAGGCCAGCTTTTTCCAACTCGGCGTAGAGCAGCAGTTCATGGGCGCCACCACGAGTGACGCCGACCTTTTTGCCCTTCATGTCCGACAAGGTCTTGATCCCGCTATCGACACCGGCGACGATGCGCGCACCGCCCTTGGCAAAGCCGGCCACGGTGTAAATCTGCACGCCATTGGCGCGACCGGAAATGGCGCCGTCGGAAGCCAGCGCAGCGATGTCAATTTCACCGGCAACGATGGCCGGCATAATGTCCGGGCCTTTTGGGAACATCCGTTCCTCGACCTTCAGGTTGTATTTGCCGCAGGCCTCCTTCATGTAGGAGACCGCACCGTAGTGGGCGAACTTCAGGTTGCCGAGGCGGACAACGTCCGGTGTTTGTGCCTGAGCGGCAAGTGGAGCGCTGATGCCAAAAGCGGCAAGCAGGGCAAGGTATATGGTTTTGTTCATGGATATCTCCTCCAGAGTTTTTCGTAGGCCGCAGTGCGGGTTGCCAATTCTGTACGCAGGAGACGTGCCAGTACTTGATGCGTGTATAAGTTATTGATTTATATGTTATTAATAGTTTTCATGGCGACTCAATGTGCGCTTTGTCGGAATTTGTATCATGCTCCGTGCGGATTTCCGCATTGCCACGGCAGCACCTATTTTCGCGACTTACCCTGGGGGCGGCCCTAGGTTGCAGTGGCGGGCCAGAGGCAGGAAAATACGGCCATCAGGTCCATTGCCTGATTTTGAAAACACCGTCCATTTAAAGTTTTTGCACCTTGATTCAGGTAGTCAGCGATGAATTTATTCAGTCTTGCCAATCTCCCCTTGCCGCCATTGCCAGCTACGGCAGCGCTGGGCGATCATCAACTGGCAAGCCAGACAAGCGAACCCATTGCGGAAGTAGTGGGGTTGGACGAGACCCTTCAGGCAACGCTGGCTTGCGATTCCTGGGCCGGCGCAGCGAGCAACCTGGCGGGTGGAGTCATCTCGCCCCCGGGGAGCAGCTTGCGCGACATGGCTGCAGCAATTGCCGGACGGCTAATGGTTCGCCCCTGAGGAAGTGCTTATTTAATAGTGTTTCCCTCGCTATGCTTGACTGAATAAATATCAGTCGGATTGCCGATTTTTTTCTGCCGCGTGCGGATGTATCAGACGACTTAATTCAAGCATCATGGCCCTGTTTTCACCCATGTACTGCATGACAAACTGAATCGTGCTCCCCAACCAGCACGATCGTGCTGCTCGGTTGGTTGCTAGCCTTTTCTGCGTTTTCGGCTTACGTTGGCCAACACTTGATTGCATATTTTGAACTGGCCCTGCAAACAATACAGGGCGGCCAGTTTTCGCTACGAGCAACACAGATGCTGGTCGAAGGGGGCAAACTCCTGCTTGGGGTTAGCGCCCTGTTCTTGCTGGCGGTCGGCTTGCTCGGGCTGGCGATTGAATTCATGCAGACCGGCGCACTGCTTGCCTTTGAAAAAGTTTCCCCCGAACTGGCCAAAATCGATCCGGCAGAGGGAATCAAACGCCTGTTTTCAATGAATAATGTCGTCGAAGTACTGAAATCTTTTGCCAAAAGTCTGGTGGTTATTCTTGTTTTCTGGCTGCTCATCCGTGACACGCTGGGCGATGCACACCGGCTGCCATTTGCTGATGTTTTAGCGCAGCCAGGCCTGCTCTGGGAGCGTGCCTGGCGGGCTGGTTTCTGGGTCGCCGGCCTATTTGCCTTGATCGCCGTCCTTGATCTGGTTTATCAAAAACACGCCTACACCAAAAAAATGCGGATGAGCCCGACCGAGGTTCGTCGCGAACACAAAAATGAAGAGGGCGACCCGAAGCTCAAGCAACGGCGCAAGCAGCTGCATCAGGAGTGGGCGCAGCGCAATGTGGTTGAGGCGGTCAAAACCGCGAAGGCGGTGGTGATCAACCCGATTCGTCTGGCGATTGCGATCCAGTACGACCCGGATATTTCGCCCTTGCCAACTATCGTCGCCAAAGGGGAGGGGGCGATGGCCGCGCTAATCCGTGAAACCGCTACCGAGTACGGCATCCCGATTTTGCAGAATATTGAACTGGCACGCGCCCTGCATGACAAAGCCGAACTCGATGAGGCGATCCCTGAAGAGTTTTTCGAGGCGATTGTTGAAGTCTTGAGTTGGGCAGGGGCGCTCAAGTAAGTCGTCAGATAATTTTTTTGCACATGTGTGCCGTCGGCAATATCCTCAATCCGCAAATTTCATTTGGCACAAAAACAAGAAGCAATGACCCATTTTTTTGAGTCTTGGTTTTACGTGCCATGTTTTAGCCGCAGTTGGTGAATTGCGCGCAAGTAACCCTTTATTTCAAGTAGCGGAATAGGCTTTTTGTAGATCATGATGTCGCCCGGAAGCCCGCCGCTTTCGGCAATTTCCTGCGCTTCCATTGAGCTGACCACGACGATTACCATGCTGGCGAGATCCTTGTTGCTGCGCAAGCGGCGGATCATCTCGAAACCATCCATGCCGGGCATCATCAGATCGGTGATCAAAACATCCGGTTGGCAGCTACCGACTTGCAGCAAACCATCGAAGCCGTTATCAACCAGACGCAACCTGAGCGGGAAATCCCATTTTTCCAGGGCGGATTTGTAGAGCGCCTGAAAGATTGGATTGTCTTCTGCAACCAGCACATCGAGCGTGGTTGATGGTGATTTGCTTCCCTGTCGCTGCGCCAGCCGCTCGCGAATGGCCGAACTTGGAATCCGGCGATGCCCACCTTCCGTTTTCCAGGCTTCCAGCACTCCGCTTTCAACCATTTTCTGAACGGTGCCTAGCGAAATGCCGAGGGCGCTTGCTGCTTCACGGGTGCTTAAATAATCATTTTCAGGCATGGTCAATCCACTATTCACTAATGCCATATTTTACATTTTTGGCAAATGGTTGGAGTGGCTTCTGTTGCATCAGGCTGCGCCCGTGTTCGCGTGCGTAAAACGTACCCGGCTGCGGGCAAATAGATTTTCCAGCTCGGGGCTGTCCCAGCGCAGGCCAAGGTAATCGAGTGCCGAAGCATTGACCGACGTCACTCGGTTGTGCGCCGAATGAGGGAGGTCGAGGCCGCGGCAGATGGTTTCGGCGAGATTGATCACTGCGTGCAATTTGTTTTGCCAGCGCTCACTCGAGTCGTGATGTGTGCCAATCGCCAGCATGATGTTTTGCGGTAATTTCCAGTAGCTCGCGAGCAGCAAGCCGACCTCGCAATGATTTAGCCCAAATCCCGCCGACTCCAGAGCTAACAGATCGCCGGTGTGTATGGCTTGGCGATGCACCTCATGGTAGCGCGGCGCATCGACGATGAAGTAAGCGAGTTGGCCGACATCGTGCAGGATGCCGGCAATGTAGGCTTCATCGGTTGATATCTGGCTCAAGAGGGCAAGTTCGTGCGCAACAATTGCCACCGCCAGTGAGTGCTCATAGAAAAATCGTTGCCCACTGCCGTGGCTGAGGAAATGGTTCATCCCGGAAGAAATAAAAATTTGCCGGAGCTTGTTGGTGCCGATCAGCGAGGCGGCAGAGAACATGTCAGTGGTATCTGGTTGCAAGCGTAGTCGGCGCAGGCGATTGGCTGACGCGAGTATGGCTGAGGAAACAACGGAGTCAGTACGTGCAATGCGAACCAGGCTATCGACGGAAGCTGCTTCTTTGCTGAGAAGATCGAGTAGCTGCTGAATGACGCGGGGAAAAGGGGGGAGCTTGGCGCCAATTTCGGAGATTCGATTTGATTTTATTAAATATGTCATATTTGCGGCCCGACTTTTAATAGCGCAGCGAACAGTTCTTGGTTGTCAGTCGGCAGATCCGCTTCGCTGGCGCAAGCGAAAATCTGTAGCAGACGCTCGTGGTAGGCGTTGTTCAAGGCTAAGCGATGCGTTTGGTCGAATTCTGAATTTGCTTTCACCGCAACGCACTCAACGTCGTGTGAGAACAGTTGGTCAATTGTATTAGCCTGCAATTCGACGCCTTCGGCCAGTTTCATGGTCAATAAGCCATGTTGTGTGACCTGCACTGGTTTCGCCAATACCATGCCGGGTTGCAGTGCTTCAACGGGCAGCCAGCGATGGTGCATTGCTTCTTCCGTTTTGAGGTCAAGGTTGTTATTGGTGCCGCTGTTCATGGAGGTCTCCAAATCGCTGGATTTGCTAAAAATAACAAATCTGATAATTGTGGTATTATTATTGTTTTAAGGCTTGCAGCAAGTCAAGCTTATTCTCAATAACCATGATTGCAGCGCAGTCAAAAAGTGGATTTTTGCCATGAGTTCAAGTGTTGCCCTCAACCAGTCTGCTCAATTTAAACGTGCCAGCGCAAGTGATGATCAATCCTGGCTGCGTCGTTTCTGGCTGCTGCTTGGCGCTTTCAGCGTTGTTTGCGCTGCCGCCATCTACTTTTATATGGACAGCCAGGCGAGCGAAGTTGATCAAGAGGTCTATGTTTCGGTCAAGGTAACGACGACGATAGGCCTTGATCAACTGGTGGTTTGCAAACTGAGTCTTTTGGTCGATCCTGAGCAGGAGGAGGGCTTGCAGAAGCGCCAGAAAATGTTGGAGGCGGTGGTCAGCAGTTCTTTGTCGGATTCTTATCAGCAAGATAAAACGCCAAAACTGGCCGATGTCCGCGATGCGCTTTACGTTGCGATAAACCGCAAACTTCCGCGTAAGCTGCAGGTTCAGGATGTGCTGATTCAGGAATTACTGGTCGGGATCAGCTAAGCCATTTGTTGGGCTACCCTGTTGGAGATATGTTGCCACAGTTGGTCTTTGATTGGCTCACTGTGGCGGTGTTTTCGATGAGCTATGCATGGTTATTTCCGAAAAGAACCATAGAATAAGCAACATTGTTACGTCAAACCGGTTGGCGCATGTCTTTACAAACCCTGCTGTGTCGCTTCTTTGTTGCGTTTGCGTTTTTTCTCGCAGGATCTTGGACGCATGCCGGGCAGCCCCCGACTGCCATCCGGGTGGTGCTGGACGACAACTATCCACCCTATTCTTTCCGTGCTGAAAATGGCGAAATGCAAGGCATCCTCAAGGATTTGTGGGCCTTGTGGCAGCAGCGAACCGGAATTGTCGTAGCCTTTCAGCCGATGGATTGGGGCAAGGCACGTGCCACAATGGAGAGCGGACAGGCTGACGTGATCGACACAATTTTCGCGACCGAGGAGCGCAAGAAAATTTATGAATTTTCTCTTCCTTACGCCGCGATTGAGGTATCCCTGTTCTTTCACGAAAGCATAGGCGGGATTGCTGATGCTGCCAGCGCCAAAGGTTTTACTATTGGCGTCAAGGAAGGCGATGCCTGTATTGAATATTTAACCGCCAAGGGGGTTACTGACTTCAAGCGCTTTCCGAGCTATGAGTCCCAGGTGAAGGCCGCCGTGCGGCAGGAGATTCGTGTCCTGTGCATAGACAAGCCACCGGCTTATTATTTTTTTAATCGCGAGGGTAGTGCCGACCAATTTCGTTACACGCCATCACTTTATGTGGGCGAGTTCCATTGGGCGGTGGCCAAGGAGCGGCTGGACCTCAAGCAGGTTGTTGAGTCCGGGTTTGCAAAAATTTCGCCGGAGGAAAGAAAGGCAATTGAGAAGCGTTGGCTAGGTGAACGGCTGGGTGATCCACCCTGGATGCGTTACAGCCGTCCTCTGGCTTATGGGCTGGTTGTTCTGGGCCTGCTGATTGCTTCGCTATTTGTCTGGAGTTGGATGTTGCGCCGCCAGGTTGCCGGGCGAACTCAGGCATTGACGACGACCCTGAATTCATTGCGCAGTTCGGAGGAACGCTTTCGTACCCTGTTTGAACAGGCCAATGACGCGATTTTCATCATGCGTGGCGAAACGGTAGTTGATTGCAATCATCGTGCTGAAACGCTCTACCGCCTGTCTCGCCAAAAGCTTATCGGCAGCACGGTGATGGCGGCAGCTCCGGTCGTGCAACCCGGAGGCCGGACTTCGGCGGAGGTGCTTGGGGAAATGTTTACCCAGGCACAGTCAGGCCAGCCGATCGTGATTGAATGGCGCAGTCTGCTCAGCGATGGCTCACCGCTGGATGTCGAGTTCAGCCTCAGCCGTATTGATTATGCTGGCGAGGCGTGTTTGCAGGCGATTGTTCGCGACATTACGGAGCGCAAGCTAAAGGACGATCGCATCAGGGAGTTGTTGGTTGAGCAACGATTGATCTTCGATAACGCTCACGTCGGTATTCTGCTGTTGCGTAATCGTAAAGTGCTCAAGTGCAATCAGCGCATCGCCGACATGTTCGGGTTTGCCAGCACGGCAGAGATTGAAGGTCATTTGACCTCGATTTTTTATCGTTCAACGGATGATTTCGAGGCGGTTGGCAAAGCGGGTTATTCGCAATTGTCGTCGAATGGTTTTGCTGTTTTTGAACTGGAAATGTGTCGGCGCGATGGTTCGCCGATCTGGGTTATTCAAACCGGGCGGCCATTGGATAAAAAAGCGGTTCTCGATGCGCCATCGATCTGGGTTTATACCGACATTACTGAGCGCAAGCAGGCAGACATTGCGTTGCGCCAATCCCGGCAAATTTTTTCCTCAGCTTTCGAGTCCTGCCCGATTGCGGCATCAATTGCGACAACCACGGAGGGTCGCTTCATTGAAGCCAACAAGAATTACGAGCGGGATTTTGGTTGGACCAAAAACGAACTGATTGGAAAAAAATCTCTCGATATCGGTTTGTGGCCCGATCAGGCAACCCGTACCGCATGGGTCGAGGCAATGTCTCTGGCTGGTCGCCTGGTGGACTATGAGACGGTCTGGCTGAATCGGAATGGCGAACCCCGGACAGTAAGCCTGTCGAGCGAGATTGTCGCGTTGAATGGACAATCCTGCATCCTGGCCTACGCTACCGATATTTCTGACCGCAAACGTGCCGAAGCCGATCTGCGCATTGCCGCTGCGGCTTTTGAGTCCCAGGAGGGCATGGTGATCACCGATGCAAAGGGGGGCATTTTGCAGGTCAATCATGCGTTTACCGCAAGCACTGGTTATTCGGCAGAGGAAGCGGTTGGGCAAACGCCCAATATTCTCAAATCAGGGCGCCACGACGACGATTTTTATCGCTCAATGTGGACTTTGCTTACTGAGTCAGGCACTTGGCAAGGGGAAATCTGGGATCGTCGCAAAAATGGCGAGATTTACCCGAAGTGGCTAACGATCTCGGCGGTAAAGGATGAGCAGGGTGTCGTTACGCATTACGTTGGCACACACTTTGATATTACCGAACGCAAAAAAGCCGAAGAGAGAATTCAGGCGCTGGCTTTCTATGACCAGCTAACCGGGCTGGCCAATCGCTTTAGTTTGCATGAATGGCTGACGCAGGCGCGGGGTTTGGCCGGGCGTAATGAAGAACAAATGGCCTTGATGATGATCGATCTCGATAACTTCAAGACGATCAATGACACGCTGGGACATCACGTTGGCGATTTATTGCTGGTTGAGGTGGCAAAGCGTCTGGAAGCCTCGGTTCGCCATACCGATCTGGTTGCCCGTCTGGGCGGCGACGAATTTGTTGTTGTCCTTTCCGGTATCGACTCCCCTGCTGATGCGGCGCATGTCGCCGACAAAATTCTGGCGGCCACTTCGGCGCCTTGCATACTGGAGCGCAATGAACTGCGCACCAGCGCGAGTATCGGCATCAGCCTGTTCCCAGGGGATGCTACTGCGAACGAGGATCTGATCAAAAAGGCTGATGCGGCGATGTATCACGCCAAATCGAGCGGACGGAGCAATTACCAATTCTTCAAAGAAGAAATCCAGCTCGCCGCGGTCAAACGCCTGGCGATTGAGGCTGATTTGCGCAAGGCGATTACGCAACACCAGTTTCTGTTGCACTACCAGCCACAGCTTGATCTGCGCAGCGGTCGCCTGGAAGGTGTCGAGGCGCTGATTCGCTGGCAGCATCCTGAGCGCGGTATGGTGTCGCCGATGGATTTCATTCCAATTGCCGAGGAAACCGGCCTCATCGTGCCGATTGGCGACTGGGTGCTGGAGCAGGCGTGCCGGCAGTTGGCGATCTGGCGTAGTCGCGGGCTGGGCCATGTCAAAATGTCAGTGAATCTTACCGCCAGCCAGTTTTTGCACCGCTCATTGCCGGATCGAATTCAGGCCTTGCTCAGACAATACGACGTGGCACCCGCGTTGATGAATCTTGAAATTACCGAATCAATGTCGATGGCTTCGCCCGATCAGACCATCGCCTCAATGAAGGAGTTAACTGAATGTGGCCTGTCCTTGTCGATTGATGACTTTGGCACCGGATACTCCTCACTGGCCTATCTCAAGCTATTCCCGGTCAGTACGCTGAAAATTGATCGCTCCTTCGTCAAAGATATCGAAACCGATCAAAACGATGCCGACATTTGCGACGTAACCGTTTTACTGGCGCACAAGCTCGGGCTGGATGTGGTTGCCGAGGGAGTGGAAACCGAGGCGCAACTGAAATATCTGCGTTCTATCGGCTGCGAAAAAATTCAAGGTTACCTGATCAGCCGGCCACTGCCGGCGGATGAGGTTGAGCAGTTCATCCGCAATAATCCTCAGCTAAGCGGGCCGGGGACGACGGATTTGTGGATGCGCGGGGAGCAGCAATAGATCGAGGCTGGTCAGGCCTCTTTTCTGCTATGTTATGTCGCGTATCTCATCCCCCAATTACCTTGCTGGTTACCCCGAGGATCTGGCGTCACAGGTGCGGCGATTGATCGCTGAGGGCCGCATGGCGGCTGTTTTGCTGAAGAAGTACCCGCATGCACATGCGGTGCGTACTGACCGGGCGCTTTACGATTACGTGCATGAAATCAAGAACGTGTATTTGCGCAATGCCGGCCAGTTAAGCAAGGTGGCATTCGACAGCAAGCTGCATGTGATTCACAACGCCTTGGGCACGCACACCAGTATTTCGCGGGTTCAGGGGGGCAATCTCAAGTCGAAGCGCGAGATTCGCGTCGCTACCGTATTCAAGGCGATGCCGCCCGAGTTCCTGCGCATGATCGTTGTCCATGAATTGGCGCATATGAAAGAACGCGCCCACGACAAGGCGTTTTATCAGCTTTGCCAACACATGGAGCCGCACTATTTTCAGCTTGAATTCGATTTACGGGCTTATCTCTGTCACCTTGAAGTGACAGGTCAGCCGCTTTGGTCAACTGTTGCGGTCGACGCAGAAAACGGCTGATTTACTGTGAAGTTAACAAGGTCAGGTTTCAACCCGACAATGACAAGTGTCAGGTTAAAACCTGACCTACAGCGCGCGAACTTTGACTGTTTTGCCTTTGACCTTGCCGGCTGACAGTTTTTTGATCGCATCGCGTGCAATATTGCGGGCAACCGCAACGTAACTCGCCTGATCATTAACGATGATTTTGCCGACTTGCTCACGGGTGAAACCCGCTTCGCCGGTCAGCGCGCCGAGAATGTCGCCGGGGCGGATTTTCTCCTTGCGTCCGCCGAGAATCTGCAAGGTGGACATCGGCGGCACCAACGGCGATTTGTCATCATTTTTCAGCGCGCCGAGATCGTCCCAGGTCACTGCGCAATTCATCGCTGTCGCAATCGCGGCAACGCGGCGTTTATCTGCCGTACTGCACAGGCTGAGCGCCCAGCCATCTTCATCGCCGCGACCGGTGCGGCCAATCCGGTGGATGTGAATTTCCGGATCGGGCGTTACATCAACGTTGATCACCGCCTCCAGCTGCGCAATATCGAGGCCGCGCGCCGCGACATCGGTAGCAACCAGCACGGAGACGCTGCGATTGGCGAACTGGATCAGCACCTGATCGCGCTCGCGCTGTTCGAGATCGCCATTCAGGGTGAGGGCCTGGATGCCTTCGTGACGCAGCACATTGAGTAAGTCGCGGCATTGCTGCTTGGTATTACAGAAAGCCAATGTGCTGACCGGGCGGTAATGCTTGAGCAACATGGCAACGGCTTGCAGGCGGTCTTCGTGCTTGATTTCGTAAAAACGCTGGCGGATCTTGCTGCCGGCATGTTGCTCAAGCAACTTCACTTCCTGCGGGTTACGCAAAAACTGCTTGGCCAGTTGGGCAATACCTTCCGGATAGGTGGCCGAAAAGAGCAGGGTCTGGCGCTCTTTCGGGCAGCGCTTGGCAACGTAGGCGATATCGTCATGGAAACCCATGTCGAGCATGCGGTCGGCTTCATCAAGGACCAGCGTTTGCAGGCCATCGAGCTTGATGCTGCCGCGCTCCATGTGATCCATGATGCGGCCGGGCGTGCCGACGACGATGTGCACACCGTTTTCCAGGCTGGTGACCTGATTGCGCATCGCCGAACCACCACACAAGGCGAGCACTTTGATGTTGTCCTCAAAGCGTGCCAGACGGCGGATTTCCTGGGTCACCTGATCAGCCAGTTCGCGGGTTGGGCAAAGTACCATCGCCTGGACCGCAAAACTCTTGGGATTCAGCTTGTTGAGCAGGGCCAGGCCGAAAGCGGCAGTTTTGCCACTGCCCGTTTTGGCTTGCGCAATCAGGTCGTGGCCGGCCAGTGCAAGCGGCAGACTGGCTGCCTGAATCGGCGTCATGGTCAGATATTCAAGTTGCTGCAAGGTCGTCAGCATGGCTGGCGCCAGGGGCAGGTCGCTGAACGAGGTGCTGGCGGGCTGCGCCGGGGTCTGGGTTTCGTTCATTTCGCGGATCAACGCTTGCGCTTGTGGGCGGGCAGCGGCTTACGGAAGCGTTGGCCGGGGCGCTGCTTGTCGCCATCGGCTTTGGGTTTGGGAACCAGCAGGTTTTTGCCGGTGCCCTCACCTGAAGCTTTATGTGCCAGCATTGCGGCGCTTAGTGCTTCTTCCGTCACGATAACGGCAGCGTGATCAGGCTTGGTTGTAAAGGCTGAGAGATCGTCGCGCACGCGGAAGATTTTTTCTTCGCTGGTGCCGCGCTTGGGCTGCTCGGCCATCACTTTTTCGGCATCATCCGTCAGCGAAAAGCCGTTTTCGCCGGCGCCAATCATGCCGTGCTTGCCCAGATGCGCGAAGGCTTCAACCAGCCGTGCTTCGTCGGGAATCGCGACTTGCAGCAGATCCATCGCGGCGATGATCTCGACAAGTTCGGCTGGCCGCCGTTTGGAAGCCAGCGTGGTGGCGATTAAAAGGAGGGCGTCAACATCGTGGACCGGGTACATCGGATAACCTTCGCAAAGCGGTGAGGCAAGAGAAATATCTCTCGCAAAAACAGCAGTGTACCGTTTTGCGCGGTGCTTTGCCGGGTCTTTGCTTGTTGCCGGTAGCGAATAGCCGCTCTGCGAGATACGGTAAACTGCCCGTCATTTTGATTCGGAATCCTGCAATGCGTTTTCTTGCCCCATTCCTGTTTGCGCTGATTGGCGGTTGCGCGACGATTGTTGTTTCACTCCAACTCGATGAACGCTTTGGCCCTGCCGACCCCGGTCGGTTTGATCGGCCAGCGCTGGCGAGTGGCAGCGCACCTGACTACTGGCGGGAGGTGCGGCCCGTGCTTGATCAGCGCTGTGTCAGTTGTCATGCCTGTTACGACGCACCCTGTCAGCTGAATCTGGCCAGTTATGCCGGCATTACCCGGGGCGCCAGTGCACAAACGGTCTACTCCGGGACGCGTCTACTGGCCGATCAACCCACACGGCTAAATTTCGATGCACTGACCAATCGTGATTGGCGGGCCAAAGGTTTTTTCCCGGTGCTTAACGAGCGGACCCAGGTGCCTGAGGCGAACCGCGAGGGTGGCGTGATGTACCGTTCGCTGGCGATGAAGCGTGCCGCCAGCTGGCCGCTTAGTGGCCCAGTCGATAACCGCGATATTGATTTCGCGATCGACCGCGAACAAACCTGTGTCCGCGCCGCCGCGATGGATGATTACGCCCAGCGTCACCCGCAGCGCGGCATGCCTTTTGCGCTGCCGCCGCTCGCCGATGCCGAATACAACATCTTGACCCGCTGGCTGGAGGCTGGTGCACCGTATCAACCACCGCCATCACCCTCGTCGAGCATCGCCATGCAAGTTGCCGCCTGGGAGGCGTTGCTCAATGGCGATGACAAACGCAGCCAACTGGTTGCTCGTTACATTTATGAGCACTGGTACATCGGCCAGTTTCATTTCCCTGAGCAGCCTGAACGGAACTTCGATCTGGTGCGTAGCCGCACGCCCTCGGGCCAGCCGATTGACGTGATTGCCACCCGGCGCCCGTTTGATGCGCCGGGTGTGGATCGGGTTTATTACCGCTTGCGGCCAATCGAGGCCACGCAAGTCGCCAAAACGTACATGCCGCTCGAACTGAGTCCGGCGCGCTTGACGCGGATTCGCGGCTGGTTTTTTGATACGGCTTACCCGGTTGAAAAATTGCCGGGTTATGAGCCGGAAATTGCCTCCAATCCCTTTGTCACCTTCCGCGCCCTGCCGGTCAATGCGCGTTATCGCTTCATGCTCGATGAGGCGCAATTCACCATGATGGGCTTCATGAAAGGCCCGGTTTGCCGTGGGCAGGTCGCGCTGAATGTGATCAATGATCATTTCTGGGTCGTCTTCCTTGAACCCGGCGAGCGCGAAAACAAGGAAACCGAACGCCTGCTCAATGCGACTGCACCGACCCTCAATCTGCCCGCTGAACATCAAAGTACGGTGGGTTTGCTGGCTTGGCGCGATTACGCCGAGAAAGAGAAGAAATACCTTGAAGCCAAGGGCAAATTACAAAGCCGCTTGATGTCGAGCGACTACCAATACGGCGTCAACAAATTGTGGGACGGCGACGGCAGCAATCCCAATGCGGCGCTCACCGTGCTACGCCATTTTGACAGCGCCTCGGTGGTGCGCGGCTTGGTTGGTGAACAGCCCCAGACAGCGCTGGTACTTGGCTATCCGTTGTTTGAGCGCATGCACTATCTGCTGGTGGCGGGCTTCGATGTCTACGGCAACGTCGGCCATCAACTGGCGACCCGGTTGTATATGGACTTTTTGCGCATGGAGGGCGAGCTGACTTTTGTTTCCTTGCTGCCGGCCAAGGATCGCAAGGGAGTGGTTGAGCGTTGGTATCGCGGGGGCGGCGAGCGGCATTTGAAACATTTCTCGGTGCTTGCTCCTTATTTCAAGTTTGAACCCGGCCAGCGTTATCGTAGCAACGATCATCTGGGCGAGCTTTATCACGCGCTCAAGCAACAAATGGCTGCCGTGCGCGACCCGTTACTCGACTGGCAGGGCAGTGGCCTGAGTGATGCCGAGGTGATACAGATGCGTCGTCTGGCAAAACTCAAGGGCCAGCCCGTTGCGCGCTTGCCGGAAATGAGCCTGCTCCTGCTCAAACGCGCCGGTCAGGAGCCGAGTGTTGTTTCGCTGGTGAGCAACAGCGCCCACTCCAATGTTGCCGAAATGTTTGGTGAGGAGAGGCGTCGCTTGCCCGAAGAAGATACCTTGTTGGCGATCAATGGCGTCGCCGGGGCCTACCCGAATGCAATCTTTGCGGTCGACGTCGAAAATCTACCGAAATTTGTCGATGCGGTTTCCCGGTTGGCCTCAATGGACGATCTGGTGAAACTGACAGAAGGCTTTGGCATACGGCGCACCAATCCGGATTTCTGGGCGATCAGCGATACCATCCATGCCATCTGGCGCAAGATGGCGCCGCGTGAGGCGGCTGTACTTGATTACAGCCGCCTCGATAATCTCTGATCAGGAGGCCTGCTTTTCGCGGGCTTCCTTGCGCAGCGAAGCCCACACCGAAGCACCAATGATCACGGCAACCACCGCCAACGAGAAGCCGACCGGAATTTTGTAAATGTCGATCAGCAACATCTTGACGCCGATAAACATCAGCACCATCGCCAGACCATACTTGAGCAGCGAAAAACGGTCAGCGACGCCAGCCAGCAAGAAATACATGGCGCGCAGACCGAGGATGGCAAAGATGTTGGAAGTCAGCACAATGAACGGGTCGGTCGTGATCGCAAAAATGGCCGGAATCGAGTCGACCGCAAAGATCAGATCGGACGCTTCAACCAACACCAGGGCAAGGAAAAGCGGCGTCGCGTAACGCACCCCGTTTTTCCAGGTAAAAAAGTTTTGGCCGTCGAACTCGGTCGTGATGTTCATGTGGCCGCGCAGCCACTTGACCAGCTTGTTGTTCTCCAAATCCGGCTTTTCATCGGCAAACCAGTACATTTTGACGCCGGTGATCAGCAGGAAAGCGCCGAACAAGTAAAGAATCCAGTGAAACTGGGTAATTAGCCAGGCGCCGGCAAAAATCATGATCGTGCGCATGACGATCGCGCCGAGCACGCCGTAAAGCAGCACGCGCTTTTGCAACTCGACCGGCACGGCAAAGAAGCTGAACAGCATCAGCCAAATGAAGACGTTATCCACCGCCAGCGCCTTTTCGATCAGGTAGCCGGTGATGAATTCCAACGCCTTGCTGTTGGCTATTTCGCGCCCGACGCTGCCATCGAGATACCACCAGAGACCACCGGCAAAGGCGAGGGTGATGCTGATCCAGATCACCGACCAGACGGCCGCTTCCTTGAAACTGACGCGGTGTTCCTTGCCGCCGCCAACGACAAATAGGTCAATCGCCAGCATGACGAGGACGATGGCCGAAAATCCAGCCCATAATTCCCAGCTACCTATTGTTTCCATTTTCTATTTCCTTTCACGCATTCCAAAAAACAAACGGCCCGCGCCGTGAAGGACGAGGACCGTGGAATGCCAAAGGAGCCTCGCCGTCGCGGCAAAGGTCTTGCTCACAGCGCTGTTTTGCTGCCCGGTCGCCGGAGGTAAAACCTCGTGATGACGACAAACCGGTGTTGAGCTACTCCCCCTTGGGATGACCAAACTTTAATTAACCCGACAAAAATTGTCAACCATTCGCTCAGGTGCCAATTGGCGGCGATTGCCGGTAAAGCTCCGAGAAATCGTCAGGTGGCGGCAGTGGCGGCGGTGGTGGGTGCCAGGCCGGAAAAGCAACGCGGGCCGTTGCGCCACGTGTGCCGCGATTGGGGCGCAAGGTTGCGGTCGACTCGTGCTGGGCGGCAATTTCCTGAACAATGGCCAGGCCAAGTCCGCTGCCTTCCGTGCCCGCATCATCAACGCGATAAAAGCGCTCAAAGACCATTTCGGCTTGCGCTTCGGTAATGCCGACGCCGTCGTCTTCAACTTCCAGCAGGCAAGTAACATGCGTATTGCTGACCCGGCAGGTGACCTTGCCGCCGTTCGGCGTGTAGCGCAGGGCGTTGTCGATCAGGTTTTTGGCTAATTCGCGCAAAAGCACGGGATTGCCAAAAACCATCGCGCTGCCCGAGGACTCATAGCCAAGGTCAATTCCTTTTTCGATCGCCTGCATAACCCAATCCTCAACCACTTCACGCGCCAGCAGGGCGAGATCAAGCGGCTGATGGTTTTGTTGGGCCGGTTCGCTCCCTTCGGCGCGGGCCAGGGTAAGTAATTGATTGACCATGCGGGCGGCACGATCAACTCCCGTCGCGATCTGGCGCAAGGCATGGCGCAGGGCTTCCGGGTCGGTTTCACGGATCGCAAACTGGGCCTGGGTCTTGAGGCCGGTGAGTGGAGTGCGCATTTGGTGGGCTGCGTCGGCAACAAAGCGCTGTTGTGCCTCAACATTTTTCTTCATGCGCTCCAGCATTTCATTGAATGCCTCGACCAGCGGCTCCAATTCTTCCGGGACACGCCGCGTGGCGATGGGTGAAAGATCCGCCGGCTCACGCGCTTCAATGGTTTTACGCAAACGCGTCAGTGGGCGCAAGCCACGTGAAAGGCCGAACCAGACCAGCATGACGGCGAGCGGAATAATGATGAACTGGGGCAGGATGACACTGGCGACGATTTTGTTGGCCAATTGTGAGCGTTTCTCCGTGGTTTCAGCCACCTCAACCAGCACCCAGCGCTCACGGGGCATGTTGCCGTCTGAAACATAGGTGTAGGCAACCCGCAAATCCTGACCGTTGGAGTCGAGGTCGCGCATGTAAATCTCGCCAGCCTCCGCTTTGAGGTCGATTTCATTTTTGCGAATCGGCAGTTCGCTATCGCCGGCCAACATTTTGCCGCGCGAAATGACGTGAAAGTAGACATTGTCAGTCTCGTCGGCACGCAGCAGTGCGCGGGCGGAGGCGGGCAGGCTGAGTACCGGCTTGCCGTCAATCAGCTTGATCTGGCGGGCGATTGCCGAAACGTGTTCGCGCAGCGCCTGATCGTAAGGATAGTTGGCGACGTTGTTGGCGAAGTAATGCGTAAAGGCAATGCTCAACGGCCAGACAAAGAGCAAAGGGGCCAGCATCCAGTCGAGAATCTCGCCAAAAAGCGAGCGTTCGCTCTCGGATGGTGGTGAGCTACTCGGCTTGGGGGCGCTCAAGGCAATAACCCAGACCGCGAACCGTGGCAATTTTGACGCCACCGATTTCCAGTTTTTTTCTCAGACGGTGAACATAAACTTCGATGGCGTTGTGGCTGACCTCTTCGCCCCAGCCGCACAGATGGTCCACCAATTGGTCCTTGCTGACCAGTCGACCCATGCGGGTCAGTAACACCTCAAGCAGGCCGATTTCGCGGGCGGATAATTCGATTGATTGACCCGCAATTTGGGCAACCCGGCCCACCTGGTCATAAAGCAGTTGGCCACACTGAATCGTCGGCGTGGTGCCGGCTGAGCGCCGGGTCAGGGCGCGTACTCGGGCCTCCAGTTCGGCGAGATCGAAGGGTTTGACCATGTAGTCGTCGGCACCGAGATCGAGGCCCTTGACGCGATCACCGCAGCCGTCCATCGCGGTCAGAATCAATACCGGAATTGCCGAATTGCGGCCCCGCACGCGCTTGAGCAAATCAAGGCCGGATAATTTGGGTAAGCCAAGATCAAGAATCAGCAGGTCGTAGGCCACCGTTAACAACGCGGTATCGGCTTCCATTCCATTCGGCGCCCAGTCGACGGCATAGCCGCCCTGGCGCAGTGAGCGCGAGAGGCCATCGGCAATAATGGCGTCATCTTCAGCGATGAGAATACGCATGTTTCGGTCTGCCTATGCTGGCGTAAGAGTTCTGTAAGCCTGTCGCATTATTCTGCGCGGGCTGTTCTCCTTTTATGGTCTTCGGAGTCGGTGGCTTAGGCCGCGACTCAGGGGGTGGCCCGACCTGCACTGGGTACCCCCTACCGTTTTTTTCCCCTAGAGAACATTCCCAAGTCTAACAAATAAAACGCCCGGCAAATGCCGCAACGCACCATTGCGTCTGCTGCTTTGGCAATTGTCGCGGTCCACGCCTTGAATGGCTTAAAAAGCAGGACGAAAAAAAGCCCGGGATAACCCGGGCTTTTTGCATACGGTGTTTTGTTTGCTTAGTGACCAGAGGCGCCAGAAGCACCCAGACCGGTTTCCGAACGCAGTTGCTGCGCCGGATACAAAGCGCGTTCTTTCTGAGCCTGCGGGGAGTTGTCCAGAATGGACACCAACCAGATGGTGAAGAACGCAGCAGACATCGAGAAGATGGCAGCAGAGTTGTACGGGAACCAGGCAGAACCCTTTGGGTTCAGCATGACAGCTTCCCAGACCGAGGCAGAGCCAATCGTCAGGATCACGGCAGAAGCCAGACCGACGAAGCCACCAACCACTGCACCACGGGTGGTGCAGTTCTTCCACAGCACGGACATGAACAAGACCGGGAAGTTTGAAGAGCAGGCGATGACGAAGGCCAGCATCACCATGTAGGCAACGTTTTCCTTCTCGAAGGCAATACCGAGAACCATAGCCAGAATAGCCAGAGCAACGGTCGTGATCTTGGAGACGCGCAGTTCCTGCTCGGAAGAGCAGCCCTTGTTGAACACCGAAGCGTACAAGTCATGCGACACGGCAGAAGCGCCAGACAGGGTCAGACCAGCAACCACAGCCAGAATCGTAGCGAAGGCCACGGCCGAGATGAAGCCGAGGAACAAGTCACCGCCAACTGCCTTGGCCAGATGCACAGCAGCCATGTTGCCGCCGCCCTTGAGGCCCTTGGCCAGTTCGCCGCCAACGTAGAAGTCGGTTGGGTTTTGAACCAGGTTGGTGATAGCGCCGAAACCGATGATGAAGGTCAGGATGTAGAAGTAACCGATCCAGGTGGTTGCCCAGGCAACCGATTTACGGGCTTCCTTGGCATTCGGTACGGTGAAGAAGCGCATCAGGATGTGCGGCAGACCAGCGGTACCGAACATCAGAGCCATACCGACCGAGATTGCAGAAACCGGATCCTTGATCAGTGCGCCCGGGCCCATGATGGCGTCCTTCTTGGCGTGCACTTCAACCGCCTTGGTGAACAGCGCTTCCGGCGAGAAGCCGAATTGCAGCAGAACCGAGCCGGCCATGAAGGTCGCACCGGAAAGCAGCATACAAGCCTTGATGATCTGCACCCAAGTGGTTGCAGTCATGCCGCCGAACAGCACGTACATCATCATCACGATGCCGACGAGGATTTCTGCGTACATGTATTCCATGCCGAAGAGAACCTTGATCAGCTGACCGGCACCGACCATCTGCGCAATCATGTAGAAAGCGACGATAACCAGAGAGGCAGAGGCGGCGAAGATACGAACCGGGGTCTGTGCGAAACGGTAGGAGGCCACGTCAGCAAACGTGAACTTACCCAGGTTGCGCAGACGCTCGGCCATCAGGAAGGTGATGACCGGCCAGCCGACCAGCCAGCCGATCGAGAAGATCAGGCCGTCAAAGCCGTTGGCGAACACGAGACCGGAAATACCCAGGAAGGACGCCGCAGACATGTAGTCGCCAGCGATTGCCAGGCCATTCTGGAAGCCGGTGATGCCGCCGCCGCCGGTATAGAAGTCAGCCGCAGACTTGGTCTTGGAAGCTGCCCACTTGGTGATGAAAAGCGTGCCGCCAACGAAGATGGCGAACATGACGATCGCTGTCCAGTTGGTGGCCTGCTTCGCGGTATTGCCGAGGTCGGCACCAGCGGCGATGGCGCCACCAGCAGCGGCCAGCGCCAGCAAGCCGGCGAGGATTTTGGTGAATTTGGTCATCTTACTTCTGTGCCTCCGCGATGATGGCTTCGTTGGTCGCGTCGAACTCGGTGTTGGCGCGGCGAACATAAATCCAGGTCAGGACGATGGTGAAAACGATGACGCCGACGCCGATTGGCACGCCGACACTCATGGTTGCCCCGGCTGCAACCTTGGTTGCCAAAAACTCTTTATTGAAAGCAACCAGCAGAATGAAGCCGTAATACGCGGCGGCACTGATGATGGCCATAATGATCGAGTATCTACTGCGCATGGCAATAAACTCGTGGAATTTCGGGTTAGCGGTAACCCGATCTAGTACGTTCTGCATTGATTTTGCTCCTCAGATTTTGTTTATAGAGGCATTGCTGCGGATCGTAATTTAGGCGGAACGTCTTACAGGCAACTTACAGACCGTTACAAAAGTCGTAGGGAATGCTTTGATTTGGCGCAAAAAAGCCCCGCTCGGAAGCGGGGCTTTTTAACATGAAACAACAAGCAGGTCGGGCGTAGGTCGGGCTTCAGCCCGACAATGTCGGGTTAAAACCCGACCTACCCTGCGAGGTGCCTAGCGCAATGAACGCTAGAACAGCGGTGCAGCGAGAAGCGGGGAATTACATGCCCATGCCGCCCATACCACCCATGCCGCCCATACCACCCATGTCAGGCATGCCACCGCCAGCTGGCTTGTCTTCAGCCAGTTCGGCAACCATGCATTCGGTGGTCAGCATCAGGCCGGCGATCGACGCAGCGTTCTGCAGTGCGGTGCGGGTCACCTTGGTTGGGTCAAGAACGCCCATTTCAACCATGTCGCCGTATTCGCCGGTAGCTGCGTTGTAACCGTAGTTGCCTTTGCCGCGCTGCACCTTGTCGACCACGACAGATGGCTCGTCACCGGAGTTGGCAACGATTTCGCGGAGCGGCTGCTCCATGGCGCGCAGAACGATCTTGATGCCGGCATCCTGATCGTGGTTGTCGCCCTTGATCTTACCCACAGCAGCGCGCGCACGGATCAGTGCAACACCGCCGCCAGCCACAACGCCTTCTTCAACCGCAGCACGGGTAGCGTGCAGGGCATCTTCAACGCGAGCTTTCTTTTCCTTCATTTCGACTTCGGTGGCTGCGCCAACCTTGATCACGGCAACGCCGCCAGCCAGCTTGGCAACACGTTCCTGCAGCTTTTCCTTGTCGTAATCGGAAGTCGCTTCTTCGATCTGGGTGCGGATCTGCTTGACGCGAGCCTGGATGACATCAGCTTCGCCGGCGCCGTCGATGATGATGGTGTTTTCCTTGGAAACTTCGATGCGCTTGGCCTGGCCCAGATCCTTCAGGACAGCCTTTTCCAGCGACAAACCGGTTTCTTCAGCGATGACGGTGCCGCCGGTCAGGACAGCGATGTCTTCCAGCATGGCCTTGCGACGATCGCCAAAGCCCGGAGCCTTGACGGCAACGGTCTTCAGGATGCCACGGATGTTGTTCACCACCAGGGTAGCCAGTGCTTCGCCATCGACATCTTCAGCGATGATCAGCAGCGGACGGCCAGCCTTGGCGACTTGCTCAAGGATCGGCAGCAGGTCACGGATGTTGGAAATCTTCTTGTCGCACAACAAGACCAGCGGATTTTCCATCAGCGCTTGTTGCTTGTCGCCATTGTTGATGAAGTACGGGGACAGGTAACCACGGTCAAACTGCATGCCTTCGACAACATCCAGCTCGTTAGCCAGGGATTTGCCATCTTCAACGGTAATAACGCCTTCCTTGCCGACTTTTTCCATCGCGTTGGCGATGATCTGGCCGATATCGGCATCCGAGTTGGCAGAAATCGAGCCAACTTGAGCGATTTCCTTGGTCGTCGTGCACGGCTTGGAGAAAGCCTTCAGTTCTTCAATGGTGGCGACAACTGCTTTGTCGATGCCGCGCTTCAAATCCATCGGGTTCATGCCGGCGGCAACGTACTTCATGCCTTCGCGGACGATAGCCTGGGCCAGAACCGTAGCGGTCGTCGTGCCGTCACCGGCGATGTCGGAGGTCTTGGAAGCAACTTCCTTGACCATCTGGGCGCCCATGTTGGCGAATTTGTCTTTCAGTTCGATTTCCTTGGCGACAGAAACGCCGTCTTTGGTAACCGTCGGGCCGCCGTAGGAGCGCTCGAGAACAACATTGCGGCCTTTAGGGCCGAGGGTAACTTTAACTGCGTCGGCGAGAACGTTGATGCCTTCGACCATACGGGCGCGGGCTGAATCACCAAATCTGACTTCTTTAGCTGCCATTTATAACTCCTGAATTTTGTAGATTAAAAGACGCGGCGCTTAAGCGACCAACACGCCCATGATGTCTTCTTCACGCATGACCATGACTTCCTGGCCATCAACTTTGACGACCTGGCCGGCGTATTTGCCGAACAGAACGCGGTCGCCGACTTTGACATCCGGTGCGTTCAGCTTGCCGCTGTCGTCACGCTTGCCCGGACCGACGGCCAACACTTCGCCCTGATCCGGCTTTTCGCCAGCTGAATCGGGAATGACGATGCCGGAAGCGGTGGTACGTTCGGCTTCAACGCGCTTGACGATCACACGGTCGTGCAAAGGACGGATATTCATAAATCTGACTCCTTGTGGTTCTTGATGATGGAAATTGGCCGGTGCGGTTTAAGCACTCGGGACCGGTGGCGGCGGTTGTTAGCACTCGTCACCGGTGAGTGCTAATAATAGGGTCGGGGGGGCGCTATTTCAAGTCAACCGGGTGAAAGTTTTTTGATTGTTACGGTCAACGCCCAAAACCCGCCAAAAATTCAAGGGTTGAAACTGCCTATTCCGGCTTGTGAAAGCGGTAGGTGTTGCGGCCAGCGGCCTTGGCTGCGTAAAGCGCCCGGTCGGCGTTGTGGGTTAACCGGTCGGCATCTTCGCCTGCCAACGGGAACAGGGCAATGCCGATACTGCCCGAAACTTTGGCGACGCCGGCTTCCAGTTTGAAAGGCTTGGCCAGGTTGTCGACAATGCGTTGGGCGATTTCCTCAACTTCATGCGGGCCTTGGACGCGGGCCAGAATAATCGCGAATTCGTCACCCCCCAGGCGGGCCACGGTGTCGGATTCACGTACCGCGTCGAGCAAACGGCGGGAGGTTTCGATCAGCAACTCATCGCCGGCGGCATGGCCCATCTTGTCATTGACTGCCTTGAAGTGGTCAAGGTCGACGTAGAGCAAGGCGAAGGCATGTGAGTAGCGGCGGCCTTGCGAGAGCGCCTGCTGCAAACGGTCGAAAAACAAGGCGCGGTTGGGCAGGTCGGTGAGCAGGTCGGAGCTGGCGCGGTGGCGCAGCAGGTCTTCCGCTTCCTTGCGTTTGGTGATGTCGGTAAAGGTGGCGACATAGCGCCCGACACCGCTTTCGTGTTCGCTGATGGCGCTGATCGCCATTGAGCAAAGGATGGCCGCACCATCCTTGCGGCGGTTCCAGATGTCACCGCTCCAACGTCCTTGCAGGTTGATTGCTTCCCACATTTTTTTGTAGAAAGCACCATCGTTGCGCCCGGAGCTGAGTACGTGTGGGTTTTTGCCAAGTACTTCGGCTGGCCGGAAGCCGGTAACCACCGAGAAAGCCGGATTGACGCGAATGATGCGGTTGTCGCTATCGGTGACCATGATGCCTTCCGCCGCATTTTCCATGACGGCGGCGGAGATTTTCAGTTCGTTTTCGCGGTGCTTGCGTTCATCGACTTCGGTGCGCAAATTGGAATTGGCTACCGATAATTCGTGGGTGCGTTCGGCGATCAGCAAATCCTGCTGGCCGGCGAGTTGCTTCAGGTTTTTGAGGTGACGCCGGGTGCGGGCCGCAACAAAATGCAATAAGGCGGCAATGATCAGCGCCGCGCCGCTATGAAAGAGCAGGGTGCGCTGGCGTTGTTGTTCGCGGACATTCAGGGCGCGGGTGGCGGGCATGGTGATGCTGATGCCGCCACGGATGTCGCCGAGCTTGTAATCCATTTTGGCGTGGCATTGCATGCAGGCGGGTTTGATGTAAAGCGGTGCCATATAACGGTGGACCGTGCCCGTTTCACCTGTGATTAGCGACAGGCGTTCCTTTATTTCGCCTTTTTCAAACAGGGAAAGGCTTTCTGTCTCCCAGTCATCCGCCTTGTTATCTGGCCGCATAAGTTTGAGGCTGGTGATATGGAATTTGACCCCATCAATTTTTTCGGCGATTTCGGCGATCTGACGCGTCATGTAGGCCGGGTTGATCATGGTCAGCCGGGTGCCGTCACTGGTAGTCAGGTCGCGTTTCGGGTGGTCAAGATAGGGGTTGGGTTGGTTGCGCTCGGAGATCTTTGCATAAAGACCACCGTGTTGCGCGTTCCAGTCACGGGTCAGTTCAATCAGCTTGAAAAGTACCGTGCCACGTTCGCGTGCCAAGCTTTCCACGCCCTGATCAATATGCCGAAATTCATTAAAAACTGAAAGCACGTACAATGCGGCGACCAAGATGTAGCTGAGCACGACGCCCAGTTGATAAGGGAAATCAGTGATCGGCGATGGTGAGAGTGGTTCGTCGTTTTCCAGCATTGCCTAATCATAACGCAGAGAATTGAATCAATATAACTATGGTCTACTGGGCTTACCTTTGTAATAATCACCAGAATGGAAAATAACAACACGCCTTTGCTTTTGATCGTTGACGATAGCCGCATGTCGCGCATGCTGATTCGGGCCATCATCACCGATATGCGACCGACCTGGCGGATCATTGAGGCGAGCACGGGTGACGAGTCGGTCATTCTGGCCGCCGAGCATTTGCCCAACTTTGTCAGCATGGATGTCAACATGCCAGGCATCAGCGGCCTGGAGGCGGCGGGGCGGATTCGTATTCGCCACCCGGAGATGCGGATTGTGCTGTGTACCGCCAATATTCAGGAAAGCACCCGCGAAGCGGCGAACAAAGTAGGCATTCATTTCGTTGCCAAGCCAATCACGGCGGCGACGATAGGTGATGCGGTCGCATTTTTTGAAGGCTGACCCGAGATGGATTTGAATGAACTGCAGCGCGATGCGCTGGGCGAGATTTTTAATATTGGTGTTGGGCGTGCCGCATCAAGCCTGAGTCAGATCGTCAACGATACCGTGCTGCTTTCGGCGCCGGAGGTCACGCTGGTGCATCGCGAAGATGCGGCGAAAGTCTTGTTGGGTTCGGAGTTTCGCCAGTTTTCAACAGTCAGCCAACACTTCAGCGGCGCTTTCGATGCGGAAGCCATGCTGGTTTTTCCTGAATCCAATGCGCTGGAAATTGTGCGCCTGATGGTCGGGCCGCATATGAGCGTTGAAGAGCTTTCCGAGTTTGAACAGGAGGCGATGTGCGAGGTCGGCAACATCATTCTCAATGCCTGCATGAGCGCTCTGGCTGACCTTTTTCACCTGTCGCTCAACGGGACGCTGCCGGTTCATCGTTTCGGCGATACCGAATCCCTGACGTTCCTGGCTGGTAGCCAGGAGCAGATGGTTCTGGTTTTGCAGGTCGACATGACGATCAGCCAGCAACGCGTTCAAGGGCATATTCTCTTCCTGCTTAGCGTTGTCTCAATGCAATCCTTGCTTGATTGCCTTGATATTTACTTGCGCGAACAAGGATTGCTCTGAGATGACGACGGATCTGGAGTGCGGCACCTTGTGTTCAGTGATTGATAATCTTGAAGTTGGCGTCATCATCATTAACGCGGAGCGCCGGGTTGTGCGCTGGAATCACTGGTTGGCGGCGCGGAATTGCCATACTGCTGAGCAGGCTGATGGGCGGCTCCTGCTCGAGCTGATGCCGGAAATAATTGGTACGCGCCTTGAGTTGGCGATTGATCAGGCCATTCGCAGCCGTATGCCGTCGCTGCTTTCCCCTGCCTTGCATGGCACCTTGTTGCCGCTTTACCAGAATGCCGAAGATCGCCAGCGTAACCGGCGCATGCATCAGTTGATTCATGTGATTCCCTTGGTTGATGCGCCACTGCAGGCGGCATGCCTGATTCAGGTCAATGATGTGACGGCAACGGTTTCGCGCGAACGTGTGCTGCGCCAGCAAGCTGAAAATTTGCGTCGCAACAGTTTTGTTGATCCCTTGACCGGTATTTTCAATCGCCGCAAATTTGATGAACTCTTTGCGCTTGAGTTCGCCAAGGCCCAGCGCCAACAAAAGACGCTGGCCATGATCATGGTCGATATCGATCAGTTCGCCGCCTATGCTGACTGGTACGGTCATGAGCAACGCGATCTCGTGCTACGCGATATTGCCGCCGAGCTGAAGGCGGCGATTCAACCGGCTGGGGATATTCTGGCGCGCTTCGATAACGAGCGGTTTGCTCTGGCTCTGCCGGGCATGGAAGAAAAAGCCGCCTGCCTCTTTGCTGAAAACCTGCGCTTGCGCATCAATACCTTGAAAATCGCTAATGAAAGCGTGGCGGAAGGCAAGCAGGTGACGATCAGCCTCGGGGTGGCCGTGATGGTGCCGGAAGCCAGTGCCGACACGCATACCCTGCTTTCATCTGCCGATGTGGCGCTTTATCAGGCAACGCACGAAGGCGGCAACAGTGCGGTTTGTTTCTCGGTCGAAGAAGGCAATTTCTTCGTTTGCGGCTAGCCTCAGCGAATCACCTTGCGCCACTCGGCTTCAAAGTAACGCACCAATACCTGATTGTTGAGCCGGTTAACTTCAGCCGGTACGCGTGCCATATCAGCCGGGAAGTGGAAGAGATCAGTGCTTGTTTCGGGCGATAAAAAGCGCGTTTTTTTCGCGTCGACCGCAACCGGCTCAAATTTTTGCCGCCCGGCTATGATGTAACCCCATTCCCCGAATGACGGCACCAAGGCGTGATAAGGCGCCGTTTTGAAGCCGACATCTTCGAGCGTCGTTACCACACACCAGAAGGATTGCCGGGCATAAAGGGGCGAAGTCGACTGGACGACAAGCAGGCCATGTGCCGAGAGGCGTTTTTCCAGCAGGCGATAGAAGGCCGAGGTGTACAGCTTGCCGAGCGCAAAATTGGCCGGGTCGGGGAAATCGATGACGATGAAATCGAAATGCTCGCGGTTGTCCTCCAGCCATTGCAGGGCATCGGCGTTGATCGTTTTGACGCGCGGCGATTTGAGTGCGCCGGCATTCAACGCGACCAGTGGCGGCGCGCTTGAAAACAGGTCAGTCATCGCCGGATCGAGATCAACCAGCGTGACCGATTCAATATTTTCGTATTTAAGGATTTCACGCACCGCCAGGCCATCGCCACCACCCAGCACCAGCACGCGCTTGGCCCACGGCAAGCTGGCCAGACCGGGGTGCACCAGCGCTTCGTGGTAGCGATATTCATCATGCGATGAAAATTGCAGATTGTTATTGAGAAAAAGCCTTAGGTCGTCGCGCCAGCGGGTCACCACAATGCGCTGATAGGGGGTTGTGTCGGCGTAGACGATTTCGTCCGAATACAAATGCGTTTCGGCCAACGAAGTCAGTTGTCCGGCACCGCCAAAACCCAGCGCGAGAACACCGAAAACGGCCCAGGATTGGGTCGCCAGCCAGTTGCGAGCGGGCAGTTGGTCGCGGAACAGGTGCAGCGCCCAAAGTGCGACCGCTACATTGAGCAGCCCGAAGAGCAGGCCGGTGCGCACCATGCCGAGATGCGGCGCAAGAAATAGCGGAAAGAGGATGGAAATCGCCAGTGCGCCAAGGTAATCAAAGGTCAGCACTTGCGAGACGAGATCCTTGAAGGCCAGTTCGCGCTCCAGTATGCGCATGACCAGCGGAATTTCGAGGCCGACCAGCATGCCGACGATAAAGACCAGTAGATAAAGCACCAGCTTGAACGGGCCGGCCAGCCAGGTGAATACAAAGAATAATGCAACCGCCGAAAAGCCGCCGACCAAACCGACCAGCAATTCGATCTGGATGAAGCGCCCGACGAGATCCTTGACGATGTATTTCGATAGCCAGGAGCCGGCGCCCATCGCAAATAAATAGCAACCAATGACAGTTGAAAACTGGGTGACTGAATCACCGAGCAGATAAGAAGAGAGCGCGCCGGCGATCAGCTCGTAGGCCAGCCCGCAGGAGGCGATGACGAAAACGGAGAAGAGGAGGGCGTGGCGCATGGGGCGGAATGCTACCGTGAACCTTACAAAAGTCGCTCCCCTCCCCCCACAAGTGTGGGAGGGGTTGGGGAAGAGGGCGATTTGAGTTTTGCCCAGCCGTATATTTTTGGTTGTTTTTACGGTTGACCGTAACAATTGATTTGTCAGGAGTTGTCACTCCGCAAAAACCACCCAGCCCACAAATCCACCCGCTAAACCGCTGTTTCTGCGAAAATAGCCCCCCCATTTTTGTTGTTCAAAGAATCACATGCCTCCCCATCCCGCCATTGCTACTACCGCTGAAATTGTTGCCGAACTGAAGGCTGGCCGCATGGTCATTCTGGTTGATGAAGAAGACCGTGAAAATGAAGGTGACCTGGTTATGGCCGCCGAGCACATTACGGCCGATGCCGTCAATTTCATGGCCAGATATGGCCGCGGCCTGATCTGCCTGACGCTGACTGAAGCGCGCTGCAAAAAGCTTGGTTTGGTGCAGATGGCGCGCAATAACAAAACGCAATATGGCACCGCATTCACGGTTTCGATTGAAGCTGCCGAAGGCGTCACCACTGGTATTTCCGCCGCTGACCGGGCGCGCACCATGCAAATTGCCGTCGCCAAGAATACGACGGCGGATGACATCGTTCAGCCCGGCCACGTTTTCCCGATTACCGCCCGCGAAGGTGGCGTGCTGGTTCGTGCCGGCCATACCGAAGCCGGTTGTGATCTGGCCGGCATGGCGGGGCTGGAGCCTTCCTCGGTAATCTGCGAAATCATGAACGACGACGGCACGATGGCCCGTCTGCCGGAATTGATGGAATTCGCCAAGGAACACAATTTGAAGATCGGCACCATCGCCGACCTGATTCATTACCGCGCCGGTTCCGAAACGCTGATTGAGCGGGTCACCAGCAAAACGGTGGCGACTGCGCACGGTGATTTTGAGCTGCACGCCTACGTTGACCGCGCCAGTGGTGCAACGCATCTGGCGCTGGTGCGTGGCACGATTCCGGCCAATACGGAAACCCTGGTGCGCGTCCATGAGCCCTTGTCAGTGCTTGATTTCCTCGATCCGACCAGCAAGCAGCAATCCTTCTCGATTGATGAAGCACAGGCCGCGCTGGCCAAAAATGGTCATGGCGTGATCGTGCTGATGCATCGCCCGGAAGATGGCGAAGCGCTGCTCACGCGTTTGACCGGCCAGAAGCCGCGTGCCCAGACCAAGTGGGATCCGCGCACCTACGGCATCGGCGCACAGATTTTGCGCGATCTCGGTGTTTCCAAAATGCGCCTGCTCTCCAGCCCGCGCAAAATGCCCTCAATGACCGGCTTCGGCCTTGAAGTTACCGGTTTTGTCACCTCTCCTGGCGAGCTTTGAACCATGTCCCGTTTTGACAATATTTTTGAATACGACAACAACCTGAATGGCGCCGGCCTGCGCGTTGGTGTGGTGATGAGCCGCTTCAACCTGCCGGTTTGCGAAGGCTTGCTTTCGGCCTGTGTGCATGAACTCAAGCGGCTTGGCGTGGCGGATGCCGACATGGCCATCGCCAACGTGCCGGGCGCGCTGGAAATCCCGCTGGTCCTGCAAACGATGGCGCAAAGTGGCAAATTTGATGCGCTGGTCGCCCTCGGCGCGGTGATTCGTGGCGATACCTACCACTTTGAAGTCGTTTCCAACGATTCATGCCGTGCCATCATGGAAGTGCAACTGCACACCGGCGTGCCGATCGCCAACGGCATTCTGACCTGCGACACCGACGAGCAGGCGGATGTCCGCGTGCAACCCAAGGGCACCGACTGCGCGCAAGCTGCCGTCGAAATGGCCAACCTCAAGAAAGCACTCAACCAATGACCGAATTTGCCAGCGACGCCACCGCCGATATCGTCCCGGAACCCAAGGCGCCGCCTAAATCGGCACGGCGTCGGGCGCGTGAGTTTGTGCTGCAGGGGCTTTATCAGTGGCGGGTTGGTGGCGCCAATGAGGCCGCTATCGAAGCCCACATGCCGGAACTGGAAGGTTTCGCCAAGGCTGACCGTGAATTCTTTGTCGGCACCTTACGCGGTGTGATCGCTCAAAATGAAAAGCTGGCCGAACAAATTGGCGCGCACATTGATCGCCCGATTGCCGAGCTGTCGCCGATTGAAGCCTGCATTTTGTTGATGGGCAGCTTCGAGCTGGTGCATTACGTCGAAACCCCGTATCGCGTCATCATCAACGAGTGCATTGAACTAACCAAGTCCTTCGGCGGCACCGATGGCCACAAGTACGTCAATGGCGTGCTCGACAAAGTAGCGGCTGCGGTTCGCCCGGAATTCGTCGCTCGCAACAAGCGCTGATGTCTGGTGAATTCGCGCTGATAGCCCGTTACTTTGCCCGGCCGACGCCCTCGGCTGTGCTCGGTCCTGGTGACGACTGCGCCCTGCTGCAACCCAGCCCCGGCATGCAGTTGGCGGTCACTACCGACATGCTGGTTGCCGGCACCCATTTTTTCCCCGATACCGACCCGCTCAACCTGGGCTGGAAAGCCTTGGCTGTCAATCTCTCCGATCTCGCCGCGATGGGCGCCAAACCGCGCTGGGCAACCTTGGCCGGGGCATTGCCTACGGTCGACGAGGAATGGATTGCAAAATTTGCCGAAGGTTTTTTTGCCTGTGCCGCTGCCCACGGCGTCGATATTGTCGGCGGCGATACCACCCGTGGCCCGCTCAATCTGTGCATCACCGCCTTTGGTGAAGTGGCACCAGGACTGGCCTTGCGCCGTGATGGCGCCAAGGCCGGCGATCTGATCTATGTTTCCGGCCGTCCCGGCCTGGCCAGCCTCGGCCTGGCGCAGTTGCAGGGCAAAGTGGATTTACCGGAACCCTGGCGCCGCCTTTGCCAAGTCGCGCTGGAAAAGCCACGTCCACGGGTTGCGCTCGGGCTACGTTTGCTGGGTGTTGCCTCGGCGGCGATTGATGTTTCCGATGGCTTGCTGGCCGATTTGGGCCATATCGCCAAGCGTTCTGCGTTGAGCGCTGCCGTGCATCTGGTGCAATTGCCGCATCTGCCCAAGGGCCAGCAGCACAACGATATTCCGCGTGCGCTGGCGCTCGACTGTCAGCTCGCCGGTGGCGATGATTACGAGTTGTGCTTCACCGTACCGCCTGCGCTTAACCAGCAGATTGCCGCGATTGCCACCGAGCTTGAGTTGCCACTCTGGTGTATTGGTCAAATGACTGCCGGCACCACCGGCGAGGTGACCATTTTTGACCCGGATGGCCAGCCGATTGCCTTCGATCACCATGGATACGATCATTTTGCCTGAGCTGAAAAAAGGCCCGCCCAGCCTTAAATTTCTCTTTGCCCACCCGGCGCATTTCATCGCCTGTGGCTGCGGCAGCGGGCTGACGCGCTGGGCGCCCGGCACCTTCGGTACTTTCTTCGCCTGGGTCACCTTTGCTTTCTTTCGCCCGCATGTTGGCGATTTCGAGCTGCTTTTGCTGTTGACCGCAGCTTATCTGCTCGGCATCTGGGCGATTGACGTTACCGGCAAGGTAATCGGCGATCCCGATCACGGCAGCATTGTCTGGGATGAAATTGTTCCCTTCTGGCTGGTGCTGCTGCTGACGCCGGATACTTTCCTCTGGCAGTCGGCTGCTTTCGCGCTCTTCCGTTATTTCGACATCACCAAACCGCAACCGGCGCGCTATTTTGACGAGCACGTCAAAAACGGCTTCGGCGTGATGGCCGACGATCTGGTTGCGGCGGGTTATACCTTGCTTTCCCTGGCCTTGCTCAAGCTCGTTTTTGCCTGACACTGGCTGTCCACAGGCATAGAATTAACCAGCCTAATTTGCTGGGAGCTTCATCATGAGCCACAAGCATGCCCACCTGATGCGCAGCATCTTTCAGGATCCGTTGAGTGCCAATATTCATTGGCGCGAAGTTGAATCCTTGCTCCATCACCTCGGCGCCGAAGTCGATCCGTCGCACGGCGCGCGGTTCAAAATAACGCTGAACAAGGTCGAGGTTTTTCTCCACCACCCGCACAACAGCAGCACCTGCAGCAAGACTGACATCAAGCAGCTCAGGGAATTTCTGGCGCGTGCCGGGGTGACGCTTTCCTCTTACGAGGCTTCCTAAGCCTGGGTTTGGCGCCGTTGTGTTTTGGAAACAATATGAAGGGCATATTCCATTTGTAATATGCTCTTTGTAGGCTTATCCTGACAAGGCTGCATGGCCTGCGCAGAAAGGTCAGCGCCCCATCTAACTCGCGTGCCTCCTGATGTCGGAAAAATGACCACCAAACTTTTGCTAAAGCGCAGCTGTTTCCTGCTTGCGCTTCACGCTGTGAGTGCCTCGCCCACGCTGGCGGCTGATTCTCTCGATGAACTGAGTCTTGAAGACCTGACCAAAACCGAAATTACCTCGGTTTCGCGCAAGAGCCAGAACTTGTCCAATGTACCGGCGGCGGCCTTTGTTATTTCTGGCGAGGATATTCGGCGCTCTGGCGCGCAAACCATCCCTGATGTTTTGCGCATGGCTCCGGGCATTGAGGTGGCGCAGATCGACAACGGGCGCTATGCCGTTTCGGCGCGGGGCTTCAATGGCCGCTTCGCCAACAAGCTACAGGTTCTGGTTGATGGGCGGAGTATTTACCTGCCGACTTTCTCCGGGGTGATGTGGGAACACGATCCGGTTGCCCTTGAGGATATTGAAAGGATTGAGGTTATTCGCGGTACCGGCGCGGCAGTGTGGGGCGTTAATGCGGTGAGTGGCGTCATCAACATCATCAGTAAGCATTCGCGCGAACAGACGGGGGGGCTGATTGCCCCGCTGATTGGTACGGATGGCAAAGGCGGTTTTTACGCGCGTTATGGTGCCAGCCTTGACCAAGATACCAGTTGGAAACTTTCTACCCAGGGGCGTCATGGCGAACCGTCAAAAGTTGCGGCGACCGGTGCTTACGCTGAGGATCGTCTCAATAATGCTGCGGTCGACATGCGTTTTGACAAGAAATTAGGGGGCGGTAGTGATCTGGCGGTTTGGGCCAATGCGATGAGTTCCAGTCTCGGCGACTCAATGACTCTTGGTCTGAGTAGCCAGAGTTCGCTGGTACTGGTTCCGGTGACCAGCAAGCAGCTCGATGCCAGCCAGACCATCGCCGGGCGCTATCGTTGGCTGACTGCCGCCGGGATCGAGTCATCACTGCAAATGTCGGCTACGGCGTCGACGATAGAAATTACTGGTTTTCTCAAAGAAGAGCGCAATACCTACGACATTGATTACCAGGGTCGTTACACTTTTTCTGCCCATGATGTTCTGTGGGGTTTAAGTCATCGCTCGACATCGGATAATTTTTCGACTAACCAGACGATTCTTGATTTTAGCCCCCGCGAATTTACTCAGCGCACCACCGGGTTTTTCCTGCAGGACGAGTGGACGCTGATCCCCGAAACGCTGCAGTTTGGTATGGGCGCGCGTTGGGATTACACCAATCTGGGCGGCAATACCGTTGCGCCAAACGCGACCTTGATGTGGACGCCATCGCGTAGCAATACCTTGTGGGCCAAGTATGCGCAGGCGCCGCGTATGCCATCGCGGGCCGAGCAGAATGTGACGATACTGAATACGGTGATGCCGGCACAGTCAGCGATCCCGGTTCCTGTCGTGCTGCGTACGGCGGGGAATGGCAATCTGACAGCAGAGAAGATGGAGGGGGTCGAACTTGGTTATCGTAGCCAGCTTACTTCCAGTTTCAACCTTGATCTGACGGCCTATCGTTACCGTTATACCGATATTGTCGGTGGCAAAACCGGTACTCAGGACTTCATTTATTTTCCGGTTTCGATTATTCAAAACGTGAGTCTTTATAACCCTGGCAGTGGCTGGATCAACGGGGCTGAACTCGCTACTGACTGGCTGATCGCCCCGGCTTGGCGCGTCCAGCTTTCCTATACCTGGACGCGGATCGAGATGGATGAATCCGACAATCCCTTGGTCCGTGGAGCTGGTAAAAATGACGAAGTTGGAACGCCCCGGCATTACGGATCTCTTCGTTCGCAATGGAATCTTTCAGCCAATCAGCAGTTTGATGCATGGCTTCGCGGCTCAGCGGGTTACGACCGGATAAATGCCCCTTACACTAATCTGCTGCGGGTTCCTGGTTATGTGACACTGGATCTGCGCTTTGCACACAAAGTGAATAAGGATCTCGAATTGGCCATCACGGGTCGCAATCTGGTTGGCGCAAAGCGTACCGAGTTTGTTTCGGATTACATCCCGTCTGCGCCAGTCGAAATTGTCCCTTCGCTATTGCTCTCCGCTCGCTGGAAATTTTGACATCGCCATGATTGGCCGTCGTTTCTCCTTACTGCTGCGGCATTTTGCCGTGCTAATGCTTCTGGCTTTGCCGGGAGCACTTAGTCATGCTCAAGTGAGTAGCGAACCACAGATCAAGGCTGCATTTCTGGTTAATTTTCTCAAGTACATAGAATGGCCGTCTTCCAATGCGTCGACCGTAACCATTTGCCTCTTTGGTCGCGATACGCTGGGGCCGTATCTGAGTGCTTACGAAGGCCGTGCCGTGGCTGGGCGAGAGTTGCGTATTCGCCGAATTAGTGGGCCGGATCAGGTTATCGGCTGTCAATTGATGTTTGTTCCGGATACCGAGGAAGCGCGTTTTGGTGCTGTCTTGCGCTGGGTTGAGAGTCAGCCGGTTTTGACGGTTAGTGATGCAGATATTTTCACCCGTCAGGGTGGGGCGATTGCGCTGGTCCGTGCCGAGGGGCGTTTGCAGTTTGAGATCAATATTGATGCGCTTAATCGCGCTGGACTCAAGCCGCATTCGCAGATGATGCGGCTTGCTCGTCAGGTGATCGGCGTGCCGAAGTGATCGGACAACAGACCCTGCGGCGTAAGCTGACCGTGCTGATTGCGAGCGCGGTAGGACTCAGTTTGCTGCTGATTTTCCTGTTTTTTACTGCCCGCGATATCGAGCAGCGGCGTGCCGCCAAACTGAGCGAACTGTACTCAATGGCTGAGGTGATCGCGTTCAACGCCTCGGCTGTTGTCGAGTTTCAGGACAGCAAGGGGGCCGAGCGCCTATTCAGTTCGTTGCAGGCCGACCCGGACATTCTGGCTGCGCGCTTGAACGGGTTGGGTATGGAATTCAGTCATCGCTTTGATAAAAGTGGTGTAGTTCTGCCTGACGTGGTTACGTTGGGCGACAGAATTCATACACAGCGCGCCAAATATAGTGATCGCGCTCATATCACGGCGGCGGTGCCGATCAGAACGCCGGAAGGCGTTATTGGCTCGGTGACGCTGACGGCAGGCATGGACCGCGTTTGGCGTGAGGTGGCCTGGAATTCGGGGGTGTTTTTTGCCGGCGCGCTAATTGCCTTTTTGATTTCCTTGCTGGTTGCGCGCCGCATGCAATCCTCGCTGCTCAATGCGCTGAGTTCTCTGACCAATACCGCCAACAAGGTGGCTGAATCGAAGGATTATTCACAGCGCGCCACCAAGTTTTCGGATGATGAAATCGGTCAGCTTGCCGATGCCTTCAACACGATGTTGAACGAAATTTCTGATCGCGATGCTGAGTTGAGCAAACATCGTGAGCATCTTGAAGAGACGGTTCAAGTGCGGACGCTGGCGCTCTCCATCGCCAAGGAAGATGCCGAGTCGGCCAACCGTGCCAAGAGTACCTTTCTGGCCAATATGAGCCACGAATTGCGCACGCCGATGAATGCCATTATCGGCCTCACCCATTTGCTGGCGCGCAACAACACTGATCCTGCCCAGCGCGACAAACTGGGCAAGGTGACCAATGCCGCCAATCATCTGCTCAGCCTGCTCAACGATATTCTTGATCTGTCCAAGATTGATGCTGACCGGATGACCCTGGAAAAAATATCGTTCAATCTGCCGACCTTGATCACTAACCTGGACAGTCTGGCGCATGCTCGACCGGGTGCGGGTAAGGTGCCGCTGGCCTACGAAATCGACCCGTCGCTGCAGTCGTGTCAACTGCTTGGCGATCCCTTGCGCTTGCAGCAGGTGTTACTCAATTTGTTGAGCAATGCGATCAAATTTACCGAGCAGGGCAGCATTGTTCTTTCGATTCAGGTGCGCGAACAGCTTGCCGGGGAAATATTGCTCGAGTTTGCTGTGCGTGATACCGGCATCGGTATTCCAAGCGATGCCGCCAATCGGATTTTCAACCCGTTCGAACAGGCGGATGGTTCGACTACCCGTAAATTTGGCGGCACCGGCCTTGGTTTGCCCATCTGTCGCCGCTTGGTGCGCCTGATGGGCGGCGACATTACGGTGACGAGCACGCCAAATCTCGGTAGCACGTTCTCATTCTTGATCTGTTTGCCAGTGCGGCAAACAGCACCTATGGTTTCTCCGCACGATGTCGCTATTTCCGGTGTTGAGGCCGAAAATCGTCTGATCCAAGAGTTTCCCGGTTGTCGAATTCTCGTCGCCGAGGACGACTGGGTAAATCAGGAGGTGGCGCTCGAGTTGCTGCGCGAAGTGCTGGGTTTTGTCGTTGATATCGCGCCCGACGGTGCGGTTGCTTTTGAGATGGCGCAGGAAAATTCCTACGATCTGGTTTTGATGGACATGCAAATGCCGGTGATGGACGGCCTCGAAGCGACGCAGAGCATTCGCCAGATCCCCGGTTGCGAAGCGTTGCCGATCATCGCCATGACTGCCAATGCCTTTGCCGAAGATCAGGCGCAGTGTCTGGATGCCGGGATGAATGACTTTATCGCCAAACCGGTTGATCCTGATTTGCTCTACATCACCATGCTGAAATGGCTGAGTCGGTCACCTCGGCGAGGGGCCGGGTAATGCGCTTTAACTGCAAACTTCATTGGTGTGTGTTTACGCTTTTCTTGTTGGCAGGCTCCGTGCATGGCGCAAGCGAAATACCCGAAGATATTTCGCTTGAAGACTTGCTGAAAGTCCAGGTAATCAGTACCCCTAAATTTGCTCTTAACGCCGAATTCACGCCTTCATCGGTTTCTGTTTTGACGCGTCAGGAGATTCGTACCTATGGCTGGCGCACGCTTGCCGATGCCTTGCGCACGCTAAATGGCTTTACCGCGACGAACGACCATACCTACGGACTTGTTGGTACTCGCGGTGTCTCGGCGCCGAGTGATTATCGTACCCGGCTGCAAGTCCTGATCGATGGTATTCCGACCAACGAAAACATTTACGGTAGCGCGAGTTTTGATAGTGCTTTTCCGCTTGATATCGATCTGATCGAGCAGATCGAAGTGGTGCGTGGGCCAAGTGCGTCGGTTTATGGCGGAGATTCCACTTTTGGCGTGATTAACGTCATTACGCGTAGCGGTGGTTCACTTGGTGGCACGGAGGTATCCGTTGCGCGAGGTAGTGGTAAATCCAGCGAAGGCCGAGTCACCTGGGGAACGTTCACCGAGGGCGGGACGGATATCGTTTTGTCTTATAGCGGGGCTTATAGCAGTGGTCACCGGCTGAATTTTCCTGATATGGCCAATGCCGGGCTGGATTCGGTTGCGTATGGTGTTGAGGGCACGCAGGCCGGTAAATTTTTCGCCCGGGTACGAAGCGACAACTGGCGGGCAACGCTGTTGCATTCGCAGCGTGACGAGATCGTGCCGAATGGTTCGTACGCCACTGTGTTCAATGATGACCGGCATCGCGAAGCGGATAGTTACACTTTGGCCGAAGTCGCCAACGACCACAGACTGAATCGGGAAAATACCCTGCACACGCGCCTCTACGCCGGAAAATATACCTACAAGGGTGATTTCCCCTATGACTATCCACCCTATGTGCTGAATCAGGACCGTATATACGGCCAGTGGTGGGGGTTTGAAAGCCGCTTGCTGAACACTGCCAGGCAGGGGCAGCGCTGGACTGCCGGTGTTGAATACAAGGCAAATACCCGGCAGGACCAGAAAAATGAGGATGCCGGCTATGGCTGTTACGGCGTCAGCGCGACAGTCTGTCTTGATGATCAGCGAAAAAGCCGCCAATTCAGTTTTTATGCCCAGGACGAAATCACGGTTGGCGATAGTACTTACCTGACCTTGGGCTTAAGGCATGACCGCCAGAGCGAGATGCCGGGGCATTGGAACCCGCGTCTTGGTTTGGTGCACCAGAATGATTCTGGCGGAACTTTCAAATTCCTTTATGCCACCGCCTTCAGCGATCCAACGGTATATCAGCGGTTCTACGCGACGCCAACTTTCTCGGTGGCCAATCCTAATCTGGTGCCGGAGCGCATGCGTTCGATCGAACTGAGTTGGGAGCAGCGTGTTGGCGCTCGCACACGGCTCACTTCCTCGCTGTTTTTCTACCGTATTCAGGATTTGCTCGGGATCGATGTCAGTACTGGCTTAAGCGCCAATCTGCCGGATGTTCTCGGGCGCGGGGTGGAGTTGGAGTTGCAGCATCGCTGGCTGAATGGTGCAGCCTTGCGCGTTGGCTACACCTTGCAGCAACCGAGCACGGTTTCCACTTACATAGAGAACGTTGCCCGCCATTCCCTGCGCGGAAATCTTTCCGTGCCGATCTTTAGCACACAATGGCTGGCCGGGCTTGAGGGGCAACTGCTTAGCCGCCGCCAAACCGGTGACAACGGCAATTGGGTTGCCGGCTACGGGGTGGCCAACGCCAATTTTACTTACCAGCCTTCCGGCAAGGATTGGCATGTTGCGCTCGGTGTGTATAACCTTTTTGATCATCAATACAATGATCCGTCCGGGTTGGATACAAGCCTCGCCGGTACGCGCGCGCAGACTCCGCAATTTGGTCGTACCTTCCGGCTGAAATTCACCGCGCACTTTTGATCAGCTGGCTGCTGACATAAAAAATCGCCATTTATTGCCGTTGACCGTAACACTTCAAGGCTTATGGTGCTGATCAAGCTTCCGTTGATCGCCAGATTCGTGAATGGCTTACTGAGGTTTTTAAACCCGGTTGAAGCAGTTCAGACGCACGTCGACCGTAAGATTCAGGGCCGTTAGCGCCGCGGCTTTTGCCCGGCCCTCGGCGCTGGCACGGTAAAGGTGCGGCGTCATCGCCAGCAGATCGGCAATCTGCTCCTTGCCGCTGAGGCTGATTGGGTAGCGCACTGTTGCGCTGGACTGGTGGACAAAATCCGCCGGTGCCAGAGCCTCAGCCACGCGCTCTGGCTTGAGTGTCGGGTAGATGATTTCACGCAACTCGCGCAGATGATCCGGCCCGGCATCAACCTGCAACAGCAAACCTGCCGGCTTCAGCACGCGGGCAAACTCGGGGTAAACGGGAAAGCCGAACAGGCACAGCAGGCGATCCAGCGTGCCGGACAACACCGGCAAGTTGGCATTGCTGCCGACTACCCAGTTGGGTCGCTTGTCCTGTTTCGCGGCAGACAAAACCGCCCATTTTGAAATATCCAACCCGAGCACGCTCAGCGTTTGAACTGGCGATTCCGCTGCCGCTAATTGCCGCAAGTAATAACCCTCACCGCAACCCGCATCGAGGCAACTGGCGCTCGCGCCCGGTGGAAAATCGGCCAGCGCCGCCCGGCTCACCGCTGCCGCAATTGGTTGGTAAAACCCGGCATTGAGAAAGCGCCGGCGGGCGGCAACCATTTCCTTGCTGTCACCGGGATCGCGCGAGCGCTTTTGCTGCACGGGCAGCAAATGGGTGTAACCCTGGCTGGCAATATCAAAATTATGCTCAGCCGCACAACGCCATGTTGTGCCATCACCGCGCAAGGGTTTGCCATCAAGCGGGCAGGCCAGAGACTGGAATGGGGTGATGTTCATAAGCGGAGCAAAGCTATCGGTTTTTCAACAGGAATGACAGAAACTGTCAGTGAAGCATTTATCGGTAGTCAGTTGTGGCTGCGAAGCTCAGGCCGGCTGAATTTGGATGCCGGAAAAGCTGTTTTACTGCCGCGTAGCCATCCGCTGTTTTTTAGTCTACTAATCAAGAGGCTAGCTGTAAATGCTTCCGGGCAAGCGCAGAAATGGAATTTGCGTGAAAACCCCGTAAGCGGGGTGAGCAGGCTGATTTTCCAGCTTCACGCAATTGCCCTGCATAGTACTTATGACGGGTCAGGCGGCTGAGCGGTGAATGCTATAATCCGCGGCTATTTTGCGCAGGCATTACCCCTAATCCGGTGATTTTTACCCTCGGCATCAACCATCACTCTGCACCGCTCGCGATCCGCGAGCAGGTGGCTTTCCATGCCGATAAATTGCATCAGGCACTGGCTGATTTGACGCGCACTCGGCCGGTCAAGGAGGTGGCGATTCTGTCCACCTGCAATCGCACCGAGATTTATTGCTCCGCCGAAACGCCGGAGGTGGTGATCGACTGGCTGGCCCAGTATCACCAGATTGGCCGTGGCGAGATTGCACCCTATATCTACCTGCATGATCAGCCGGCAGCGATTCGCCACGCTTTTCGCGTGGCTAGCGGCCTGGATTCGATGGTCATTGGCGAGCCGCAAATTCTCGGCCAGATGAAGGATGCAGTGCGCGTTGCCGAGGAAAGCGGCACGCTCGGCACGCAGTTGCACAAGCTTTTTCAGCGCTCGTTTTCAGTCGCCAAGGAAGTGCGCAGCACGACGGCGATTGGCGCCAATATTGTCTCCATGGCGGCGGCTGGCGTGCATCTGGCGGAGCGGATTTTTGAATCGGTTGGCGGTCAGCGCATTCTGTTCATTGGCGCTGGCGAGATGATCGAACTTTGCGCCGCCCATTTTTGTGCCAAGCAACCGAAGCAAGTCACTATCGCCAATCGCACGCTGGAACGCGGTCGTTCGTTGGCCGAGCGTTACAACGGCACGGCGATTCGCCTGGAAGAAATTGGCGAGCATCTGGCGCAGCACGATATTGTCGTTTCCTGCACCGCCAGCCCGCTGCCGATTATTGGTCTGGGAATGGTCGAACGCGCGGTCAAGGTGCGCCGCCATCGGCCCATGTTCATGGTCGACCTTGCTGTGCCGCGCGATATTGAAGAGGAAGTTGGCGAGCTCGACGATATTTTTCTCTACACCGTCGATGATCTGGCGCAGGTGGTTGAAAGCGGCCAGGAGTCGCGCCAGGCAGCGGTGGTCGATGCGGAAATGATCATTGCCAACCGCGTCCAGGATTTCATCGGCTGGTTGCAGGCGCGCGATACGGTGCCGGTGATCCGTTCGCTGCGCGATTCGGCGGAACGCATGCGCCGCCACGAAATTGAGCATGCAATGAAATTGCTGGCCAAAGGCGAAGCTGCCGAGAAGGTGCTTGAACACCTGTCGCAGCGCCTGACCAACAAATTTCTGCACGCGCCGACGCAGGCGCTTAACCTGGCTGAAGGCAACGAACGCACTGAGTTGCAAGCCGCCGCTGCGCGCCTATTCCATCTCCATTCCGGCGAGTAGCGGCCTGCTGGGCTGCTCTTCCCGCGTATTTTTGAAATTTCCATGAAGCCATCCATCCGCCAAAAACTCGACTTGCTGGTCGACCGTCTTGATGAAATTGACCGCATGTTGTCGGCGCCAACGACGGCCAATGACATGGATCAGTTCCGCAAACTCTCCCGCGAGCGTGCCGAAATCGAGCCGGTGATCATCCAGTTTCACGCTTTCCGTCAGGCTGAACGCGACCTGGAAGAGGGTGAAGCGATGCGCAGTGATCCGGAAATGCGCGAGTTTGCCGAAGAGGAAATTGCCGCCGCCAAGGCGCGTTTGCCGCAACTGGAAATCGATTTGCAAAAGTTGCTGCTGCCGAAAGATCCCAACGACGAGCGCAGCGTTATTCTCGAAATCCGAGCCGGAACGGGCGGTGATGAATCGGCGCTGTTCGCCGGCGACATCTTCCGCATGTATTCGCGCTTTGCCGAACGTCAGCGCTGGCAGGTTGAAGTGATGTCGGCCAGCGAGTCGGAACTGGGCGGTTACCGCGAAATCATCTGCCGGATTGCCGGTAGTGGTGCTTATTCGCGGCTCAAGTTTGAATCGGGCGGCCATCGCGTCCAGCGTGTGCCGGAAACCGAAACTCAGGGCCGCATCCACACCTCGGCGTGCACCGTGGCGATCATGCCGGAAGTGGACGAGGTTGAAGACGTCAATCTCAACCCGGCTGATCTGCGCATCGACACCTATCGGGCGTCAGGTGCTGGCGGTCAGCACATCAATAAAACCGATTCCGCCGTGCGCGTTACCCATTTGCCGACCGGGATTGTCGCCGAATGTCAGGATGGCCGTTCGCAACACGCCAACAAGGCTTCGGCGATGAAAGTGCTGGCGGCGCGGATCAAGGACGTTCAGGTGCGGGCGCAGCAGGCGCACATTTCCAGCACGCGTAAATCGCTGATTGGCTCCGGCGACCGTTCGGAACGCATTCGCACCTACAATTTTCCGCAGGGGCGGATTACCGATCACCGGATCAACCTGACGCTATACAAGATTGCAGCGATTCTCGATGGCGATATGGACGAATTGCTCGGCGCGCTGGCTTCCGAACATCAGGCCGATTTGCTCGCCGAACTGGCCGAGCAGAACTAAGCGGTGATGATTAATTCACCTCGCTGCGTAGGTCGGGTTTTAACCCGACAATCACAAAGTCGGGCTGAAGCCCGACCTACGCTCGGCCTGCCCTTTTTTTACGCTAAAAAATGACCCTGTTTGAGGCGTTGACCGCAGCCAAGCAGCAAATCGACCGGCTCGATGCCCGTTTGCTGCTGCAATACGCTACCGGCTGTTCGCACACCGATTTGCTGGCGCGGCCCGAAACGCCAGTATTTTCCCCGGCTTATGCGCAGTTTGCCGAATGGGTGGAGCGCCGAGCAGCGGGCGAGCCGCTGGCCTATCTGGTTGGCGAAACCGAGTTTCGCGGGCGAGTCTTTCAGGTGTCGCCAGCGGTGCTGATTCCGCGTCCGGAAACCGAAGTGCTGATTGATCTGGCGCTGGAAAAAATGCACGCGCTTGCCGCGCCAAAAGTGCTTGAGCTGGGCACCGGCTCCGGCATTGTCGCCATCTCGCTGGCGCTGGAATGCCCTGCCGCAGCAGTTGTTACGGTCGACGTCGCAAATGAGGCAATTTTTGTTGCACGCAACAACGCCGGGCGACTGGCGGCCAAGCTTGATTGCCGCGTCGGCGACTGGTTTTCTCCAGTGGCGGGCGAGCGTTTCGACCTGATCGTTTCCAATCCGCCTTATGTTGCTGAAGGCGACCCGCATCTCGAACTCAACGGCTTGCCGTTTGAGCCGCGCCTGGCGCTGACTGATCAAGTGCCGAACGGCGATGGGCTGGCCTGTATCCGCCACATCATCGCCCATGCCGCCGCTCATTTACAGCCCGGCGGCTGGCTGCTTTTTGAGCATGGCTACGATCAGGGAACGGCCAGCAGGAACTTATTAACCGCCGCCGGGTTCAAAGCGGCGTTCACTCATCCCGATCTGGCCGGCATCGCCCGGGTCAGCGGTGCTTATCTTTAATCTGGAGCCTTACATGTCTGATGTTCAGAAACGCATACACGAAACCGTGACCACTAACCCGGTCGTCCTTTACATGAAGGGCGACGCTCGCTTTCCGCAGTGCGGCTTTTCCGCCACCGTGGTTCAGGTTCTCAAACTTTGCGGTGTTACCAACTCGGTCACGGTCAACGTGCTGGCCGACGAAGAAATCCGCAATGGCGTCAAGGAATACGCCAACTGGCCGACGATTCCCCAGCTTTATATCAAGGGCGAGTTTGTTGGCGGTTGCGACATCGTCAAGGAAATGTATCAGGCCGGCGAATTGCAGAAAATGCTCGAAGGTATTGCCGAGGCCTGATTTTTTAAGCTTTTGAAATGCAAACGGCCCACCAATTTGGTGGGCCGTTTGCATTGCTGCGTTCTGCTTAAACTTCGCTGACCAGGAACTCAATGGTCGGACCAACCTGAACAACTTCCTTGACCGCACAGTGGGCAATGCTGTCGAGAATTTCAGCTTTTTGCTCCGCCGTGAAGTGTGCCGGGAAACGAACTTCCGTCTTGAACTTGGCCAGCGTCAGCGGGCCGCCGGGGCCGGCGTAGGGCGTGCAGTTGATGTCGATACCTTCAGCCGGAATACCCAGTCCTTTGCAGGATTTCTTGGCGTAAACGGCAGCGCAGGCAGCCAGTGCCGCGTAAAAAGCCTCCAGCGGGTTCATCAGGCTACCGTTCAGAGCGTAATCGGCCTCGAATTTCCCGGTGCTGACTTTGATCAGCGGCGTGTTGTCGACTAGCGTTTTGTACATGCTGTTCTTCCTTGGTTTTGTGGTTGCTTTAAGCGGCACATAATAATCCGCTAATATTGCCTGCGCAACTTATTCACTGGCTGCCTGCCAGCCGCCGCCCAGCACCTTGTAAAGCGTGGTTGTCGCAATCAGCGCCTGACCGCGCGCCTGCGACTCGTAAATTTGGGCCTGGAACAGGCTGCGTTCGGCGTCGAGTACTTCCAGAAAGGACGAATAGCCGCCTTCATAGCGCAACTTGGCATTGCGTGCGTAAATCTTCAGCGCGTCGACCTGGCGGATGCGGCTATCCAGCACTTCACGCGATTTTCTGCCACCGATCAAGGCATCATCGACTTCGCGGAAGGCGTTTTCAACGGCTTTGCGGTATTGCTCCAGCGCCTGAACCTGCCGCGCTTCGGCTGACTGAACCTGGCCGGCAATCGCGCCGGCGTTGAAGATCGGTATGGTCAAATCAGCCCCGTAAGACCAGATCTTGGCCGGGCCGGTGAACAGGTTGGAGAAGGCAACGCTGCTCGAACCGAGCAGGCCGGTGAGTGAAACGATGGGGAAATAAGCGGCCTTGGCAACGCCGATGCGGGCGTTGTTGGCGATCAGGTTTTGCTCAGCTTGACGAATATCCGGGCGGCGTTCCAGCACGCTGGCCGGCAGGCTGACCGGGGGTAGCGGCAGGCCCATTTCAGCCAGCGTTTTGCCGCGCATGATAGTGCCGGGCAAGCGGCCAAGCAGGGCAGAAAGCGCGTTTTCCTGCTGGGTGACGGATAGCTCAAGGTTGGTCACGGCGATCCGCGCCGCTTCCATTTCGGAACGCACCTGCGCCACTTCCATTTCTGAAACCACGCCGCCTTTGTAGCGCAGGTCGAAAATCCGCAGGCTTTCTTCGCGCGTTTTGAGCGTTTGGCGGGCAATCTCCAGTTCACCGTCAAGATCGCGCAGGCTGATGTAGCTGTTGGCGACCGTCGCGGCGAGTGAGAGGGCGAGACCGCGGCGGCTTTCTTTGCTGCTCAGCAACTCGGCGCGGCTAGCCTCGGTGGCGCGGCGCAGGCGGCCAAAGAGATCAATCTCCCAGCCGACATTGAGCGCCGCAGAATATTGGCTGTTTACGCGGTCGACCGTAACAGGTATCGGCGTTACTCCGGCGTTACTGGCTTGGGCGCGGCTACCGTTGAGGCTGGCGCCGAGTTGCGGGAAAAGCTGGGCGCGGGTGCTGCCCAGCACCCCTGCCGCTTCATCGACGCGGGCGGCGGCGATTTTGAGATCGCGGTTGTTGGCCAACGCTTCGCCGACCAGGGCGTCAAGTACCGGGTCTTCCAGCTGTTTCCACCAGGCCAGATTGGCCAGTTCTTCGGGCTTTTCGTTGTCAGGTAATGCGCTGCCGCTGCGCCAGCCCTCCGGTGTTGTTAGTGATGGCCGCTCGTAGTCCGGGCCGACCGCGCAACCGGCCAGCAAGAGCGCGCAAAGCGAGGAAAGGGCGATACGTTTCATGCCTTGTCCTCCTGCTTCTTGCTGAAGCGTTCAGAAAATTTGCCAAGTAACACGAAGAACATCGGGATGAAGAAAATGGCGATGACGGTGGCGCCAAGCATGCCGCCGATGACGCCGGTACCGATTGAATGACGACTGTTGGCCGAGGCGCCGGAGGCGATGGCGAGCGGCACAACGCCGAGAATGAAGGCGAAGGAGGTCATGGCGATCGGCCTGAGTCGCAAGCGTGCCGATTCAGTTGCGGCTTCGGCGAAGGATTTGCCTTCGTCGCGCAGCATGACGGCGAACTCGAAGATCAGGATCGCATTCTTGGCGGCCAGCGCGATCAGCGTAATCAGGCCGATCTGGAAATAAACGTCGTTGGGAATGCCACGCAGCAGGATGGCGACCAGCGCACCAACCAGTGCAAAGGGCACGGCGAGGATGACGCCGAAGGGTAGCGACCAGCTTTCATATTGCGCGGCGAGAATCAGGAAGACGAAGATCAGGCCGAAGACAAAGGCCACGGTCGACGTGCTGCCCGCTGATTTTTCTTCGCGCGCTTCGCCGGCCCATTCGTAGCCATAGCCGGGTGGCATCAACTCTTTGGTGATTTCCTCGATGGCCTCAAGCGCCTGACCGGAGCTGAAGCCGGGGGCTGCCGAGCCGGTAATCTTGACTGCCGGATAGTTGTTGAAGCGGGTGACCAGATCAGGGCCGGTGACATAGCGCGTCTGGACTACGGCGGAGAGCGGCACCATTTTTCCTTCGCGGGTGCGGACGTAAATGTGCTGGATGTCCTCCGGTTTCAGGCGGAAGCTGGGTTCGGCCTGCAAAATCACCTGCCACAGTCGAGAGTCTTTCGGAAACTGGCTGACGTACATTGAGCCGAACAGCGTTTGCAGACTGTTGTAAATATCCTGAATCGGCACGCCCAGGGTTTCCGCCTTGTCGCGGTCGACGTCGACCAGCAACTGCCGGCTGTTAGCGCTGGCGGTGGCTGATACGCCACGCAGTTCGGGGCGTTCCTTGGCCTTGGCGACAATTTTTTTCATCGTTTCCACCAGTTGACCGTAATTGCCGCTACTTTTTTGCTGCAGCCACATTTCAAAACCGGAGGTGACGCCCAAACCGGGGATCGACGGTGGGTTGATCGGCAGCGCGACGCCTTCCTGAATCTGGCTGAAATCCGCTGCCGCCGCTTTGATCAGTGCCGGCGCACGCAAGGCCGGGTCTTTGCGCTCGGCAAAATCCTTGAGCGAGACGAAAAGGACGCCGGTGCTGGTTTTGTATTGGCCGTCGATCAGCGAATAGCCGTTGATCTGGCTGACGTTAGCCACCGCCGGGTGTTTCTGCATGAAATCCGCCGCCTGCGCCCCAACGACCCCGGTGCGATCCAGGCTGGCCGCATCGGGCAGGAAATAAGGCACGAACAGGTAGCCTTGGTCTTCCTGCGGGACAAAGGCCGAAGGAATCGTCTTGAACAGCATGACGCCGCCGAAACACAGGGCGAGGAAGGTGAGTAAGGGCACTTTCGGGCGACTGATGAAGCTGACCACCCCTTTGACGTAGCCGTTGGTTACTTTTTCAAACCCGGCATCAAAGGCCTTGAAGAAACGATTTTTCTCGCCGTGATGCGGCTTGAGTAGCAGGGCGGCGAGGGCCGGCGACAGGGTCAGCGCGACGATGCCGGAGAAAACCACGGAGATCGCGACGGTGACGGCAAACTGCTTGTAGAGCATGCCGGTCATGCCGCCCAGGAAGGCGACCGGGACAAATACGGCGCAAAGCACCAGCACAATGGCGATCACCGGCCCGCTGACTTCGCTCATCGCCCGCTTGGCGGCTTCCTTGGGCGAAAGGCCGAACTCGGTCATGTTGCGCTCGGTGTTTTCGATGACGACGATGGCGTCGTCCACCACGATGCCGATGGCGAGAATCATCCCGAACAGGGTCAGCATGTTGATCGAGTAGCCGAGCAGCAGCATGCCGATGAAAGTGCCGAACATCGAAATCGGCACCGCAATGGTCGGAATGATGGTCAGGCGCAGGCTTTGCAGGAAGAGGAAAACGACGAAGACAACCAGCACGACGGCCTCGAAGAAGGTGTGCACCACTTCATCGATGGAAGCCTGAACGAAGCGCGTGGTGTCCATCGCGATGTCGTATTTGATGCCGGCGGGGAAGCTTTTTGACAGGGTTTCGAGGGTGGCATTGACCTCCTTCGAGACCGCCAAAGCGTTGGCGCCCGGTTGCTGATAGACGGCGATCATCGTCGCCTTCTTGCCGTTATAGACATTGCGCAGCGAGTAATCCTTGCGCCCGAGGTCGGCGCGTGCGACGTCCTTGAGGCGGACAATCGAAGTGCCCTTGGCGTCGGTACGCAGGATGATGTTTTCAAATTGTGCGGGTTCGGTCATCCGGCCGCTGGTGGTCACCGGAAAGGTTTGCTGCACCGCTTGCGGGGTGGGAGACTGGCCGATGCGGCCAACGGCGAACTGGTTGTTTTGCTGCGAAACGGCGTTGGATATGTCGGAGGCGGTGATGCCCAACGCTGCCATACGATCCGGCGACAGCCAGATACGCATCGCCGAATCGACCACACCAAAAATCGACGCCTGATTGGCACCCGGCAGGCGCTTGATCGCATCCAGCACGTAAATATTGGTGTAATTGGCGACAAAATCTTCGTCATAGCGTCCGTCTTCCGAGTACAAGGCAATCAGCATCAGGAAGGAACCGCTGCGCTTCTGAACCTGCACGCCCTGCTGCGAAACACTTTGCGGCAGCAGCGGCATGGCGGCATTAACGCGGTTTTGCACGTCGACCTGCGCCAGATCGACATCGGTGCCGATATTGAAATAAACGTTGAGGCTGTAATTGCCGGTCGCCGAACTGGTCGACGACATGTAAATCATGTTGTCGGCGCCATTGACCTGATTCTCAATCGGCGCGCCGATGTTCTGGGCGACGGTGCTGGCATCGGCACCGGGATAATTGGCGCTGACCGTGACTTGCGGTGGAGTGATTTCCGGGAATTGGGAAATCGGCAGCGCCATCATCGCCACCGCGCCGGCGATGGAAATGATGATCGAGATGACGGCGGCGAAAATCGGCCGGTCGATAAAAAAATGCGAGAACATCGTCGGCTCCTGCTTACTTGGCCGCAGCCGCTGAGCTTGGCGCCGGCTTGGCTTCAGCAATCTTCACCGGCGCACCGGGCGCGAGGCGCATGAAGCCATCGACAATCAGCGTTTCGCCCTCATGCAGACCGCTCAACACCAGCCACTTGTCCTCCATCCACTTGCCGACTTCAATTGGCCGTGTTTGCGCCTTGTTGTCCTTGTCGATCAGCCAGACAAAATACCCCTGGCCGCTTTGCTGAACCGCTTTTTGCGGGACCAGAATGCCTTGCGGATAGCTGGCACCGAGTAGTCGGGCGCGGACGAACTGGCCGGGCATCAATGAACCTTTGGCGTTGGCGACTTCGGCACGCAGCAAAACCGTGCCGGTGCCTTGCGAGTAGGAAGTATCGGCGAAAGTCAGGCGGCCTTTTTCCGGGTAGACCGAGCCATCCGCCAGCACCACCTCAATCACATAGTTGTCGTTTTCCGGCGTTTTCAGCTGGCCTTGGGCAATCGCATCGCGATATTTGAGCAAGGCGTTTTCGGATACGGAGAACACGACACGCATTGGATCAAGCGCCGCCACCGTGGTCAGCAAAGCATCCTGGCTGTTGGCATTGAGATAGCTGCCGTCCTGAATCTTGGCTGAACTGGCCAGCCCGTTGAGTGGGCTCTTGATCGTTGTGTAGCCGAGGTTGAGTTCGGCGCTCATCACATTGGCACGGGCCACTTCAACCGCCGCCAGAGCCGAACGCTCGTTGCCGACCGAGTCGTCGAGATCCTTCTTGGACAGCGCATTCTGTTCAACCAGTGGCTTGACGCGGGCCAGCGTCGCCTGCGCTACCGAGTGCCGCGCCTGTTGCGCCGAAAGTTCGCCCTTGGCGGCGGCCAGTTGCGCCTCGAAGGGCTTGCGGTCGATCTGAAACAGGGTTTGCCCGCTGCGCACCATCGCCCCCTCTTTGTACAAACGCTTGTCGAGGAAGCCGGAAACGCGGGTGCGAATCTCGACCAGTTGCGAGCTTTCGGTTTGCGCGGTGTACTCGTAAATAACAGGCGTTTCCTGCGTTACCACCTTGATCGCCGTGACCTCGCTCGGACCTCTGGCGGGGGCGCTTTTTTCTTCACCACAAGCGGCCAGAAGTGCAGCAATGGCAAGCGGGGTGATCAGTTTGAGGTACGACATGGCGAACTCCGGGAAGGCTGGTATTGATGGATGTTGCGAATCTTAACCTGATAATTACATGACAAATGTTGTGGGCGGCCCATTCCAAGCGTAATTGAGTAATATGGACGTTCTGTCCTCCCCAACAAAAAAGGTTAAACATGAAAATCAATAAAATCTCCCTGCTCTTCGCTGCCAGCATCTGCGCTGCACCGCTTGCTGCTTTGGCCCAGAACGCACCGCAGGTTGCCGTGGTGACCAGCCAGGCGCCTGGCAAAATCGGTGAAGCCGATGCGATTCAAGTGCAGGGCAAGGTCAAATCAATCAACAAGAAGACGCGTGAAGTGACCCTGGTCGGCCCGCAAGGTAATCAGATTGTTCTGCCGGCGGGCGATGAAGTGAAGAATTTTGACCAGATTCGTGTCGGTGACCTGGTTACCTTGACCTATGTTCAAGCGCTCGTGGTTGAACTGAAGAAGGTTGAAAATAGCGGTATTGGCGAGCGTGTCGAGAGCGAGAACCGGGTTGCCGCCAAGCCGGGCGAAAAGCCGGCGGGCATGGTCGAGAAGACAGTGCGCGTGGTCGCCAATGTGGTTGCGGTCAATCCGAAAGCACAGACCGTAACCCTGCGTGGTGCCAAGCGCACCGTTGAAGTGGCGGTCAATGATCCGGCCCTGCTCAAGTCGGTGCAAGTCGGCAATCAGGTTGAGGCAACCTACATTGAGGCGGTTGTTCTGGTGGTGACCGCCGAGAAGAAGAGCAAGTAATTTTTGCTTGTCGGTTGAATTGATTTGCTGCGCACCCGCCATGGCGCAGCAAAGTCAAACGGCCTCGCTGTTCGCCCAGGTTTTAATGGCTGCAAGCTACCAGCTGTGGTTTTTTATTAGGAGAAACATTGTCCTACGCAGACCCGTTTCAATTTTTGTCAGGGCGCAATTCTGACGACCCACGACCCAAGGTGATGGTATAGAAAATATCCAGTGCATTGTCGCTGCCGGCCCGGCCAATCACTGAAATCTGGCGGCTCAGATTCACCGTCAGCTTGACTACGCTTTCGGCCTTGCCCAGCGTTTGCTCGTAGGAGAGCAGGGCGTTTGAAGAAAGACGCTTGCCGACACTGAGGATCTGATTGCCGGTGGCGGCGGTCGTGTCTACGCTGCCGCCGGCCACCCGGCTGCCTTGTGAGCGGCTGCCACTATCGCCGATTTGCCCCTGGCGCACGCCGAATTCATCGAAGCCAAAGGTGTTTTTCAGCTGTTTGACGACGCCCCCTGAGTCGTTCCCGAGGATGCTGCCGGCGGCGGAAAGGAGCAAGGTGGCATCGCTGGCGCTCATTTGCTCGGGGCCGTGGCCGAGGATCAGCCAGGCGAGTTTCTCCGCATCCGGCAATTCCGGGTCGGAGGTCAGTTTGACGGTCGGTTTTTGCGCCGTGCCACTGACCTGAACCCCGGCTTCTACCGCCAAACCTTTGCGCACTGCACGCACGTCAAGCGCCGGGTTGTCGAGCAAGCCCTGGAAGGTCAGGATGCCGCGCTCTATGCTCAATTGCTGGCCGTAGGCTTCAAAACGACCGTCGCGGGTGCGGATGCTGCCGCTGGCGCGGGGCAGGTCGCGGCCACTGGCGCGCAGACGGATGTCGCCAGTCAGTCGGCTGCTGAGTCCGGCGCCGTTGAAGAAAAAGCTTTTGCCGAGATCGGTGCTCAGATCAAGCTCCAGTTTAGGGCGCAAGTTGCTGGCCGGCTTTTCACCCGCTTTCAGTTTGATCACCACATCATCCGAAAGCGTCGGCGTGCCGGCCTTGGCTAGTTGCCAATAACCGGCATCGGCGGCCAGCTTGCCACGGATGCCGAGCGTGTCGTTCTCCCAGTTAAGGCGCCCGTCACCTGACACGACGACCCATTGGTCGGGCAATTGATAGACCCCGAGGCGGTCGAGTTTGATGTCGAGAAAAGCCCGATCCGCGCCCTTGTTACGGTCAACCAGCATTTCGCCACTAATTTCCAGCTTGCCCGGCGTTTTGGTCAGTGCGGCCACATCGAGTTTTTCACTACGCAGGAGGGCTTTCGGCAAATTTTGCAGGACGCTGTCAAAACTCAGTTTTTTAACGCGCAGCAGATTGTTGCTCAGCTCAATGTCGAGTTCGCCTTGGGTCAGGTGCAGGGCTTGTTCGGGCAGGCGAAGCATCAGGTTTTCGCCGCGGAACTGGCCGCTGGAAACGGGGAGGGCCGGGCTGCCGCTGATCTTCAGTTCGCCGCGTAAACTGCCGCCGCTGGTCCATTTTTCGCCAAGCAGCTCGGCCAGCCAGCTCAGGTCTTCAATATCACTTTTAAAACCGAGCAACCAGGGCGCTTGTTGGTTGAGCGCCCACGCGCCGAGCATGCCGGCCTCGATTTGCCCGCTCAGCTGACCAAGGCGCGGACCGCGCGCGCTCAAATTGGCGCGCAGATTTTTTGCATCGGCGCTGGCCTGAATGCTGGCTTGCCAGTTTTTGACTTGATCACTGCCGAGCAATGTGGCTGGGCCAATAGCCCAATTTTCAGGCGCCAGCGCGAGGGCGGCCGGGGCGCTCAGATGCACGTTCTGGCGCCCACCGCTGAGCCGGGCTTCGTGCACTTCACCGCGCCAGTTCAGGCCGTCCAGCCCACCTTGCAGGCGGAGCGCCAATTTCTGCTGTTCCCCGAGTTGACTGTTGGCGAGCAAGGTGTGCCGGCTGTTGCTGCCGCTGACTTGCACCTGAATGGCGCGGGCCAGGCCGGTTTGCTCGGGACTATCGATGCGGGCAATGCTTAGCTCAAGATTGAGCGGCGAAGTGGCCGCGCCACCGGCTTCCAGCTTGAGCTTCAGGTTATTGAGCTGGGCACCGCCGGGCGTGCGCAGCCGGGGCGATTCGGCATGTGCGCTGAAGCTTGGGGCTTGCGGCGTGCCAGCCAGCCGCAACTGCGCATTGAGGCCGCCATCGATGCCATAAGCGCCGAGTTGCGGGGCGTCGATCAGCATTTCGAGGACATTTCCCGGTTGACCGTAAGCGCCGCTGGTTTTCAGCTGATTGGCACCCAGTTTGAGGCTGATCTCGGCGCGCGGCACGTTCGGCCAGGCGATGCTGATCTCACCTTGCCCGGCGAGAGTTTCACCAGCCAGGCGGCTATCCGTGATCGCGAATTTGGCGTCGACCTGGGGCCGTGGCGCCAGTTTGCCGGCGCCTGAGAAGCTGCTGTTGATCAACGCTGCCGGGGCTTTCAGGAAGCGGCTCGGATCAAAACGGCTGAGTTTGCCGGCCAGCTTGAACGGCATGTTGTGGTCGAGGCTGAGTTCGCCGCTGGCTTTGAGCAGCGAGTTGCCGGCCGACAATTCAAGGGTTGGCACGGTGACCTTGGCGGCAGCGTGTTGGGCATCAATTTTCAGGGCAAAACGCTGGTCGCTGAGCGTGGTCTGAATGGCTTGTTGGTCAATGCTGAGCATCGCTGCCAGTGGGCCGCTGAGGCGGCTCGCGCGCAGGCGGGAGTCGAGGCTGGTGGCATCGAGATTGGCCGCTTGCAGGTCGAGACTCAGTTGATTGTTCTGCCAGCGACCCTTGCCGTTCAGGGTGCCGCCGCCGCTCAGTTGGGCATTGAGCCGTTCAAAATTCATCTGCTCGCCCTGCCCGTCGAGTTTGCCGCTCAGTTGGACGAGCGGCAGGCGCTGGCGATCAAGTGGGCCGGCTTGCTGGTTGGTGATTGAAAAATCGCCGGCGATGCCTTCTCCTTTGGGTTGCAAGTCAGCGAGCAGGACGAGCTTGGCCTTGGGCGCGCTGGGGTGCCAGGCCGCCGGGTCGACATCGGTCAGCTGGAGGTGGGCGTTGGCGAATATTTGCTGCGCGAAGGGGGTGATCGTTGCCGTCCCCTCGCCATTGATGCCTTGCAGGGCCTTGGCGCGTAAGGCAATGCGGTCGAGCGGGCCGTCACCATTCAGCGCCAGTTGCAGTGGCTTTTCGTCAAGTTGGCCGCTGAGCTGGGCGGTGAAATTGAGCGGCAAAGGAGCGGCGCCGCCCAGGCTGGCGGTGCCGCTCAAGGCCAGCTTGCCGCTCTGGGCGACAAAATTGCTCAGGCGGTGCAGTTCGCCATCGCTGCTCAGCTGGCCGCTGATGTTATTGGCGCTGAAAATGCCTGACCAATCGAATTGGGAAATCGCCACTTTTGCGATGTTGACCGCAACCGGCAGGCGCAAATCACTGGGCGGTGGGCTGGCTTGGTTGCTGCCGGCAATATCAAGGCGCAGCTGGTCGGCGCTGAGTTCGCTGATCGCCAGCTGGCCGTGCAGCAAGGCGCCGGGTTGCCAATCAAGGCGTAGGCCGTCGACGCTGATTTTTATACCGGGGCTAGTCCAGGCCAGATGTTCGATGCGCAATGGCCCGCTCAGGCGACCGCTGCTTTGCTCGATAAGCAGCCGACCGCCACTCGCCTGGCTGGCGATTTGCGCCACGCTTTGCAAACCGCTTTCACTTTGGCTCAACCAGATCGCGCCCGCGACTAGGCTGGCAAGCAGGCTCAAGCTGACGAGGCTGATTAGTTTGCGCATCTCAGAACGGGATAGCCAGCGAGAAATGCAGCTGCAACGCATTGCTGCGCTGGCCGTAGGCGAGATCGATGCCAAGCGGCCCGGCCGGGCTGCGCCAACGCCCACCCAGGCCATAACCGACGGCCAGGCGGGCGTCCTGCAGCGAATCAACCGCATCGCCGGCGTCGACAAAGGCGGCAATGCCCCAGCTTTCGTCCAGCCAATGCGTGGCCTCAATGCTGCCAACCGCCAGATAACGACCACCGACAATCGCCGAACCTTCCTTGACGCCCAGGCTTTGGTAAGCGTAACCGCGCACTGAGCCGGTGCCGCCGGTGCGGAACAGGTAATCCTGCGGAATGCCCTGCCGTGATTCAGCGGCGGTATAGCCAATTTCGCCGTGCAGGATCAGCGTATCGGCCTTGCCGAGGGGAATGAATTGCTGAACGCGGCTGTGTAGGCGGAGGAAATTCTGGTCAGAAACGACGGCCTTGGTCGCGCCGCCAATCTGCGCCTGAATCACCGTGCCACGTTGCGGGTTGAGCGGATTATCCACTCGGCGCCAGGTCCACATCACGTTGGGGACGAGCGCAATACTGACCGCTTCCGCGGCGCCATCCGGCCGCAAATTTTCTCTTTGCCATTGCAGTGACAGGCGCTGTTCGATGCTGCCGCGTTGCTGGATACTTTGCGCCCCAATCGCATAGCGCTCGCTCTTCAAACCCTGAATGTTGGTGCCTTCAGCCATCAGGCCCAAGCCATGGCGGCGGTTCTTCTCATCCGGCGGCAAAAAAATATCGCTGTAAGCGGTTTGCTTCTTTTGTTCGAGACGCAGTCCGCTATCGAGTGTCCACGCCTGGTTGAAGAGGTCTGGCGTGTGGTAATTGGCCTCGATGCGAGCGCCGGTATTGGAACTGGCGCCGGCGCCGAATGAAATGCGGTGGGCTGGTCGCTCACGCAGACGGACGACGACCGGCGCATCAACCGTATCGTCCTCGCTGGCGGTGGTTTCCGGATCAAGCTGGACGCTGACTGAAGAAAAATAAGGCGTCGCCTGCAAAGTGCTTTGCAAGGCGCTGAGTTTGTCTTCCCGATACGGGTCGCCGGGGCTGATCACGCGGTTATAACGCTGTATCAGTTCGGGCTGGTAACGCTGCAGACCGATGATGCGCAGTTCGCCAAAACGGTAGCGCGGGCCGGCAGCGTAATGCGCCGTCAAACTGGCGCTGGCGGTCGGCGGATCGATTTCGGCCTCGCTGTCGAGCAATTTGGCGGCGGCGTAATCGCTGGTCAGCAAGCGTGAAAGAAGATGCGTCTTGGCGCTGCTCCAGTCCTCCTGACGGAAAGGCTGGCCGACCGGCAAAGCCCAGCCGGCAATGATTTCATCGCGAATAATCGGGTCGATTTTGCCGTCGACCGTAATCTTTGTATTAGTGATTTTCGTGCGCGGGCCGGGGTCTATCTTCAGGCGTAATTCGCCACCTGTTTCATTGAATTCAAGCTGCGGCGAGAAGTAGCCTTCGGTCGACAGGATTTCGCGCGACAGCTTATTGACCTGCGCCGCACCCGCCTCGTCCGGCAGATGCGGCTCAAGCAATTCGACAATTTCGTCCGGCGCATCAAATGCAAGTTCGCCGGCCTGCGCAATTAATGGCAGAACGAAGAACAGTAGCGGGAGCAGGCGACCGGCAGAAAAAAGCACGCCGGCATTCTACTCGCGCGGCGGCAGCAAAAAGCTGCGCGGCTCATGCCGGAAACGCCGCCAGACGGCGCCAAGCAAGGGCGTCCAGTGCTCGAACTCAACGCGCCGGGCGCGCAGGGCGGTGCGCAAGGCCAGGGCAAAACTGACCGCCAGATTGGTCAGACCGATCAGGGCGATACCCAGGGCGCCCCAAAGCACCGCTTTGAGCGGTAACGCAAAATCGAAACCGAGCACGGCGTAGCCAATATTGGCCGAGGAAAAGGCAATGTGCCGAATATCGAGCGGCAGGCCGAGAATGGTGCCAATCACGCCCGTCGAACCGAGCATGCAGCCAAACAAAAAATTGCCCATGATGCCGCCCATGCGTTCTTGAATGTAGTTGCCAAGTCGTCGCGCCCGCTCTTTGCCCAGCAATTTCTGTAACCAGCGCAAACGCGCAATACGCGCGCCAAAATCGGAATAAGCCGCCTTGTTGTCGAAATAGCCAGTGATCAGGCCGGACAAAAAGAGGTAGAAACCAGCGATGGCGGCATGCGGAATCGCCCAACTGAGCGGATCGAGGTCTTCCAGTAGATGTGCCCCCTTTTCCATACTGATCACCGGCGCACCGGCCAGTTCGCTCAAACCCCAGCCCAGGCCAATCGCAACCGGCAGGGCCAGCATCACATTGCCGCCAATCGCCGCTAGCTGGCTGCGGCAAACGGCGGCTACAACATCAACCACGCGCTCAAGATCGGCGGCGCGATTAGGCTTGATGTCGCTCAGGTGGCTGGCCAGCGTTTGTGCCGTCATCGCCGGCTGCTTGGTGGCCACCGTCATGCCGAGCAGGTAAATCAGCACAAAACCCAGGCCGTAGATCATGCTGAATAAAAAGGCTTCGACAAACAGCGGCGCGTGCAGGCTGGCAGCAGAAATCTTGAGCAGCGCCATGCCACCAATCAAAACCCCAGCCCCGGCGGCGGAACGCCACATTTGCTGATAGTCACTTTTGGTTTCGCAGATGTAATGCTCGCCCGAACGCGCCGCATTTTCAGTGACGCGCACCGCCATCAAGCGCGAAAGCTGGGACATGTAATAACGCATGCTGTTGCGGCGGTTTTCGGCGAGAAACGCCGCGCGGGCAAATGTTGCCCAGGCGCTGACCGCCTCGGCATGGTTGCGATCAGCGGAAATCAGAATGGCAACCAGCTCGCGCAGGCGTTCGAGACTTTGCTCGCTGCGCGTCAGGATGTAACTCAAGTGCAAACTGGTTCCAACGGTGAGTGCGCGCTTACGGATGCGCTTCAGTGTTTCCTGGCATTGATCGACCATGACCAGTAATTGGCTGCCATCGTCGCGGCGCGGCTGCTCGTCGTTGATGTGCTTGCGGAAAGCGTTGACGAAGTCCAGCGCCTCTGCCGAAAGCGCGATAAAACGCGGCGAGTTTTCATCAAAATCCGGGGCGGCGCGCATCAGTTCGCTATCAACGCCAAGGCCGCTGACGCGGTGGGCGAGCAATAAAACCGAATCAAGAATCTGATCGCGAATGCTTAACCAGTCGAGACTGCGCAATTCTTCATTGGGCGCCAGCAGCGCCCAAAGTTGCTGCGCGGACTCGGGCGGCTGTTGCTCCAACCAGCGCCAGTCGTCCGTACGGTCGTAGATGACATGCAGGCAATCCTTCAGGCGGTGTTCATCCGGCACCTCAGGCAGGATGCGATTCCACAAAATTCGCCACCATTCCGAGAAAAAACCGGTACCGGGGAGAATTCCGCTGTCCGTAAAAAAGGTCACCAGGCGACGCGTCGCAATAAAGTGAACGATGTGCTGGCGGAATGCAGCAAGTAATTCAGGATCGGCCTGGAGCCGCGCCAGCAACGCCTTTTGTCGCTCGCCGCTGGCGCACTCCTGCAAATTTTTTGGGCGCACCAGTGCGATCAGGCGCCGCATCAGTTCCAGTGCATCGGCCTCCGGATTGCGGAAGGCGTCCAGCGTTGCATTGAGCTTTTGCTCGCTGTCATCGGTTTTGCCAAAGCGCTGCCGGAAAAAATTTGCGATACTCTGAAGCATAAAAATTTGTTAAATTCCTTGTGGCAAGAGCGGGACGTATCAAAAAAAACGCGATTTCCGAATACAATACGCAGTCTAAATTTTTTGACAGGGAATTTACATGATTAATTTTGCCAAGAAGTCTCTGGTTCTGGCCCTTCTGGCTGGCGTTGGCTTTGGTGCCACCGTTGCTCAGGCGCAAGAACGAGTTTACGTTATCGACCAACGCGATGTCGTTGCCAAGAGTGGTTTCGACCTCTGCTGGCGTACCGGCTACTGGACCCCGGCTGCTGCAGCCAAGGATCCGGCTGGCTGCCAGTGCGACAAAGATCTGGTTCCCGTTGATGTTTGCAACCCGAAAGCCAAGGCTAGCGCTAGCGGTGCTGCTGCTGGCGGTCCGAAGCCGTCCGGCGAGAAGATCACCGTTGCTGCTGACGCGCTGTTCGACTTCAACAAAGCTACGCTGCGCTCCGAAGGCAAAGCCAAGCTTGACGAACTGGTCTCCAAGGCCAAGGCGATCAAACTTGAAGTTATCCTGGTTGTCGGTCATACCGACCGCATCGGTGGTGACGCCTACAACCAGAAGCTTTCCGAGAAGCGCGCTGCTGCGGTCAAGGAATATCTGGTTGCCAAGGGTATCGAAGCCAACCGTGTTTACACCGAAGGCAAGGGCGAGAAGCAGCCGGTTACTGGTGGCAAGTGCAAGGGCGAAAGCAAGTCCAAAGCCCTTATCGATTGCCTGC
>JBDKHF010000018.1:0-4387 GCA_039797825.1 Pseudomonadota bacterium | reverse complement strand
GTGCCCGAAGGAGTCACTGGCAAGAAATAGAAGCCGCCAGTCGCCAGTAGATCACAAAAAGTAAAAACGGGCTTTGGTGATCAGGAGCCAACTTTTACGCCTGAGTTGCAAGCTTTTACTAGACTTCCTGCGTTTCAGGCAAATTGAATCCTGCTACTGTTCCTTTCGATTAGAATCCGATCACCGCCCGGCCAATAGTTGATTTCAGTGTTGAGCTTTCATAGTGGAGAGTAACGGAGGTGCAATGAACCGGCAAAAAAAAACAGTAAGAGTTGCTATTGATGCTTTGGTAATGCTGCTCACTTTCATTGGACTCTGTTTATCGCCTGCGCGGGCACTTGCCGAGTCGGGACAAAAATTGCGCATCGTTGGTGGTTTAGCTGCTGCAAGGCAATACATTCGCCATGAAGAGCCTTTCTGGAGCAAGGAACTGCTGCGTTTGAGCCACGGCAAATTCAGTGCCGAAATCGTCCCTTTCGATCGCGCCGGTGTTCCCGGGCAAGACATGCTGCGTCTGATGCAACTCGGCGTCGTGCCCTTGGGAACCTTACAGTTGAACCGGATTGCCTCGCAGGAACCCGAATTCAACGCGCCGGATCTGGCAGGTCTTAATCCCGATATGGCGACGCTAAAGAAAAATGTCGGCGCCTTTCGGCTTTATTTGGAAAAAACACTTCGCGAACGCTATGGCATCGAGTTGTTAACTATCTACGTCTATCCGGCTCAGGTTGTGTTCTGCAAGAATCCGCTGGCGACCATGGCAGACCTTGCCGGTCGGCGTACACGAGTATCCAGTGCAACGGGTGCAGATTTCGTCGAGGCTTTTGGTGGCGTTCCCGTGCTGACCGGTTTTTCCGAAATCATGCCGAACATGGCGACTGGGAACATCGAATGCGCCATTACCGGAACCATGTCCGGAAACACGATTGGTCTGCATGAAGTCACGACCCACCTGCATACGATGACCGTGACTTGGGGGTTGTCGATCTTCGCCGCCAATTCCGCCGCCTGGAAAGGGATGCCACCTGAGCTCAAAGCGCTGTTACAGACCGAATTACCCAAGCTTGAGGCAGCGATCTGGAGCGAATCCGACCGTGAAACTGCCGAAGGCATCGCCTGCAACACGGGATCTGCCACCTGCACCGACGGGCGCCAGGGGAAAATGCAGTTGGTCCGCTCATCGCCTGCTGACGAACGCCAGCGCAAGGAAATATTTCTCTCCCGGGTGCTGACCCGCTGGGTGCAGCGGTGTGGCCCTTCATGTGCCCAGATATGGACACAGACGATTGGTCCGGTGGTCGGTATCAAGGCACCGGCGCGCTAAATGTTCATGCTGCTTCGCCAACGGGTTTACTTGCCGGTTTTTGCGACTGTTTCACTCTTCCTGTTTGCATTGATTGCTGCCGCTAGTGGGCTAATCCAGAGCGGCAAGAAAACGGCTCTGGTTGATAGTGAGCGGCAGGCGTATCGTTTTGTAAGCGGCGCCGAAGTTGCACTGAATCGCAGCTTGCTGGGAGTCGATGTCATGTTGGCCGGCATGACTGACCTTCTCCAATTTGCTAGCGCTGACGCCGCCATCGACGAAGAGCGGATCAGCCGTTTGCTGCGCGGGGCGGTCAATCAGAACCAGTTGGTGCGGCAGATTTCTCTGCTCAATGAGCAAGAGCAGGTTCTGGCCAGCTCCGGGCGCAGCGGCAGGCATCAGGAGATCAGGCTCCCTGATGGTTTTTTTGCCGAAGTGTTGGCGCAAACCATGCCAGCCTTGCTGATCAGCTCACCGATGGTGAATTTTGCCAATGCGGAAAAGGTGCTCTTTTTTGCGCGCCAGATGAACCTCGGCCCGGGACGTCCGGTACTTGCTGTGGCCGAAGTGCAGATTCCGCTGCTATCCACGATCATGGCGCAGGGGGTGGATATTGAGGGGCTGGCGGTGACGCTCGAACGGGCTGACGGTGAATTGCTGGTCAGCGTTCCGGCAAGCGACGTGCTTTCTGGTACGCGCATCACACCGCCGCTCAGTGTTGAAATGGCCAACGGTGTCGTCAACATTGCCCCCAGTCGTTTGGGCGGCGCCCCGGCCATCGTTGTCGCCCGGCCGGCCTTGTATCGCGGGCTGCTAATCGCCGCCAGCATTCCGCTCGATTCAGCCTTGGCCGACTGGCGGGTCGAGCGTAATCGCATTGTCGCGGTCTCCCTGCTGTTTGCCTTGATGATTCTGCTCGCCGGAGGCGGCACGATCTGGTATCTGGCGCGGCTGAGTCAGGCCCGTTCCCGAGCTGACCATGCCAAGACCACCCTCGACCAGGCACTCGACTCGATGGTCAGCGGTTTCGTTCTGCTTGACGCCCAGGATCGGGTGGTTTCGTGGAACGAACGTTATCTCGAAATTTTTCCGTCGATACGCGAGCTGATTGAACCGGGAATGCCCTTTGAGCGTGCTTTCGAAACCCACGCCCGCAATTTACTGCCGGAAGGCAGCGAGGCCGAGCGGCAAGCCTGGATCCAGCAGCGGCTCGAACGCCACCGAAATGCGCAGGGCGAATACGAGCAGCAGTATTTGAATGGCCTCACCGTCCTGATGACGGAGCGCCGCACCCCGGACGGCGGTACTGTTTGCATGTACTCGGACATTTCCGAAAAGAAGCGGCTCGAAGTCGAACAACGCATCGCTTCCATTGCGTTTGAAGTTCAGGAAGGCATTACGATTACCGACGCTGCGATGGTCATTCTCCGGGTCAACCGGGCGTTTACCGAAATCACCGGCTATAGCGCGGAAGAAAGCGTCGGCAAGACACCCGCCCTACTCAACTCAGGGCGCCACGACGCGGCATTTTTTACGGCTATGTGGGAGAGCGTTGCACGTACCGGGGCATGGCAGGGAGAAATTTGGAATCGGCGAAAGTGCGGCGAAATCTATCCCGAATGGCTGATGATCACCGCTGTCAAGGATAAGGCCGGGACGGTGACGAATTATGTCGGCACCTTCTCCGACATTACCGCGCGTAAGGCCGCCGAGGATGAGATCAACAGCTTGGCATTCTTTGATCCGCTGACCGGCCTGCCCAACCGTAGGCTATTGCTCGATCGTCTGAAACAGGCGCTGGCCTCTAGTACCCGCAATGTTAAGTATGGTGCGCTGCTGTTCATCGATCTGGATCATTTCAAAAACCTCAACGATACGCTTGGCCATGATATTGGCGACCTGCTGCTGCAACAGGTCGCAGAGCGTCTGGCCACCTGCGTGCGCGAGAGAGATACCGTGGCGCGACTGGGCGGCGACGAGTTCGTGGTGATGCTGGAAGACCTCAGTGGGACGATTCAGGAAGCGGCAAATCAGGCCGAATCGGTAGGTGAAAAAATTCTTTCCACACTTAACCAGACTTACGCTCTAGGTAGCGCCGAACATCACAGCACGCCAAGTATCGGTATTGCCTTGTTTGCCGATCATTCCGAGGGCATTGACGAGTTGCTAAAACGGGCCGACTTGGCTATGTACGAAGCCAAGGCTGCCGGTCGCAACACCCTGCGTATCTTCAAGCCGGAGATGCAAACGATAGTTACGGCGCGGGCAGCCATGGAAATTGGTTTGAGGGAAGCGCTAGCGAATGGTCATTTCTTTCTGCATTACCAGGCTCAGGTGACCGATGTCTGCGGGGTCGCTGGGGCAGAAGCTCTGGTGCGCTGGAGGCATCCCCTACATGGCACGATATCGCCCACCGAGTTCATTCCCCTGGCTGAGGAAACCGGACTGATTCAGCCCTTGGGGCTTTGGGTGCTGGAAACGGCGTGCGCCCAATTAGCGCGATGGGCAATGCAACCCGGGATGGCTCATCTGACGCTGGCAGTGAATGTCAGCGCCCGTCAGTTTCATCAGACCGATTTTGTCGATCAGGTGCTGGTTGTACTTGAACGTACCGGAGCGAATCCGTGCCGGCTGAAACTGGAATTAACCGAGAGCCTGCTGGTAACCAATATCGATGGCGTGATTGCCAAGATGAGCGCCTTGAAGATAATCGGCGTCGGTTTTTCGCTGGACGACTTCGGAACCGGTTATTCATCGCTCTCCTACCTGAGCCGATTGCCCCTCGATCAGTTAAAAATCGATCGATCTTTCGTCATGAATATCGAATCGAATGATAATGCGGCAGCCATTTGCGCAGCCACCATTAGCTTGGCCCATGCCTTGAATCTGAAGGTGGTTGCCGAAGGTGTTGAGACCGAGGCGCAGCGTTACTTCCTGAACATGGTGCATCACTGTGACTTAATTCAGGGCTATTTATTCAGTCGTCCACTGCCGCTTGATGAGTTTGAGGCACTAGCAGCATCGAAAGTCGATTTTCCAGACAATCAGGCGATAACATTGTCCTGCGCCAGTTAGCCATGGCAA
>JBDKHF010000017.1:0-17652 GCA_039797825.1 Pseudomonadota bacterium | reverse complement strand
TCAGGATGCCGCGCTGGGCAAGATAGAGATGCAATTCGGCACTATGCGGGCTGTTCACGGTGGCGAACAGGGCGGCGTTTTTGACTTCGCCGAGCGGCTGCAAAAGCTGGTGCAGCCGGGTGCCTGCCTGCGTCAGCTGCTCACGCATGGCACTTTGCCATTCGCGATCAAGCAAGGCGAGCCGGGCAACTTCACGCGCCGGGCCGGAAACACTCCACGGACCGATGCTTTCAGCCATGCGCTGAAGAATGTCAGGTGCCGCCAGCACAAAGCCGACGCGCGCACCAGCCAGTCCAAAAAACTTACCTAGCGAGCGCAACACGATCAGGTTGGGCGCTTCTGCCGTGCCAGCCAGCGGAGCCAGGCTTTCCGCCGGCGTGCAATCCATAAAGGCTTCGTCAACAATCAACCAGCCGCCGCGCTTTTTTAGCTGTTTAGCGGCGTCGACCGCAAGCTCGTGCGGATGATGCTCAGCCGTTGGATTATTCGGATTACAGAGCAGCACGTAAGGCGTGGCAACCGATAACGCGCGCGGCAACAGGGCGTTTTGCAGAAAACGCAGGCGATGCCCGGCGCGTTGCCAGGCTTGCGGATGTTCGGCATAAAGCGGGCTGAGGCAGGCAACAACGGCACGCGGTAAAAGCGTTGGCAAGACCTGAATCGCCGCTTGCGAACCGGCGACCGCTAGCAGATTGTTGTTGCCGTAATAGGCTGCGGCTGCCGCTTCGAGACCATCATTGGCTTCCGGCAAACGTTGCCAGCAGGTGGCCGGCAAGGCGGGAACCGGCCAGGCTTCGGGATTGATGCCGGTCGATAAATCCAGCCAGTTTGCTAGCGGGATGTTGTAGTGGGCTGCGGCTTCGCGCAGGCGTCCGCCATGCTCAAGCATGCAGTACTCCAGAAATGATGAATAAAGCGGCCAACCAAAACCACAGGCTGTTTTTGACCAGCGCAATCGCCCGCGACAGGTCAGCGGCAACCGGCGCCGGCCCTTGCCCGAGCGGCGGGCGAATTTCTTCCTGACCGTGATAAATCGCCGCCCCGCCCAGCGCAACGCCCAGACTGCCGGCACCTGAAGCCATCACCGGCCCGGCATTCGGGCTATCCCAACCGGGGGCCTGAGCGCGCCAACAACTCAGCGCAGCGCGGGTTTGGCCGAATAATGCGTAAGTCAGTGCGGTCAGGCGCGCCGGCAGCCAGTTCAAGACATCGTCAATCCGCGCCGCCGGGCGACCGAACAAATTGAAGCGCTCAGTGCGGTAGCCCCACATCGCATCCAGCGTATTGGCCAGACGGAAAAGCAGCGCGCCGGGGCCGCCGAGCAGGGCAAACCAGAACAGCGCGCCGAAGATGGCATCGTTGCCATTTTCCAGCACCGATTCAACGCCGGCCTTGGCGACACCGGATTCATCGAGCGCTGAAGTTTCACGGGAAACGATCCAGCCAACCCGTTGCCGTGCTTCGTCGAGACGCCCGGCCTGTAGCGGTTGAGCGATGGCGGCGGCGTGTTCGCAAAGACTTTGGGCGCCGAGCGCGAAGTAGAGCAAAACGACGTCGACCGCGAATGGCGCGAAAGGGCGCAGCCAGAAAGCCAGCGCCACCCACGGTGCCACCGCTAGCAACCAGGCGAGAGCGCCCGCCGGCAAGCTGCGCTGGTTTAGCCGCCGCTCAATCGCCCCGGCTAGATTGCCGAAACCGACCAACGGGTGCCAACGCCGCGCCTCGCCGAGCAGGCGGTCGAGCAACACGGCGACCAACGCGGCTAAAGGCATGGCGAAGGCATCGAAGCCAAGGTTCACTTGGGAAACACCCGGTTTTCCTGAATGTTGGCCTGCATGGCACGCAAGCTTGCGGTCAACGCGTTTTCCGAGGCATTTTTTTCGCCCCACTGTTCGTGAAAGACCAGTTCGGCTATCGGCAAGCGCGGCAGCCAGCCGGCCTTTTCCAGTTCCGGCGAGTCATTGAAATGGCTGACATAGCCGATGCATAAATAGGCAATCGGCACGATGTGATGGGGAATAGCGAGCGCATCCTGCAGCGCCTTTTCGTGAAAAATACTCACCCAACCGACGCCCAGCCCCTCGGCGCGCGCTGCCAGCCAGAGGTTTTGCACGGCACAGACGCTGCTGTACAAATCCATCGTCGGCATATGTGTGCGGCCAATAACAACCGGGCCGCTGCGCGTCCGGTCGCAGGTAATACACAGGTTGATCGGCGATTCGAGGATGCCCTGCAGCTTGAGGCGGCTGTAGATTTCGCGCTTTTCATCGGGGAACATGCGTGCCGCTTCGTCGTTCGCTTCGCGAAAAACCCCTTGCACGCGCTGTTTCACTTCCAGCGAGCGAACCAGCAGAAAATTCCACGGCTGCATGAAACCGACTGACGGTGCGTGATGCGCCGCCATCAGCACACGGCTGAGCACGTCGTCGGCAACCGGTGTCGGCAAAAACTGGCCGCGTACATCACGGCGATTGAAAATGGCTTGATAGACCGCCGCGCGATCAGCATCGGAAAATGCCTGCGCCTGTTGTGCGGTTTGGTTTTCCATAAATTCCCCTTGTGGAAAAGCGGTGGCTGCCGTTCCGTGCAGCCTACAAAAATCTCCCGGCCGGTCTTCTGACTTGGATTCACTCAAGCGGTGCGCCTTCCCGATTTGCATCAGTGGCTGTCTGTGACTATTTGCACCGCCCATCCTCCTTACAGCGTTGGGCACGTGGCGGATTTTCACCGCCTTCCCGATTCTCCCCGCAGGGCACCTGGAGACATTTACCCGATAAACCGGGCGGGTGAGATGCTAAGCGAGCCGGCTTGGTGAAGCAAGTTTATACGGGGCTATGGGGCTGATCGAAAGGGTGAGGAAGAACGGAAGCTTCGCATTTCAAAACCACCATTACAAAGCTGATTTGGGGGGCAAGTTGAATTTTTATACCTTGTTTTGGCTTGGGGTTCCGCCTTGCGGGCGGGCGTGCTGGAAGTGGTGGCGGCTTTGTTTTGGGGCTGTTTTGGCGGTTGACCGTGGAAGCTGACTATTTGTGGCGAAATGGTTGAGCGTGGACGCTTTCTGGCCCCCGTGGAAGGCGCTGAGCAACGCAGGCGGGCCGGGGGATTTCGGTTTGCCATGTTTGAGCCGCAGGCGAGTTCTGGCAAACCGCCCGGTCTGCCGAGTAGCGCAAGGAACCGGGCAACGCCCGGCGCCGACCTCGGGGTCGCCTTTTCTTTGGCTTCTTTCTTTTGGCGAAGCAAAAGAAAGAACGCCCGCCCGCAAGGCGGAATCCCCAGCCAAAACAAGAGGAAAAAATCTCTACCCTCCCCCACCCTTTCGAATATTAAAAATCACTGATACACTGGTAAGTAACCAATTACTTACCGGCAATACCCATGTTGATCGAAACAACAAGCACAGCACCCCGTTTGTCTGGCGACGCAAGGCGCGCCGAGATCATTGATGTGGTACTCCGTCTGTCGGCAGAGCGCAGCCCGGGCCTGATCACCACGGCAGAAATTGCCAGGTCGCTGGGCTTGAGTCAGGGCGCGCTCTTCAAGCATTTCCCGAGCAAGGAAACTATCTGGCTGGCGGTAGCTGATCGGGTTGCAACTACGCTTTTGGCGACTATCGAACAAGCGGCAGAACAGGCGACTGCGCCACTGGCCGCGTTGCGCGCCATCTTTCTCGCGCATGTTGGTTTTGTTATCGAACACCCCGGCACGCCACGTTTTATTTTTCATGAGTTGCAGCGCGCCGTCGATTCGCCGGTGAAATTGCGCCTGCGTGGCATGTTGGCCAATTATCGCCAATTGCTGCTGCGCCTGCTTGAAGCGGCAGCGCAACGCGGCGAGCTGGACGAAAGCATTAACCAACAAGCAGCGGCAAGCCTGTTTATTGGCAGCATCCAGGGGCTGGTCATGCAATCGATGATGGTCGGCAAGCAATTTGCCATGCGCGAACAAGCCGTCGCTGTTCTGGCCATTCTGGAGCGCGGGATTGCCCGGCAAACAACAGGGAACGCAGCATGAAATTAAATGAATTTTTCGCCAAGGCGAATCTGCGGCACGCCACTTTGCTGCTCCTCGGCCTCAGCGTGCTGGTGGCTTTTGGCCTGCTCGTTGCCCGTTCCGGCCCGCTGGCGCCGGTGCGCGTGACGGTCAGCAAAGCCGGCGAGGGCCAGGTCACACCGACGCTGTTTGGTCTGGCGACGGTTGAAGCGCGGCGTTCCTACCTGATCGGGCCGACGCTGGCTGGACGCGTCAAGAATGTTGCGGTCGACGTCGGTGACAGCGTAAAAAATGGGCAGTTGCTGGCGGAAATGGATGCGATTGATCTCGATGCACGCATTGCTGCCGCACAGGCCGCGATTGGCCGCGCGCGCAGCAGCGTGGGTGCCGCCGAAGCGCAAGTACGTGACATGCAGGCACGGCAGGCGCTGGCGACAGGCAATGCCAAGCGCTATGTCGAGCTTGGCCAGAAAAATTTCATCAGCCCCAGCGCCGTTGAGGCGCGTATGCAGGAACAAGCATCGGCGCAGGCCGCGCAAGGGACGGCACAGGCCAATCTGGGTGGGGCGCGGGAAGAGATTGTGCGACTTGAGGCGGAGCGCAGTGCTTTGCAACAGCAACGAGCGAATCTACGTTTATTGGCGCCAGCCGATGCTTTGGTTAGCGCACGTGAAGCTGAAGCGGGTTCGACGGTGGTTGCCGGTCAGGCGGTTTTGCGGTTGATTGATCCGGCCAGTTTGTGGCTCAAACTGCGCCTTGATCAGGGCCGTTCGGCGGGCCTGGCGCTCGGTTTGCCGGCACGCATCACCTTGCGCTCGAATCCTGGCGCGGTACTGAGCGGCAAGGTCGTCCGTCTGGAAAAACTCAGCGACAGCATCACCGAAGAGCGCGTCGCGCTGCTTGCGCTCGATCAAATTCCGACGGATTTGACGGTCGGCGAACTGGCCGAGGTAACGCTGGAACTGCCGGTTCTACCCAATAGCATCCTGCTACCCAGCGCCAGCATTCAGCGTCTGGGCGATCAAACGGGCGTCTGGCTGGTGCAAGAAGGCGGCTTGAAGTTTGCACCGGTCCGCCTCGGGCAGCAAAGTTCGGGCGGTGTGATTCAGGTGCTGGCGGGCGTCAAGGCCGGCGATAACGTGGTCGTTCATCGCGAAAAAACGCTCAGTGAAAACAGCAAGATCAAGGTGGTCGACAGCCTGGTTGGGAGCGCTCCATGATCAGCCTCGCCGGGCGCGACATTCTGCATGCCTGGCCGCGCTTTCTGCTGACCGGCATGGGGCTGGGCCTGCTGATTGGTGTCACGTTGAGCATGGCCGGCATTTATCGAGGCATGGTCGATGATGCGCGCGCCTTGTTGCGCAATAGCGGCGCCGATATCTGGGTGGTGCAGAAGGATACGCAGGGACCGTATGCCGAATCATCGAGCATTCACGATGATATTTATCGCAGCGTTCTCGGCCAGCCCGGCGTCGCCAAAGCCGCCAATGTCACCTACCTGACCATGCAGGTGCGCCACACTGAGAGCGATGTGCGGGCGCTGGTGGTTGGTTTTGAGCCGGGGCAGCCAGGCGAGCCACCGTTTCTGGTAGCTGGCCGGCAGGTCAATCGCAGCCACTACGAGGCGGTGGCCGATGTCAAAACCGGCTTTCAGTTGGGCGAGACCATCCGCATTCGCCGCCACGATTACCAAGTGGTGGGCTTGACCAAGCGCATGGTGTCGTCCGGCGGCGACCCGATGGTTTTTATCCCGCTCAAGGATGGCCAGGAAGCGCAGTTTCTCAAGGACAACGAGGCGATACGCAATGACCGGGCACGCACGGCGGCCAACCCGGCGCTCAATCGCCCCGCCGTGCCGGGTTTGCTGGAGGCGATTCAGGCCAGCCAGAGCAGCAATCACAACGTTAACGCCGTGCTGGTGCAGATTCAGGCCGGGCAATCGCCCGATGCCGTCGCCGAACCAATCCGCCGCTGGCTGCATTTGCAGACTTACACGCAAGCGGAAATGGAAGAAATTTTGGTCGCCAAACTGATCGCCACCTCGGCCAAGCAGATCGGCATGTTTCTGGTCATTCTGTCGATTGTCAGCGCGGCGGTGGTCGCCTTCATCATCTACACGATGACGCTGGGCAAAATCCGGGAAATTGCGGTACTTAAATTGATCGGCACCCGTAACCGGACGATTGCCTGGATGATTCTGCAACAGGCGTTGGGCTTGGGGCTGATCGGCTTTATCGTCGGCAAAACCGTCGCCACCTTGTGGGCGCCAATCTTCCCGAAATATGTGTTGCTTGAACCCGGCGATGCCGTGCGCGGCTTCGTGCTGGTCCTGGTGATCTGCGCGCTGGCCAGTACGCTGGCGATTCGGGCCGCCTTGCGGGTTGATCCGGCAACGGCGATTGGTGGTTGAGATGAACACAAACAGCGGTTTCGGGATACGCATCGAAGGGCTGCGCAAACGCTATGGCGAGGGCGATGCTGCGGTCGACGCGTTAAAAGAGGTGAATATGACCGTCGCGCCGGGCGAAGTGGTCGGGCTGATCGGTCCTTCCGGTTCCGGCAAAAGCACATTGCTCAAATGTCTGGGGGCAGTGATCGAGCCGACTGCCGGGCGCATGACGCTGGGCGACGAAGTGATCTACGACAACGCCTGGAAATCGAGCGATCTGCGTGCCCTGCGCCGCGACCGGATCGGCTTTGTCTTTCAGGCACCGTATCTGATTCCCTTTCTCGATGTCACCGATAACGTTGCCCTGCTGCCGATGCTGGCCGGCCAACCGAATGCGCAGGCCCGGCAACGAGCGCTGGAGTTGTTGCAGGCGCTGGATGTTCAGCACCGCGCCAAGGCCCAGCCCTCACAGCTTTCCGGCGGCGAACAGCAACGGGTGGCGATTGCCCGCGCACTGGCCAATCAGCCGCCGGTCATTCTGGCCGATGAACCGACCGCGCCGCTCGACAGCGAACGGGCGATGGCCGTCATGCGCATCCTCAACCGCATGGCGCAGCAATACAGGACGGCAATCATTGTGGTGACGCACGACGAAAAAATCATCCCGACCTTCCGCCGCATTTACCAGATTCGCGATGGGAAAACTTATGAAGAGGCCGGTCTGGGAATCGAGCCGTAACAAATCAGCTCCGGCAGCACGCCAATGCCAAACCACGGACGCCTTCGGGCCCCTTGGGATTTGCCAGGCGACACAGCTTGGGTTTTGTCAGGCTGCAAAACTTGGGATTCCGCCTTGCGGGCGGGCGTACTTTCTTTTGCTTCGCCAAAAGAAAGTAGCCAAAGAAAAGGCGACCCCTGGGTCGGTGCCGGGCGTTGCCCGGTCCCTTGCGCTACTCGAAACGCCGGGCGGTTTGCCAGAACTCGCCTACGGCTCAAACATGGCAAACCGACTGCCCCCGGCATTTCTGCGTTGCTCAGCACCTCTCAAGGGGCCAAAGGCGTCGCGTGCCAAGCTGGGCGTCAAGGGAAATCCTGATTACACCGGCCAGAAACCCAGCAAACCCAGATAAAAAGCAATTTCGCTGACTTGTTGCGTTGCGCCCAGGCAATCACCGGTGTAGCCGCCCAGCCAGCGCTTGAATTTGCGAGCCAGCCAGAATGTTGCGGTCGACGCCAGAAACACAGCAAAAATCATTTTTTGCCAGGGTAGAACGAGCAGCGCCGGCACAACGAAAGCAATCGCGACCAGCAGCGCCGTTGGTGATAAACGCGTCGCCAGCGGTTTGGATTTGGCCAGCAAATCTTCGCGCACATAATCCATCGTCGCCAGCAACAGCGTCGAGCAAAGACGAGAAAAAGCGTGGCCGGCGAGCAGGGCAAGGGGAATCAGCGCCGCATCCAGCGCATTGAGCAGGGTGAATTTGCCGAGCAAGGCGAGGGTCATGGCGACCACGCCATAACTGCCGACCCGCGAATCCTTCATGATTTCCAGAATGCGCAGTTTTTCCCAACCGCCGCCAAGGCCATCGACAGTGTCGGCCAGGCCGTCCTCGTGAAAGGCGCCGGTCGCGTAAATGGTGGCGGCCATAGCCAGCAAGGCGGCAACCGGCTGCGGCCAGAGCCAGCTGGCGGCGAGGAAAACCAAGGCGCCAATCCCGCCGACCAGCAGGCCGACTGCCGGAAAATAACGCGCCGACTGGTTCAGTGCCTCAGTCGAATGCCCGACCCAGCCCGGTACCGGCAAGCGCGTGAAGAAGCGGATAGCGCCGAAAAAGTATTCCAGCTCGCGCTTGAGCATCAGCTTTTTTCAGCAACGCCGGCTGACTCAAAGCTGGCCATTTCGCTGAGAAAACTGAGCGAGGCCAGGACCAGCGGGTAAGCCAGCGCCGCACCGGTGCCTTCGCCGAGGCGCAAGCCGAGATCGAGCAGCGGTTCGGCGTTCAGCGCTTCCAGCTGTGCGCTATGGCCGGCTTCGGCTGAGCGATGGCAGAAAACGCAGTAATCGGCGAGCGCCGGAAACAGCCTGATTGCGGTCAACGCCGCAGAACCGACAATAAATCCGTCGACCAGCACGGTCATTTTGGCTTCTGCGGCACCGAGCATGGCGCCAACCATCATCGCGATTTCAAAGCCGCCGAATTCGGCCAGCACGGCCAGCGGCTCGTCGCTGCCGCCGGCGCTGCGGTAACGGGTCAAAGCCTGTTCAAGCAGCGCTTGCTTGCGCGCCAGCCCGGCATCGTCCAGCCCGGTGCCGCGCCCGACGCAATCGGCCAGGGCAACGCCGGTCAGGCAATGCGTGATCAACGAGGCGGCGGCGGTATTGCCGATGCCCATTTCGCCCAAGCCGATGACGTTGCAACCATTGGCAGATAGATTTCGGCTAATTTCCGCGCCGCGCTCAATCGCTGCTGCGCATTGTTCAACCGTCATCGCCGGCTGTTCAAGGTAATTGGCCGTGCCGAGCGCCATTTTGGCGTTGATCAGCCCGGCGCGTTTGCCGAAATCATGGGCGACGCCGGCATCGATAATCGCGAGGTGCAGGTCGTTTTGCCGGGCAAAAACGTTGATTGCTGCGCCGCCGCTGAGAAAATTCTCGACCATCTGCCAGGTGACATCCTGCGGGTAGGCGGAAACGCCGGCCTTGGCCGCGCCGTGGTCGCCGGCAAAAACCAGCAGATGCGGCTGGCCGAATTCCGGGTCCAGGCGTTGCTGGATCAAGCCGATCTTTTTGGCCACTTTTTCGAGTTGACCGAGGGCGCCGAGCGGCTTGGTCTTCTGATCGATTTTTTGCTGCAAGGCAGCCGCCAGACCCTGATCCGGGGCGACGATGTTGAAACTTGAATGCATCCGATTCTCCAGTACAAAAAAGCAAAAGGGCCTCGCGCCGGCCTTGGTCAGAAGGCAAGCGCGAAACCCTGTCCACAGGCTCCCTGGTCCGCTGATTCGACACGTCTTCTGGCTTTCGGATCAGCCGGTTTGGCGCGCCTTCCCGGCCGGGTTTCCCCTTTGCCAGTGGCATCTTGCGCCTACCGTCCCCGATTACAGCGGCGGGCCCGCCACGGATTGACACCGTGTTCCGTAATTTCGAATCGGGGCGAATTATCCGGCTTGCCGGAATAGTGCGCAATCACATAGAGTGCCAGCCATGAAAGAACTTATCTTTGGTGGTGCCCGTTCGGGCAAAAGCATGTTGGCCGAGCAGCGCGCTGTTGCCTCGGGTTTGCATGTTATTTACCTGGCAACGGCGCAGGCTGGCGATGGCGAAATGGCGCGCCGGATTGCCCATCATCGTCAACGCCGCCCGGTCGACTGGGGTTGTGCCGAGGAAAACCTGCAGCTGGCGGCCAAACTGCGCGAACTGGCAGCGCCCGATACCTGCATTCTGGTTGATTGCCTGACTTTGTGGCTCTCCAACCTACTTTTTGCCGGGCAAGCAGCGACCCAGGCCGAAGCCGGCTTGGCTATCGAGTGCCCGGTGTTTCGCCAAGAAACCGATGCCCTGATTGAAATTCTGCCGGCTTTGCCTGGCCATATCATTCTGGTTTCCAACGAAGTCGGCTGGGGCGTTGTACCGATGCATCCCGTGTCGCGCCTGTTCGCTGACGAGCAGGGGCGCTTGAATCAGCGTGTGGCTGCGGTTTGCGATCAGGTCACGCTGGTTGCCGCCGGCCTGCCGTTAACGCTCAAAGCGGTGGGCAGCTAACAACTCAGGGTATCCTTACAGCTAGCCAAAAGATAGGTGCCGTTCGGCAGTTTAATAATGAATAATTTGCTGGATATCCTGGCTTCAGGGATACATGACGCGAAAAACCAGTTGTTTCTCGCTGAATCATTGATCGCCGCAACTGAAGCCCAGCATGGTTTGTCGCTCGGTGAAGCGCGTTACGCGATCGAAGCTGCCTCAGACCGGCTGACGCGCACCCTGGCCGCCTATCAAATCATGCGCCACAGCGCGCTGCCGGCGATTACTCCGGTGATTCTTGAAGACCTTTGCGATGAGGTCATGCTCGCCCAAAAGCTGCATCTGGCGAGCCGCGAAATCCGACTTGAAGTTGATTGTCAGGTCTTTGATGCCTGGCCGCTCGACCGTGATCTGGTCACCGACATGCTCAACAACGCGGTCCAGAATGCCGGTCGTTATGCGCAAAGTGTCGTCAAGTTGAGTGTCGCGAGCGCAGACGACTGGCTGACGCTGGTGGTCGAGGATGACGGCCCCGGTTTTCCTTCACTGCCGCCGGCTTATGGCACTGGTCTGATGGTTGCCGAGCGCCTGGCCGCGCTGCATGTCCAGCATGGGCGCAGCGGGTCGCTACGCTTGAGCAACGGGTCGGCACTGGGTGGCGCTTGTTTTGAGCTGAGACTGCCCTGATGGGTGATTACAGCAAGAAGCGCTTTCTGGTGATTGACGATCAGCCGATGGCGCGCGAAGCCCTGCGCAGCATCGCGCTGACGGTGGGTGCGTTTTCTGTTGAATTTGCCTCAAGCTATCAGGATGCGATTTACCGGATTCGCAATAATGTGCCGGACATCATCCTCAGTGATTACATGCTGGGCGAAGGCCGTTCCGGGCAGCAGTTGCTGGAGGAATTGCGCCGCTTCAACATGTTGCCGGACGAAACCATTTTCATGATGGTGACCGGTGAACAGTCTTATGAACAGGTGGTTTCAGCCGTCGAACTGGTGCCCGACGACTACATCATCAAGCCGTTTTCACCGGACAAGCTGGTTCTGCGGCTGGATCGGATCACCGCCAAGAAAAATTTCTTTGCCGGTTTTTACCGCGAAAAACGCAAGAAGGATTTTGCTGCGGCGATCAACTTTCTCCAGGCGCAACACGATAGCGAAGCCGGCCGCCCCTATCGTTTCGAGATTCTGCGTCAGCAGGCTGAAACACAGCTGGCGGTTGGTGACCCGAAATCAGCCGAGTCAACCTATCGCACCATTCTCGAAAAATACGAATTTCCCTGGGCGCGAGCCGGCATGGCGCGCAGCTTGCACCGGCAAAGCAAATTGCTTGAAGCGCGCCAGGAAATCGAGCGGGTGGTTGCCAGCACGCCGCATTTTTTCGACGCGGCTGATCTCAAGGCAACGATTTGCATGGCCCAGGGCGAACACGCCGAAGCGCAACGGGTGCTCGATGAAGTAGCCAAACGGACGCCACGTAATTACCTGCGCAAACGCCTGCTGGCCGAGGCCGCGACGCTCAACGGCGACACCGAGACGGCACGTTCGGCGCTGAGCGATGTGATTGCCAATGACACCATGCCCGGTGCCATTGCGCCGGAAGACCGGCTGGCACTGGCGCGCAGCCACATCAACAGTGGCGACCATATTTCTGCCGAAAGAGTGTTGGTCACCCTGCGCGATGGCGAGATCCGTGCGCTGAATTTGCCTGAACAGGCGAGCTATGCAGCTTTGTTGGCGCTGGCTTCACCCGAACGCGGAATCAGCAAATTCAGTGGCCTGCGCCCGGCGCTGCTGTCCAGCCAGCTGAACCCGACGGCGCAAATGGATATTGTGCGGGCCGCCTTGTCGGTCAAGGATCACCAACTGGCCGACTTGCATGCCGATTTTTTGATGAGCAGCCCGGATGCGAAAAAGGTTTTCAGCAACATCCGGACGCAATATGCATTGCATGGCCGCGAACAGGATTTCCGCAGCATCCAGAAGGCAGTGGCGCTCAGGCGCATTCAGCAAGAGGCGGCGGCGCACCAGGTGGCGATTGATTTCTAAGGCGGCGCTGATTAAAACAAAACCGCAGCGTAGGTCGGGTTTTAACCCGACATTGTCAGTAAAACCTTGGGATTGTCGGGCTGAAGCCCGACCTACGCCAGATCCAGGCCCAACCCGCCCATTTGTTTCACCTTAAATACCCGGCAGCAAACCGGCCATTTTTTTCCAGTCGAGCGCCGCTTCGACTGAATCGGCCAGGCGCTCAAGATCCGCCTCGCGGCGGGCCGCGAAATCGACCGCTTCGCTTTCCTCCATCCCAGCCCAGGCCAGTAGCGCGGTCAACGCTTCAGGATGGTCAAAAACCCCGTGGCAATAGGTGGCAAAAATTTGATTGTCGGCGGAAATGGCGCCATCGCTGCGCCCATCCGCCAGTTGCACGGCAGCCCGCGCCAGCCCGGCACCGCTCGTCTGTCCAAGGTGAATTTCGTAGCCGTTCATCGCCGGGGCGCCTGGCAAGGCGAGATTGCCGCTGACATTGCGTAGCTGTTTTTCACTTGCCAGCGTCGTCACACATTCCAGTACGCCGAGGCCGGGGGTCGTGCCGGCGGCGCCTTCAAGGCCGAGCGGGTCGTCGATGCGCTGGCCGAGCATCTGATAGCCGCCGCACAGGCCGATGACCTTGCCGCCGTAACGCAGGTGCTTTTGGATTGCTGTAGCCCAGCCGCGTTCGCGCAACCAGTCGAGGTCGGCACGCACGGCTTTGGAGCCGGGCAGCACGATCAGATCGGCCGGCGGCGGCGTTTCGCCAGGGCCGATCCAGCGGAAATCAACTTCCGGATGCAGGCGCAGCGGATCAAGGTCATTGTGGTTGGACACGCGCGGATAGGCCGGCGCGATCACCTTGATTTTTGGCGCTATTTGGCTGTCGACCGCAACCGTTGCGATGGCGTCCTCGGCATCAAGCATCAGGCCTTGCAAATAGGGCAAAACGCCAAGGACCGGCTTGCCGGTGCGTTCTTCGAGCCAGGTCAGGCCGGATTCGAGCAGGCTGATGTCACCGCGAAAACGATTGATGACGAAACCTTTGACCCGGTTTTGTTCCGAGGGCGAGAGTAAATCGAGGGTACCGACCAGATGGGCGAAAACACCACCGCGGTCGATATCGGCAATCAGGATCACCGGGCAATCAACTTCTTCGGCAAAGCCCATGTTGGCGATGTCGCGGTCGCGCAGATTGATTTCAGCCGGCGAGCCGGCACCTTCAACCACCACGCACTCGTAAGCAGCAGTCAAGCGCGCCCAGGATTCGAGCACGGCACCCATCGCCCGTGGTTTGTAGTCGTGATAAGCCTTGGCATCCAGATCAAAAGCCACTTTGCCGTGAATGACGACTTGCGCCTTCTTGTCGGTGGTTGGCTTGAGCAATACCGGGTTGAAATCGGTGTGCACCGCCAGCCCGGCGGCCAGTGCCTGCAAGGCTTGCGCCCGGCCAATTTCGCCGCCGTCGACCGTCACCGCCGAATTCAGCGCCATGTTTTGCGGCTTGAACGGCGCCACGCGCACGCCACGGCGTTTGAGAATGCGGCACAGCGCCGCAACCAGCGTCGTTTTGCCGGCATCGGAGGTGGTGCCTTGAACCATCAGGGCCAAGCAGGACATGGGCTGATCCAAAAGTGGGAAGGGCGCGATTATCCCATCTCCCCCACGCTTTCGATTGCACCCTTTCTGGCGCTAATCCGCAATTTTTCCGCAAATTGCCCTAGAATCTTCAACCTGTTCAAATCGTCAGAAAAAGATGTTCACTACACCATTCGAACGCATTAAAGCCTTGGTCAAAAATATTCAAAAGCTGGAAGACAAGCTGATGAACACCGGGTTTCTTCCCATGTCCGAACAACAAAAGATTCACGAAGAAATTCGCAAGCTCAAGGAAGAGATGGACAAGCTTGAGCGGCGCACGCGCAAGTAAGCGGCAATTTGCCTGCAACTGAAGTCAATTCGTGGCGGAATTGAGGCGCCATGATCCTCCACCTGATACGCCACCCAAAACCGTGCATCGCACCGGACATTTGTTACGGTCGACTCGATTTATCAGCGGAAAATCCCGCCGCCGTGGCGGATAAATTACGTATTGAATACCCCAGCCACCTGCCTTTGTGGAGCAGCCCTTTGCGGCGTTGCCGCGAACTGGCGGAATGCCTGCATGCCCAACCCTTATTTGACGAACGACTGGCTGAAATGAATTTTGGCGCCTGGGAAGGTCAGCCATGGGACGCCATTCCGCGCGCGCAACTCGATGCCTGGGCAGCGGATGTCGCTGGCTACGAACCACCGGGCGGCGAATCCGCCCGCACCTTGCAGCACCGGGCACTTGATTTTGTTGCCTCGCTGAACGTGCCAGAAGCGGTGATCGTCACCCACGCCGGCATCATTCGTACCCTGCTCGCCCACTGGCAAGCTTTGCCGCCGGAGCGCTGGACTGAACTGGTTTTCCCTTACGCTTCCTGCACGCGGGTCGAAGTCCCCCGCTAAAATCACAGTATGGAAACCTTCAATCCTCTACGCGATGCCGTGCCGCTTGGCGAAATCAAGCGTGTTTTGGTCATCAAACTGCGCCATCACGGCGATGTGCTGGTCAGCTCGCCGGTTTTTTCGGTGCTCAAGGCGCATGCGCCGCAGGTCGAAATCGATGCGCTGGTTTATGCCGATACGGCAGAAATGCTGACCCAGCATCCGGCGATTGCACAGGTGCATTGCATCGACCGCAAATGGAAACAACTCGGCGCCATTGGCCAGATCAAGGCCGAACTGGCGCTCTACAACACGCTTAAATCACGTGCCTACGATCTGGTGATTCACCTCACCGAACACTGGCGCGGGGCCTGGCTTTGCCGCTTGCTCAAGCCGCGCTGGTCGGTCGGGCCGGCGGTCAAGGGGCGCAGCCAGCGCTGGAAACAAAGTTTTACGCACCTGCAATCCCTGCACAATCCACTGCGCCACATGGCGGAAACCAATCTTGATGCGCTACGCCGGATCGGCATTCAGCCGGGGCCGGATGAGCGACGCCTGAAACTGGTGCCGGGGCCTGCCGCCGAGGCATCGGTAGCCCGGCATCTGGCCGGCTTTGGCTTGGCGGGTGGCGATTTCATCCACATTCACCCAGCCTCGCGCTGGTTCTTCAAGTGCTGGCCGGTAGCGCGCATGGCGGCACTGGTTGAGCGTCTGCAGGCTGATGGCCATGCCGTGGTACTGACTGCCGCACCGAGCAAGGATGAAACAGCCATGCTCGATGCCATTCAAGCACGCCTGAAAACCCCGGCCTTCAGCCTTTCCGGCCTGTTGTCGCTGAAAGAACTGGCCGCCCTGACCCAAGCTTCAAAACTGTTCATTGGTGTCGACTCAGCACCAATGCATATTGCAGCAGCCGTTGGCACCCCAACCGTCGCGCTGTTCGGCCCCTCCGGCGATAAGCAATGGGGGCCGTGGGGCGTACCTTTCCGCGTCATCGCCAGCACCCAACACCCCTGCCGCCCATGCGGCGCCGATGGTTGCGGCGGCAGCAAGGTGAGCGATTGCCTGACTTCGCTGACGGTTGAAGAAGTCCTCGCGGCGGCACACGAACTGCTCGCCCGGTGAAAATTGCCATCGTTCGCCAGCGTTACAACCCGTTCGGCGGTGCCGAGCGTTTTGTTGAGCGGGCGCTTGGCGCACTGGCCAGCGAAGGCGCTGAAGTCAGTTTGATTACGCGCAACTGGGATGGCGCACCGCGTCAGGGTTTCAAGCAAATTACCTGCGACCCGCCCTACTCCCGACTGTTTGGCGGTCGGGCAGCGCGTGACCGGAGTTTTGCCGAAGCCGCCAAAATCGAAATGGCCAAAGGCGGTTTCGACATCACCCAATCGCACGAGCGCATCCCCGGCTGCATGATTTTCCGTGCCGGCGACGGCGTCCATGCCGCCTGGCTGGCGCATCGGGCGCGCGTGTTGGGGCCGTTGCAACGCCTAATCCAGCAATGCGCGCCGTATCACCGCTACGTTCTGGCGGCGGAACGCGAAATGTTCGCAGACCCGGCGTTGCGCGCGGTGATCTGTAATTCACAAATGGTGGCGGAAGAAATTTCGCACTTTTACGGCGTTGACCGCAGCAAGTTGCCGGTGATTTACAACGGCGTCGATACAACGGTATTTCACCCGGCGCTGGCTGATGAATGCCGTGAGCGCACGCGAGCCGAGGCCGGCATTCGAGCAGATGTGCCGGTTTTGCTCTTCGTCGGCAGCGGTTTCGAGCGTAAGGGCGTGCCGCAATTACTCCGCACCGCAGCGCAAATGCAAAGTTGCGCAACGCAAATCGTCATCGTCGGCGCCGATCGCAAGCTGAAAGCCATGCAAGCACTGGCCAGCAAACTGGGGCTGGACAAGCGCGTCCTTTTCACCGGCCCGCTCAAGGATGTACGCCCCTGGTACGGCGCGGCGGATGGCTTTGTCCTGCCGACACTTTACGACCCCTGCCCGAACGCGGCGCTGGAAGCCCTCGCCTGCGGCCTGCCGCTGCTCACCTCGACCACCTGCGGCGCGCAGGAATGGGTGGCGAGCGGCGTCAATGGCTGGGTTGTCGATGCCGTTGATGAGACTGATCTGACCCGACGCCTGGATGATCTTTCCGCACTGGCCGGCAACGCTGGCGCGCGCAACGCCGCCCGCGCAAGCGTTGAAGCACTGACCCTGCCGGCGATGGCCGAGCGCTTGTTGGCGCTGTATCGGGGGCTGTAAAGGATAAGGGTTCTTTGAATTGGCTTGAGGTTTCGCCTTGCGGGCGAGCGTACTTTCTTTTGCTTCGCCAAAAGAAAGTAGCCAAAGAAAAGGCGACCCCGGGCTACGCGGTTGGCTACGCCAACTCCCCTGCGCTACTCGAAATCGGCGGGGGCTGCGGAACTCGGGCTGCGCCCTCAGACAGTCCTCGCCCTTTTTCCGCCGCTTTCTCCGTTGCTCGGCGCTCCACACGGGGCCCGAAAAACGTCGCGCGCCGAAGCCGCGTCCGCGAAGCGGAATGTTGCGGTCAACCGCCAAAAAAGCCAAAAATCCTTCCCCAAGTTGGCCACGGGCGCCTTTGGGCCCCTTGAGAGGTGCTGAGCAACGCAGGAATGCCGGGGGCCTTCGGTTTGCCATGTTTGAGCCGCAGGCGAGTTCTGGCAAACCGCCCGGCGTTTCGAGTAGCGCAAGGAACCGGCGCAGCCGGCGCCGACCCAGGGGTCGCCTTTTCTTTGCTCACTTTCTTTTGGCGAAGCAAAAGAAAGTGAGACGCCCGCCAGGCGGAACCCCCGCCCAATTAGTCGAACCCCACCCATGACCCCTCCCCGCAAAACTTACATTCGTCCCCTCGACCTCAAACACGGCTTGGTCGATATGGCCCACGGTGCCGGTGGTCGGGCGATGGCGCAGTTGATCGAAGAATTGTTCGCCAAACACCTCGGCAATGAATACCTCGCCCAAGGCGATGACGGCGCGCTGTTGCCGGCTCCTGGCGTCGGCAAGCTGGTG